>JBBRAV010000012.1:0-86867 GCA_038206535.1 Caulobacterales bacterium
GCGATGTGCGTTCCATCGAAGAGGCATAATCACGGCGACGGCACGCTCGTCGACGCCGGACCGCCCGGGTCTGATCGCGCTGGGTCGCCCGTGATTTTTAACACGGATAGGCACGGATGGCGCTGCGCGCCGCACGGATGAACCGGCGCTGCAGGGGATCACGCGACCGGTCAGACCCTCCTGTCCCGATCCAGGCTCGCCGCATCACCATCCATCCGTGCGGCGCGCAGCGCCATGCGTGTTGATCCGTGTTCTCGGCGCCCAGCCCATCCGCCGCCACATCGATTCAGTCCCGTCCGCACGTGCCCTAGCGTTTCATCGCATTCAATGTGACGGGTTGGTCCACCCCCTAGAATGGCTCGACGCCGACGCGTGTCGTGCGTTCCTCAAAGAGTCAAAATCACTGCAACGGGACACTAGTCGGTCACGCTGTAGAAAATCAGATAGGGAAAGGAATAGGTCACGATACGCCTGATACCAGCGCTCGTTGATCCTCACCCTCCCTACGACCGTCATCGCCGGGCGTAAGTCCCGGCGACCCATGGAACGACCGGGGGCAGCGTCGATCTGGCCGTGCCCCCGCACGGCCACGCCCCGGCGGATCGAGCAGGCCGCGCAGCGAACGCGTCGGCCACCACAGCGCCTTTCCAAGTGTTTCCGGAGGGGCAGGGAAGCCGACTCGTCTGGATCGCCGATGTGCTGCCTCACGAAGCGGCGGTCACCGTGGGCGGGATGATGACCGAGGGGTTGGGAGTGGTCGGGAAGACGTTGGGGGCGGCAGCCGAATAGGCTCAAATCAGCTCCGTCGAGGCGCCGCCTCCTTTGGCGGACCAGATGTCGGCGCCATCGTGCTACCGTTCTTTTGGGGTCACCATCAATGAACGCGCTTCTCGAGACAGCCCTCCAGCGCGCAACGACCCTGCGGCAGACCCTCAACAGTGCGCCGCTGGCGCATGTCGATTGGACGTGGTGAGGGGCGTTGATGGTCGAATACCTGAAACTTCACCTGCGATGAGGCTTGACCGGTGCTGAGGGCGGTTCTCGATACCAACGTTCTCGTGGCGGCGGTGCGCAGTCGGTCCGGCGCCTCGAATCGGCTTCTGAGGGCGCTCGACGAAGGGCGCTTCGAAATGTTGGCGAGCGTACCGATGTTTCTGGAATATGAGGCCGTGCTCTCCCGGCCGGAACATCTCCACTCCGCAGGGATCGGAGTGGCGCAGGTCGCCGATTTGCTCGACTACCTCGGTGGGCTCATAAGGCCGGTGAAGCTGCACTATCTATGGCGTCCGCAACTCAACGACGCTGCTGACGAAATGGTGCTCGAAACCGCGATAAATGGCCGGGCCGATTGCATCGTGACGTTCAATGAACGACATTTCGGTCCATCGGTTCGTTTTGGGATCGAAGTTCTGAGACCAGCCGATGCTCTTGGGAGACTATGATGAACCCAACGTCCGAAACACTGAAACTGCGGCCGTCGTTGAAAGCCGAAGCCCAACGTCTGGCGCGCGAAGACGGCGTCAGTCTGAATGAGTTCATCAATACCGCGGTGGCGGAGAAACTCTCGGCTTTGGAAACGGAGACCTATTTCCGCACCAGATCGGCAAGAGGTAGCCGCGAGGCGTTTTTGGCCGTTCTCGACAGCGCAGGCGACGAACCTCCAATTGAAGGCGATCGTATTTCCTAGCCGCCGGTTGGGCTCACCAACTTCGAATTATGGAAAACCATGGGATTTTCTTCTAACGGCGGGCCGAAGGGGACCTGCCTCGCTCGACGCTCGCTTTATGCCTGGGAATTTTCGGAAGACGATATCGCGGCTCTGGAGGCTTCGCCGGCAGATGGCGTGGTCGCGGAATTTGATCACGAGTTCCAAGCCCGGACGCAGGGTTTTTAGCCGCGGCGCATCAGAAGGGACTGAAGCTCCACGCAAGCTTCCCCCCCCGCCCGCCTTCGGCGACACTCCCCCACACATGCCCCACCCGATTCGCATCCTCGGCCTCGATCCGGGCCTTCGCCGCACCGGCTGGGGCGTGATCTCGGTCGAGGGGTCGCGGCTGGTCCATGTCGCGCACGGGGTGATCGCGCCGCCCGACACCCTGTCGCTGGCCGAACGGCTGCTGATCCTGTTCGAGGCGATCGGCGAGATCATCGTCCTGCATGCGCCGCACGAGGCGGCGGTGGAGGAGACCTTCATGACCGCCAACGGGGCCTCGACCCTGAAGCTCGGCCACGCGCGCGCCGCGGCCATGATTGCGCCGGCCCGCGCCGGGCTGCCGGTCGCCGAATATGCGGCAAAGGTGGTGAAGAAGGCGGTCGTGGGAACCGGCGGCGCCGACAAGGCGCAGGTGGCATTCATGATTGCTCGGCTGCTGCCGGCGGCCGGCGGCCCCACCGCCGACGCCGCCGACGCCCTGGCCGTCGCCATAGCTCACGCCCACGCGCGAACGGCGCGCAATCGGCTGGAAACGGCCAGGTAAGATCAGGCGGGTGGTGGCGCCGCTAAGGCATCCGGTGCAGGGCGCAGAGCTTGTTGCCGTCCGGGTCGCGCAGGTAGGCGAGGTAGAGCTTGCCCATGCCGCCCTCGCGCACCCCGGGCGGATCCTCGCAGGTCACGCCGCCGGCGGCGACGCCGGCCGCGTGCCAGGCATCGGCCTGCTCGGGCGAGGCGGCGGCGAAGCCGATGGTGCCGCCATTGGGCGCGGTCGCCGGCTCGCCGTTGATCGGCTTGGACACCGAGAAGACGCCGGTCGGGGTCATGTAGAAGATGCGGTGGTTGTCGACCATCGCCGGCGGGACGCCCAGCGTGCCCAGCAGCGTGTCGTAGAACGTCTTGGCCCGGTCGAGATCGTTGGTGCCGATCATGATATGCGAAAACATGGACAGTCCTCCCTTGTTGGCCCGGGCATCCCCGCGGGCGCGACAGGACATAGCGCAACCCTTCCGCGGATCAAACCACGCCTGGCAGCCCGCGCCACCATTATGCCCGGTGGCGGCGCGGAGCCTCGGCTCAGCCCTCCGCCTCCGGCTTGATCTGAACCGGTACGAACAGGGTGCGGCCGCCGCGGCTGATCAGCAGCAGGACATCCTTGCGGTTCTGGCGGCTCGCCTCGGCGACGGCGGTGCGCACGTCCGAGGGCTGGGTCGCCGGCCGATCGCCCGCCTTGACGATCACGTCGCCCTCGCGCAGGCCCTTGTCCCGCGCATCGGTGTTCGATGCGACACCCGTAACTACCACGCCATGCGCCGCCTCGCCGATGTTGAAGCGCTGGCGCGCATCCGGGGTGAGTTCGGCCAGGCGCAGGCCGAGAACGGGGGGCGCGGCCCTGGCCGCGGCGGCGCCGGACTCCGGCGATCCGTCGCCGGACTCGCGGCTGGCCAGTACGTCCTGCGACGGGCGCACGCCGGCGCGCAGGTCGACGCTCGCCTGGCGGCCGTCGCGCAGCACGGTCAGGCGCAGGGTGTCGCCGGGATGGGCGAACGCCACCTGGCGCGTCAGGTCCGAGGCCGACGTCACCGCGTGGCCGTTGACCGCCTGGACGACGTCGCCGACGTGGAGGCCGCCGCGTTCTGAGGGCCCGCCCGCCGCGACGGCCGCGACCAGCGCGCCGTGGGTGTCGTCGCGGCCCAGGCTCTCGGCGAGATCCGGGGTGATCTGCTGAATGGTGGCGCCGATGAAGCCGTGGTCGACCCTGCCATAGGCGATCAGCTGCGCGGAGATGCTCTTGGCGACGTCGGCGGGGATGTCGAAGCCGATGCCCACCGACCCGCCGCTGGGCGAGAAGATGGCCGTATTGACGCCGACCACGCGCCCCTCGACATTGAACGTCGGTCCGCCGGAATTGCCCTTGTTGATGGGGGCGTCGATCTGCAGATAGTCGATCAGGCTGCTGCCGGCGACGTTCTCGCGGTCGAGCGCCGAGACGATGCCGGCGGTGGCGGTGCCGCCGAGGCCGAACGGGTTGCCGATCGCGACCACCCAATCGCCGACCCGCGGCTTGGCGGACTCCTCGAAGGACACGAACGGGAACGCCCCGCCCTCGACCTTGATCACGGCCAGGTCGGTCGCCGGATCGCGTCCGATCAGGCGCGCCTTCAGCACCTTGCCGTCGGCGGCGCGGACTCTGATGGTGTCGGCGTGTTCGACGACATGGTTGTTGGTCACGATGTAGCCGCTGGCCGAGATGAAGAACCCGGAGCCGGCGGCGTGGATCTTGGGCTGTTCCCCGCCGTCGGGATTGCCCGGCACGATCTGGCGGAAGCTCCAGCCCGGGCCACTGTTCTGGCCCGAGCCGGACGGCGGCGGGGCGGCCGGATCGTCGCCCGGGCCGCCGTCGGACAGCGCCACCTCATGCGGGCCGGCCCGTGCGGTGATCTCGATGGAGACGACCGCCGGAGATACCCTGGCGAAGACGTCGGCGAATGAAACCTGGCCGCCCTGCGTCAAGGGCATCCGCGCCGGTGCGGTGTTCACCGCTCCGGTCCGGTCCGCGGCGCTCGCGCCCAGCCCCACCGCGCCGGCGGCGATCACCAGACCCACCGCTGTTCCGGCGAGCCAACCCGAAGGCTTGTTCAATGTCATCTGTCCATGTTCCCCTTTGGGGCCGCTTCGCGCGGCCGCGCTCGTGACATGACGCGAGATTTAGGACCCAGTATGATCAAAATGCGGCTTTCTGGCGGAGGAAAATCGGGGCGCCTCGCTGTCGCCCCGTCTCGGGGCCGCCGCGGGCGTGAAGGCGGATCGCCGGGGCGGAACTTGACAATAAGCAATTTAATTACAATATGTGAATATAACTGTCCGGTTTGCGGTCCGACTTTCGATTCCGGATGATCTCGTTCGCTCAGAAAGACCACGCCCAACACGCCTCTCGCCTGCCGTCGATAGAGAAATACAACAATATCAACTCGTTGGTCAAAACCCTGAACGTGAGGCGGCGCCCACCACAAGCCATCCGACCGCCAGCCGCCCGCCATCCGACCGCCAGCGAACCGCCCTTCGACCGCCCTCCACCCGCCGATGGACAGCCCACCGTCCGCCCTTCCCCGGGCGTCGTTCTTAGGCGAGACTGGCGGAACACATGACGAACGCGAATCGACAGTCTTACCCTGGAGCCGCGGCGTGATCGGTCGGTTGCGGGGTCTTGTGGCCGAAGTGGGTGAGGAAGAGGCTCTCATCGACGTCGGCGGCGTCGGCTACGTCGTGCGCTGCGGCGGCAGGACCTTGTCACGGCTGCCGGCGCCGGGGGACGAGGCCCTGCTGCATGTCGAGACGCAGTGGACAGAAGCCGCCGGCATGCGCCTCTATGGCTTCCTGGCGCGCGAGGAGCGCCGCGCCTTCGTGCTGCTGCAGGCGATCCAGGGCGTCGGCCCCAAGGCGGCGCTGGGCGTGCTCGATGTGCTCTCGCCCAGCGAACTGGCCGGTGCGGTGGCGCGCCAAGACAAGGCCGTCGTCGCCCGCGCCAACGGCGTCGGGCCCAAGCTGGCCCTGCGCATCATCGTCGAACTCAAGGACAAGCCGATCTCCGACAGCCCGATTGCGTCCTCGACCGCCTCCGCCGCGCGCTCGGCGCCGCCGTCGGCCGCCGGCGAGGCGGTCGCCGCGCTGATGGGCCTGGGCGTGGCGGAGATCGCCGCCCGCCGCGTGGTCGACCAGGCGTCCCTGCGCCTGGGTGAGACGGCGGGCGAGGCCGCGCTGATCAAGGCGGCCCTGCAGGAACTGGGCCGTTGACCCGGCTGGTGTCCGGCGAAGCTATCCCGCTCGAAGCGACCGACAAGGCGCTGCGTCCCCAGACCCTGAGCGAATTCGTCGGCCAGGAGCAGTCGAAGGCCAATCTGCGTGTCTTCATCGACGCCGCCCGCGCGCGCGGCGAGGCGCTCGACCACGTCCTGCTGTTCGGGCCGCCGGGGCTGGGCAAGACCACCCTGGCGCAGATCGTCGCGCGCGAGCTGGGGGTCAATTTTCGCGCCACGTCCGGCCCGGTCCTGGCCAAGGCGGGCGACCTGGCCGCGATCCTGACCAATCTCGAAGCCAACGACGTGCTGTTCATCGACGAGATCCACCGCCTGGCCGCCAATGTCGAGGAGATCCTCTATCCGGCCATGGAGGACCATGCGCTCGACCTGGTGATCGGCGAGGGACCGTCGGCGCGCTCGATCCGTATCGACCTGGCGCCCTTCACCCTGGTGGCGGCGACCACCCGGGCCGGACTGCTGGCCACCCCGCTGCGCGACCGCTTCGGCATCCCGATCCGCCTGGAATTCTATACCCCCGAGGAACTGCAGAGGGTGCTCGCCCAGGCCGCGCGCAAGATGGGCCTCGACCTGGCGCCGGAAGGCGCGGCCGAGATCGCGGCGCGCGCGCGCGGCACGCCGCGCGTGGCCGGGCGCCTGCTGCGCCGGGTCCGCGATTTCGCCACCGCCGAGGCGGCGGCTGTCATCGACCGGCCCTGCGCCGCGCGCGGCCTGGCGCGGCTGGAGGTCGACCCCTCGGGCCTGGATTCCCTCGATCGCCGGTATCTGACGGCGCTGATCGAGAACTACGGCGGCGGCCCGGCCGGCGTCGAAACACTCGCCTACGCCATCGCCGAAGCCCGCGACTCGGTGGAGGACGTCATCGAGCCCTATTTGCTGCAGCAGGGCTTCATCCAGCGCACGCCGCGCGGCCGCCTAGCCTGCGCCAAGGCCTACGCCCACCTAGGATTCGCCGCCCCGCCGCCGCCCAGGGTCCAGCCGACGCTGTTCGACGATGAATAGGGCCGCGCGGCCCTTTCCTCCCTCCCCCTTGTGGGGAGGGACAGGACGCGAAGCGTCCAGGGTGGGGCACGGCCGCGAAACGACTGCCTGCGCCTTTTCCGGGGAGAGCCCCACCCTGACGGCGGAGCCTGTCCTCGGGCGCGCGCTTCGCGCGACCCGGGGGCCGTCTGTCCCCACCCATGCGCCAACGGAGGGAGGAAGTCTCCGATGAGCCCTCCCGCCGCCAACCCCCAGGTCCAGGCTTCCGACCCCACCGCCTCGGTGTTCGTCGCGGCCAATGCGGGATCGGGGAAGACCTCGACGCTCGTCAAGCGCGTGGCGCGGCTGCTGCTGGCCGGCGCCCGGCCCGAGGCCATCCTGTGCGTCACCTACACCAAGGCCGGCGCCGCCGAGATGCAGCGACGGTTGTTTCGCGAACTGGGCGCATGGGCGGTCGCGCGCGACGACGCGCTGACCGAGGCGCTCGCGGAGATCGAGGAGGCGCATCGCGACCTGTCGTCGGCGCGCGCCCTGTTCGCGCGCGCGCTGGAAACACCCGGCGGCCTGAAGATCCAGACCATCCACGCCTTCTGCGAGCAATTGCTGCGACGGTTTCCGCTGGAAGCGGGCGTGTCCCCAGGCTTCACCATCCTCGACGACGTCGCCACAAGGATGGTGTCGACAAGGGCGCGCGACGATCTGGCCGGCGCGTCCATGACCGAACCGGACGGCTGGCTCGCGCAAGCCTATCAGCATTTTTCCGTCGAGCTCGACTGGGCATCGTTCAACACCATGTTCGACATGTTCGCCGACCGCCGGGCCGCCATCGCCGATTACGCGGAACGGTGCGAGGTCGGGGGGGGATTCGTCAGAGACGTCTGGCGGCGATGCGGGTTCGCGGAGGCCTCCAGCCGCGCCGAGATCGAACGGGAGGCGCTGGCGCGCATCCGGTGGCGCCAGTGGTCGAGCGCCGCCGACGCCTTGCTGGCGGGAACGCCAAGGACCGACCAGCCCCTTGGGCGGATGATGAAGGCGCTGGGTCCCGGCGCGTCCTTCGCCGACGTCTGGGCGGTCTTCTCAACCGGGGCTGGGACACCGAAGGCCCGGCTCGCGACCCAGGCCGTCGAGCCTTCGGCGCGCGCCTGGCTGGTGGAGGAACAGGCGCGCCACGCCTACACCCGCTCGCTTGTGCTGGCCGCGTCGGTCGCGGAAAACACGGCGCGCGCCCTGACGCTCGCCCTGGCCTACGGAGCGCTCTACGAAGGCGCGAAATCCGCGCGCGGCAGCCTGGATTTCGCCGACCTGATCGCACACGCCCACCGGCTGCTGACCGTGAAGGCCGACGCGACCTGGGTGCTCTTCAAGCTCGACGGCGGCCTCGAGCACGTCCTGCTGGACGAGGGGCAGGACACAGCGCCCGAACAATGGGACATCCTTCGCGCCTTGACCGCGGAGTTCTTCACCGGCCTGGGCGCCGGACCGGTGCGCCGCACCGTGTTCGCCGTCGCCGACGAGAAGCAATCGATTTTCTCTTTCCAGGGCGCCGCGCCGGAGCGGTTCGCCGTCGAGAAGCAGCGCTTCGCGACGATGGTCACGGAGTCGGGATTTCGCTTCATTGAAGCCAGGTTGCACGAGAGCTGGCGCTCCGCGCCCGAAGTCCTGACGTTCGTCGACACGGTGTTTCGCGCGCGCGAAGCGCTTGACGGACTCATTCCGGGCGATGCGACCAATGTGGTCGGCTTTGGCTTGAACCATAAAGCGCGCCGCGAACCGGCCGGATGCATCGACCTGTGGCCGCTGGAACCGGCGGGCGCCAGCCTCGAGACCGACGCCTGGGCTCCCGTCGACAGCGAACCCGACGAAGGCGCGAACCGACGCCTGGCGAGACGCATCGCCCGCTCCATCGTCGAGATGGTGTCGGCCCGCGATTGCGTGCTCGATCGCCAGACGCACAGGATGCGCCCGTGCGGTCATGGCGACATGCTGATCCTGGTGCGACGGCGCTCTGCGCTGTTTCACGAGATCATTCGCGCCCTCAAGCGGGAGGGGGTTCCGGTGGGCGGCGCCGACCGTCTCAAGCTTTCGGAACATGGCGTGTTCGAGGACATGTTGGCCCTGGCCCGGTTCGCGCGGTTCGCCGACGACGATCTGACCCTGGCGGGCGTTCTGCGAGGCCCGTTCTGCGACGTTGGTGAGGAATCGTTGTTCGACCTCGCGCACGCGCGCGAAGGAACCCTGTGGCGCGCGCTCGAGCGGCGCGCGGCGGAGCGCGCTGAATGGGACGCGGCCAATCGCTTTCTGGGATGGGCGCGCGAGGAGGGCGCGCGCGCGGCGCCGTTCGACTTCTTCAGCCGGGTGATGGACCGGCTCGACGGCGCCGGCCGCTCGATGCGTCAGCGACTATTCACCCGCATGGGCGCAGAAGGCGAAGACGCGGCCGACGCGTTCCTCGCCGAGGCCCTGGCCGCGGAGGATCGCGGAGCCCGCGAGCTGGAGACCTTCATCGCGGCCATGTCCTCGAGCGAGATCGAGGTCAAGCGGGAGGCCGAGGACACCGCCCGCGCCGGGCAAGGCGAGGTGCGGGTGATGACCGTGCACGGCGCAAAGGGACTGGAGGCGCCGATCGTGATCCTGCCCGACACGAGCGCGCGGGCGATGGACCGTGGCGGACCCCTGATGGACACCGACGACCGCGGCTTCCTCTGGGCGCCCCGCACAGCCGAGGACTGCCCGGCCAGCGCCGCGGCGCGACAGCGAAGGGCGCTGGCCGCCGAGCGCGAGTCGTCGCGGTTGCTGTATGTGGCCCTCACCCGCGCGCGCGACCGGCTGATTCTGTGCGGCGTCGAAAGCCAGAAGCATCGCTACGAACGTAGCTGGCGCGATTACATGCAACGCGCGTTCGACGACTTGCCGATCCACCCGTTCCCTCTCGTGGGTGGCGGCGAAGGTTGGCGGTACGGCATCGATCCCGCACCGGCCGACGCACCGGCCTCCCTGGCGCCAGCGGCGTTCGCCGCGCCCGCCTGGATCCGCGCCCCGGCGCCGCCCGAGCCGGCGGCGGCGCGGTACGCCTCGCCCTCCGCTCTCGACGAGGCGGTCAGGGCGTCCTCGCCTTCGCCCGTCGCCGTCGTGGCGGGACTGGGGCGCTTCCGCAGGGGAGATATCATCCACCGCCTGCTACAGGTGCTGCCCGACGTGCGGGAAGAGGACCGCCCCCCGGCCGCCGCGCGCTGGCTCGGCCGCGAGCGGGATCTTTCGGCCGATCAGCGCGCGGAGATGGCGCACGCCGCCCTGGCGGTCATTGGCGATCATCGCTTCGCGGCGGTGTTCGGACCTGGGTCCAAGGCCGAGGTCGCCCTGGCGGGAACGGCGCGCGGCCTGCGGATCTCGGGCCGCGTCGATCGGCTGGTGATCGAGGAACGCCGTGTGCTCGTGGTCGACTTCAAGACCAACAGGCCCGCGCCAAAGCGCATCGAAGACGCCGAGGAAGCCTACCTGCGCCAGATGGCGCTCTACGTGGTTTTGCTGCGCGAGGTGTTTCCGGGCCGCGCGATCGAGGCGGCGCTGGTGTGGACGGACGGCCCCAGGCTGATGCCCATGCCGGACGGTCTTGTCGATTCCGCCCTGGATGCTCTGGTAGACGCTTGAGCGCAACGGCCATGCATCCCTTGCTCGAGCGCCTGGGACTGAGCGTCCCGATCATCCAGGCTCCCATGGCGGGAACCTCGACGCCGGCGCTCGCCTGCGCGGTCTCCAACGCCGGAGGGCTCGGCTCCATCGCCATCGGGCACCTCGACGTCCAGGCCGCCGGGACCGACATCGCGCAGGTCCAGGCGGGCACGAACCGCGCTTTCGGCGTCAACGTGTTCTGTCATGCGCCGGCGGCGCGCGATCCGGTCCGCGAGGTCGCCTGGCTGGCGCGCCTGGCGCCGGCGTTCGCGACCTTCGGCGCGACGCCGCCCAGCGAACTTCGCGAGATCTATCGCAGTTTCAACACCGATCGCGCCAAGCTGGATCTACTGGTCCAGTCTCGCGCACCGGTGGTGAGCTTTCATTTCGGCCTGCCGCCCGGCGAGGCGGTCAAGGCCCTAAAAAGCGCCGGTTCCGTGCTGTTGGCCACCGCGACCAATGCGAGTGAGGCGGATGCCGCCGTTCGGGCCGGCGCCGACGCGATCGTCGCCCAAGGCTACGATGCGGGCGGCCACCGCGGCGTCTTCGACGAAAACGCGCCCGACGAACAGTTGGGAACGTTCGCGCTTGTTCGGAGGCTGGCGCGCAGCGTCGATGTCCCGGTGATCGCCGCCGGCGGGGTCATGGACGGAGCGGGTATCGCCGCGGCCCTGGCGCTCGGCGCGGTCGCGGTGCAGATGGGAACGGCCTTCGTCGCCTGCCCCGAGGCCGCGTCCGACCCTGCCCATCGGGCCGCCCTGCTGCGCCCCGAACGGCCGCGAACGGTGATGACCCGGGCGATCTCCGGGCGCCCGGCCCGCGGTCTGGTCAATCGGTTCACGCAGCTGGAAGCGGACCTTGGCGCGCCTCCGGCCTATCCGGTGGCCTATGACGCGGGCAAGGCGCTCAACGCCGCGGCCAAGGCGCGGGGCGAGGGCGGGTACGGCGCCTGGTGGGCCGGGCAGGGCGCTCCGCTGGCCCGCGCGTCGCCCGCAGCGCTTCTGATCGAGTTGCTTTCAGCGGAGCTAAAAGGGGCGGGAGCGGCACACATGCGATGACGCCCGCACCCGGACTGTCGCCGCCAACAGAAATTCTCGCCGCCAGGGCGCCGCTTGCGTCTAGCCAAGACGTTGCGCCGGCGCACAAAACGCTTAACTCTCGGGGCACAATAGCAAGGAGCCATGTCATGAACACCGTCGCCGTCACCGACGCCTCGTTTGAAGCCGATGTCCTAAAGGCTTCAAAACCGGTCCTGGTCGATTTCTGGGCCGAGTGGTGCGGCCCTTGCAAGCAGATCGCTCCGGCCCTCGAGCAGATCGCCGGCGAATTTGGCGACGCTCTGACCGTCGCGAAGGTCAACATCGAAGAAAGCCCGACCACGCCGTCGCGCTATGGCGTCCGCGGCATTCCCACCATGATGCTGTTCAAGGACGGGGAAATGAAGTCGATGAAGGTCGGCGCCATGCCCAAGCAGAAGATCGTGGACTGGCTGGCCGAAACCGGCGTCACCGCCGCTGACGGCGCCGAAGCATGGCCTCGCTCTACGACCGCCTGATCCACCCGGGGCTGATCAGTTGCAGTTGCCGGCGTGGAGCGTTGGCAGGGGCGGATAGAGCCGATCTGGAAGCGGATCGCCGGAGGCTGCCACCTCGCCCGGCAGGTCGCGCCGATCATTGCCGCGCGGGGGTTCGGGATCGAAAGCCGCGACGCGCGCTACATGCGCGGCGCGCCCAGGCTTGCCGGCTGGTGCGAGTGGGGGGAGGCGGTTCGGGCCCAGGCCGGGCCCTAGTTTGGCCAAGTGTCCGGGCTGAGCACCAGCACGTCGCCGACAAATCGCAGCGAGCCGCAGATCACCACATGCGGCGGCGGACCGGACGCGCGAAGCACGCGCGCCATGGCGGCGGCGACTCCGCCGTGGACGCCGGTCGCTTCCAGGCCGCGCGCTCTGGCGATCCTGGCCAGCTCGCGCGCCGGCGTGGCATTGCCAGAATCGAAGGCGGTCGCGAAGATTCTGGGAGCTAGGCCGGCGAACGCTTCGAAAAATCCCGCGGCGTCCTTGCGGCCGAGCATGCCGACGATCAGCACCACCGGGCGCGCGTCGCGCGCCGTCATCGCCGCGCACGTCCGGGCCAGGGCGCGCCCGGCATGGGGGTTATGGGCCCCGTCCAGCCAGACATCCGCGCCGCGGGCCCTCGCCATGTCGGCCAGCGGGCCGGCCGTGAGTCTCTGCATCCGTCCTGGCCAAACGGCCGTCGAGACGCCGCGGGCGATCGCATCCTCGTCGATCCGCGCATCGCCCAGAGCCAGCGCCGCGACCGCCGCCAATCCGGCGTTGGCGAACTGGTGGTGGCCGGCAAGACTGGGCGGCGGCAGGTCCATCAGCCGGTCCGCCGTCTGCACCCGCAGGCGGCCCCGCTCCTCGAACGCATCGATGTCGCGACCCATCAGGGTGAGCGGCGCGCCCAGACGCTCCGCCTCGCTCTCGAGCACCGCGAGCGCCTCCTCGGGCTGACGGGCCGACACCACAGGACGGCCCGGTTTGATGATTCCGGCCTTCTCCCAGGCTATGTTCGCCAATCCCGGCCCCAGCAGGTCGACGTGGTCGAAGTCCACCGGCGAGATCACGCTCACCGCCGGATGGTCGAAGACGTTGGTGGCGTCGAACCGGCCGCCGAGACCGACTTCCACCAGGGTCAGGTCGGCCGGAGTCTGGGCGAACGCGTGGAAGGCCAGCGCCGTGGTGATCTCGAAAAAGCTGATCGGCTCGCCTTGATTGGCGGCTTCGACCTCGTCGATCCGCAGGGCGAGCTCCGCGTCGGAGATCAGCATCCCGGCGACCCGGATGCGTTCGGCGAACCGCACCAGATGCGGCGAGGTCAGCACGTGCGCCTTCAGCCCGGCCGCCTCGGCGATGGCGCGCAAAAACGCGGTCGTCGAGCCCTTGCCGTTGGTGCCGGCGATGTGGATCACCGGGCCCAGCCGCTTGTGCGGATCGCCCAATGACCCGAGCAGCCGCTCGATCCTGCCGGTGGAGAGGTCTATCAGCGACGGATGCAGGGCGCGCAGACGGTGTATCGCCCCGTCGGAGGCGCGGATGGCGTCGTAGTCGTGGGTCATTGAGACGTCAGGCGGCGACGCGACGGGCGCGTCCCATCATCAGGGTGCGGAGAATGGAGCCGAGCACGACCGGCAGATCCTTGCGGGTGACGACGCGATCGACCATCCCGCGCTCCACCTGGAACTCGGCGGTCTGAAACCCGGGGGGCAAGGTTTCCCGGATCGTCTCCTCGATGACCCGCCGACCGGCGAAGCCGATCAGGGCCGAGGGCTCGGCCAGATGCACGTCGCCGAGCATGGCGTAAGACGCCGTGACGCCGCCCGTGGTGGGGTCGGTCAGGACGACGATATAAGGCAGGCGATTGCGCCGCAGCCGCTGTATCGACGCCGTCGTCCTGGCCATCTGCATGAGCGACAAGGCGCCCTCCTGCATGCGCGCGCCGCCAGACGCGGTGAACACAACCAGCGGCCGCTGGCCCTTCACCGCCGCGTCGACCGCCGACAGGAAAGCCTCGCCCGCCGCCGCGCCGAGCGAGCCGCCCATGAAGGCGAAATCCTGCACCAGCACGATCACCGGCACGCCGCCGATCTCGCCCGAAGCGGCCGCCATGGCGTCGGTCTCGCCCGTATTCTTGCGCGCCGAGGCGAGACTTTCGCGGTAGGGCTTTCCGTAAGTGAAGCCCAGCGGGTCGTCCGGCGACCTGGGCAGGGGCAAGCTCTTGTAGCGCCCGCCGTCGAACGTGTAGGCGAATCTCAGCGCCGGGCGGATGCGCATATGCCGGCCGGACGGCGTGACCCAGAGCGCCGCTTCCAGATCCGGCCGATAGATCATCTCCCCGGTGTCGGGGCACTTCTCCCAGAGGTTCTCGGGCGTTTCGCGGCGCGAGACCAACTTGTGAACGCCCGGCGCGATCTTGGCCAGCCAGCCGCCGCGCTCACCGCCGGACGCCAGCGTGGGATTGCGGATTGGTTTGTTCTTCTTGTCGTCGCTCAAGGCCATGGCCGGCGCCTTTTCAGTCCACACGCATGCGCGCGGCGCGTACCGCCATAGCAATGTTCGCGACGGTATCCAGCACTTTCGCCACCGGATCACGGTTCTGTGCGATGGCCTCGGCGATCGCGTCGACCAGAGCCGACCCCACCACCGCCGCGTCGGCCACACGCGCGACTTCCGCGGCGCGCTGCGGCGTGCGGATGCCAAAGCCGACCGCCACCGGCAGGCCGCTGGCCCGACGCACCCGTTCTACCGCCGGCGCTATGGCCTGTGCGTCGGCCTCCTTGCCGCCCGTCACCCCGGCGACCGAAACATAATAGACAAATCCGCGCGTGCGGCTTGCCACGATCTTCAGGCGCGCCTCGTCGGTCGTCGGCGTCGCCAGGCGGATCAGCGCCAGGTCTTCGGCGTCGAGCGCGTCCGCCAGCGGACCGGCTTCTTCGGGCGGACAGTCGACGACGATCACACCGTCGGCGCCGGCCTGCTCGGCGGCGCGGGCGAACGCCGCGAGTCCGAGTGTGAGCAGGGGGTTCAGATATCCCATGAGCACCAGCGGCGTGGTCGTATCGCCATCCCGGAAATCGCGCACCATCGCCAGCGCGCCGTCCAGCGTCATGCCCCCGGCGAGCGCCCGGATGGCGGCCTTCTGGATGGTCGGACCGTCGGCGACAGGGTCGGAAAACGGCAGGCCCAGTTCGATGATGTCGGCGCCGGCGCCGGGCAATCCCGACAAGATGGCCGACGCGGTTTGCCGATCGGGGTCGCCGGCCATGACGTAGGCGACAAATCCGGCTCTTCCCTCGCGGGCAAGCGTCGCGAAGCGCAGGTCGAGCCTATCGGCGGTCAAATCCGCCGTCCCAGGCGCTCGGCCACGGTGGCCAGATCCTTGTCCCCGCGGCCCGATAGGTTGAGCGCGATGACGCCGTCCCTGCCCAGTTGCGCGCACAAATCGGGCAGGCGGGCGAGGGCGTGGGCGGATTCCAGCGCCGGCACGATGCCTTCCAGCCGGGCGCAGAGCTGGAACGCCTCCAGCGCCTCCTCATCCGTCGCGGTCAGGTACTCCGCCCGTCCAACCTCATGCAGCCAGGCGTGCTCGGGCCCGATGCCCGGGTAATCGAGGCCGGCGGAGATCGAGTGGGCCTCGGTGATCTGGCCATTGAGGTCTTGCAGCAGATAGGTGCGGTTGCCGTGCAGGACTCCAGGTCGCCCCCCGTTCAACGCCGCGGCGTGCCGGTCCGTGTGCATGCCGTCGCCGGCGGCTTCGACACCCACCAGCCGAACGCTTTCGTCATTGAGGAAAGGATGGAATATGCCGATGGCGTTGGAACCCCCGCCGACGCAGGCGATGACGGCGTCGGGCAGGCGCCCTTCGGCCTCCAGCATCTGCGCGCGCGTCTCCACGCCGATCACCGCCTGGAAATCGCGCACCATCACCGGATACGGATGCGGACCGGCGGCCGACCCGATCAGATAGTAGGTGTCCGAGACATTGCTCACCCAGTCCCGCAACGCCTCGTTCATGGCGTCCTTCAGCGTGGACGCGCCGCTCGTAACGGGACGCACCTCCGCGCCCAGCAGGTTCATGCGCAGGACGTTGGGCGCCTGTCGCTCCACATCGACGGCCCCCATGTAGACGATGCAGGGAAGGCCGAAGAGGGCGCATACCGTGGCGGTGGCGACGCCGTGCTGCCCGGCGCCCGTCTCGGCGATGATGCGCGTCTTGCCCATCCTGCGCGCCAGGAGGATCTGGCCCATGCAGTTGTTGATCTTGTGGGCGCCGGTGTGATTGAGCTCCTCGCGCTTGAGATAGATCTTGGCGCCGCCAAAATGTTCGGTCAGGCGTCGGGCGAAATACAGCGGACTTGGCCGGCCGACATAGGTCGCAAGGTAGCCGTTCAGCTCGGCATGGAACGCGGCGTCGGCCTTTGCCGCTTCGTACGCGCCTTCGAGCGCGAGCACCAAAGGCATCAAGGTCTCCGGCACATAGCGGCCGCCGAAATCGCCGAAGCGGCCATGCAGGTCCGGCTGGGCGGCATAGTCGTTGGGACGAACGTGAATGATGAAGGAACTGTTCACTGGGCGCGAGGGGCTGTGTCAGGCGCGGCGAACCGCCTCCAGAAACGTGGCTATCAGGGTGGCGTCCTTTAGGCCCGGGCCACGCTCGACGCCAGAGGAAACATCGACCAGCGGCGCGCCGCTCGCGCTGATGGCGTCTGCGACGTTCCAGGGGTTCAGGCCTCCCGCCAGGAACCAGGGGCGATGAAACCGCCGACCGGCGAGCATGGCGGCGTCGAAGGACGCGCCGGCGCCACCGGGGCGGCCGGCCTCCGTGGGCGGCCGCGCATCGAACATCAGATGCTCGGCCACGCCTTCGAATTGGCGGGCGCGATCGATGTCCTCGGGGGAGGAGACGGCGAAAGCCTTGATGATGCCGGCCTGAGCCCGTTTGGACACCTGCAGCGCACGCTCCGGCGTCTCGGCGCCATGTAGCTGGATGAGGTCAGGACGCACCATGTCGGCCAGGCGATCGATCAGGTCGTCGTTGGGATCGACGGTGACGGCGACGATCCGCGCCTTG
Organism: Caulobacterales bacterium; assembly: GCA_038206535.1. Lineage (GTDB taxonomy): Bacteria > Pseudomonadota > Alphaproteobacteria > Caulobacterales > Caulobacteraceae > Acaudatibacter. The sequence goes on from JBBRAV010000012.1 coordinate 17,028, forward strand.
CCGCGCGCCCGCATTGCCAGATGCGCGGCCGCGGCCGGAGCGATGTCGCGTGGACTGGCGCCAAAGAATACGAAGCCGACGAAAGCCGCTCCGCCCGCCAAGGCGGCGTCGACCGTCTGCGCCGTCGAGAGCCCGCAGATCTTCGCCCCAACCACGATCGTCAACTCGCGTTGAGGCGGGCCCTCAGTTCCTTGCCGCTCTTGAAGAAGGGCACGTGTTTGCCCGGAACCTCGACCGCCTCGCCGGTGCGCGGATTACGCCCTGAGCGCGCCGGACGCGACCGTACGGAAAATGCGCCAAAGCCACGCAGTTCCACACGGCCTCCGTCTTCGAGCGCCTGGATGATGCGCTCGAAGATCACGCTCACGACACGTTCGACATCACGCTGCGTCAGATGCGGATTTTCCGCGGCCAACGCGGCGATGAGTTCCGACTTGATCATGCCCCGGCCCCATTGGTCGAGCCATGACCATGGCCCCAACGCGCGCGATGAATCAAGGTGATAACCGGGCCGATGCTCAATCCTTGGCGGCCGCCTTCTCTCTGAGGGCCGCGCCGAGGATGTCGCCGAGCGAAGCGCCGCTGTCGGACGAGCCGAACTTCTCGATCGCTTCCTTGTCTTCGGCCATCTCGAGGGCCTTCACCGAGAGCGATACGCGGCGCGCCGCCTTGTCGACGTTGGTGACCTGGGCATCGAGGCGATCGCCGACCGCGTAACGCTCGGGACGTTGTTCCGAGCGGTCGCGCGAGAGGTCGGACTTGCGGATGAAGGCGCTCATCGGCGATTCGTCGTCGCCGAATTTCACTTCGATTCCGCCGCTGGTGACCTCCGTGACCGTGGCCGTCACGATCTGGCCCTTGTGGAAGGCGTCGCTGGCCATCGGATCGCCCCCAAGCTGCTTGATGCCGAGGCTGATGCGTTCCTTCTCGACATCGACGTCGAGCACCTTGGCCTTGACCATCTCGCCTTTCTTGTACCGCGCCATCGCCTCTTCGCCGGCGACGTTCCAGTCGATGTCGGAGAGGTGCACCATGCCGTCGATGTCGTTGTCGAGACCGATGAACAGGCCGAATTCGGTGGCGTTCTTGACTTCGCCTTCGACCGTCGAGCCGAGAGGATGCAGTTCGAGGAACTGCTCCCAGGGGTTGGGCATCGCCTGCTTCAGGCCAAGGCTGACGCGACGCTTCGAGGAGTCGACATCGAGCACGACCACATCGACTTCCTGCGATGTCGAGACGATCTTGCCTGGGTGGACATTCTTCTTGGTCCAGCTCATTTCCGAGACATGGACGAGACCCTCCACGCCGGCCTCGAGTTCGACGAAGGCGCCGTAGTCGGTGATGTTGGTGATGCGGCCGGTGAATCGCGCGCCCGGCGGATATTTCGCCTCGACGCCGTCCCACGGGTCGGACTGAAGTTGCTTCATGCCCAGGCTGATGCGCTGGGTGTCGGGATTGATCTTGACGATCTGCACCTTGACGGTGTCGCCGACCGCCAGAACCTGGCTCGGGTGGGAGACGCGCTTCCAGCTCATGTCGGTGACGTGCAGCAGGCCGTCGATGCCGCCGAGGTCGACGAACGCGCCGTAATCGGTGATGTTCTTGACAACGCCTTCACGGACTTCGCCTTCCAGCAGCTGGCTCACCAGCTCTGTGCGCTGTTCGGCGCGCGCCTCTTCCAGGATCGCGCGGCGGGAAACGACGATATTGCCGCGCGGCCGGTCCATCTTCAGGATCGCGAACGGCTGTTCCTTGTTCATCAGCGGTCCGACGTCGCGCACCGGGCGGATGTCGACCTGCGAGCCGGGCAGGAACGCCGAAGCGCCGCCGAGATCGACGGTGAAGCCGCCTTTGACGCGACCGACGATCGCGCCCATGACCGGCTCGTTCTTGGCGAAGACGCCTTCGAGGCGCGTCCAGGCCTCTTCGCGCCGGGCCTTGTCACGGCTGATGACCGCCTCGCCGAGGGCGTTTTCGATCCGCTCCAGGAACACCTCGACGGTATCTCCGACCTTCAGCGTCGGCTTGCCGGCCTCGTCGACGCCAAATTCCTTCACCGGTATGCGGCCCTCGGTCTTGAGGCCGACGTCGATGATCGCGAAATCCTTTTCGATGGCCGCGACGCGACCCTTGACGACCGTTCCTTCGGAAAAGTCCTTACCGCCCATGCTCGCATCGAGGAGGGCTTCGAAATCGTCCCGCGAGGGGTTCATGCTCATATCGTCGGCCATAGGCGTGTTTTTGGTCTCTCGAGTGTTGAGCCCCGCGCGAGCGCAAAAAGGGCGTTGTGGAAAGTGGGATGGATTGGGCAGATCCGCGGCGAGCGAGGATGGCGCGGGTGGATTAGCCTTTCTGGGATTTCTCCCAACGGGCGCGCGCGTCCTCGACAATGCGGCGGGCCGCATCGAAGGCGCCTGCTATATCGAGGTCGGTGGTGTCGAGCAAGACCGCGTCGTCGGCCGGGCGCATCGGCGCGGCCAGTCGCGCCGCGTCCCGGACGTCGCGTTTCTGCACGTCAGCCAAGATAACGTCATAGTCCGTCGCCTCGCCAAGACCGATGAGCTGTCGCCAGCGACGGGTGGCGCGGGCCGCCTGCGAGGCAGTGACATAAATCTTGGCCGGCGCGTCCGGCACGATGACCGTCCCGATGTCCCGCCCGTCGATCACGGCGCCCGGCTCCTGTCTGGCGAACGCACGCTGGAAGGCGATCAGCGTCTGGCGAACGCCTGGGTGGACGGCGATGCGGCTGGCCGCTTCGCCGGCGAGGCGGGTGCGGTAGCGCGACCCGGCGAGATGCGAAAAGTCCAGCGTTCCGGCCGCGGTCGTGCAGTCTTCCTCATTGTCCAGATCGCCGCCCACGTCGATCACAGCCAGACCGATGGCCCTGTAGAGCAGCCCGGAGTCCAGGACCGGAAGGCCATAGGTCTCCCCCAGGCGGGAGGCGATGGTTCCCTTGCCGGAGGCTGCCGGACCATCGACGGCGATCACAAACCCCACGTCAGGCTCCCCTCAGGTCCGCGCCGAGCCCGGTCATGAGCTCGACAAAGCCTGGGAAACTCGTCGCAATCATGGCGGCCTCATCGACGCGCACCGGCGCGCGCGCCGCCAGGCCGAGAACGAGGTTGCTCATCGCAACCCTGTGGTCGCCATGTGTGGTGATCGAGGCGCCTCCGGGAACGTGTTGGTTGTCGCCCGACGTTCCCATGACGAGAAGTCCGTCAGGCTCTTCCTCGACGATCACGCCGGACGCGGACAAGGCCGCCGCCATCGCGGCGATGCGGTCGCTTTCCTTGACGCGTAATTCGCCGATGCCGCGCATGACCGTCGGTCCGCGCGCGAAGGCGGCGGCGACGGCCAGGATCGGGTATTCGTCGATCATCGCGGCGGCGCGTTCGGGCGGCGCGGTGACGCCGGTCAGCTGACAGTACCTTGCGGTCACGTCGCCAACCTCTTCGTCTCCGTCGATGCGCCGGTCTGAAATCGTCAGGTCGGCGCCCATTTCGGCAAGGGTTTCGAACAGGCCCGTTCGCAGACTGTTCAGCAGCACGCCCCTCACCCGCACCTCCGAGCCTGGCGTGATCAGGGCGGCCACAAGGGGGAACGCCGCCGATGAAGGGTCGCCCGGCACACGCACGTCGGCGCCGCTCAGACGTTGGCCCCCGACGATCGTGATCGCGCGGCCCTGCTCGCACTCGGCGACCGTCACGTTCGCGCCGAATGCGCGCAGCATGCGCTCGGTGTGGTCGCGGGTGCGCCACGGTTCGACCACGGTGGTGACGCCGCCGGCGTTCAGGCCCGCGAGCAACACCGCCGACTTCACCTGGGCCGAGGGCTGGGGCAGTCGATAGGACACCCCCTCCAGCCCGCCGCCACGAAGGGTCAGCGGCAGCCGTCCGCCTTCACGACAAAACCACTTTGCCCCCATCTGTCCCAGGGGCGCCAGAACCCGCATCATCGGCCGTCCGCGCAGCGAGGAATCACCTGTGAACGTCGCCGAGAGCAAGCTTCCAGCCGCGGCTCCCATGATCAGCCTCACGCCCGTTCCGGCGTTGCCGCAGTCGACCACGTCGCCGGGCTCCCGCAGGTTTTCAGCGCCCTCGACGCGCCAGTCGCTTTCGCTCCACTGGCTGATCGTCGCCCCGAACAGCCGCATGGCCTGAGCCGTGTGGAGAACGTCGGCGCTCGCGAGCAGACCGGTGATACGCGTGGTTCCCCGCGCCATCGCGCCCAGAATGAGAGCGCGATGAGATATGGATTTATCGCCCGGCGCGCGGATGTCGCCACGAAGCGGGGCGCCCGGCGATGCGAGGAGTCCCCCGTGGTCCATCTATGTTTGGGCCTCTCGCAAGGGCGCGTGCGTGAACGGGGAATGCTTTTGACAGTGGCTCCGCGCCATGGCAAGGGACCCGCCGTTTCAAGACAGCTTTACTCAAAGGTCGCCGCATTGGCTAATCCGGAATTGGGCGCCAAACAGATCTGCCCAACCTGTTCCACAAAGTTCTACGATCTCGGCCGTCGTCCGGCGGCCTGTCCCAAATGCGGGGCGGAGTTCGATCCCGAGGAAGCGCTGCGCAATCGGCGCGTCCGCGTCAGGGCGATCGTGCCTGACGATGAAGGCGAACAGGAAACCGTGGTGGCGGCGACCGATGTCGAAGACGGCTTCGAGGCGGAGCCGGACGAGGCGCCTGAACTCGACGCCGTGGTCGACGAGCCGCCCTTGTTGTCGGACGACGATGTCGATGAGCCGGATTCGGCGACCCCCGCGGCCGGCGACGGCCTGGGTGTCGACTTCGCCACGGACGATGATCTGGAGGACGCCGAGGACGACGAGGTCCCGTTCATCGAAGACGAAGACGACGCGTTCCCCGAGGATGAGATCGACGGTCTCCCCCCCGGCGGCGGACCGGAGGACCGCTAGGTAAAGACAAATTGCCGGTCCGGGGCCTTGATCCCTCCTGGCCTCCGCACTAGTTTCCGCCGCTTCGTGCTCCGGCCGCCTGCCGGGTGGGGCGTGGAGCAACTCCCCTTGGGGCTATAGCTCAGCTGGTAGAGCGCTTGAATGGCATTCAAGAGGTCAGCGGTTCGACTCCGCTTAGCTCCACCATTTCAATAGGTTAGCAAAACCGGGCCGCCGAATGGCGGCCCGGGGAAGCAATAGGGAAGCACCGCCGCAAAATCCTGTCCCGCCACGGGCGACGGGTGTTTCCATCATGACAGTGCGATCGGGAAACACCGGGTCGCGCGTTGTTCCTGCCCGCCCGGTTTGAGGGGGGTGGGGGCCACACTCGCGCGCTGGCGGGTGGCGAGGCCGAGGCGCGGCTAGGCCAGCCGACCGCCTGCGCCGCCCGTCTGGCGGCGCTCGCTTGATCGTTGGGGGTTAGCCGGGGGTAGGGGGGTCAAATCCCTAGCGCTGCCCTTTTCGGCGACCGGTGCTGCGCCTTCTGCAAATGGTCGCGATATTGCTGAAATCTTTTTTTGGGGTGGGAACCGGTGGGAACGCTGGGAACCTCTCTCTAACTCATTGAATTATATATATTTATATGACCAGCAACGGTTCCCACTAGCGTGCACTCGACTGGGAACCGGTGGGAACCGATCGCCGAGGGGGCGTGCGGCTCGAGCTGAGCTAGGCGGGTGCGAGATCCAGGATCTGGCGCACCGATCGCCCCGCGGTGGGCTGGCGACGGCCAAGGCCGGGGGCGGTGTGTCCAGGAAGCGCCAAGCCCTGACATGGGTTCGGCGCTTGGGCCCGGCGCGCTTCGCCTTTCGCCCGGCCGGGTGTTTTTTGCCTCATGGCCGGGCGAAAACCCGCGCGAGTGTGGCCCTCTCCCCCCACAATCACGGCGGGTGGCAATTGGCGAACGCCGTTCGCCGGCTTTCAGCATGGCGGCCGCCGGTGGCCTGATTGGAAAGGGGCGACTCTAAGGGCGTAATCTGCGTCACAGCCTATCCAACGCCGACCGGGCAGTGCAGCGAGCTGGGATTTATAAACGCCGATCGGACCTCGGTCGCTTACCGGTTTGGCGGTGCGCCACGTCGCGTAACCTGGCCGGTCGATCCGTGAAGGCGACGACAGATGACGAGTTGCCAGAACTGGCTTTTCGTCGGCTTTTCGCCGGCGCCGCCGGCGCCTCCTGTGTTCGATCAAGGAAGGCGCGCACATCCGCCTCGCGGTATCGCGTCGTGCTGGCCCCGACGATCACCGAACCAATCACGCCCCGCGTGGCCATCTCGCGCAAAGTCTTTTCGTCGATCCCTAACAGGGCGGCGGTGGCCTTGGCGGTCAGCAAGAGGGTTGTGGAAAAGGCGCTCGAAATGCGCGCATCGGTGGCGATGCAATCGCTCATGGCTTGACCTCCGGCCCCGGCCAGGGAAAGCGCCAGGCCGTCCACGACATAACACGACGGTCAATGATTGCACCGTCGGCGGCGCGCCGATCGCCGACGTCGGCGGCCGGTTGTGGTGCTGCCTCGGCTATATGCGACCGCGCTCCCCCTTTTGCAGTATGGAAATCGCGGTGGCGATCCGTTGATCGACCTCGGCGTCGCTCGCCTCGTGCTGTTCCCGTCTCTGCCGGAGGATCGTCATAACCTGCCAGCGAATCGGCGTTCGCGATCCGCCGTGCCGTGTTCGGATTTCGAGCGCCTGGATAAGCGCGGTCAGAATGTGGGCTTCCGGCGATATCGGTAGGGTCTGGCGAGCAGCTGCACGCCAGATCGGAACCACGGTCGCCGAAAGATCGCTGATCGTCACCATGCGGCGGCAAGGCGACCCTTTAAGAGTGTCCGGGAGTTGCACAACGTCACCCATCGTCAAGCGTTGCCTCCGCCGTGTGCCTGGGCCGCGTAGGCCGTTACGTCGTCGAGGGTGCGCGGCACCATCAATCCGCCATCAAACGGTTAATAATTAACCGTCTAGACGGGCGTGTTGTCAACCGACTCGGTGAAAGGTTATGCGTCTTGGGGAAAGCTGAGGGGACGATATGATAACGCCGGAAGCCTCACGGGCAGGTCGCGCGCTGCTGGGGTGGAGCCTGAAAGATCTTGCCGCCCGCGCCGGTGTCGCTTTCACGACAGTATCGCAACTAGAGAACGGCCGTCCGGCCTACCCGTCGACCGGAGGGAAGATCATCGCAGCCTTCAAGGCCGCCGGCGTCGACTTGGTGGCCAACAGTGAGCAGACGGGCGCGCTTCTGGTCTATGCGCGGCGTGGTGGGCCGGCGAACTGACCACCATCCGCTAGCGGGGTTAAGCGCTGCTAGGCCTGCCTGTGGTGCGCCGCTCAGGTTGTAGACGGCCCGCGCGAACGCTGGATCACGTGATCGCCGCCGAGACTGCGCGCGGCGGACCCGAGGGCACACATGTCACCGACGATGACCAAGAGCACCACCCCGGCGCGTAGCGCACGGCCCAGGCCAAACGAGGCCGCGTCGCCGCCACGCAAGGCGACACACGTTGTCTTGACATGGGCCGGCGGCCGAACCCGATTTGAAATCGACGTGGCGGCATGGCTCCTCACCGAAACCGCCGCTAATCGCCTCCGCGAGGTCCTCGGCCGTCTGACGGTCGGCGCATGGGGTGTGGGCGACGTCGTCAACACGATCGCCGCTGGCCTTAAGGGACCGACGGCGGCTGGCGCCGGACTGTACGACCGCGAGGCCCTGGCCACTGCGGTTCGCGCCGGCAATGGCGTCGGGGAAAACGAGGTCGAAAGGCTGGTCGCTCGGCACGTGCGGGCTCATCCGCTGGGCGAGTCCGTGGAGTTGGCTCAGGCGATCCTGATCGCCGCTATCTACGGGCTTCCGCGGGAGGTCGCCGACGCGGGGATGACGCCGGCGAAACTGGTGGCGGCAGTCCTGGGCAATTCAGTTGAGAAAAGCGGAGTCGAGCCGTGAGCGACAGCGACGAGCGGGCACTCCTTTTACAGGTCAGCGCAGATGTTTCACTGCTGGAAAAGCAGATGAAGCGCGCGCTCGAGATCGTGGACGGCTCCGCCGGCGCAATCGAAAAGCGCGCGGCGGGCATCGGCAAGGCGATGGACATGGCTTTCGACAAATCCCGCGATCAGATCCTCGATCGAGGCGCGGAGCACATGGGCGCGTTCGGGTCGGTGTTGCAATCGCTCGGACCGCTGGCCTTGGTCACCGCTGGCAGCTTGGCGGCTGTCGGCTTCGCCGTGGAGCGCGCGTCAAACGTCGCCGAATGGGCGGAAGACCTTGAGCGAACGTCGAAGGCCCTCGGGATTTCGACCAACGCCCTCCAGGCATTTGACTTCGCGGCTCAGGCGGTCGGCCTCCCGGTCGAACGGATGCGCGAAACGCTCAAGGGCCTGACCGAAGTGATTGGCCAGGTACAAAGTGGGGTCGCCAAGAAGCAAACGGCCCGGATCTTCGACGCACTTGGGATTTCACCCGAGCAGCTCCGCAACCTGGGCGACGTCGAGCACATACTGCCTGTGATCGTGGAGCATCTTTCGAATCTTCCCGCCACAGAGCGCGCCGGCCTTGCCGCGCGCCTCAAGATCGACCCGGAAGTGCTGACATCGCTTATGGATGCCAAGGGCGGTCTTTCCGGCCTGATCGGCGAGGCGCAGCGCTATGGGATCGTCGTCGACGCCGAGTTGGTCAGGAAGTCCGCCGAGGCGGCCGAACGCATGCACGTCGCCAAGACCGTCATTGATGACGAGTTGAGGGTTGCGTTCGTCAATCTCGTGGACCCGGTCGCCAACGCCACGGTGGGCCTGGAGAACGCGGCGCGGCGCATCGGTGAAATCATTACAAACGCCACCGACGCGATCGGGCCGATTCAACGGATGATCGAGGCGATGGGGAAGATTCCCAGCCCTCCGGGCGGCAAAGACTACAGCCACATGTGGGGCATCCCGCAGGGCCTGGCAGACATCCCTGGCGAGGTCGGGGCCTTCTTCCACAAGCAATTCGGACTCGTCCTCGCTCCGCTGGAGGGGCTCATGGCGACCGGCAGGGGGCAGAGGCTGCGGGAGGCCACCGCCAGCGCGCCGCCGACCCCCAAGCCGCCACCCGCTCCCAAGCTGCTTTCGGACACGCCACGAGTCCACCGCTCTCCGGCGGATCACACCGCGTCAGACACCGGGACGGTCGATGCAGCCCTGGACGAGTCCGCGAAGGCCTACAGCGAGGCGATGGCCGCCCTGATCATCGAGGTTCAGGCCCACGCGGTGCAGGAACATCAGACGGTTGCGGACGAGCTTCGCAAGCAGAACGACGCGCTCAATGCGCAGGCAGCGAAGGTCAGCGTCGACAAAGGCCTGTCCGCATCGAAGAAGCGCCAGCTGACAGAGGAGCTCGAGGCGGCGCGGGCAAACGACGAACTGACGGCAGTGGCCAAGAATGAACTGATCGACCGGAAGGCGGCGGAGGCGCTGGCAAAGCAGGCGCTGGACGTGAACATCGCCGCTCTGACCGCGCAGTCGGACGTGCTCAAGGCCCAACAGGCCCTAGCTGTCGGGTCCGGCGCGCGGCGCGACGCGGCGCTCAAGCTGCTCGACCTGGACGACCAAATCCAGCGCGCCAAGCTGGACGAGGTGATCGCCAGCAAGACGGCCAGCGAGGCGGAGAAGAAGGTCGCCCAGACACAGCTGGACACGTTGAACGCCACGACGGCGGATCGCCGCCAGGCCGTCGTCAACGCGAACCTGTCGCCCGGCCAGGCCTATGCCAAGGATCTGCGGGACAAGAACGGGGCAGGGCTGTCTGACGAACTGCAGAAGGTCGATATCGACGGAATCGAGGCCTTCAACAATGGCCTCGTGAATTCGATCGTGAATTTCAAAAGCCTCGGTGACGTTGCTCATTCTGTACTCACCACAATCGAGAGCGACATAGTCCGAATTTTGTTGAACCGGGCCGAGGCGGGGATACTCGGCAACCTCTTCGGCCTTGGCGGCGGTGCGATTGGCGGGGGCGGTGGTGGCGGTGGTCTGCTCGGTGATATCGGGGCGGGGCTACTGATTCCAGGCTTCGCCGCCGGCACGGACAGCGCGCCCGGCGGCCTGTCTGTCGTCGGCGAGCGTGGCCCGGAAATTGTGAATCTTCCGCGAGGCGCGCAGATCATTCCCAACAGCGTCTTGGCCGGCATGGGCTCGATCACTCCCGGCATGGGCGCGAGCGTGACGACCCTGGCGTTCGATCTGAGGGGCGCGGTGATGACGGATGACCTGCTGCGGCAGATGAACGACATGGCGGCGAACGCGCAACACCAGGCGACCGCGAACGGTGCGGCCCTGGCGATCCAGGCCTCGCGCCAGCTGATACCACAAGAGGCCGCACGTCGCGCGTCCTTGCAACTTCGTTAGCCGCGGCGCGCCGCTTTTGGAGAGCCGATGGCTTACGCAAAGATGTTCGGCCGGGAGAAAGTTGCGGTCCGGCTGGCGCGGATCCCGGCGGCCGTCCAGGCGGCCGTGAAGTCACAGCTCGACCGCGAGGTCGCCGACATGGTGGAAGCCATGAAACGCGCATGCCCGGTGGGCGTCGACGTCGAACGCCATCCTGGCGAACTGCGGGACAGTTTGCACAGCTATCCGAATCCGAAGCGCGATCTAAGCTATAGGATCATTGCCGACGCGAAGGACGAACAAGGGCGCTTCATCGGCCAACATGTCGAATTCGGGCATCTGACGAAAGACGGCGCCCACGTGCCGGCATCGCCGTTTTTCTTTCCGACCTATCGGGCCCGCAAGCGGCTCATGCGCTCGCGCCTCGCCGCCGCCGGCCGAAAGGCGTTCAAACTCTTTGCAAGCCAGGGGGGAAGTTGATGGACGATTCGCGCGGAAAAACGGTGGCGTTGGCTCGCGAAGCGGGCCGGGTCGAAGGCCTGGGCCTCGCCGTCGATATTTTTGAGGCCGCGCAAAAGGATGTGCTTGCGTTCAGAATGCCGCCGCCCGGCTCGCCGGTGGTGGATTTCTGGAATGCGGCCCAACGTGTGATCCGTCTCTATCAGGAGGCGAGCCTGCGCACCGTGACGGGCATGGCGGGCGAAATAGAGGCCGCGCGGCTGAGGGCCGGCGACGTCGTCGGCCGCGGCTCGAAGATCGTGAAGCACTAGGCCCGCGAGGCTATTTGAAGATCCTCGCCAGCAGTCCCCAAAGGCTCACGCTGGTGCGATCGTAGACGCGGTTATAGGCCGCCCGCTTGGGGTCTGTGACCCAGCCGAAGCCGCGGGGCGCTTTGACGCCGAGGCTCTGGCGCACGAACCGCGCCGGCGAGGTCCGTGCCGCGATCATCTTGCGAATGGACGGCCGGCGAATTCCGAACCTCATTGCGTGTTTCCTTGCTCGCGTCGCTAGCCCGATCGGGCGTCCTGGTGAGCAGGCGAAGTGTTATACATCGTAGCGCCGCCTTGCGCATCTGTGGCGGGCAAGCTGGCGGCTTGATCCGCCGATTTCAGCGCCGCCGCCTTGATCCCGGCATAGATACAAGCGTATCCTCTATCCCTGGAATTCACCTGGAATCGAGCGATGCGAATTACGCCGGAGGCCTGCCGCGCTGGCCGCGCCTTGTTGGGCTGGTCGATGCGGGATCTGGCGCAGAACGCGCGTGTTTCCCTGGGCGTGGTCAACCGGCTCGAGAGTGGCGCCCGGCGTTCGCGTGGGGCGACGCAATCGAAGCTGATCGCATGCTTCGCGGCCAACGGCGTCGACCTGGTGGCCGATAGCGAGCGCACCGGCGCGTCTCTGATTTATGCCCAGCGTCGGGAGGCATCGCATGCAGAGTGAGGTCGGCACGGAGGAGTTTCTGTCGAAACTCACAGAGATATGTCAATACGCCGTGGCTTTATTGAAACGAGCTGGCATCCTCGATTTGCCCTCGCTCTCGAATAAAGAGGACGAAGAGTACTGGGACGTATTGTACGACTGTTGCTTTGATTGGCTTGAGCGTCAGCAGGAACCTGATCTAGTATCGCCCGGAGATCCGATCATATGCGCAGCGATGACTGTCATTTTGACCTATGAGGTCAGGGGCGCCTTAATCCTCTTTGCAGATCAGGTCCTCACCGACTGTAAGGTTGATTTTGACCTTATGTCATCGGCCCTTTATTTCGCTGCGGGACTGGGCGCGCTCTCGGAGACATTCCGGGCCGATCTAGGCGGGTTTCTCAATGCGCCATCCATGGTCAAGGCTCTAAAAGCTGCTTCGCTTGCGCAACATCGGCCGGGCGGCCTGGGACGATCGAAACAGAAGATCGCCGAGGCCGAGCAATGGCACACCCCTTGCATCAAATGGGCGCAGGAGTTCCTCGATGCTTGGCCAAGTGGCGAACGGCTGACATTGTCGGCGCTCGCGGACAAAATCATAGATGGCTGGGAAGACCGCCCATTTAAGACGCTAGGCGAGACCAAGAGCCTGACCAAAAGATGGGGATACTTGAAGGATGACCTGCTGCCAATTTGGCGGACGAAAGGTCAAATTCGGTGGCCCGATAACAAGGGTTGAGCGGCGCTTCGCCGTGGGGCCAAGCGCCGCCCGAACGCCCACCTCAGCACGGCTTAGGGGCCCTCCAAAGCAGCGCACTCCGCGTTGTAATGCCTAAGGATTCGGTCGAGCGTTTCGACGCCAGCAATCCGCTGGCGTTACTGGGAACGCGAGAATGTCCGGTGCTGACACTCCAAAATTTTTGAATGTGAACGAGGCGGCCGAGCGGCTGGGCGTCTCGGCTTCGTACCTCAACAAACTGCGGCTCACCGGCGACGGCCCGGTGTTCATGAAGCTGGGCGTGCGGGTGATATACGATCCGGCCGACCTTGCGACATGGCTGGCCGCTCAAAAGCGCCGGTCGACCTCCGACACGCCGGCGCCCAGCCTGTGACCGGGGCGGGTCAACGAACCGGGCCCGTCGACTTCGACCGCGTCAACGCTGCGGCGCTCGCCCAGGCTGACCGTGTGGTGACTGGCCTATTGCCGGACGGCCGGCGAGAGGGTGCGGAATGGGTGGCGCGAAACCCTCGGCGTGACGATCGCCGGCCGGGGAGTTTCAAGGTCAATCTGCAGAAAGGCGTCTGGGGCGACTTCGCCACGGGCGACAAGGGCGGCGACCTGGTGAGCCTCTCGGCCTACGTGGCGGGCGTCAACCAGCGGGAGGCGGCGATCCGGCTGGCCGAGAGCTTGGGCGTCAACCCTTTCGAGGGGGCGTAGCAGCATGCGCCATGTCTCTATTTCTGACGATCCCTCCAAGGTGTGGTTGACGCCGGAGAGGGTGGCAAGCGCGATGGGGGTCCTGCATTGGGACGCGGCCCACCTGTCTGCGGTGTCAGGCGTGCCGCTCGCGACAATCGTGGGCTATGTCGATTTTGGGGTTGCCCTGGCGGTGGACGAGGATGGCGCGATCAAGCGCGTGTTGCTCGAAAAGGTCGAATTCACCACCAGCGAAGGCGAGCCGGGCATTGTGCGAAAGGCCCATGTGACGGGACCTCTAAGCCATGTCACGTTCGGCGACAACGGCCGGCGGCGCAAAAGGCCGAAGCTTTGACGGGTTCGGCGGACGACCCATTCGCCCGAATTAGCGCCGCTGCGGCTTTGGCGAACGGCGTTCGCGCCTCTGCGAAGGCCGCCGGCGCTTGCGTTTCGCCGGTTCCCGGCGATGCGCCGCCTCGGCTAACGACACACAAGACGCATGGTACGCCCTCGGCCTGGTGGACCTATGCCGGACCCGGGGGCGAGGCGCTCCACCATGTCGCGCGGTTCGACAAGCCGGACGGCTCGAAAGTGGTGCTTCCGCTGACGCTTTGGAGTCAAGGCGCATCGCTCCGCTGGGAATGGAAGGCGTTTCCCGAGCCTCGGCCGCTCTATCGGCTGGCGGACCTCGCGGCGCGCCCAGGCGTCCCGGCGCTGGTAGTGGAAGGCGAGAAAACCGCCGATATCGCCGCCGTGCGATTCGCAGAGTTTGCCGTGATTTCATGGTCGGGCGGGTCGAACGCGACGGGAAAGGCCGATTGGTCGCCGGTCAATGGCCGCGACCTGGTGGTGTTTCCCGACGCCGACGCTCCTGGACGAAAGGCTGCGGCCGACGTGGCGCGACGGGCGATCGCCGCCGGCGCCGCGACGGTCGCGGTTGTCGAGCTGCCGGCGTTCCTGCCTGAGGGTTGGGACCTGGCCGACGATTGGCTGCCGGCATTCAGTCAGGCCGACGTCAAGGGCCTGATTGAGGATGCGCGCGCGTCGAGCCGGCCGGGCGGCGTCGAATGGCCCTGGGGCTATCGGATGGAGCGCGACGGGCTTTTTTTCGATCAACCGACCAACGCCGGCGGGACAGTCCCGCTCAGGCTTTCGTCGGCCTTCGAGGTGCTCGGCTTGGCGCGCGATGGCGACGGGCGCGATTGGTCGCCCGTGCTCCGCTTCGCCGATCCGGATGGCCGCACAAAGACACTGCCGGTGTCTCGCGCGAGGTTGGCGGGAGGGGGGGCGGAGGTTCGCGGCGAACTGTCATCCGAGGGTCTTACGATAAGCACGCGGCGCGGGTCGGCTGACCGGTTCGTCGGCGCCCTCGCCGAGGTCCGATGCGCCCGCCGGCTGGTGCTGACGTCGACGACCGGTTGGTGTGGATCTCGGTTCGTGCTGCCGGGTCAGGTCATTCCCGCCGCCGGCGAGCCTGTGCTTTTCACCGGCGAAGCCTCGGCCCTGCACTACCGTCAAATGGGCACCCTCGCGGGCTGGCGGGCGAATGTGGCTGCCCTGGCCGAGGGAAATCACCTCCTCGCTTTCGCGCTCTCGCTCGGCTTCCTGGGGCCGCTCCTGAGGCTGCTGGACCTTGAGGGCGGCGGCGTACATTTCCGAGGGCCATCCTCGTGCGGCAAGACGACACTTGCGCAGGCGGCTGGATCGGTCTGGGGCGGCGGCGGCCCGCTCGGCTTCGGCCAGACATGGCGAACAACGGCTAACGCGCTGGAAAATGTCGCCTACGGCCACAACGATAGCCTGGCCGTGTTCGACGAGTTGGCGCTTGTCGCACCCGAAGAGGCGGGCGCCGCCGCCTATAGCCTCGCGTCCGGTCAGGCGAAGGCGCGCTCGAAGGCGGACGGATCGCTGCGCCGGCGCTCGGAATGGCGGGTGGCGATCCTGTCGACCGGTGAAATTGGCCTGGCTGACCACATTCGGGCCAGCCGCAAAGGCGATCGGCCGATGGCCGGCCAAGAGCTTCGCTTGCTGGATATCGCCGCCGACGCCGGCGCTCGAATGGGCGTCTGGGAAACCTTGCACGGCCAAGCCGGGCCCGCTGAGCTATCCGACCGATTGCGGGTTGCCTGCGGGCGCGACTATGGGCACGCCGGCCCGGCATTCGTCGCCCGGCTCGCCGCCGACCCATTGGCGGCGATCGGCGACGCGAAGGCAATCATGATTGCCTTCCTGAAGACGTGCGCCGAGCGGGACGATTCCGGCCAGGCGCAGCGGGCGGCGGCCCGGTTCGCCGCGATCGCCGCCGCGGGAGAACTGGCCACGGCCTTCGGTGTGGTTGGCTGGGAGCCCGGCGCGGCCTCGGCGGCGGCGTTGAAGCTCTATCGGCGTTGGGCCTCGGCCTTTGGCCGGGACAAACCGAGGGAAGAGCGCGATATCCTCGAACGTGTCAGGGCGGCCATCGAATCGCAACGATCCATGTTCGCGCCGATCGGCGATGAGGAAACGTCGGATGATGCGCTGCCATCTCCGCGCGGTCGCGATGGCGAGGCGCGGGCGCTGACGACGCTCGGCTTTCGCTACGTGCGGGGACCAAGCGTGCTGTATTATTTCCACGATGACGGCTGGGCGAAAGTGTTTCGCGGGTTCAATTCGAAAGACGCGGCTCGCGTGTTGCTAGAAGCAGGTTTTCTTGTCACGGACTCGGGTGAAAATCGTTTGAAGCGGAAACTGAAACACAACGGCGAAGCGCTGCGTTTATACTGTGTTAAACCGTCTATTCTCGATTTGGATCTTGATGGTTGATGATGATCCATTGTGGGCGGCGATCAGGGCGGCCAACGCAAGATGGTCGCCCGGCGCGCTAGACCGGTTCCCGGTGGCTCGGAGGTGGGAACCGTCCAGGGCGTCGACTGGGAACCATCAAGCCATTGATCCCGAAAGCATTTCGGCCGCGGTTCCCAGTGTTCCCACCGTTCCCACCAAAAAAGAGGATATACAGACACGCACGGGCGACACTGCGAGAGATGTCACCGCCGACGAATGGGCCGAACGCGCCGCCATCCTCGAGTTCGACGCCGGCTTGAGCCGAGAAGAAGCGGAGCGGCGCACGTTCGCCGAGCTTGGGCCGCCGCCCTAACCGGAGCGGCGCGCCTCGGCGATCGGGCGCACATTCGACGGCGTCTCAGCCCCGATGATGATTGCTTCGACGCGAGCGCCCCAGGCGGTGAGAGCGGCCTTGCGCTCGGCCCGGTACTCGTGGCGCTGGTAGACGCCGACTAGGCCACTCTGCACGCCGGAAATGTGATTAAGGCATCGCTCGATCACGTGGGGCGCGAAACCCATCCCCGCCATACCGGTCGCGGCGGTCCGGCGAAGATCATGGAACCGCCAGGGCGCGAGCGAGGCGCTCGGCAGTTTGGATTTCGTCTTGCGGTGGACGTCGCCGTCCAGAATTCGCTTGGCGGCCGAGAAGCCGACGACCGGCCGGGCGGTGTGGGCCCCGGCGTCGCGCACGTGTTTGCGGGCCGGCGCCCGGCGAGCGGGAAAGAGCAGATCACCGGTGTGCGGAATCGCCGCGAGGAGCGCGACGGCCTGGGGCGACAGGTCGACGGCGTGTTCGCGGCTGTTTTTGGTGCGTTCCTTCGGAAGTATCCACATCGCGGCCTCAAGGTCGACTTCGCCCCTTGCCATGCCGGCAACCTCGGCTTCCCGCTGGCCGGTGAGGATGAGCAGCTGCACGATCGGCCCGAACGGATGGCCGAGAGCCTCGGCCCCCTGCCAGACAAGCTTAAGCTCTTCGTCGGTGAGCACGCGATCGCGGGCCGGCGGGCGCGGCGGTGCTTTGACGTGATCGCAAGGCGAAGTCTCGACAAGCTCGCGCTCGATGCACCATGAGAACAGGCCGCGAAGGGCAGCATAGGTCAGGCGGCCGGTCGCGGCCGAGCGCTTGCGGATCGTGTCGATAAGGTCGGCCACCTCGACGCGACGAATCGTTCCGATCTGGCGACCGTGCCAAGCGGCGATAGGGCCTTGCCGCAGAAGCCGGGCGCTTTCCGAGCCGGTGCGGTTCGCCTTGAGCGCCTGGGTGATATAGCGCTCGGCCACGACCTCGAACCGGTCCCGCTCCCTGGTCTCGGCCTCGGCCGCCGCCCTGGCCGCCGCGTCGGCCGCCTCGGCCCTGGCGCGCGCGTCAGCCTCGGCTTTGGCCTGGCGCTCGGCGACGGGATCGCCGCCGGCGTCGACCGCGCCGAGGATGCGTCGAGCCGCAGCCCGGGCCTTCGTCACGTTCCATAGCCTTCCATCGTGCTCGCCGATTGTCATCTTGCGAGATGGCGGGCGAAGCCCTGGCGCGCCTTTGGCGCGGTATTGAACGAGGTAGAGCCTTTTACCTGCGGGTGTGACGCGAACGCCGAAGCGGGCGAGCGCTTGGTCCCAGATCGTGCGGTCCTGGCCGTCCAGGGCGAGGCCTTCGACGAATCCATCCGTGAGCTTGTGCGTGGCCATGTTGCTTTCATTGGTCAGGCGTTCGAATTGCGCTGGGGTAGCACTGGGGAAGCAGGCACGCAATGATAAACAGAGACAATCGGTAAACCGCCAGGAAAGCGAAGCGCGATTAATTTCCCTCAAGAGATTGTTTTCACGTCGTAAAATGACAGCGTATGAAAACCAGGGAATTGCAGAACGATAGACAAGCGCTGACAAGAGGTCAGCGGTTCGACTCCGCTTAGCTCCACCATGAAGGCCCGCCGGCAAGCGCCGGTGGGCCTTCGCCCCCCTTTAGAGATGCGGTTGGCCCTTAAGCGGCGTCCGGGCAGGCGTCCTGCGTGAACAGGGCCTGGATCGCATCGGAGCTCTTGGCGCTACGAAGCTGCTCCCGGATGTAAGCTTTGCGAAACACCCGCGAGAGCCTGGCGAGGGCGCGCAGGTGATCCGAGCCCTCTCCCTTGGGGGCGAGAAGCGCGAAGACGAGGTCGACCGGCTGATCGTCCACGGACCCGAAATCGATCGGTCTCTCGAGGCGAACGAAGACCCCGCGGATGCGGTCGAGGCCGATGATCTGGGCATGCGGAATGGCCACCCCATGACCAAGACCCGTCGGGCCTTGCGACTCGCGTTCGAGCAGGGCGTCGAACACCTTGGGCGCTTTGAGGCCAAAACTTCGCGATGCGAGTTCAGAGATGACCGATAGCGCCTGACGCTTGTCCGTCACTGCGACGCGGGGCGCGATGCACCCAGGATCAAGCAACTCTCCGATGATCATCATCGCAAATCCACTCAAGAGTGAAAATCAGTCTCCGTGGTTACGTGCAATCCCTCGGCGCCCCAGCCCTCGCTATGCGCCGGGGCGACGGCGGGAGTCGTTTCCCGCGGTTCCGGTGCGCTCCGGATCGACCCATCCGATGTTACCGTCAGAGCGCCGATATACCACCGATAACCCTCCGTGGGCGGCGTTCCTGAACACGATTGCTTGAGACTCGGTCAAATCCAGTTCCATCACCGCTCCTGAAACAGTCAAAGTCTTGAGCGTCGCTTCTGTCTCGGCGATGATCATCGCCGCGGGCGGCGTGTCGGGATCACTTTGATCCCAGGAATCTTCGTCTACATCGTTGTCGGCCGGCCGAAGGATGTAGAGGGACGCCGTCTCGGCGGCCTTGGCCGTGGCCGCCACGGTGTGGCTCTTGAGCCGTTGCTTGTAGCGTCGGATGCGCGATTCGATCTTGGCGAGGGCTTGGCTGAACGCCGCGTGCGCGTCCCCGCCCAGTCCATGGCTCTGAAGCCTGTGACCTGAGGCCAGGATCACCGTGCAGTCGGCGCGAAATCCGTGACCGTCGCGGCTGACGACAACTTCGGCGTCGCCGCCGCGTCCAAAGTATTTGCCGATCCCGGCGGTGAGTTCGTCGTCGACCCGGGCGCGCAGCGCGTCCCCGACATCGACGTGCTTTCCTGAGACGCTGACACGCATGTCGCTATGAACGCGCGGCGCGGGCTTTGGTGTCATCGATCCGGTCATGAGAAGCGATCTCCAAGGTAGACCCGTCGGACTTCGGGATTGGCCAGAATCTCGTCCGGCGAGCCCTCGAAAAGCACCTCTCCGGCGTGGATGATCGAGGCCCGGTCGATGATGTCGAGGGTTTCCCGAACATTGTGGTCCGTGATCAGGATGCCGATGCCGCGCTGGCGCAGATATCCGATCACGTCGCGGATATCTGCGATCGCGAGCGGATCGATGCCGGCGAACGGCTCGTCGAGCAACATGAACGAAGGCTCGCTGGCCAGGGCGCGGGCGATCTCCACGCGCCGCCGCTCGCCTCCCGAAAGCGAAACCGCCGGGGAGGCGCGCAGGTGATCGATATGAAGTTCCTCCAGGAGCTGGTTGCTTATCGCCCTGATCTTGTCCTTGCGCGGCTCGCGCATTTCGACGACCGCCATGACATTCTGTTCGACGGTCATGCCCCGGAAGATGGAGGTCTCCTGCGGCAGGTATCCCAGGCCCTGACGAGCCCGCTGATACATCGGCTGGTTGGTGATGTCCTCGCCATCCAGATAGATGGCTCCGTAGTCAGCCGCGATCAGCCCTGTGATCATGTAGAAGCACGTCGTCTTGCCGGCGCCGTTGGGGCCAAGCAAACCGGCGACCTCGCCGCGCGCCAGGTGTAGGCTCACACCCTTGACCACCTGCCGGCCGCGGAACGATTTGCCGATCCGGTCGACCACGAGTCCGGATCCCGTCGCCGGTGTCGAGGACGTGGAGGTCGCGCGGTCCAGGGAGTCCTTCACGCGCGCCTCATTGCTTGGCCGCGGGGGACTTGGACCCGTCCTGCTTTGGATAGAAGACTCCTCGGACGCGACCACGTTTGCCTAGACCGGACACGCCAGAGACCATCGTCGCGTCGCGGGTCGAGACGTTCAGCGTGAGCTTTTCACCGCGGGCCACGTCGTTGCCCTGAACGACGATCACGTTCCCTGTGATGACCACCTGATTGTCGCCCTGCGCGTAGACTGCGTGATCGCCCCGGACGTTCTGCTGTTGCGTGACATAGTAGACGTTGCCATCAGCGACGATCTTTTGCGTCTCGCCGCACGCCGGCTGGCCGTCCGCGTTCGTCCCCGCCTTGGGCGTGGCGTACACCGTGATCGTGTCGGCGCGCAGGCGCGCCTGCGCTTGAACGGCTTCGGCGGAGCCCCGCCAGATGGTCAAGCACTTTGAGTTGATGACCTCCGCCTCATCGGCGGTGATGTCTATGGGGGCTTTCGATTTGGTGTCGACCTGAGCGGCTGCGCCGTTGGGGGTCATGACGGACGCGAAAACAGCCGCGGCCAACGCGACGTTCGTCGATCGCCAAGGGAAACTGTGCATCATGCGTCCAATACCTTTCGATCGCCGCCGCCAGCGACCGACCGACTTTAATGTTGATTGAGGCGCGCGTGAACGCCGCCCTTGAAAACCACACGATCGCCCTTGTCGTAGACGTTGAAGCGGTTCGAAGTCAGTTTGCCGAGCTGGGACTGGCTCGACAGCGGCGCGCCGCCGACGACTTCGCCTGTCCGGGTGTTCACGGTCGCCTCGTCGGTCGCGAAACTCGACTGTTTGGTGTTGGTCGCGTGAACATGGCCTTTGAGATATAGGAGGCGAGTGTCCTCATGATATACGCCCGCATCGGCCGTCAACTTCGAGGGGTGCGCTCCGTTCACGTCCATGACGATGGAGGGATCGGCCAACAGGACCGTCTGAAAGGACGCTTCGTCGCGCGACGCCTGCTGGGCGCCCAGAGTGAACGCCCTGCCTTGCGAGTCCCGGCCAAAGAAGTGTGGATTTACCATACGGATCGGCGTCGAAGCGTCCTTCTGCGCCGCCGCCTGGCGACGCACGGCGTGGGCCGCCACCATGGCGATCAGCAGCCCCACGATCCCCACCATGATCAGCGGCAGGACCACGCGCAGCAGACGCACCAGGCGGCTGTGAACGCGCGCCTTTCCGCGCGGCAGGGCGCCCTGAACAGGGCGTTGCGCGGCATCGATGGCGATGGACGGGGGCGCGCTAGCCATGGGCGAAGATATCGACCTCGTCCCAGCCGGCGACATCGAGAGCCGCTCGATGCGGCAGAAAATCGAAGCATGCCTGGGCCAGACCCATCCGGCCTTCGCGGATCAGCATTTCGTCCAGGCGGGCCCTGAGCGCGTGCAGGTTGAGCACGTCCGACGCCGCGTAGGCCAGTTGCTCCTGCGACAGCACGGCGGCCCCCCAATCGGAGCTCTGTTGCGTCTTCGACAGGTCGATGCCCAGCAATTCGCGTGTCACATCCTTCAGTCCATGCCGGTCCGTGTAGGTTCTCGCCAGTTTGGAGGCGATCTTGGTGCAATAGACCGGACGGGTGGTCACACCGAGGCTGCGCTGAAACATCGCGATGTCGAAGCGGCCGAAATGGAAGATTTTCAGGATGTCATCGGCCGCCAGCAGCCGTTTGAGCACGGGCGCGTCATAGCTCGCCCGGTCGAGCTGGACGATGTGTGCGTCGCCGTCGCCGGCGCTTATCTGCACCACACATAGCGGGTCGCGCCCGAGGCGCAGTCCCATGGTTTCCGAATCGATCGCCACGGAGGGCGCATCGGCGAAAAGCCCATCCGGCAGGTCGCCTTTATGGAGATGGTGGGCCAACGCGATCAAAATCTCCAGCGGACGCGCCGCAGTGTACGCTCTGGCCGTCGCCAGACGGACTTAAGAGCTAGCAGTGGCCCGAACAAGAAGGCGCGTGAACTTCCTCGCCCGCGCTCCGCGAACAGAGCCTTGGTGCCCAGGAAAGGACTCGAACCTTCACGGCCGTTAAGCCACTGGCACCTGAAGCCAGCGCGTCTACCAATTCCGCCACCTGGGCCCGCTCAAGGTCCTGCCCCAGCGCGCGAGGCCGGGACGCATAGGGCGCCTGCCAGGGCGCGTCAATGGACTGCCGTTGCGCGCCGCCGAGCGCTCGTCTATCGCAACCGCGAAGGCTTTCGATACGGAACAGGGCGCGGCAATGCAGGGATTGGTGACGATATTTGGCGGCTCCGGATTTGTGGGCAGCCAGATCGTCCGCGCTCTCGCCAAACGAGGCGCGCGGATCAGGGTCGCGGTGAGGAACCCTGGGCGAGGCTACCGACTGCGCATGCTCGGTGATGTCGGCCAGATCGAAATCGTTCAGGCGAACATCCGCGATGAGGCCTCGATCGCCTGGGCGCTCGACGGCGCGGAAGCGTGTGTCAACGCCGTCGCCGTGCTGCATGAATCCGGCCGGCAGCGGTTCAATGCGCTACATGTCGAAGGCGCCCAGACCGTAGCCCGACTGGCCGCGGCCGGTGGCGTGCGGCGCTTCGTACACATCTCCGCATTAGGGGCCAATCCGGACTCGACATCCGCATACAGCCGCTCGAAGGCCGCGGGAGAAGCGGCGGTCAGAGAGCAGATTGCGGGCGCCGCCATCATGCGCCCGTCGGTGATCTTTGGTCCCGATGACGCCTTCTTCAACCGATTTGCCGCCATGGCCACCCTATCGCCGGCCTTGCCGCTGATCGGCGGAGGCGCGACCCGTTTTCAGCCGGTGTTCGTGGGCGATGTGGCCGCCGCGAGTGTGGCGGGACTGACCGACGCTGACACGGTCGGCCGGACGTTTGAACTGGGGGGGCCCGTAATCTATACCTTCAAGGCGCTGATGGAGCTGATGCTCGCGGAGATCCGCCGCAAGCGAGTACTTGTCCCGGTGCCGTTCGCCGCCGCCAAGGTCCTGGGCGCAGCCGGGGACCTGTTGGCCGGCGCTGGCCTGACGCCTCCGATCACTTCCGACCAGGTCGAATCGCTGAGGACCGACAATGTCGTCCAGCCCGGCGCGCTTGGCCTGGCCGATCTTGGGCTTGCCGCCACGCCGCTCCACACCGTCATCCCGACCTACCTGTACCGCTACCGCAGGGGCGGTCAGTATGCGGAGATGTCGGCGGCCGCGGCGTCGGCGCCGGCGCGGTGAGCGAAGCCGGCCAACGGCGCCGATTTTGGATCAACATCGGCGAGGGCGCGGCCGTGCTGGCCGTGGTGATCTCCGCGCTCAGCTATTGGGACGCCCATCGGGAGCGGGCTGTGGCCGAGCGTCAAGACGTCACTCAGGCCCATGCCGAAGCCGCCTTCGTCCTGACGGGCAGCGTGAAGGACGGCGGCCGCCGGCTGGAACTGGCCCCGCTCAGATCGACCCAGGCCGTCCAGAGCCAGCAATACCTCTTCCCCTCCGACGTGCGCGCGGACGCCGTGACCGTCTCCGCCGCCGAGCCGAGGATCGACATCGATTGGATCGGTCCTGGACTCGAGCGGGCGCTCCGCGCCGCGCACGCCAAGTCGAGCGGAGAGGGCGTGCTACCAGTGGCGATCGTCACCACCTATGTCGAGGACGGAGACATGCGCGTCGACCGTTCCCTCTATCGCGTGGGCTACGCCTGGCAATCTCGCTTCCTGACGGGGCGCAGGGTCGCCCTCGAGGGCCTCTCGCTCATCCAACGCGGTGTCGCCGGTGATCCCAGGCCTCTGGTCGATCGGCGCTGGGCGCAGGACCGGCGTACCGCGCCCTAGGGCGGATGAGCGCGCCCGTGCCGATCTGCTCGATCGCGTGAGCGGTCCAGCCCGCGCATCTGGCGACGGCGAACAGGACGAACGGAGCGTCATCGGGCAGGTCGAGCGCTTCCGCCAGTGCGACAAGGGCGATATCCACATTGGCGGGCTCTCCAGTCATGTGTTCGGCCGCCCGGACGAGATCCCCAATTTCAGTCGAAGGCGCGAAACCCTGCAACAGGGCCCGCGCCCGAGGATCGCCCTCGGGGTAAAGCGGGTGGCCGAAGCCGGGCGCGCTTGGCCAATGGGCGAGACGGGCCGCGACGGCCTCTTCGGGCCCGATCGAGCGGGCCTCCGCCGCCAGCCGCCTCACCCGTTCCGACACGCCGCCATGCAGCGGTCCCGACAAGGTCGCCAGACCGGCGAGGCAGGCCGCGGCCAGGGACGCGCCGGTTGACGCGGCGACGCGCGCGGCGAATGTGGACGCATTGAGTTCATGGTCCGCGAGAAGGACCAGCGTGCGGCGGATCAGGTCGCACCCCACGCGCCCGCAGCCCCAGGCCCGGCCGAGCCGCTCGTGGATCGGCCCGCTCCATGTCGCCCCGACGACGGCGTCGGCGAGGATATCGAGCAGGGTTGCGCCCTCGAGCGCCAGGTCCGCGGGCGACTGCCCGCTTGCCGGTCGCTCCTGAGCGGCCCGGCGTGCGAGCGCCGCGAACGCCCGCTCGCGCATGGTCGCCCCGTCGGGGGGCGGGGGCCGATCCGCAAGTCGCCGCGCCAGCCCATCGTCCTGGCGCAGAAGTCGGGCGACGCCTTCGAAGGTTTCCGACGCGGCGAGCACGACGGCGTCCCTTCCGCGATAATACAGGCGACCATCGGCGACCGTCGTTATGGATGAGGTGAGCACCGGCTCGCCCCAGGCGATCGCCCCTTCGGCGACATTGGCCGCCTTGCGTCCGCGCGCCTTTCGCACCGCCAGCGCGTGGATGTCGGCGCCGCGATAGCGACTGCGCCGGGGTTCAGCCGGGTCGGGTTCCGCGTGAATCTGTCCTCGGCTGACGTACGCATAGAGCGTCTGCGCCCGCACGCCGAGCCGTTGCATCGCATCGTCCGCCGTCAGCCATTCCATCATCGATATATTGAATAAATTGATCAATCTTGATTCATTCCTGAAAGTGCCATCCTCGGAGGCTTAATTCAAGGAGATTGGCGATGGGCAAAATGGATAAGCTCGCGGATGGGTTGGAAGGCGTGGTGGCGGCGGAGACCGTTCTTTCCGAGGTGGATGGCGACGCCGGCCGGTTGGTGATCCGAGGCCGATCACTGGACGAACTGGGCGGCTGGACGTTCGAGGACGTCACGGCTCTGTTGTGGTCCGGTTTTTTCGACGGTCTTCCCGATAGGCTGAACAGCGCGCTCGGCGCGGCGCGCTCGGAGGTCTTCGAGGAGGTTTCTGGTCTCGACGCCGCCCTCCTGCGGCGAACCCCGATCGAGGCGATGCGCGCGCTCACCGCCCGTCTCGCCGACGGCGACGACCTCGCGACCGCCTTGCGCCTGGTTGCGGCGCCGGCCGTGTTCACCGCGGCGGTGGTCCGTGGGCAGGCGAATGCCGCGATCGTGCCGCCCGATCGCAATTGCAGCCACGCCGCGGACATCCTGCGCATGATCCGGGGCGCTGCGGCATCTGCCGCCGAGATCGCCGCACTCGACGCCTACCTGGTCACGGTGGCCGATCACGGGCTGAATGCCTCGACCTTCGCCGCCCGAGTGACCGCCTCGACCCGCGCGGGTCTGACCTCTGCGGTGCTGAGCGGAATTAGCGCGCTCAAAGGGCCGCTGCATGGAGGCGCCCCCGGCCCGGTGATCGAGATGCTCGATGGCGTGGGCGATTTGGCGGGCGCCCGGACATGGCTGGTGCGCGCCCTGGACCGCGGCGATCGGCTGATGGGATTCGGGCACCGCGTCTATAAGGTCCGCGATCCGCGCGCCGATGCTCTCAAGCGCGCCGTGCGCGCGCTCGCCACGGCGTCGAATGCGCCACCCTCGCGGCTGTTGCTCGCCGAGGCGGTGGAAGCGGCGGCCCTGGACATACTGCGCGAACGCAAGCCGACCCGCTCGCTGCAGACGAACGTGGAACTCTACACGGCCTTGCTTCTCGAGGCCCTGATGTTCCCCCCCTCCGTCTTCACCTGCGTTTTCGCCATGGGTCGTGTCGCTGGGTGGATCGCCCACGCCAGGGAGCAGGTCGCCGGCGGACGGCTGATCCGGCCTCAGTCGCGCTATGTCGGACCGGCGCCACGGGCGGCCGCCTGAGAGTCGTTCGCGCTGTAGCGAACGGGCCGAAGCGCCTAAACTGGAGATCATGAACATCGACCCGCTCCCCCCAGACGAGGGCTCCGCCCTCACCCGCCGGGTGACGGGCCTGTCGATGGCGGTGGCGTCCATACTCGTCACTTTGAAGGCCATCGTCTGGCTGGCCACGGGGTCGGTCGCCCTGCTCGCGTCGATGGCCGACTCCGGTCTGGACCTCATCGCGTCCGGAATCACATTCTTCGCGGTGCGCTATGCCGCCGCCCCGCCGGACGCGGAGCATCGTTTCGGCCACGGCAAGGCGGAGGCTTTCGCCAGTCTGATTCAGGCCGGTCTGGTGTTCGCCTCGGCAGCCTTGATCGGACGGGACGCGATCGAGCATCTGATGCGTCCCGGGCGTCTCGAGAATGGCGGCTGGGGCGTCGCTGTCATGGCGCTCTCGATCGTGATGACGGGGGGCCTGATCGCCGCCCAGTCCGATCTGCTGCGGCGCACGGCGTCCGTGGC
The DNA here is from genome assembly GCA_038206535.1 of Caulobacterales bacterium. Classification (GTDB taxonomy): domain Bacteria; phylum Pseudomonadota; class Alphaproteobacteria; order Caulobacterales; family Caulobacteraceae; genus Acaudatibacter. Next base: position 43,559 of record JBBRAV010000012.1, read on the forward strand.
TGTCTCGGCTGACCGCGCTCACTATGCCGCCGATCTCGGATCCAACGTGATCGCGCTGGCCGGGATCGGGGCCGCCGCCATGTTTCACTGGTCCGGCCTGGACGCGATGGCGGGGCTCGCCGTCGGGGCCATTCTTCTTTTCGGCGCGGTCGCGGTATTCCGTGAAGCGTCCAGCCAGTTGATGGACCATGAACTTCCGCAGGCCATGCGTGAGCGGATCGTCGCCCTGGTAACGGAGGATCCGCGTATCACCGACGTCCACCAGCTCAGGACACGCGCCGCGGGGCCGGTGGTGCATCTTCAGATGCATGCGGATCTCGATCCCGATATCTCGCTGGTCGCCGCCCATCAAGCGGTGGTGGCGGCGGAAAAGCGCATCCTTGGAGAGTTTCCGGTGGCCGACATCATCATTCATGCGGACCCCCGCGGCAGGGCGGAACCGCATGGCGGCGCTTTTGCGGAAAACGCCGAGAGCCGGGTCGAATTGCTTTCTTCGGCATCTTAACGCCACCTTGAGAGGGCGTGGGGCGTTGTTCGCCCGGCGCAATTGGCTATACCTCCGGGCCCCGATGATCCTCGAACGCACGCTGCATCATTTTCCATTGGATCCGGCTTCCCGGCAGGCGCGCCTTTGTCTGGCGGAAAAGCGGCTGCCCTTTGAAGAAGTGGTGGTGCGCTACTGGGAACAGCCAAAAGAGTTCCTCGCGTTGAATCCGTCCGGGGTCACGCCGGTCCTGGTTGAGCGCACGGCCGGCAGGACCGTCATCGTCTGCGAGGCCAGGGCGATCCTCGAATATCTCGAGGAGCAATTTCCCGAACACGACCTCCTGGGCGCTGAGCCCGCCGACCGGGCCGAGGCCCGCCGGCTCATGCAGTGGTTCGACCGCAAGTTCGACAATGAGGTCAACGCCTACCTCCTGCACGAGAAGCTCGAAAAGAGGCTGCTGAAAATGGGCGCGCCGGACCTTTACCACATGCGCCAGGGGCGCGACGCCCTGCGGGCGCATCTTGGTATGATGGAAAAGCTGCTTCAGGCGCGTGACTGGCTGGCGGGACGCCGTCTGAGCCTGGCCGATTTCGCCGCCGCGGCGCACATCTCCGTCCTCGACTATTTCGGCGACATCCCGTGGCGCGACGTCCCGGCGGTGAAGACCTGGTACATGAAGGTCAAGTCCAGACCTGCGTTTCGCTCGGTGCTCACCGACCGGTGGCCGGGCCTCGCGCCGGCGGCCCACTATGACGACCTCGACTTCTAGCGACCCACGGCCGCTGATCCGCGCCCAGGCTTCCAGCGTCGGCTTCGACGTCTGTGGGTTCGCCTCCGTCACCGCGCCCTGGCCGGCCGCCGCCAGACTGGCGGAGTTCGTCGCCGAAGATCGCCATGGGACAATGGCGTGGCTCGCGACCACCGCGGCGCGCCGGTCGCACCCGACCCGGATGTGGGCCGACGCCCGCGGGGCCGTCGTCCTGGGCCTGAACTACGGACCGGATGTCGATCCGCTGGAAGCCTTGAGGGACCGGTCGCGCGCGGCGATTTCGGTCTATGCTCAGGGACGCGACTACCACGACATCATCAAGGGCCGGCTCAAGACGCTGGCCGGGCTCGTCGCCCGCACCACGGGGGGCCAGGTCAAGGTCTTCGTCGACACCGCTCCCTTGATGGAGAAGCCCCTCGCCGCTCTGGCGGGCGTCGGCTGGCAGGGCAAGCACACCAATCTCGTGTCGCGCGAGTTCGGCTCGTGGCTGTTCCTTGGAACGATATTGACCAGCCTGGCCCTGCCCGCCGACGCAATGGCGGTGGATCGCTGCGGCGGCTGCCAGGCGTGTCTCGACGTCTGCCCCACCCAGGCTTTCGTAGCCCCGTACAAGCTGGATGCTAGCGCGTGCATCTCCTATCTGACCATCGAGCATGCGGGACCGGTGGCCGAGCGCTATCGCACGGCAATGGGAAACCGCATCTACGGCTGTGACGACTGCCTGGCCGTCTGTCCCTGGAACAAGTTCGCCAGCGTGGCCCGCGAGACGAAGCTGCACGCCCGCGAAGAATTGCGCGGGCCGGCGCTGGCCGACCTGGCGACGCTCGACGACACCGGATTTCGCGCGATGTTTTCGGCCAGCCCGATAAAGCGTATCGGCCGCGACCGTTTCGTGCGCAATGTCGTCTACGCGGTCGGTAACTCGGCCGATCCGGCGCTGGCCGAGGTCGCCAGGGAACGGCTGGACGACGCGGACGAAGTGGTCAGGGAGGCCGCGCAATGGGCTCTTGCCCGGCTGGAGCGCAGCGCCGCCGGACTTTGAGCCCGCTGTAGCCGCGCCTCGTTCGCGCTTAACCCGGCGTGATTCGACTATCACCGTGTGGCGTGTACGTCACCTTGCCTCGGACCTGTTGTCACCCATGGACGCGCCGACGCCTAGCCCGACAACGCGAGCCCGCCTCGTCGCCGCGGCGAGGGAAGAATTCGTCGACCACGGCTTCGCGGGCACAGACAGCAACAAGATCGCTCGCCGAGCGGGGTTCGCGCCGCAGACCTTCTATCGCTGGTTCAAGGACAAGACGGACATCTTTCTGGCGGTCTACGGTGGCTGGCAGCGCGAGGATGGCGTCACCATAGGTCGCCTCATAGGCCAGCGCGCCAGCGGCGCGACGCTCGCCGAGGCGTTGATCGGCCATCACCGTCTCTATCGAACATTCCGCCGCGGGTTGAAAACCCTGGCGCTGGATGACAACCGCGTCCGAGAGGCCAGGGCGGTCTGGCGACGTCGTCAGATCGCACAAATCGCCCACTGGTCCGCGCCTCGTCCGGCGCCGTCGCCCGAGGCGATCACCGTGAGGCTGCTCGAACTCGAGCGCCTGGCCGACGCGGTGGCGGAGGGAGAATTCACCGACATGGGCCTGGGCGAGGATCATGCCCGTGCTCGACTGGCGCAGATCTTCGACGAACTGCGTTGACGCGGTCGCGGCGAACGCGCCCAGACTTGCGCGGCGCGGCGCGGCGCCTGAAGACGGCCGCGGCAACACACAAGGAGGCCCGCGAAGTCTGGCCTCACAGGCCTCTTGGGATGCTTAGCCGCACTTCAGCGGGGGGGTTGAAATCCACCTAGTGGAAGCGATAACTTATTGTGGCGCCGTAGGTAGCGGGCATGCCGGTATACTTCAAATTAGTGTCGTTAACCCGATCATACGATGTCCAATAGTAGGTGTTCGTCACGTTGTGGCCCCACACCATCACGCGCCAGGGTCCGTGCGAAAGGCCGGCGCGCAGGTCCAGCGTGGCATAGGCCGGAATCTTGAGGTCGTCGTAGACGATCCCATTGGGCGGTCGCGGGTAGGTGAAATGAGGGCCTGGATTCTGGTCGACAAAGCCTGTGTAGGTCGTGTCGTTGTAGGCGGCGTTCAGACCCACGAACGCGTTGAGATCGTTGTTGATCTTCCAGTCGTATTGGGCATTGATCGTGGCCTCCCAGACCGGCGCGTCCGGATAGTGTTCGCCGGTCACATCGACCTGGCCCGTCTGCGGGAACGCGGTCGTCGCGAAGTAATGCCCGTTGCGGCAGGAACCGGAGGCCGTCGAGGCGACGGTCTGCGGGCACCCATCGATGCGGCTGTTCTGATAGCTCACCGAGGGCGTGATCGTCAGGCCATCCATGAACTTCGGGGCCACAACCGCCGAGAGTTCGAAGCCTATCACGTGCGAATTGGGGACGTTGACGAGTTCGGCCAGGGCGCCGAACACCGGGTCGGCCACCGCGCCGAGGATCTGCTTGTCGTTGTAGTCGTAGTAGAAGACCGCGCCGTCGACCTGCAGCTGATGGTCCAGCCATGTCCCCTTGAAGCCGCCCTCGTAGGACAGCAGAGATTCCTGTTTCGCGGGGGCGTTCTGCGTCAGTTCCGTCTCCGCGATGGTGGGGAACGCTCCACCCTTGTACCCCTGGCTGATCGACAGATAGAGCAGGGTCTGAGGCTGGATCTTCCAGTTCAGGCCCGCCTTCCAAGCGATGTTGTGTTCGTTGAGGTGGGCCGTCGGCAGGTTGGCGCCCTGTATCTGATACTGCGGCCCTGGTCCGATGAGCGTGCAGCCCCCCGGTCCCGGATTTATCGCGTCGCCCCCGCCGGGGTTGAGGTAGGCGTCCGTCGGGCTGATGTAGCCGTTGACCTTGTTGGTCTCATTGGCCCCGGCATAAGTGGTGTTGATGTAGCCCTTCGGGTCAAGGAACTGGAGCAGGTCGGATATCCGCGTCGCGTCAAAGGCGTAGGTGCCGTCGCCGCCGTCTTCGCCGCAGACTTGGGCCGACTTGTTTTCCTGGGTGAAGCGGACTCCGCCGATAAGCGACAGATTGTCCCGCAGCGGATATTCGCCGCTCGCGTAGACGGCGTAGGTATGGGTCTGCTGCCTGTCGGTCGGGGCCGTCGGCCCCAAGGTATAGTTGAAGACCTGTGGATAGAGGGTGGCGTTATATGCCGGGTTGGGCGCAGCGACCCCGCTTTGCTGCAGGATAGTCGCCGACTCGGCGCTCGTGCAGCTGTTGGTGGTGATGGCGGGGTTGTAAGGCCCGCAGAATTCAGCCCCTGGCAGAGCGACGGGGCTGGACTGGGAGCCGTTGTAAGTCTGCAGGAACCGGTCGTAGGTGTTGTCGTACTCGTAGTTTCCGCCGATGATCCAGGAGCCCTTGTCGAACCATTTCCCCGCGATGCGCACTTCCTGGTAGACGCTGGTGATCTTGCCTTTCTGCAGAGACTGGTAGCTGTTGTAGGGCACGCCCGCGCCGTCCACCGCGTCGTTGCGGTTGAACTTCTGGAATTCCGTCAAGGACGTGACGATCGTGTTGTTTCCAAGATCGTAGTCCATGCGCAACGTCGAGGAGACGTACGTGTTGTCTCGGCGAGGCGGCACACAGGTCGTCGGTATGCCTCCGGTCTGGGCGAGCGAGCCGGCGCCTTGCGACTCGGAATTCAACGGATGCAGGCCGGCCGGCACAATGCCCGTCGTTGGTCCGCTCGTGACTTTGGAGCCGTCGGGAAAGTAGGGCGTATAGTAGAGGGTGCCGCCATTCTGGCCCGAGAGCGGATCGAACGGTGAGGTGTTGACGCAGCTTTGCCACGCCGCGGCCCGGTCGTCATGCGGCGGAAGGGGAAAATTCGCTTCCAAGGGATTGAGCGGCTGGTTCCGGTCGGGGTCCGAGCCGGCGTACTGCCCGATCTGGTTATAGCTCCTGTCATGCCAGCCGTTCACCGTGAACAGGGCTTTGAATTTGTCGGTGGGCTTCCACTGCAGCGAAAGGCGGCCGTTGATGAAATCGGTTCCACCGATCGTCTGGCCGGTCATCGGGCCATACCCCTTTTGCCAGGCGCCGCTCTGGTTCGACTGCAGCGCGAGGCGTGCGCCCAGCGTATCGGTGAGCGGGCCGCTGATGAAGCCAGTCACGTACGCCGTCCCGAAATTGCCGACGGTCGTATCCAAGCCGGCCTGCAGGGTGTCGGTCGGCTTGTTGGCGATGTAGTTGATGGCGCCGCCCGTGGCGTTGTTGCCGAACAGCGTGCCTTGCGGGCCCTTCAGCACTTCGACCCGCTGCAGGTCGAGTGTGGTTCCCTGTGAGAGAATGGAGAACGGCAGAGGCGCCTCGTCGGCGTAGACGGTCACGGTCGGACTGGAGGCCAGCGACGTGTCCTGGAATCCGACGCCGCGGATCGTGAAGACGTTGGTGCCGTAATAGTTGGGCGTTACATTGAATCCCGGCACGATCTTCTGCAGCGAAGCCGTATCGGTGATGCCCAATTGGGTAAGCTTGTCACCGCTGGCCGCCACGACCGACGCGCCGACATTCTGGATATTCTCTTGTCGCTTGTTCGCCGTTACGACGACCTCGCCGACGGTGGTCCCTTTCGCCCCGGCGCCCCCCTGAGCATCGGCCCAGCCCGCTGCGCCGGAGCAAAGCGCGGCCGCGGCGCACAGAAGTCCTCGCTTACGAAGATTCATTCGACCCTCTCCCTGCCGCCCCGGTTATTCGGAGCGCGTTGTCGCTTCCCTAACGCCCCGATTTTTCGAGGCTCGTTTTTCGCATTCGGCCGGTCGACCCGAAGGCCTCTGTCGCCGTGCGTTGAGCGCCACTGTTCGTGAAAATCTCAGTTCAGGCAAGCGGGAAATAGAACGCGTCTCAATTTCGTCCAATTGATAGACATTGACTCGACTATAGTGGCGTGCGCTGTCGTCTCAATTTGCGGCCGTACGGGCGTTTTTTTTTGAATTGGCGGCCTAGTCGCAAGGTGCGGCGCCGCAACGTAAACTTCAGGCGCGACGACATTGCGTCACGCCCATCTTGTCGGCAAGGCTCTATCTGGGTGCAGACTGGGTGAAGCCAGGGGCGGCGAGCCTATCTGTGGCGCGAGGCAGATCGGCCGTGGAAAAACGCCCGAACACCTCCAACCGATCATTTCAAGACGTAAGGATGGCGCTAGGCGTAGGGCTGTCGGGACGCCGTCTAAAACTTGTAACGTGTACTGATTTTGAGCGCCTGCGTCACCCCTCCGGAACGTAGATCTCCCCGCCCGTCTGCCTGAACTTCTCCGCCATCTCGGCCATTCCCGCGCTCGCCACGTCGTTCTGCGCGCCTGCGGCGGCGCGGATTTCCTGACTGATCTTCATCGAACAAAACTTTGGGCCGCACATCGAGCAGAAGTGAGCGGTCTTGTGAGCTTCCTTGGGGAGAGACTCGTCGTGGTATTCGCGCGCCGTCTCGGGATCGAGGCCGAGGTTGAACTGGTCTTCCCAGCGGAATTCGAAACGCGCCCTGGAAAGGGCGTCGTCCCAGGCGCGCGCCGAGGGATGGCCCTTGGCCAGATCGGCCGCGTGTGCGGCGATCTTATAGGCGATCACGCCCTGCTTGACGTCCTCGCGGTCTGGCAGGCCGAGGTGTTCCTTGGGCGTGACGTAGCAGAGCATGGCCGTGCCGAACCATCCGATCATCGCCGCGCCGATCGCCGAGGTGATGTGGTCGTAGCCGGGCGCGACGTCCGTCGTCAGCGGGCCCAAGGTGTAGAAGGGAGCCTCGTGGCAGGTCTTCAGCTGCTTGTCCATGTTGGCCTTGATCTTGTGCATCGGGACATGGCCCGGGCCTTCGATCATCACCTGCACCCCGTGTTTCCAGGCGACCTTGGTCAGTTCGCCCAGGGTCTCCAGCTCGGCGAACTGCGCGGCGTCGTTGGCGTCGGCGATGCAGCCGGGGCGCAGGCCGTCGCCGAGAGAAAAAGACACGTCGTAAGCGCGCATGATGTCGCAGATGTCCTCAAAATGATCGTAGAGGAAGCTTTCGCGGTGGTGGGCAAGGCACCACTTGGCCATGATCGAGCCGCCTCGCGAGACGATCCCGGTCACCCGGCTCGCCGTCAGCGGCACGTAGGCGAGGCGCACGCCGGCATGAATTGTAAAGTAGTCTACGCCTTGCTGCGCCTGCTCGATCAGGGTGTCGCGGAACACCTCCCAATTGAGATCCTCGGCGACGCCGCCGACCTTCTCCAGCGCCTGGTAGATCGGCACGGTGCCGAGCGGGGTTGGACAGTTGCGCAAGATCCACTCGCGGATGTTGTGGATGTTTCGCCCCGTGGAAAGGTCCATGATGGTGTCGGCGCCCCAGCGGATCGCCCAGACCATTTTGTCGATCTCATCTTCGACCGAGGAGAGCACGGCCGAATTGCCGATGTTCGCGTTGATCTTGACCAGGAAGTTGCGGCCGATCGCCATCGGCTCCAGCTCGCCGTGATTGATATTGGCCGGAATGATCGCCCGGCCGCGCGCCACTTCATCGCGCACGAACTCGGGCGTCACGAAATCGGGTATCGCCGCGCCGAAATCCTCGCCGTCGCGGATGAACGGCGCGCCGGCCTCGCGCCGCAGATTCTCGCGAATGGCGACGAACTCCATTTCCGGCGTGACGACGCCTGCGCGGGCATATTGGAGCTGGGTCACGGCCGCCCCGCCCTTGGCGCGCAGCGGCTGACGGTGGGACGCGAACTGCGGCGCGAGGTGGCGGCCGCTCGCGTTGCCGTTGTCCTCGGGACGAACGGGCCGTGCGGGCAAGGGCTCGACGTCGGCGCGCGCCAGAACCCAGGCCTCGCGCGGCCGTTCGAGGCCGCGTTTGATGTCGATGGTCACCGTCGGATCGGTGTAGGGCCCCGAAGGGTCGTAGAGCGTCACCGGCGGTTCGCCGGCGGAGGGATGCACGGCCACTTCGCGAAACGGCACCCGCAGACAGGGATGAAGGCGGCCGCCCTGGTAGACCTTGCGCGATCCGGGTCTTTCCCCGGTCGGGATAGTGGATGCGATCGGCGATTGAATGTTCATGGCGCGGTCCTTGCCTCTTAGGTGTGCGGCATGACCTGCGAAGATCTGGGGGTTTGCGCCTCGTGTGGCGTTCGCGTTCCCTCCCTCCGCCGGCATGACCCGGATCAGGTTCGGCGGGTTGCCGCTGCAGCGGCCTCTCAGTCCCTTGGACGGGACACCCCGGAGAATGAGCCCAAAACTACGCTCTTGTGGGTGGGCGTCAACCCGGCCTTTGACGGCGGGACACCGCAAAGCGCATCAGTTCGTGCGCCGGTAGGTCCCAGCCGGGCTTCAGCGCCAGGGCCTGCTGAAAATCGAGGTAGGCCGAGGTCTCGTCGTCGAGACCCTCGTAGGCGAGGGCTCGATTGAAGTACGCCTTTTCCGGTTCCTTGACCCCGAGGCGCAATGCACTGTTGATGTCGTCGAGCCCTGCCCGAAAGCGCTTTTCCCCGACGGACACCGCGCCGCGGTTGAGGTAAGCCTCGGCGACCTTGGGCGACAAGGCGATCGCGGCGTCGAAATCGGCGCGGGCGAACTCGAATTCCTCGCGCCTGAGCCGCATGACGCCGCGGTTGACGAAGGTGCTGGCGCGGTCGCGCGCATCGAGAATCTCGCTCTGGAGCGCCAAGTCGCACTGCCCGAGCGACTGCGGGTCGGAGCGATCCGCGAGGGCGGCTTTGGAACAGGCCTCGGCCAGGCTGTTACCGATGACGATCGTCGCCGCGCGCGCGTATCCCGCGCCTGCGACGGCCATTCCCAGCGCCAATCCTGCCCAATGCCACTTCATCCGACGGCCCGTCCCATTCACGAGACTTGTTGGCGCCGAGTACACGCACGACGTCGGACGGTGTCAATGGTCGCGGTCGAATAAGATCGGCGCCTTACGGCGGATCCAGAACATCGCCGGGGCTCGCCTGGTTCAGCAGGGGCGCTCCGGCGAGGAACCTCTCGAGGTTTTCGAGGAAGAGAGCCTGGTTGCGCGTCTGCTGGCCCCCGGATTCGCCGGAGGCGTGGGCCGTCAGGCGGACGCGCGGGTGCGTCCACAGCACGCTGTCGTCAGGGAGGGGCTCGGTTTCGAACACGTCCAGGACGGCGTGCGCCGGCTTGCCGCGATCCAGCGCCGACACCAGAGCCTGTTCGTCCACGAGCGATCCGCGGCCGACGTTGACGAGAACGGAGTCCGTCTTCATCGCTTCGAAGAAGCCGGTGTTCGCGAGGCGCCGCGTCGCCTTGCTCGCAGGCAGGCAGAGCGCCACGACATCCATGCGCGGCAGTGCTTCATGCACGGCCGCGAGAGGAATGATCTCATCGGCCAGCGGGTGTGTGGAAGGATCGCGCCGCACCCCGGTTATCCTCGCCCCAAATGCGCGCGCGCGTTTGGCGATCTCTTGTCCGATCGATCCAAAACCGACGACGAGCCAGTTTGATCCGAGGATCTCGCGAAAGGGCAGGCGGGTCCAGGCCCGCTCCTGCTGCGCCGCGCGACGCTCGGGCCCGCGTTGATAATGATCGAGCACCCCCGCGAGCACATAGTCCGCCATCCCCACCGCCTGGCCGTGACTGGTGGTCAGAGTTGCACCCTTGCGGACAATGTCGGCGAACATCGGGTGGTCGAAGCCGGCGGCCGCGCTCTGAACCCAGCGCAGATCAGGCGACTTCAGCATCGCCACCAGGAAATTGCGGGCGGCGGGACTGAGATAGAGTTCTCCGCTGGCCCAGGCGGCGACAGGCCGCGCATCCTCCGCGGAGATCGGCGCGCCGCCCACGCTGATGGCGCCCGACGCGTCGACAATGAGCGGCGTCAGCCCAGGGAAATACTTGGCGAGCCGGGCTTCGACGCGCTTGAAGGATGGCTCGAAAATCAGCAGGCGGGTCGCAGTCAAACTACCATCCAATCGGATCGGTCGAACTTTGGGGGCGCATTGTAGCCGTCCGATCGAGCGCAAGAAAGAAGCGCCCTGCCGCCATCGTCCGCGGGAACGCGCCGGCTCGCCCAGGCGCGCCAGGAACTCCCTGCGTCGAGCAATTTTTGTTGGGGAAAATCAATGTTCCGCGCCTTGCGCACACGAGTCGTGGCGGGTCTGGCACCGCAGCCGTCGAGGAGTATACAGGCGGCGAGCCAACCACACTTGGGACCGATGATGGACAATCAGGCGGCGCCGGCGCCGGGCAGGCGGATATCGGTCGACGACAAGGATCGGGGTCGGCAAGGGCTTCGACAGTGGGTCTACAACGTCCTCGAGGAAGGACAAACGGACGAGGGCGTCGGAAGACTTGTCGAACTTGGCCTGATTCTGCTGATTACGACCAATGTGATCGCCGTCATACTCGAAACCGTCCCGGCGATATACGGGCCCTATCACGCATTCTTTTCGGCTTTTGAGACATTCACGGTGTGCGCCTTCGCCGTTGAATACCTGATCCGGGTCTGGGCCTCTGTTGAGGATCCGCGTATCGGCGTCGACAAGCCGCTCACCGGCCGCCTGCGGTTCTGCATGCGTCCGATGTCCCTGATCGACCTCATGTCGTTCCTGCCCTATTTCGTGACCCTGTTCACGGGCGGCGTGGTCGACCTTCGCGCCCTGCGCATTCTTCGCCTGTTGCGGCTGCTCAAGATCGCCCGCTATTCACAGGCCATGCCCGCGATGCTGGGCGTGCTCTACGCCGAGCGCAGGGCGCTGCTGGGATCCTTCATACTGCTGCTGTGCACCGTCTGCATCACCGGCGAACTCATGCATCTGGTCGAAGGTCCGGGACAACCCGAATGGTTCGGCACCCTGCCCAGTTCCATGTACTGGGCGATCACCACCCTTTCGACGGTCGGCTACGGCGACGCCGTGCCCCGCACCTACCTGGGCAAGCTTATCGCCGGCGTCACCATGGTCGTGGGCCTGGTGCTGTTCGCCATGCCGATCGGCATCATCTCGGTGGGTTTCGTGAACGGCCTGCACCGCCGGGAATTCTCGATCAGCTGGAGCATGGTCAAGCGCCAGCCTCTATTCGAGGGTCTGGACGTGGAGGCGGTCTCCCGGATCGTCGATCTGATGGGCGCGACCATGGTTCAGGACCACACCCGCGTCGCCACCGCCGGTCAGCCGGCGGAAAAGTTCTTCCTGATCATTTCGGGACGCGCGCGGGCGGAGGACGATACCGGCTCGTGGGACCTGGAGGCCGGCGACATGATCGGTGAAGAAGCCCTTATCGACGGCGCGCTCTATCTCAAGAGCGTCACCGCGCGCACGGAGATGCGCCTTATGGTCCTGCCCAGCGAGGATCTCCGTCGGCTGTGCCGCAAATATCCCTTGCTGGAGCAACGCATCAAGAACGAGGTGGCATGGTAGGGCCCGCGCCGCGCGCGACATGCCGAATGAAACCGAACCCCGTCTTCACGCGCTCGCCCGCCGACGCCGCCTGGGCCGGCTCGCCGGCGCTAGCCTGCCTCTCGTCCACCCGCTAGGGTCTCGCGCAAGGGGCCGGAGAAACCTGCCCCGAATCCAGGGAGCATGGCGCTTGTGACCGAGCTGGCACCGGAGGCCGACCTCATCGCCGTGCGCGCCGAGGACGACGACCCCGCCGCGCGCCTGAGCCGCGGGGCGGTCAGCTGGGCCTTGTTCGAAGGCGCGCGCGACCCTTATGTAATCTTGGTCATCATCTACATCTTCATGCCCTACGTCGCCTCGGTGATGGTCGGCTATCCGCATTCAGACGCGGTGAAGGGCCAGGAGGTGATCTCGCGCTGGAGCCAGTATTCGGGCTGGATCACCATGGCGACCGCGCCCTTCCTGGGCGCCTCGATCGACCAGCTGGGGCGGCGCAAGGGCTGGCTGGCGCTGATCGTGGCCATGATGGCGCCGCTGATGGTCTGCCTGTGGTGGGCCAAGCCGGATGGGTCGGGCCTGCCGGTCGTGGCGGTGATGCTGATGACCACGGTCATCGGCGTCCTGTTCGCCTATACCGAGGTGCTGCACAACTCACTGCTTGTGCGCGCGGCGGGCATGGGCGGCGCGCACAAGGCCTCGAGTCTGGCGCTGGCGCTGGGAAACGCCTTCGCCCTGGCTCTGCTCGGATTCTCGGCGTGGGCTTTCGTCCTGCCCGGACGCGCAGGCACGGCCGGCTGGACATTCCTGCCAAAGGCGCCGCTGTTCGGGCTCGACGCCCTGCTCCACGAGCCCGAGCGGATCGTCGGACCGATGAGCGCGGTGTTGCTGGTGCTGGGCACCATCCCGATCCTGCTGTTCACGCCCGATGCGCCGCGCGGCGGCGTATCGGTCGTCCAGGCTTTCAAGGATGGCGCGCGGTCGCTGTGGACCATGCTGACCACCGTGCGGCAGTATCGCGACGCGGCGATCTTCCTGGTGTCGCGCAGCTTCTACGTCGACGGCATGACGGCGGTGCTGGTCTTCTTCGGCATCTACGCGACCGGCGTGATGCACTGGCATGCGCTCGACATGCTGATGATCGCGATCATCCTGACGGTGCTGGCGGTCTGCGGAGGATTCATGGCGCGCTGGTTCGACAGCGCGCTGGGTCCCAGGCGCGCGGTGCAGATGGAAATCCTGATGTCGTTCGTCGGCATCGTCGCGCTGCTGGGCATGGCCCCGGACCGGATCCTCTATCTCTGGCGCTACGATCCCGCGACGCACGCGCCGCTTTGGAACGGCCCGTTCTTTCGCACCTTGCCCGACTGCATCTTCATCCTGATCGGCTTTTCCAACGCCGTCTTCATCACCGCGCACTACGCCTCCAGCCGGACCCTGCTGACGCGCCTGACACCGCCCGAACAGACCGGCGCCTTCTTCGGCGCCTATGCGGTGTCCGGCACGGCGACGGTCTGGCTCGCGCCGTTGATGGTCAATATCGGCACGCGCATGTTCCACAGTCAGCAGGGCGGCTTCGCGATGATCGCGGTGCTGCTGGCGATCGGCTTCGTGGGACTCCTGTTCGTGCGCAACGGCAACCGGCAGATCGCGAGCTGAGGGCCCGGGCGAGCGATTGAGATAACGCGGCTGTGGGGATTAGGAATTCTCCCGCGCACCGGCTATCGACGCCGCGCGCGCCATCGAAAAGGAGACGCACCCGTGACCCGCGACGAAATTCTGGGGGCGTCGTCCATGCCCCTGTTCAGCCCCAGCTATCCGCGCGGGCCGTTCGTCTTCCTGCGCCGCGAGTACCTGATCATCACCTACGAGACGGACCCCGAGGCCCTGCGCGCCGCCTTGCCCGAACCCCTGGCGCCCGCCCCGGGCAATCTTGCCTACTACGAATGGATGAAGATGCCCGACGCATCGGGTTTCGGCGACTACGAGGAGAGCGGGACGGGCATCCCGGCCCTGTTCGCGGGCGAGCCGTGCAACTACTCCCTGCAGATGTACCTCGACGACGAGCCGCCGATCACCGGCGGGCGGGAGATCTGGGGGTTTCCGAAGAAATGGGGCGTTCCCAGGCTCAAGGTCGTCAAGGACACCCTGACCGGCACCCTGCATTATGACGAGGAGCGCGTCGCCATGGGCACCATGGGGTTCAAACACGTCAGCCTCGCCGACCGTCTCGATCAGGTCGCCAAGGCCATCGGCGGCCTCAACGTCAATCTCAAGCTCATACCCGATGTCGACGGCTCTCCCAAGATCGCCCAGCTCGTCGGCTATAATCTCACCAATGTTCATGTGCACGGCGCGTGGGAAGGTCCGGCGCGCCTGCACCTGATTCCGCACGTCAATTGCCGCGTCGCCGACCTGCCGGTCCGTCGCATCGTCGGCGGCCGCCACCAGATCGTCGACTTCACCCTGCCCTATGGCCGCGTGCTGCACGACTATCTCGCATGACTCCGGAGGACCGCTCATGACCCTCGCATCCAGGACCGCCGTGGTCACCGGCTCGACCAGCGGCATCGGCCTGGCCATCGCCCGCGCCCTCGCCGCCGAGGGCGCCAACGTCGTCATCAACGGCTTTGGCGCGCCGCAGGACATCGAAAGAGAACGCGCGGCGATCGAGCGTGAGTTCGCGGTCCAGGCCCGCTATTCGGCCGCCGACATGGCGAAACCGGCCGAGATCGCGGCGATGATCGGCGAGGCGGAAAAAGCCTTCGGCGCGGTGGACGTGCTGGTCAACAACGCAGGCGTCCAGTTCGTCTCCCCGGTCGAGGACTTCCCGATCGACAAATGGGAGCAGATCATCGCCATCAACCTGTCGGCCGCCTTCCACGCCATGCGCGCCGCCGTGCCGGGCATGAAGGCGCGCAAATGGGGCCGGATCATCTCCACCGCCTCGGCCCATTCGAAGGTCGCATCGCCTTTCAAGTCGGCCTATGTGGCGGCGAAACACGGCCTTGCGGGGCTGACCAAGACCGTCGCCCTGGAGGTCGCCACGGACGGCGTCACCGTCAACTGCATCAGCCCGGGCTATGTGTGGACGCCGCTGGTGGAAGCCCAGATTCCCGCCACCATGCAGGCCCGCGGCCTGACCCGCGATCAGGTGATCAACGACGTCCTGCTCCAGGCCCAGCCCACCAAGGCCTTCGTCACGCCCGACGACGTGGCGGCCATGGTGGTCTACCTCTGCTCGCACGCAGCCAGGCAGGTCACCGGCGCGAACCTCTCCATCGACGGGGGCTGGACGGCGGCCTAGGCGCTCACCCGCTTCGGGCGCGACGCGCGCCGACCTGTCGCCGCCGCGTCGTTTGGTCTATCCGATGGCCCGCCATGACGGTGAATCTCCTCTACTGGGACGGACTGATGCGCGGCGGAGCCACGGCGCTGCTGCTGCTGCTGGCGATCTTCTTCATCCGCGACGTGCGCTCCTCGCTGACCGCGCGGCTGGGCCTGACGCTGGCGCTGGCGGGCGTGTCGTTCCTGATCACCCTGGCCCTGCCGGCGAGCTTCTTCCGCAGCGGCTGGCGGGTGCCGATCCAGGTCGTCAACCTGGCGACGCCCGGCCTTTTCTGGCTGTTCATGGAGAGCTGGTTCCGCGACGATTTCGAGCTGCGCTGGACACACTGGCTGGCCCTGCTGGTGCTGGTGGCGCCAGGCACCCTGCAGCAATCTGGCCTGTTCCCGCCGTTCAGCGGCGACCTCGCCAGCTTCGCGGGGCTTGTCGCGGTCGTCCTTGGGCTGCGCGCGGCGATCCTTGGACGCACCGGCGATCTGGTCGAGAGCCGCCGGCGCGCGCGGGTCGTGCTGTCCGTCGTCATCGGAATGATCATCATGGCGGTGACGCTGGCCGAACTGCCGCTTCGCCATTGGCCGCCTTCGCCGCTCTGGCGGCTGGAGAACGCCACCCTGCTGTTCATGCTGGCGGCGACGGTCACCATCAGCCTGCTCGGCTGGCGCGACCCCTCGGCGATCGCGCCGCCCACGGCGCTGACGGTCCCGCCGCCGCCGGCGGCCCAGCCCGAAGACGAAGTCTTACTTGCTTCCGTCGACCGACTGATGCGCGGAGAGCGCCTGTACCGGCAGGAACGCCTGACGGTCTCCGCCGTCGCCGCGCGCCTGGGCGTGGCCGACTACCGGTTGCGCCGAGCGATCAACCAGGGGGCGGGCGCGCGCAACTTCAACGCCTTTCTCAATCAGTATCGTCTTGGCGAGGCGAAGGCCGCGCTGATCGATCCTGCCCAGCGCGAAGTGCCGATCCTGACCATCGCCCTGGATGCGGGGTTCGGCTCACCCGCGCCGTTCAACCGCGCCTTCAAGGAAGCCACCGGCCTGACGCCCAGCGAATTCCGCGCCCGCGCCGCCCGCCCGAACCGCTAGACCCGTTTAAACGCAGCGCGAATTTCAAAATCCGACCGATCGAATGCGAAAGCCGGGGCGCTTTGCGCCGCGCATCGGATCAAACGAGCCCTTGCCTCTGTCTGGATGAAAGACCGTGCTGTCCGACGCGCCGCTGAGATGCCTGGTGATTTCGCTTGCGCTGGGTTCGTTGTGCGAGCTCGTGTCCAGCCGCCTGCGGCTCTGGCGCTACGCCAGCCAGGCCACGCTGCTGGCCAATGTGGTCGTCATGTTCGGCCTGGTGCAGGGCGTGCTGATCGCCGGCCTGGTCGGTGGGACGCGGCCGCTGGCCGAGATCGTCCCTCTGCTGTTCATGCTGGGGGCGGTGATCGGCCTGATCTACGAGGGTCTCAACGAGTTCGTCGTCCATGGCTGGACCTGGTCAGACGCGCCGCTGCTGGGCCTGACGCGCTCTTCGGACAAGGCCGCCGCCGTCGGCGTGCTGTGGGGCCTGGCGCCGGTGACCGCGGCGATCCTCTCGCGTTCCTTGTCACTGTTCTGAGAGCGGAGTCCTCGATGGCGCAGTCCACCACTCGCGGCGACCGCCTGCACGGCGCCTTGATGCTGATCGGCGTGCTGGCGATGTGCGCCTACTGGATCGCCTTCTTCGTGTCGGACGTCACCAAACCCAATGTCGCGCTGATCGACCCCCTCGATCCGGCGGCGTTCATGCGCGTCTACATGGGCTTCGAGAGCGCGTTTCCGCTAGCCGACGGCTTTGTCGCCGTGACCTCGGCGCTGGCGATCTTCTACCTCGCCGCCAAGGACCCCAAGGCCGTACTGTTCGGCCTTGTCGGCAGCGGCGCCCTGATGTTCCTGGCCCTGATCGACATCTATTTCAACGTGCTGAACGGCCTCTATCGTCCCTCCCGCCTGTGGGCCGATTCAGGCCTGCAGATGGAGATGGCGATCAACATCATCTGCGTGGCCCTGTCGGTTGCGTCCGTCATCCGCTTCTGGAGTCACCCTCTGCGGCGAACCTGAGGCGGCGCCGTCTCGTCAGTACCCATGGAACGTCGCGAACGCCTCGAGCGGTTCGCGCTCGGAGACCAGGGTGTTGACCGGGTCGGTCTCATCGGCCCAGCCCAGCGACAGTCCGCAGACGATGTATTCGTCGTCCGGGATCGCGAGGACACGCCGCGTGACGCTCCAGTAGTTGTTCCAGGCCCCCTGGGCGCAGGTGTCCAGGCCGCGATCCTTGGCCGCCAGCATGATCGCCAGGACGAACATGCCCGTATCCAGGTAGCTCATCACGTCCAGGTCCTTGTCGATGGTCACGATCAGGCCGACGGGCGCGCCGAAGAACTGGAAGTTGCGCCCCCACTGGCGCCAGGTCGCGGCCTGGTCGCCCTTGGGTATGCCGATCAGGCCGTACATCGCCTTGCCCAGCGTACGCATGCGCGAGGTGTAGGGTTCCTTGCGCTTGTGGCTGCGGGGAAACTCGGCGTGGACATCGTGAGGATCGGTCTCGCGATGGGCCATGACCTCGCGTTCGAGGGTCTGGCGTGTCTCCCCGGCGGCGACGTGGATTTTCCACGGCTGGATGTTGGTGCCCGACGGCGAGCGGGCGGCGGCGCGCAGGATGTCCTCGACCGCCTCGCGCGGCACGGGGTCGGGACGGAAAGCCCGTATGGACCGGCGCTCCGCGAGGACTTCGTCCAGGGTCATGAGGACACGGCCATGGCTTCGACGGCGCGCGCCGGGGCCGGGGCGGCCGCCGCCGAGGGCCTGGAGAACCGAAGCACGCCGTCGTCCACCGCGCCGCCGCGCAGGTAGAAGAGGTCCTTCACATAATTCTGGTGCGCGACCCAAGGCTTGGACGCTCCCGTCTTGGGAAGCCGCTCCATGGCGCGCTGGATGTAGCCGGAGGTGAAGTCGAACCACGGCGCGGTCGCCATGTCCGGGTCGTCGTTGACCGGACGGCATTCGCTGAAGCCCTTGCGGTCCATGTGATTGAGGATGCGGCACGCATGTTTGGCGATCAGGTCCGCCTTCAGGGTCCAGGACGCGTTGATATAGCCGAACACCGAGGCCAGGTTGGGCACGCCGCTGTACATCATTCCCTTGTAGTTGAACGTCCTGGCGAAATCGACGCGCTCGCCGTCGACCGTGAACGCCGCGCCGCTCAGCACCTGCATCTCCAGTCCGGTCGCGGCGACGACGATGTCGGCCGAAAGGTACTTGCCGGATTTCAGGCGGATTCCACTCGGCGTGAAGCGCTCGATATGGTCGGTGACCACCTCGGCCCGGCCGGCCTTGATCGCCTCGAACAGGTCGGCGTCCGGTACCAGGCACAGCCGCTGCGTCCATGGATTGTAGTTGGGCGTGAAATGGGTGTCGACGTCATGGCCAGGCCCCAGCGCCACGCGCGCCATGTCGATGATCGCCTTCTTGACCCTGGCCGGCTTCTTGCGGGCCAGGTCGTAGAGGAACATCTGGCCAAGCACATTGCGCCAGCGCACCAGGCCGTAGGCCCACGTCGCCGGCAGCCATCGGCGCAGGGAATTGGCGACGGCGTCCTCGGCCGGCCGCGACACCACATAGGTCGGCGAGCGCTGCAGCATGACCACATGCGCCGCCGTCTTCGCCATCGCCGGGACCAGGGTCACCGCCGTGGCCCCGCTGCCGATCACCACCACCCGCTTGCCGGCGTAGTCGAGATCTTCCGGCCAGAACTGCGGCTCGATGATCGGGCCGGCGAAGGCCTCCTCGCCCTCGAAACGCGGGCGGTGGCCCTGGGCGTAGTTGTAATAGCCGGTGGCCATGAACAGGAAATTGCACGAAACCTGTTCACGTTCCCGCGTTGGCCCGCGCTCGATATCCACCATCCAGCGCGACTGCCGCGAGTTCCAGGCGGCGCCCACCACCTTGCGGCCAAAGCGGATGTGCCGGTCGATGCCGAATTCCCGCGCGGTCTCCTTCAGATAGGCCAGGATCGAGGGGCCGTCGGCGATCGCCTTGGCCTCCAGCCACGGCTTGAACCGAAAGCCCAGGGTGAACATGTCGGAGTCCGAGCGGATGCCTGGATAGCGGAACAGGTCCCACGTGCCCCCGATCGCCTCGCGGCCCTCCAGGATGGCGAAGGTGCGGCCTGGGCACATCGTCTGCAGGTGGTAACCGGCGCTGATCCCGGAGATGCCGGCCCCCACGACCAGGACATCGAGATGTTCCATGGGCGTCTCGACGCTGGTCACACCCGGCCGGTCACGGGCAGCAGGGCGCCGGTCACGCCCGACGCGGCGTCGGAGGCCAGAAACAGGATCGCCGCGGCCGCTTCCGCCAGCGACACCCAGGCGGACGGGTCGGCCTTGGGCATGTCGGCGCGGTTGGCGGGGGTGTCGAGGATCGAGGGCAGAATGGCGTTGACCCTCACCTTGCCCTTCCACTCCTCGGCCAGGGCCTCGGTCAGGCGGTGCACGCCTCCCTTGGCGGCGGCGTAAGCCCCCATGCCGGCGGCGGCCTTGACCGCGCCGTTGGCGCCGATGTTGACGATCGCCCCGTGGCCCGACGCGGCCAGGTGCGGCGCCGCCGCCTTCGACGCCGCGGCGGCGGTCAGCACGTTCATGCGATAGAGATCGGTCCATCCGGCGAACGCCCCGTCGGCCAAAGTCTGCCAGCGAAAGCCGCCGGCGACATTGACCAGGGCGTCGAGCCGGCCAAAGCGCGCGACGACCTCCGCGATGGCGCGTTCGGCGGCCTCGGGGTCTGCCAGATCGACCTCGCCGATCCGCAGCACGCCGTCATCGCCTGGCGCCGGCGCCGCCACGAAGTCGATGGCGGCGACCTTGGCCCCCGCCGCGCGCGCGGCCTCCACCACCGCCCGTCCGAGCGCCCCAAACCCGCCGGTGACCGCGATGACCTTGCCCTGCATGCCGTGGCCTTTCAGTTGGTCCTTGCCCCCTAACCCGGCGCGCCGCCGTTGACCAGGGGACGGCGAGCGGGATGCGGTCGCAAGGCGTCCGCACGGCGGCCACCGGGCGGCCCAATGGCGGTCCACTGGCGGTCCACTGGCGGTCCGCCCGTGGCTTGGAGTGCGGGTATCGCGTTGAACTATCGAAGTATTTGTCTGAGCCGTGGCGGCTGGCGCCGTTGCGGCCTTGCGCCAGGGCTTTGGGATGGTCATCGCGTTCCGCCTCGGATCGACAGCTCGCACACATGGGTGTGGCAGAATATTACATATTGCAACCTAGTGGCATTTTGTCAAGTGAGCGTGGTGGCCGTCGCCTGCGCATCGCCAGTCCTGGTTGTCCGGCGCCGCCCGCCGTCGTTTCCGGTCGGGAGCGGCGCGCTTGTGCCGGCGAACCGCGCCGGATATTGCGTATCAATGGCATCCATGCCTTGACGGAATAGGTCGATGGACAGGTTCCAGGTAATGACGACCTTCGTCCGCGTGGTCGAGACCGGATCGTTTTCTGCCGCCGCGCGCGATTTGCGCTTGGGGCAGCCCGCCGTTTCCAAGGCGATCGCCGGGCTGGAGGATCACCTGCGCACGCGCCTGCTGATGCGCTCGACGCGCAACCTCGCGCCGACCGAAGCCGGCGCCGCCTTCTATGAGCGCGCCAAGAAGGCCCTGGAAGAGGCCGACGAGGCCGAAGCGGCGGCGCGGGCGTTCGGCGGCGGGCTGGAGGGGCGCCTGCGGGTCTCCGCGCCGGTCACCTTCGCGCGCCTGCGGCTCATTCCCTTCCTGGCGGCGTTCTTCGACGCCCACCCCGGCGTGCGGCTCGAACTGGTCATGGACGATCGCGGCATCAACCTGCTGGAAGAGAACATCGACGTGGCGTTTCGCGCCGGCTCGCTCAGCGATTCCACCATGACGGCGCACAAGATCGCCCAGAGCCCGCGCTTCGTGGTGGCCACTCCCGCCTACCTCGCGCGGGCGGGCACGCCCGAACGGCCCCTGGACCTGCTGCGTCACGACGCCATCGTGTTCAGCCGCATGGCGGGGGGCGATGAGTGGCGGTTCACGCGCGATGGCGCGGAGACGGTGGTGAGGCCGCGCAGCCGGCTCTCGGTCAGCGCGGCCGAGGGCCTGCGAGAAGGCGTGATCGCCGGCCTGGGCCTGGGCGTCGCCACCGCCTGGACCTTCGCGCCCGAACTGGAGGCGGGCACGGTCACGCCCCTGTTGTGCGCCTGGACCCTTTCGCCGGTGGAGCTGTGGGCCGTCTATCCGGCGGGGCGCTTGCCCAGCGCCAAGGCGCGGGCCTTCAGCGCCTGGGTCGCGGGCGTGTTGAAGGCCGCGCCCACGCCCTGGCCTGCGCCGGCCTAACGGATGTTCATCGACAGGAAGCCCACGCTGGTCAGCAGGCAGGCGAGGGGAATGGCGAGCTTGAGCAGGTGCCGGGGCGCGATCGACTGACCGCCGACCCAGCCCAGCAGGCCGCGACCGAAGCGCAGGCCGAGGATCACCAGCAGGCTGGCGCCGGCGCCGAACTCGACGACGAGCGAAGCGATATAGGTGGCGTAGGCGCCGGGGTTGGCGGCGGACACCGGCGCAAGGCCGAGGTGGGCGGCCAGTTCAGTGATCATCGACATGGTGTCCCCTTTCAGCGGCGCCCGGCAAGGGGAGCTCCGCGACCCGGCAGATAGGGATGGGCGCGGGGCCGCCACAGGGCGGGCGAGGGGCATATTATCTATTCCCCGTTGGAATATAACTGACAGGCTAGGGTGCGCGCGCCGACTTGGAGACCCTGCGTGGCCTGCGTGGCCTGCGTCTCACCAGAGGCGGATGACGCCGAAAGACTCGAAGATCGCCTCATTGGAGATCAGCGTCAGGCCTTCGGTCTGCGCCTGGGCGATCAGCAGGCGATCGAACGGGTCCCTGTGCGGGATCGGCAGGAGGCCGGCGAGCCGGGCGTGCCGCACGCTGATCGGCAGGGCCGAGAAGTCTTCGCTCGCGACCATGTCCTCGAACGACGCAGCCAGGTTGGCCGCTTTCGGAAGTTTGCCGATGCGGAATTTGGTGGTGACCTCGATCGCCGACACGGCGCTCACCCAGACCTCGGAAGCGTCCGACTGGATGGCGTCGCGAGCGGTCTGCGTCAAGAGAGGGTCGCCCAGGAACCACCAGAGTAAAGCATGGGTGTCGAGCAAAAGCCTCACGGCCCTTCGCCGTTCCAGAGCCTGAGTTCATCCTCCGCAAGAGGTTCGAAGAAGGCGTCCGTGAGTTCGAACTGGCCCTTGAAGGCGCCGAAGGTGCGGGAGCGTTTCTTGGCGTTGACCGGCGTGAGCTTGACCACCGGCACGGAACCCCGCGCGATGACGACCTCTTCACCCTCGAGCGCGGACGCGATGAGCTTGGAAAGCTGGGTCTTGGCCTGATGGACCGTGTAGATCATGCCGGTTAGCTAGATATTTAGCTAATCACAGTCAACACCTCCGCAAGCCCGCGGCGGCGACGTGAATGGCGCATCGCGGTAAAACGCGGCAAAGAGGGGCGCATGTCGCAGCCATGCCGTCTCTACCTGATCACGCCCCCGACACTCGACGACCCCGCGGCCTTTGCGCAGGCCTTCGCGGGCGCGTGCGAAGGGGGCGACGTGGCGGCGCTGCAGGTGAGGTTGAAGAACGCGCCCGAAGCGGCGATCGCCGCGGCCGTGCAGGCCCTGGCGCCGGTCGCCCGCGCGCGCGACGTGGTGCTGATCCTGAACGACCGGCCGGACTTGGCGGCCCAGCTCGGCTGCGACGGCGCGCACATCGGCCAGAGCGACGGGACCTACGCCGACGCGCGCCGGGCCATGGGCAAGGACCGCATTGTCGGCGTGACCTGCCACGACAGCCGGCACCTGGCCATGGAGGCGGCGGAGGCCGGCGCCGACTATGTCGCGTTCGGGGCCTTCTTCCCGACCACCACCAAGGACGCGCCGACTCGCGCCGACCCGGAGATCCTGTCGATCTGGCAGGAGAACATGCTGATCCCCTGCGTGGCGATCGGGGGCGTCACAGTCGAAAACTGCCGCCCGCTGGTCGCGGCGGGCGCGGACTTCCTGGCGGTGTCGGCGGGGGTGTGGGGCTATCCCGACGGGCCGGCGGCGGCTGTGCGCGCGTTCAACGCGGAGATCGCCGCGGGGATGGGCGAGCGCCGGTAGCCCGCCTTGCCTCCCGGCGCCCCCTCCACTAGGGTCCGCGCCCTGCACTGCGGCTACGGCGCGCGTCGAGAGACCTTCATGAAAATCACCGGCATCGCCATAAGGCCCGGCACCGTGCTCCAGCACGACGGCGGCCTGTGGGCGGCGGTGAAGACCACGGTCGTCAAGCCCGGCAAGGGCGGCGCCTTCGCCCAGGTCGAGCTGAAGAATCTGATCGACGGTCGCAAGCTGAACGAGCGGTTCCGCACCAGCGACACGGTCGAGGCGGTGACGCTGGACCGCAAGGACTTCCAGTATCTGTACGAACAGGGCGAGGCGCTCGTGTTCATGGATCAGGTCACCTACGAGCAGATCGAGTTGCAGAAGGACTTCGTCGGCGAGGATCAGGTGCGGTTTCTGCACGACGGCATGATCGTCAAGCTGCAGCTGCACGAGGACCGGCCGATCGGCATCGCCCTGCCCGACAGCGTGACCCTCGAAATCGTCGAGGCCGACGCGACGGTCAAGGGGCAGACGGCGTCCGGATCCTACAAGCCCGCGGTGGCGTCCAACGGCATGCGGATCATGATACCGGCCTATATGGAGGCCGGCGAGCGCGTGCTGGTCTCCACCGAGACCGGCGAATACATGCGCCGGGCGGATTGAGGCCTTGAGCACCCAGAGCGCGCTCATCAAGGTGATGACCGAGGCCGCCCGCAAGGCGGGACGGGCGCTGGCGCGCGATTTCGGCGAGGTGGCCGAGCTGCAGGTCTCCAAGAAGGGCGCCGCCGACTATGTGTCCGCCGCCGACCTCAAGGCCGAACAGACCCTGTTCGAGGAACTGCTCAAGGCCCGCCCGGGCTACGGTTTCCTCGGAGAAGAGCGGGGCATGATCGAGGGCACCGACAAGACCCACACCTGGATCGTCGATCCGCTCGACGGCACGACCAACTTCCTGCACGCAATGCCGCACTTCGCGATCAACATCGCCCTGCGCCGCGAAGGCCTGGTCGTCGCCGGCGTGACCTATAATCCGGCGACCTCGGACCTGTTCTGGGCCGAACGCGGGCGCGGGGCCTTCCTCAACGATCGCCGGCTGCGGGTGGCGGCGCGCACCCGCTTCGAGGAAGCGGTGTTCGCCACCGGCATCCCGTTCATGGGCCACGGCCAGCACGCGCGGTTCCTGAAGGAGCTGCACCAGATCAGCCAGAGGGTCTCGGGCGTGCGGCGCTTCGGCGCCGCGGCGCTGGACCTGGCCTGGGTCGCGGCCGGTCGGTTCGACGGCTTCTGGGAGCGCGACCTCAGCCCCTGGGACCTGGCGGCCGGCATTCTCCTGGTCACCGAAGCCGGCGGACGCGTCACCGACGCCGACGGCGGCGAAGACCCCCTGGCCACCGGCTCGATCTGCGCCGCGAACAGTGATCTCCACGGGCTTTTGCTGGAAAGGCTGAAGGCCGCTGCGTAGGGACGCTCTCCCCTCCCTCCCCTTTATGGGGAGGGACAGGACGCGAAGCGTCCAGAGTGGGGCCGCCGCAGCTTAGAACGCGTGGGGTTTGCCTGCCGCGCCCCGCCCTGACGGCTTCGCCGTCTGTCCCTCCCCATAAAGGGGAGGGAGGGGAGGGAGGGGAGGTCGGCGCCCCCCTACGGCAGCACCGCCTCCGGCGCCGTCTCGGCCTGGGGGTTCAGCGCGGCGCGCAACAGCACCACCGCAGCGTAGAGCACCACCGCCACCACGCCCCAGCGGATCGCCTCCAGCGGCAGCGACTTGACCACGAAGGCGGCGAGCAGCACCGCGGGGATGCCGCCGATGGCCAGGCCAAGCACCACGCGAAGGTCGATCCGCCGGGTCTTGAGGAAGCCCAGGCCGCTGACCGGCATCAGGAAGGCGCAGGCGCCCATCATGATCGGAAACGAGGCGGTCGGATTCATGCCCATCAGGCTGAGCATGATCAGCGACGGCGCATAGAGGCCGATGCCGGCGGTCATCAGGGCGCCCAGCACGAAATAGGCCCCCACGGCCAGCGCCATCATCTCGCCGTTGAGGGCCAGCGCCTTGCCGCCTCCGGGCATCATGTGCAGGTTGGACAAGGCGTACAGCGCCGCGGCGATGATCAGGGCCACCCCGACGACGCCCTGCACGACCCGCACCGGCAGGCGCACCACGATCGGCGCGCCGACGATCGCGCCCAGCACGGCCGCGGCGATGCAGAACACCAGCAGGATCGGGTCGACCTGCACCAGCTTGATGAAGATCAGCGCCTCGACGACCGTCGGCAGGCCGTGGCCCGCGTTGAGGATGACCGGGATGAAGCTGTCGGGCACCATGCGCCGCAGTTTCAGCCACGCGGTGGTCGGCGCATAGGAGCCGATGCCGAGGGTGTCGAAGAAGTTGGTCACCGCGCCGAGCACTATGGCTTCCAGCCCGGGTCGCAGCTGACCGCGCGCGCGGGCCACGCGGAAGAGGGCGATCGCGTAGGCGGCGCCCAACAGCACCAGAGCGCCCAGCAACAGCATGACGACCATGGCGCGCCCCTTCCACATTGGCTTTCGGTAACCGGCGCGTCGTTGTAGGCGAGCGCGATCAAGTCCGCTAGGTTCGCGCCATGGCTCTCACGCGTCGTGATTTCGCGGCTCTGGCGGGCGTCGCCGCCTTGGCGCCGGCGGCCGCGCGCGCGCAATCCCGGCCCGCCCTGATCATCGCGCGTGGCGGGGCCAGCGCCGAAAGGGCGGCTGAGACAGTGGCCGCGTTCGACCTGGCGGTCGCACAGGGCGCCGACTACCTGGAGACCGGACTGGCGCCGACCCGGGACGGGGTGCTGATCGCGCGCGACGATCACGAGCTGTCGGCGTCCACCGACATCGCCGAACGACCGGAATTCGCGGCGCGCCATGCGACCAAGACCATGGACGGCGCGGCGGTGAGCGGCTGGTTCAGCGAGGACTTCTCGGTGGGCGAGCTCAAGACCCTGGTCTGCCGCGAGCCGACGGGGCGCTCGCGCTCGGGGAGCGGCGGGCGCGCCCCACCCTCGGCGATCATGACGTTTCAGGAGGTGATGGATTTCGCCCGGCTGGCGAGCGCCCGTTCGGGTCGGGTGATCGGCGTCTGCGCCACCCTGCGACGGTCCGCCTATTTTGCGGCGCTCGATCTTCCGCTCGAGCGTCGGACCGCCGAGCTCATCCGGCTCAACGGCTACAACTGGCCGGCGGCGGCGATGATCGTTCGCAGCCCGGAGTCGGAGTCGCTGAAGGCGATCGGCGCCCTGACGCGGGCCAGGCGCGCCTGGATCATGGCGGCCGACGACGCCCCGTCCGCCGATTTCACCACGGCGCGCGGCTACGCCGAGATCGTCAGCCCGCCGGCCACGGCCCTGTTCGACCTGAGCGCGGCGGCCCCGACCCCGACGCCACTGCTGGCGTCGGCGCACGCCGCGGGGCTGGCCGTGCACGCGCGCGTCGAGCCGACCGCCGATCCGTTCCCGCCCAGGCCCTTCCGTCCAGGCGACCTGCGCGGGCTGTTTGCGGCTTTGAACGCCGCCGGAGCCGACGGCGTCGTCACCGATCTTCCCGCGATCGCGGCGAAGGCGCGCGCGGTGAGGCCGCGGACGAGCGGCTAGCCACCGACGTCCATGTCCGAAAACCGCGAGACGGCGGCGCTTTGCGCGCGCACTATCGCGGGCATGGATATGAGCCCCGACGCCTGCTACCGCGCCATCAGCACCCGTGACGCCCGCTTCGACGGCCGCCTGTTCGTGGGGGTGCGGACGACGGGCATCTATTGCCGGCCGGTGTGTCCGGCCCGCACGCCGATGCGACGCAACGTGACCTTTCATCTGTCGGCGGCGAGCGCGCAGGAGGCCGGCTACCGGCCGTGCCTGCGCTGCCGTCCCGAAACCTCGCCCGATCTCGCGGCCTGGCGCGGCACATCGAACACCGTCTCGCGCGCCCTGGCCCTGATCGAGAGCGGGGCGCTGGACGGCGCCGACGTCGAGGCCCTGGCGGACCGGCTGGGGGTCGGCGAGCGGCACCTGCGGCGGCTGTTCCGCCAGCACCTGGGCGCCTCGCCGGTCGCCGTCGCCCAGACCCGGCGTGTGCTCTTGGCCAAGCAGCTGATTCACCAGACGCGGCTGCCGATGACGGAGGTGGCGCTGGCCTCCGGCTTCGGGAGCCTGCGCCGGTTCAACGAGACGTTCCAGCAGCTGTACGACCGGCCGCCGTCGGCCCTGCGCCGCGGCAGCGCGGAGGAGCGCAGCGCCTCGCTGGCCGGCGCGGTGTCGCTGATGCTGCCCTACCGCGCGCCCTACGACTGGGACGCCCTGATCGGCTTCCTGGCGATGCGCGCCATCCCCGGCGTCGAGGTGGTGTCGCCGCGCCGCTATGCGCGCACGATCGGCCTGGGCGGCGCGGCCGGCACGCTGGTCGTAGAGCCGGCGGCCGGCGAGCGCCTAGCGGTGACCGTGCGCTTTCCCAGGCTCGACGCCCTGCCGACGATCATCGCCAGGGTGCGGGCGGTGTTCGACCTGGCCGCCGATCCGCTGGCGATCGCCGAGCATTTGGCCGGCGATCCGGTCTTGGCGCCGATGCTCGCCGCGCGGCCCGGGCTGCGGGTGCCCGGCGCCTGGGACGGCTTCGAGCTGGCGGTGCGCGCGATCCTCGGTCAGCAGATCACCGTGGCCGCGGCGACGAAGCTGGCCGGGCGCATCGTCGAGGCCTGGGGCGAACCGCTCCCGGCCACGGCCGGCGCGATCGAGGGATTGACCCGGCTGTTTCCCACACCCGAACGCCTGGCGCGCGCCGACATCGCCGCGCTCGGCATGCCCAGGGCGCGCGGCGCGGCCCTGAACGGCATGGCCGGCGCCGTGCGCGACGACCCTGGGATCTTCGGCCCCCAGCGCAATCTGGACGAGGCGATCGCGCAGCTCCGAGGCCTGGCCGGGGTCGGCGAATGGACCGCGCAGTACATCGCCATGCGCCAGCTGCGCGAGCCGGACGCCTTCCCCGCCGCCGACGTCGGCCTGATGCGGGCGATGGCCGGCCCGACCGCCGCGCGCCCCTCGCCCGCCCAGCTCCTCGACCGCGCAGAGCGCTGGCGCCCGTGGCGCGCCTATGCCGCCCTGCACCTTTGGACCTCCCTGTCACACGCCTCAGGAGACGCGACATGACCCGAGCCACGACCCGCTTTTTCTTCGACACCCTGGCCTCGCCGGTCGGCGACCTGTTGCTGGCGACCGACGACGAAGGCGTGCTGCGCGCGCTCGACTTCGAGGACCATGAAGAGCGCATGCGCCGCCTCCTGCGCCGGCGCTACGGCGAGGTCACGCTGACGCCGGGCCCCGCGCCGGACGCGGTGACCGGCCCGATCCGCCGCTACTTCGCCGGCGACTTCGACGCCCTGCGCGAAGTCCCCTGGCGCACCGCCGGCACGGCGTTCCAGCAGGCGGCCTGGGAAGGCCTGACCCGCATCCCGCCCGGCCAGACGCTGAGCTATGGCGCCTTCGCCGCAAAACTCGGCGCGCCGACGGCGGTCCGGGCCGTCGGCCTCGCCAACGGCGCCAACCCGGTCGCGCTCGTAGCCCCCTGCCACCGCGTGATCGGCGCCGACGGCTCCCTGACCGGCTTCGGCGGCGGCCTTCACCGCAAGGCCTGGCTGCTGCGGCATGAAGGGGCGCGGTTCGTGAACAGGGCGGCGGCGTGAGACCAGGCGATCGACGCGTCCTCCGATCGGGTGCTATACGCCCCATGCACACACCCAGGCCGTCCGTCCACGGAACACCTCTCCCATGGGGCGAGGGAGGGGCCCATTGCGGAGCAATGGGAGGGTGAGGGGTTCGTCCGCCGGCAGTGTAGACCCTCATCTTCCCACGCCTTCGGCGCGGGCCCCTTCTTCTCCCTCAGGGAGAAGAGTTCTTCAGCGCCGCCGGTGAACCGGCCCTATCGCCTACGCTGGCCGGGTCCGCAACCGGCCCTCGTAGTCGCGCTTGCCGAGCGGCACGCCGCGCGTGCGCAGGATGTCGTAGGCGGTGACGGCGTGGAAATGGAAATTGGGCAGGGCGAACGACAGGATGAAGGTCTCCGATGAGAACGCGAGCCTGCGTGGACCGATCTGCAGGTCCAGGTCCCTGGCCGCCCAACCGTTGACCTCGTCGGGGCTGAACGCCTCCAGCGCCGCTTGCGCCGTGGCGATCATGGCCTGCAAATCGGCGAAGGGGACCGCGCCGATCAGGGCGGGCGGGGCGAACACCCCGGTCTTCACCGCCTCCAGTCCCCATACGCAATGGTGCGCCAGGGCTTCGATCTGGAAATGCAAGGGCGCCATGTCCTCGTAGAGGCGGGCGTGCACGATGCCGTCAGGGTCGACGCCCGTCTCGGCGCAGTGCCCGGCGGCGCGGTCGAGGAACCCCGAGACCGCACTCACGGTCTGCAGGAAGGTCGGCACGCTGAGATCGTAGAGTGATGTCGCCATCGAGGTCCCCATGCATCAGTCGACCGGCGCCGCCGCAAGCTTCCAGGCCATCGGCCTCCTTCTCCCCTTGCGGGAGAAGGTGGCTGCGAAGCAGACGGATGAGGGGTTCGCGCCGACGCGATTGTCTAAGCGTCTGACTTCATTCCGACAATCACCGAGAGCCCCTCAAGCCCGCGAAAGCTCCATATACCCCGCCGCAGGCTCGTACCCGACCAGGGTCTTGCCGATGTCCTCGTAGTGCCGGTACGAGATCAGCGCGTGGGTCGCGGCCTGGTGGCCGTCGCGCAGCTGGCGCTCCAGGGGGCTGTCCATCCGGCTGCCGGTCGTGCCCGCGGTGTTGTTGATCATGCTGACGATCTCGCGGCAGGTCTGCGCCGCGTGCGCGCAGGCCAGCAGGGCCGGCCAGAAGTAGTCCCATTCGGGTTCCAGCCGCCCGCCGTCCTTCGGCAGGGGACCCAGGTGCGCCTCCAGCCTGTCCTGGGTGTCCATCACGAACGCCCTGGCGGACATCAGCTTGGCCTGCGCCTCGCCGATGCGGTATTGCACCTGCGGCAGGTCCTTGAGCTTCGAGCCCAGTCCCCAGGGCGTCTTGCCCTTGGCCAGTTCGATGAAGTTGTCGAGCGTCCCGCGACAGACCCCCAGCGCGACCGCCGACTTGTTGTAGACCGCGTGCGTCGGGTTTCGATAGGTCGGGTTGTCCCAGATCTCGCACGGCCCCAGCGACCGCCCAGGCAGCAGGTGTTGCGGCGGCACATAGCGGTCGGCCATGCGCACATCGTGGCTGCCAGAGCCGCGCATGCCGGCGGTGTCCCAGGTGTCTATGATCTCGAACTCGCCGCGCGGAACCATGAACGACGCCTCCGCGGGCTTGCCGGTCGCCTCGTCGACCACCATCGATCCCATCAGGAAGTTCCAGTTGGCGTTCTGGCAGCCGCTGGCGAAAGACCCCTGGTAGTTCAGCCGCCAGCCCTCGCCCTCGCGCCGGCACAGTCGGCCGGGATTGGGTCCGTTGGCCGGTCCATGGCCCGAGCACACCAGCGCTTCCCAGTCGTCGAAGATCTGGTGGGCGAAGGCCGGGTCCATGCGGCGGATGACCAGGGCGTTGATTTCGGAAGAGATCTGCGCGCACCAGCCGACCGAGCCGTCGATGGCCGAGACGGCCTCGACGACCTCGATCTGCTGGCGGGCGCGAAGGTTCTCGCCGCCCAGCTCGCGGGGCAGGACGAAACGGTACAGCCCCTGGTCCGCCATCTCCTTGGACGCCCAGGCCGGCAGATGGCGCAGATGCTGCGCCTCGTCCCCCGCCGCCTTCAGCGTCTCCTTCATGGCCGCGATACGCTCCAGGATCGGGGTCTGCGAGATCGTGTCGCGGCGCTCGATGATCGCGGATTTCACCATGTCGTCGTTTCCTCTGCCTTGGCGCGTTGGCCCTCGCCGCCTTTTCGACGGCGATTGTGTCGCTTGCCTCGCAAGCTAGCATGGAATTCCCACCGCTGGCGACGCGTTGTCGTGGATCGCCCGGGTTTTCCTTACGCAGCGGCCGGGGCCTCAGGGCGCGCCGAAGGGCAGGCGCGCGACCGCCTCCCACGGGCCTCCCAGATAGCGCCACACCAGCAGCCCCTCGGCCAGAAGGGCGCGATACAGGGCATAGTTCTGGTCGCGGAAGAACGTCGGCGCGCGGCCGGCGCCACGCTGCGTCACATGGTGCGGGATGCCTGGGATCACGAGACGCGCCATGCGGGCCATGGGCGCGTGGATGGGGCGTCGCTGGGGTTCGTGTCAATTAGTGCGCTGTCACCGCAATCGTGTCACCGCAATCGGAGCCGACCATTCGCGCTGGGATAAGCGCGCTTATGAGATGACGGCCGTGGTCGAAAAGCCCTCTCCCCGCGTCTTCGCGGGGAGAGGGTTTGGGTGAGGGGTCCTGCCGCGCAACGATTTCCTCAAATGAATTCAGCGGCGGCGCGACCCCCTCACCCAACCCTCCCCCCCATGCGAGGGCACGGGGGGAAACTGAGAGCGGCGCACAATGCCGACTTCAAGAACGCCGTTTCCCACGTCGAAGGTCTAGGCGGATGTTGGCGCCATGGAAACGGCGTCACCGGGCGAATGGACCTTGACGTCACGCGGGCCTGGCGCTTGTTCCCAAATCGGGAATCGGCTAGAAGCGTTCCATGCACGCGATCTCGAAGGCGGCCCTGGTCAAATTCTGGGCGTCGCTCGCGGGGCGCGAGCGGGCGACCGCGACGGCTGTTCTGACAGAATGGTACAGGCTGGTGTGCGCTGCGGACTGGCGGAATTTCAGTGAGGTGAAGGCCACATTCAATAGCGCCGACTGGGTCGGAAACGGCAAGATCGTCTTCAACGTTGGTGGGAACAAGTACCGGGTCGTTTGTCTTGTGGGGTTCAAATCGAAGCGGGTCTTCATCCTCTTCGTCGGCACGCACGCCCAATATGACGCGATCGATGTGGTGAAGCTGTGATGGAGACCAGGATGATCGACTTTGGCCTGATCCGGACCTTGCGCGACGAGGCGGAATACCAGGCGGCGCTGGCGGCCGTACGACCCTATTTCGAGGACGAACCGAACCCCGGGACGCCGCAAGCAGAGAATTTCGACGCCCTCGTCCTGCTGATCGAAGCCTATGAGGCGAAACACTACCCGATCCCCGACGCCCCGCCCATCGCGCTGATCCGACATGTGATGGAGGCCAATCACTATACGCGAGGCGACTTGGCCGCCGTGCTGGGTTCGAAATCCCGGGCGTCGGATCTGCTCAACGGCAAGCGCGAGATCAACCTCGAGCAGATTCGAAAGCTTCACCGTGCCTGGCGAATTCCCGCCGCCGCGCTGTTGGGTAATCTGGACGTAGCGTAACGCCCACGACCGGCGCTCCACGAGCGACTCGCTACAGGCCGGCGGTTCGGCGGTATGTCGCTCAGCGTGGCGATGGCCGGGCGCCGACGGTCTTTGAGCGACGGCGACCATCGCCCGTATCGCGATCTGCCGACCGAACATTGCGCGGCCGCGGGCGTGGAGGTGTGGGGAATTATGGTGACAGTGCACTAACCGGCCGCGCCTCCGTCGCGACGGTACTTCGGCTTCTGCCCTGGTGGCGTGGGCGCTCCAACGCCAGCGCCGATGGGTCCGCGAAAGCGCCGCGCGAAGCCCATCCTCGTGCGACGGCGTCAGGATCAGGTGGACGTGATTGGGCATCAGCACCCAGGCCCACACCTCTACGCCCGCCGCGGCACAGGGCTCGGCCAGCAGGGCGCGATACAGGGCATAGTCGTCATCGCAGAAGAACGTCGGCGCGCGGCCATGGCCACGCTGCGTCACATGGTGCGGGATGCCGGGATCACGAGACGCGCCATGCGGGCCATGGGCGCATGAATGGGGCGTAGTTGGGGTTGGTGTCTATTAATGCACTGTCAACGGAATTCGTGTCAATTAATGCACTGTCACAGGAATTCTCGCCCAGAAGAGATATCTCAGATGGGGTTTTGGTGGACCGATCGGGAGTATCTCGTTCTTCTCACACTGATCGGCGTATATGGTCTGTTTGGCGCTATCGCGACGTACAGCCTGGGCGAAACATTTCTAGATCGTCATGCGTGGGTGTGGGGAATCGGAATGTTGCTAGCCGCTTTCGCGACGTGGTTCGTTGGCTGCAGCGTCAATCGAAAAGCGCGGGGCCAGCCCCAGAATCAAACCCTGGTGCGCCGCTTTTTCTACAAGGCTCGGCACCGATTCATGGGCCTCCCCATGGAGAGTTGGTCAGTTCCGGCCGCCGGGCTTGCCGTCTTCCTGGTTGTGCGCGGTTTCATCGTCCAGTGATGTCCGGCATGGGCGCATTGTCGCCGTTGGACGCCGGCCAACAAGCGGACATCCAAATCAGGCGAGCGCGAGCCGTGGCGTGGCCAACAACATCTGACGGCCGTCGTTGACTGTGCGCGCATTGATCGTCCAGTCCGCCGCGCCGTGACCGGTCAGCCCCGCCATCGCACCGGCGAAGTGGGCGATGGAGGGAGCCTGAGACGTCGCGCCGAAGACACCTGCGCCGCCGCTCTGGGCAGTGACAACCGTTCCGTTGGCGGTCATATTCGCGGAAAACGTGATACCCAGATAGTTGCCTGAGAAGGCGAACGTGCGTGTTTGGCCGTCACCGGTGATCGTCAGGACGCCCCCCTTTTTTGTACCGCTGTACGAAGCCTGTGCGGGTCCACTCCCCACCATATACCCGAGGTCAATCGTAGAATCGCCTATCTTTGAAAACCCCGAAATCGTTCCAGTATATATCTCTGGGCCCTTGTCATCATCAAAGGCAGCCCCTAGCACTAAAACTGACGATGAATTTACTCCGAAGTTCACGTCCTGATTTAATGTACCCCCTCCATACTGAAAAGCAGCAAAACGCCCGCCATCAATCTTGACAGATCCAGTGCCACTAATAGGTCCGTCTACTTCCAGAGTGCTGCCGTCAACAGCCTCTAGAAGGCCGTTGTTGACAACGCTACCGTCCAAATCGATTCCGGTTGACGAATGATCTGTAGAATTTGATTGAATGAGCCCATAATTTGTGATCGACTCTATTATTTTACCCAGCCCAGATATGGTACCGGAGTTATGTACTCCTCCATCCAGCTGGCTGGCGGCTATACCGCCGTCCGAAAGCACGATCAAACCGCTGTTAACTATGGAAGATTCAGCGCTACTGAGAAAAATCTCGCCGTTAGTGATATTAATGGTCCCAAAATTAACGAATTGAGCGTAGACGCGCAGGTTACCCAACTCGGATATACTAATGATGCCACTATTGGCAACTTCACCGCCACGGAGGCCTCCATGGCTTAACTTGTAAGCCCCGACGTCCAACGTTTGGAGGATGTCGACCGTGACGCCCGAGCCCACCTGCAATCCCCATATCGTTGTAGGCTTTTTTCCATGTTGGCCCCCAGGACTGGTGTCAAAGGTTACAGCATATGGTGATCCCCCGAACGATAGGAGGTTCGCGTCTTGCGTCTTATTGGGCTCCATCCCGCCAACCCAGTTGGGCCCGTCGCCGAAGTTGCCGTCAACCGCCGCGGCCCAGTTGATCGTTTTGGTCATCGGCCATTCTCCGCTTGCCCCACCTACGGCGTAGCAAATCCGGCGGTACCTGAATATGGGGCGGGAACGCCTCCGGGTCGGTGGGCGGCGATTTGCGGAATTCCCCTAAAGCGGACCTGCTGAGGTCCCGCCCTGGGCGCATCTTCGCCGCTCGCGCCCGGCCGTCCCTCGTCTCGATTCCCTCAGTGTTCCATATGCGACAAAGGCTATCGCCCGGGACGCTACCGTTTCGCGGGATGAACTTCGAAAAAGACTCTCGGATCATGAACTCCGCACCGTCCCGGCGGAATACACCGCAATGGCGGCGCCGCCCCGGCGCCGCGCGTGGCGTACAGTTTTACGGCGGGCGCCGATGGCGACGCTCCGTACGCCGGACTGCTCGCGGACGGAAACGCGCTCTATGGAAGCACGCTCGACATCTCTTCCGAATATCCGCGTCCTCGGGGGTCTCTGTTCAAATTCGTTGCCTGACGGGGTTGCTGGCGGCCAGGCGATCGGTCCGCGCCGCCAACGTCGCCATTCCTGTCACGGGGCGCCGAAGGGCAGGCGCGCGACCGCCTCCCACGGGCCTCCCAGATAGCGCCAGACCAGCAGCCCCTCGGCCAGGATGTCGAAGGGTTCGAATTCCATCTGCAGACGCTCCAGCAGAGCGCGCGCGTCGGCCGGCTCGGCCTTGTTCTGGATGGTGATGTGCGGTCGGAACGGCGCGCGATCCTGCGCGGTCAGCCAGGCCTGAAAGGCGTTCGCCAGGTCGCTTCGCAAGGTGTCGAGGTCGCTCGAGGCGAGCCGGTAGGCGACGCCGCGGCCGAGGGACCAGGGTCCGCGCACGTCAAGCCGCAGGGGGCGCAGTCGAGTGCACGCGGCCTTCAGCGTTTCCAGGATCGCCGGCGCCTGTTCGCCGGGCAGGGCATGGAACAGGGTCAGGTGCGCCGGCACGCGGTTTCGATGCGACGGAAAATGGGCCCGGCGAAGATCGTCGAACCAGGCGAACGCACCCTCGTCCAGCGCGGCGGTTACGATCAGCGGCGGGCGCGTCATCGATAGGCGGTCGACTTGACAAAACGAAATATAATTGCAATATGCGTTCGACGGCCGCCGTGTTCCCGGGCGCGGCGGCCGCGCAAACGCGAAGACCAGAGGGGCGTCATGAAAAACATCAATGAAAACCGAGGAATCACCATCGGCAGTGTTGCCGGCTGGCTGCCATTTGTTGCCACGATATTGCCCTCCGCCTGCCCATGCGCTGCCCGCGACTTGCCGGGATATTGCCTGCAAATTGCCGAATCATTGCCCTGATGCTGCCCCAGGCTGCCGGACTATTGCCATGCCTCGATCCGTCGCCGCGCCGTCCGCCCAGCAAATATCGCGAACGCGCTTTTCGCCTAAGCCGCCTCCAGCCCGAACTGCAGCTGCGCCAGGCGCGCGTAGAGGCCGCCGCGGGCGGTGAGTTCGCTGTGGGTTCCCGTCTCGACGACCTTGCCGGCGTCCATCACGACGATCCGGTCGGCCTTGAGCACGGTGGCCAGACGGTGGGCTATGACCAGGGTGGTGCGGCCGCGCATGGCGTCGTCGAGGGCCCGCTGCACAAGCTGCTCGTTCTCGGCGTCGAGCGCGCTGGTGGCTTCGTCGAGCAGCAGGACCGGCGCGTCGCGCACCAGGGCGCGGGCTATGGCCAGGCGCTGGCGCTGGCCGCCCGACAAGGTCTTGGCGCGCTCGCCCAGCAGGGTGTCGAAGCCTTGCGGCAGGGCGGCCAGGAAGGTGTCGGCTTCGGCGGCGCGGGCCGCGGCCAGAAGCGCCTCGCGGCTGGCGCCCTCGCGGCCGAACCGCAGGTTCTCCATCGCCGAGCCGGAGAACAGCGGCGCGTCCTGGGCGACCAGGGCGATGCGCGCACGCACCTCGGCCGGATCGGCGTCGCGCAGGTCGACGCCGTCGAGACGCACCCCGCCCGATTGCGGATCATAGAAACGCAGCAGCAGGCGAAACACGGTGCTCTTGCCCGCGCCCGAGGGACCCACCAGGGCGACCCTCTCGCCCGCGCGCACGGCGAGGTCGAAGCCGTCGAGCGCCGGCAGGTCCGGGCGTCCGGGGTAGGCGAACACGACCTTGTCGAAGGCGATCTGGCCGCGCGGTGGCTGCGGCAGGGGCGTGGGGTCGGCCGGCGCGGCGATGGCGGGACGCGCGTCGAGCAGTTCGCCGACCCGGTCCATGGCGCCGGCGGCCTTCTGCACATCGCCCCAGACTTCTCCCAGGGCGCCGACGGCGCCGGCGGCCAGGACCGCCAGGAAGACGAACTGCACCAGCGTGCCGCTGGTCATGCGGTGCGACACGACCGCGTGCGCGCCAAGCCAGAACACGGCCACGACGCCGATCGAGACCAGGCCCATGACCAGGGCGGTCATCAGCGCCCTCGCACGGATGCGCGACAGCGAGGCGCGAAAGGCCGTCTCCACGGCGCCGGTGAAGCGTTCGCCGGCGCTGCGCTCGCGGCCGAAGGCCTGCAAGGTGTCGAGGGCGTCGAGCGTCTCGCCGGCGTAGCCGACCGCGTCGGCGAAGCGCGCCTGGGCGTTGACCGACAGCTTGCGCACGCGGCGGCCGAACAGGAACAGAGGACCGATCACGACGGGCGCCAGCAGGAAGACGCAAAGGGTGAGCGAGGGGCTGACGAAGACCAGCACGGCCAGGGCGCCGATCAGGGTCAGCAGGTTGCGCAGCGCCACGGAAACGGTGGATCCCACCATGCTTTCTACCAGCGTCATGTCGGTGGTCAGGCGCGACAGCACCTCGCCGGTGCGCACGGCCAGGAAATAGCTCGGATCGAGAATGAGAATGTGGCGATAGAGGCTGGCGCGCAGATCCGCCACCACGCGCTCGCCGAGCTTGGCGACAAAATAATAGCGTAGGGCGGTGGCGGCCGCGAGGGCGGCCGCGACGCCCACCAGGATGAGGAAGGTTTCGTTGAGGCGGGTGGCCGACTCCGAGGCGAAACCGTGGTCGACGACCAGGCGAATGGCGGCCGGCAGGCTCAGCGTCGCGCTGGTCGAGAACAGCAGGAAGATCAGCGACCAGGTGGCGTCGCCCCAATGGGCGCGCAGGAACGGGGCCAGCCGGCCGAGCGGGCGGATGTCGCGCCGCCCTTGCCTTTGCGCGGCGCCATCCTGTATAGGCCCAGGTTCAGCAGCGCCCGCCTCCCGGCGGGTCTTTTCGTTCAAGGTCACGTCGGTCGCAACTCGCCATGAAACAGAACACGCATCCGGACTATCATTTCATCACCGTGACCATGACCGACGGCACGACCTATCAGACGCGCTCGACCTACGGCAAGGAAGGCGCGAAGCTCGCCCTCGACATAGATCCCAAGACGCATCCGGCGTGGACCGGCGGCAACCAGCATCTGGTCGACCGCGGCGGCCGTGTATCACGCTTCGCCGCCAAGTTCGGCGGATTCATGAAGAAATAGCCGGAGCGCGGGCGTCCCGCCCGCACTACACGACGGCGCCGACCTTCGAACGGACGGAGCCGGTTAAAGAAATGCGGGCGGGACGCCCGCGCTCCGAGGCATGACCGCTCCGCTCAGCACCTCATCGATCATTGCCCGGGTGGCGCGTGTCTACCTGGCGCCGCGCTGGAAGGGCCTGACGGTTTCGATCGTCTGCGCGGCGGCCTTCGCCGGCTTTCAGGGCCTGCTGCTGAGCCTGCTGCAGCCGGCGGTCAACGATCTGATCGTCCATCCAAAGCCCGGCGCCCTGACGACCCTGCCGCTGATCCTCATCGCCCTGGCGCTCGGGCGCGGCGTGGCGCAGGCGGTGCAGGCGATCCTGATCAACCGCATCGGCAACGGCATCGTCGGCGACGTCCAGCTGGAGCTGTTCGGCCGGCTGGTGCGCGCGGACCTGGCGCGGCTGCGCGCCTCGCACAGCGGCGCCTTCGTTTCCTCGGTGCTGTACGACGCGGGCCTGATCCGCGACGCGGCCACCAACGGCGTCGTCACCTTCATCCAGCAGGGCCTGACCCTGGTGGCGGCCGGCGTGGTGATGGCGACCACCGACTGGAGGCTGGGCCTCTTCGTCCTGGTCGGCGCGCCGGTCATCGCCGTCGTGCTGCGGCGGTTCCTGAAGAGCGCGGGCAAGGCCGCCACCGGCGCGATGGCGGCGACCTCGACCCTGTCGACGGCGATCATGGAAGGCCTCGACGGCGTGCGCGTGGTCAAGATGGAGAACCGCGAGGCCTACGAGGAGCGCCGCGTCGCCGCCGTGATCGCCGACCGGCAGCATCATATCATCCGCGGCGACAACGCCCGCGCCATCGCCGCCCCTGTGTCGGAGACCCTGACAATGATCGTGGTGGCGGCGGTGCTGACCTACGAAGGCTGGCGCGCCAGCGCCGGCCATCCCGACGTCGGCGCCTTCACCGCCTTCTTCGCCGCCCTGCTGACCGGCGGCCAGGCCTTGCGGCAGGTCTCCAATCTGCTGACGGTGATGGGCCAGGGCCTGACGGCCGGTCGGCGCCTGTTCGCGGCGCTCGATGTCGAGCCGGAGGTGCGCGACCGCCCCGGCGCGGCGCCCCTGGCGCGCGGCGAAGCGACCATCCGCCTGGACGCCGTCTCCTTCGCCTATGGCGACACACAGGTGCTCGACGCCGTGACGCTCGAGGCGCGCCGCGGCGAGATCGTCGCCCTGGTCGGCCCTTCGGGCGCCGGCAAGACGACGGTGCTCAACCTCATTCCCCGGTTCTACGACGTCACCGGCGGCGTCCTGACCGTCGACGGTTGCGACGTGCGCGACGTGACCCTTGCCTCCCTGCGCCGCCAGATCGCCCTGGTCACCCAGGAGCCGTTCCTGTTCGACGACACCATCGCCGCCAACATCGCCTACGCCCGGACCGGCGCCACCAGCGCCGAGATCGAGGAGGCCGCGCGCGCGGCGGCGGCGCACGACTTCATCCAGGCCCTGCCCAACGGCTACCAGACGGCGGTCGGCGAGGCCGGCGCGCGGCTGTCCGGCGGCCAGCGCCAGCGCGTCGCCATTGCGCGGGCGTTCCTGAAGGACGCTCCGATCCTGCTGCTCGACGAAGCCACCAGCGCGCTCGACACCCAGAGCGAGGCGCAGGTGCAGGCCGCCCTGACGCGCCTGATGGCGGGGCGCACCACGCTGATCATCGCCCACCGCCTCTCCACGGTGCGCGGCGCCGACCGCATCTATGTGCTGGACAAGGGCGCGGTGGCGGAGAGCGGAACCCATGCCTCGCTGATGGAGGCCGGCGGTCTGTATGCCCGCCTGGCGGGGGCGCAGGATCTCGAGCATATTCCTGAGGTCCGGCCGGAGGGGGTGGCGTGAAAGCCCTGCTGCGGTCGCGCGTCATGCAGGAAGGGCTGGCGTGGCTGATCGCGCTCTACATAGACGTCCTGATCATGACCATGCGCTGGCGCTTCGAGAACCGCGAACCGGTGAACCAGGCGATGGCCTCGCCCCAGGGACTGGTCGCCCTGTTCTGGCACGGGCGAATCGCCCAGGGCATCGCCTGCCGCCCTCTGCTGGGGACCAAGGCGCGCAAGGTGATGATCTCCCTCTCGCGCGACGGCGAGTTCATCGCCCTGGCGGCCTCGCGATTGCGCATTCCGCCGATCCGGGGCTCGGCGACGCGCGGCGGCGCGGTCGACAAGGGCGGCGCCAGGGCGTTCCGCGAGGCGATCGCCTTCATCCGCCAGGGGGGGGTGATGATCCTGACCCCGGATGGACCGCGCGGGCCGCGCGAGGTGCTGCCGATCGGGCCGGCGCAGATGGCGCGCATGGCGAACTGCCCGGTGTTCATCATGAGCCTGGCGGCCAGCCCCGCCCTTAGGCTGAAAAGCTGGGATCTTGCGCAAATTCCGCTGCCGTTCGCGCGCGGCTGCGTGGTGCTGGAGGGACCGCTCACCCTGCCGCACCGGGCGGACGAGGCCATGCTGGAGACGGCGCGCGCGGATTGGCAGGCGCGCATGCGCGCCGGTCAGGCGCGGGCGGAGGCACTGCTGGGCGAATGGGTCGGATGAGTCGCCCGTTGTCGCTTTGGCTGTATCGCGCGGCCGCCTGGGCCCTGACCCCGCTCGCGCCCGCGTGGCTGTCCGCCCGGGCCTGGCGCGCCAGTGAGGATCCCGCGCGCTGGCGCGAGAAACTTGGCGAACCGAGTCAGACCCGGCCGGGCGGCCGTCTGGCGTGGCTGCATGGCGTGAGCGTCGGTGAGAGCCTGTCGCTGCTGCCTCTGATCGAAGCGCTCGCGCAGCGACATCCGGACGTTTCGGTGCTGGTCACCAGCGGAACCCGCGCGTCGGGCGACCTGCTCAGGCAACGCCTGCCGTGCGGCGTGATCCACCAGTACGCCCCTGTGGACACGCCAGGCGTCGTGGCGAAGTTCCTGTGCTATTGGCGCCCCAGCGTGGGCGTGGTGGTCGAGAGCGAGCTCTGGCCCAACCTCCTCTTCGACGCGGCGGAGCGCGGCGTGAAGCTGGCCCTGGTCTCGGCGCGGCTGTCGGATCGCAGTTTCCGCTCCTGGTCGCGCGCGCCGGGCGCGGCGCGCGCCTTGCTGGCCGCGTTCGACCTGATTCTGGCGCAAGACGCCGAAGCGGCCCGACGCTTGAGCGGTCTGGGGGCGCGTGTCGACGGCCTCGCCGACCTGAAGCTGGGCGCCGCGCCGCCCTGCGCCGACCCTGCCGAGTTCGCCAGGCTGCGCGACCACCTGAAGGACCGGCCGGTGATCCTCGCGGCGAGCACCCATCCGGGAGAAGAAGCCGCTGTTCTCGAACGCTTTCGCGCCGTCCGCGGTCAGCGGCGCGATCCGCTGCTGATCATAGCGCCGCGGCATGTCGAGCGCGGACACGCGATCGCCCGCCTCGCCCAGGACCTCGACCTGACGGCGGCGGCGCGATCGGACGCGCGCGAACCGGGCGAGGCGGACGTCTATGTCGCCGACACCATGGGGGAGATCGGCCTGTGGTACCGGCTGGCGCGTCTGGCCTTCCTCGGCGGGAGCCTCGTTCCCGGTCCCGGCGGCCACAATCCGCTCGAACCGGCGCGGCTCGGCTGTCCCGTGGTCAGCGGCGATCAGGTCGACAACTGGCCGATCTATCACGACCTAGAGCGGGCCGGCGGCGTGAGACTGGTCGCGCAGGCCGAACATCTCGACCCGCTGCTCGCCGCCGCCCTGACCGACCCCGGCGCCCTGGCGCCGATGGCCGACAAGGCCCGCGCCTATGTCGCCAGGCGGGACGCCGAGTCCGCCTCGGCCATCACGCGGGTAATGGCCCTGCTCGACGCATGAAGCTCGCGACGCCCCGCTGGTGGTACCGGCGCGAGGGCCGCTCGATGCCCATGGTCCGCGCGGCGCTGAGGCCGGTCTCGTGGGTGTGGGCGTGGGCGACGGCGCGGCGCATCGCGCGCGGCCGGCCCTGCGATCCGGGCGTCCCGGTGATCTGCGTGGGCAACCTCACGGTCGGCGGCGCGGGCAAGACGCCGGTCGTGCGCGAGCTGACCCGGCTGCTCGCCGCGGAGGGCCGCGCGGCCCACATCCTCACACGCGGCCATGGCGGCCGGCTGACCGGCCCGGCGCGGGTCGATCCTTCGTCGCACACCGCGGCGGACGTCGGCGATGAGGCGCTGATGATGGCGGCCGACGGGCCGGTCTGGGTCGCGCGCGACCGCGCGGCCGGCGCGCGCGCCGCCGTCGACGCCGGCGCCGAGGTCATCGTCATGGACGACGGCCATCAGAACCCCGGCGTCGCCAAGACCCTGTCGCTGATTGTCGTCGACGGCGAGACGCGCGACGACGAATGGCCGTTCGGCGACGGCAAGGTCTTCCCCGCCGGCCCGATGCGCGAGCCGCTCGCCGCCGGCCTTTCCCGCGCCGACGCGGTGGTCGTGCTGCTGCCGGCGGATCTCGACGAGCCGGAGCCGGAGCTGCTCGCCCTGTTCGGCGACACGCCGATCCTCGTCGCCCACCTGCGTCCCGCCGCGCCGCCGCCGCCCGGCCCCCAACTGGCCTTCGCCGGCATCGGCAAGCCCTGGAAGATGGAGCGCGCCCTCCTGGCCGCCGGCTGCGACCTCGTCGACTTCGCCGCTCTGCCCGACCACGCGCCGATCACCGAGGCGACGCTGGGGTTCCTGGCGAAGCGGGCGGCGCACCTGGGCGCGGGCCTGCTGACCAGCGAAAAGGACTGGGCGCGGCTTGGCCCGCAGTGGCGGGGGAGGGTGGCCGCGTGGCCGGTGCGCGTGGTGTTCGCGGAGTGCGGAGCGGTGCGTCTGTTGCTTGGGGCGCCATAGGCCAAACGGCGATCGTCCATGCCCTCGCTCCCTCTCTCCCCTTCATGGGGAGAGACAGGACGCGCAGCGCCCAGAGTGGGGCTCGCCGCTGCAACGAAAGCTTGGGGTTAGCTTGCCGCACCCCACTCTGACGGCTTCGCCGTCTGTGGGCTCGGTCGCTTCAAGCCTTCTCCCCTTGCGGGAGAAGGTGGCTGCGTGTGCGGTCCGGTTAGAATGGTGACAGTTTAGACCGGAAAGGTCGGTAACGGTTCTCTGACGGAGTTGGAGGACGGTTGCATGCCTTGGCGAGAGAGCTGTGTGATGGAC
>JBBRAV010000013.1:0-85155 GCA_038206535.1 Caulobacterales bacterium
TGGGGTTGGTGCTGCCTGATGCCCAACCACGTTCACCTCATTCTGACGCCCGCCGACGAGGCCGGCCTGGCGCGCGCCGTCGGTGAGGCGCACCGTCGCTACGCGGCGTTCGTCGGCGCGAGAGGACGCTGGACGGGCCACCTCTTCCAGGCCCGCTTCGCCTCGGTGGCGATGGATGAAGACCATCTGCTGGCGGCGTTCCGATACGTGGCGCTCAACCCCGTAAAAGCCGGCCTGACCGCCACGGCGGCCGA
Source organism: Caulobacterales bacterium (assembly GCA_038206535.1). Classification (GTDB taxonomy): domain Bacteria; phylum Pseudomonadota; class Alphaproteobacteria; order Caulobacterales; family Caulobacteraceae; genus Acaudatibacter. Next base: position 255 of record JBBRAV010000013.1, read on the forward strand.
CTGGATGTGGTCGAGCGCCAAGGCGCACTTGGCCGGCCGCGCCACGCCCTACGTCGACGTCGGACCCGCCCTTGCGCGCATCGACGATTTCGCGGCCTTCGTGACCGCCGATCCCGTGGACGCCGGACTCTGGTCGGACCTTCTGAAGGCGGAACAGACCGGTAGACCGGTCGGCGCCAGGGCCTGGATCGAGGGCATGGAAATGCAGCACGGCCGGACCTTCTCGCCAGCGAAACGAGGACCAAAGCCACAGCGCCGGCCCGCCTCGGACCCTGACCAGACCGGTGAGTTATTTGGCAATTGATATCGTGTCACTGAAATCTCCGTGTCGACGCTAGGCGCTGGTAGGGGTGCTCGTCGGGTAATAATTGATGGAGCAACTGGCGCGATGTATTACACTAATAATCACTATAGCATTTTCGCAGCGATTGTTACTCTTTCAATCCGATGAAATTCGTCGGCAACATGAAGTAGTTCCCATGAAATCAATTGTGCTCACCTCGAATGACTGGCAAGATGTATTGGACTTCTACGCGGCTCTAAAAGTGGGGGTTGGGGCTCCCGAGTGGCACGGCGACAGCATCGATTCGTTCGTAGACTCTATGATTTGGGGCGGTGTCAACCGCATAGAGGCGCCGTACGTCATAAACATTCAAGTAGAAGGAGCCTTGGATCCCAAACTCCTTAGCGAGATCATCAATCTAAGAAATGCCTTGCGGAAGGCAAGGGATTCTTTTCTTGTCAATAAGGGTAAAGGATGCGACGTATCTGTTGTAATGGAGGGTTTGGGATAATTCGTGAGGTTGTGGTCGAACTACTCAACGTGCGTCATGAAAAGCTGACGAGTGCTTACGAGTGAAAGTCATCCGCCCAAAGCCGTCGCGGGCAGGGTATCCGAAAAGACGCCGGGCAACCCCCGAAACCGGGCGAGCAACGCTCGGATATGCGGGGACGCCTGCCGCTTGTCCCGGCCACTCTCGGGTAGAATGCTCAAGGCGGCTCACGACGAAATGTGACCTTGCGGCATGTGCGCGTGTCGGCGGTTTAGAGGCTATCGCGGAAGAACCGAACAACCTCGCGGTTGAATGTCACGTGGAAGGCTGCCCGGTCAAAGCCGCCGATCTCGGTGCAGATCCCTGGGACGTACTTGGCGAGCGTGGGGCTGCAGGGGGTCAGGAAGTCGTTGTGATCGGCGCCGTCGATCACGTGATATTCTGGGGACTTAGGAAGCTCGTCACGGACCGCCTGGGCGTAGTAGGGCTGCGGCAGCACTTGGTCCGACCCGGCGCGCCAGAGCTGCACCGGAATCCGCACTTTGGCCAAGCCTTCCCGGCCAAAGGTGAAGCTCATGGCCGGAACCGCGATGACGGCCGCCTTGATGCGAGGGTCATGTTCCCAGTCAGCTGCGGAGGACGCCGGTGTCGAAGGTTGAACTGCGGGCTGCGCAGGGGCGGGGGACACGGCGACCGCAGCGCCGGACGCAGGCGGCGACATCCGCTTGGTCATCTGGCAATCGAAGAAATCGGGATGGGCCGCGCAGTGCGGTCCCAGCGTCCGTAGATCGGGGACGGCGCCAGCGGCAACCAGGGCGCCGAAACCGCCTGAGGAAAACCCGAATACGCCGATGCGCTTGGGGTTGATCGCCTCGTGCTGCGGCCAGGATTGCAGCATGTAGTCGATGACCACCTTGATCTGTTTAGGCCGGTCGCCCAGGTGCATCATCCGGCTCATGTCTTTGTAGTTGTCCCCGGTATGGGTCGGCGCTGCGACCACGAACCCTGCCGCGGCCAAAGCTAGCGCCGTGTCGTAGTGCTCGGCGAAATAGCCAGAGCTTCCGTGTGAAATGACCACGAGCGGCAGACGGCGGCCGGCGACCGGGGCGTCAGGGGCGACGACCTGCGAGGCCAAGCCAAGGGTCTGGTCGGACTGAGGCGCCTCGGTCGGGTACCAGATCCCGACCTCAAGCGCGGGGCCGTTGGGATCAGGGACCTTGACGGTGACAAACCCCACGTTGGCGGCCCATCCGGGCGCGGCAACTGTAACAAGCAAGATGCTGAGGAGCGCGAGAAAGGTTCGCATGGCTAGACTCCAGGAAGGGCCGCTCAGGCGGCGCGCTGAGGCAAGGGATGGGTTTCGAGATTGGCGGCGATCGACGCGATCGCGCGCGACCGGGCCATCAGCCAGATCGCGGCGGCAAACCACCAAAGCGACTGGACCGCGGCCATGGCGTTGACGGCTGGGGAAAGCACCACCGTAGTGATCGTCGAGAGCCCCAGGCTTGCGAAGATCAGGCCGAGCGCGAGGCCGGTCCATCCAAAGATCCTGGGCAGGATTTTCGACCCGAGCAGGACGACCGATAGAGGGATGAACAGAGCCGGGGCGGCGACAACGAAATAGAGGTGCTGCACCGCGTGCCCAATGTTGTTGCTGAGCAAGGCGAGCGCAGGTGGCTGCGGGTTAAGCGCACTGAGATAGAAGACGATCTCGGTAAGGCTGACCGTCATCAGCAGCCCGCCGCCGACGATCGTCAGCGCCTTTAGGTTTCTTGACCCTTTAAGTTTCTTGGACGCCCGCCATGCGCGGTGGTTCGATTGGCGCCGAAGGCGGGTGTCCGAGAAAGCTGGATGTCTGAACCGCGGAGTGCGGCGCGTGTCTTATGAGGATTTGGCCACGCTGGTTGGTGGATGCTGCCGCTGAGGTTGCGGTTGGGTGTCCTGGAACTGGCGCCGATGGGCGGTTCTATCCGATGCGGTCTTGGTGATGGGGGGCGGAGGTCGTCGTTTTTGCCGGCGGGGAGCCCAGGGAACCGGACCTTGGCGCAAGCAGCCTCGACGCCGTCGCGCGGCGGGCTGACCGGGTCTGCCGTTTGGGACGCGGATCGCGTCGCGTCAGTCGCGTCGGAGCGCGGGCGTCTCGCCCGCTGGCGCTAGCTTAAGCGAAGAACCGCAGCTCATAGGCCTCTCACCCGCTTCTTCAGCGGGGGACGCCGACGTTGGGTGAAGGGGGCGCGCCGACGCTGAATTTGCTCAGGAAAAATCGTTGAGCGGAAGGACCCCTCACCCAACCCTCTCCCCGCGAAGTGCGGGGCGAGGGCTTTTTCGACTGCGGTCGCCATCCATTTTCGCGCCTAAACTGGCGCCCATGGGCTGGGGGCAGGCGGTCCGGCCGATCGTTCCGCGCCAGACCCGCCAATCCTGGCCGACGCGGACGGCTAGCCCTTGTCGCGCATCAGCCGGCCCTGTTCGCGCTTCCAGTCGCGCGCCGCCTCGGTCTGGCGCTTGTCGGGGGCGGACTTGCCCTTGGCCAGGGCCAGTTCGAGCTTGGCCACGCCCTTTTCGTTCCAGTAGAGGCGGGTTGGGATAATCGTGCGGCCGTCGCGGCGCACGGCGCCGATCAGCTTGTCGATCTGGCGGCGGTGCAGCAGCAGCCGGCGCGGGCGGCGCGGCTCGTGGTTGAAGCGGTTGGCCGGGCCGTATTCTGGGATGTAGGCGTTGACCAGGGTGATCTGGTTGCCGTCGGCCGAGGCGTAGGATTCGGCGATGGTCGCCCTGCCCTCCCGCAGGGACTTGACCTCGGATCCGGTCAGCGAAATGCCGGCCTCGAATTTTTCCTCGAGGAAGTAGTCGAACCGGGCGCGGCGGTTTTCGGCGATCAGCTTGCCGCTCATGACGTGACTCCGGCCTCGTCCATGGCCGCCAGGATGTCGGGCTTGACCGCGTCGGCGCAGGGCGCGATCGGCAGGCGGGTCTCGCCCGAACAGAGCCCCAGGTGCGCCAGGGCGAACTTGGTCGGCGCGGGGGAGGCGTCGAGGAACAGGGCCTTGTGCAGTCGCACGAGCCTGTCCTGCAAGGAGAGCGCCGCCGGCCAGTCGCCGGCCAGACAGGCGTCGAAGAAGCTGGCGCAGGCCCGCGGCGCGACGTTGGAGGTCACCGAGATGCAGCCATGGCCCCCGTGGGCCATGTAGCCCAGCGCGCTCGGATCATCGCCCGAGAGCATCAGCCAGTCGGGGCCGCACGCCAGGCGCTGCAGCGACGCGCGCGGCAGTTCGCCGGTCGCGTCCTTGATCCCGACGATGGTGGGCAGGCGGGAAAGGCGGGCCAGGGTCTCGTTGGTGATGTCGCTGCCGGTGCGCGAGGGAACATTGTAGACGACGATCGGCAGGTCGACCGCGTTCGCGACCGCCTGGTAGTGAAGGTAGATACCCTCCTGGCTCGGGCGATTGTAATAGGGCGAGACGACCAGGGCGGCCGCCGCGCCGACCTGCCTGGCGTGCGCCACCAGTTCGATGACGTCGGCGGTCGCGTTGTTGCCGCATCCGGCGATCACCGGAACGCGTCCATCGGCGACTTCGACGCAGAGCCGGGTCGCCCGCTTGTGTTCCTCGCGGCCCAGCGTGGCGCCTTCTCCGGTCGTGCCCACCGGCACCAGGCCGTGGACGCCGGCGGCGATCTGGCGCTCGATCAGGCGGACGAACGCGGCTTCATCGACCGCGCCGTCCAGAAAAGGGGTTATCAGGGCGGTAAAGACGCCCTTCAGAGACAATCGGGACATTCAGCGGAACAAGGCCGTGTTATGCTTGCGCGTCAAGGAGCACGTCGCTTTGAGTCGCAAGATTCGACCCATGCTCGCCGCCTCCGCCTCGCTCCTCGCGAGCGCGGGTCTGGCCCTGGCGCAGAGCCAGCTTCCCTACCCGATGAACGGGAACGCGCCGTCGATCGACGCCGGCTCGGTGGGGCCGGCGGTGAGCGCCGCCAAGGCCGGCGACGCGACGCGGGCGCGAGCCTACATGGCCAATTTCTCCGATCCGGCCGCGCGCAAGCTCGTGCTCTGGGAGCTGCTGGACGCCTATCCCGAGGCCTTGAGTTTCGCCGAAGCCGACGGCGCCCTGCACGATCTCGTGGGCTGGCCGCATGCGGCGCGACGGATCGCGGCGGCGGAAAAGCAATTGGCGAGCGCGGGTCTCGCGCCGTCCGCGGTCGTCGCATGGTTCGGCGGCAGACCGCCCGCGACGGCCCAAGGCGCCCTGGCGCTGGCTAGCGCGTTGAACGCCACGGGACAGATCGGGCCGGCTGCCGACGTCATCCGACTGGCGTGGCGGACCCTGTCCTGCGACCAGGACGCCCAGGATGCCATCCTCGCGCGTTTCGGCGCGGTGCTGACCGTGGGCGATCACATCGCCCGCGAGGACCTGCTTCTCTATGGGCCGCAGGGCCCGGCGACACAGGATATGGTGCGCCTGTTGCCGCCCGATCAACAGGCGCTCGCCTTCGCGCGAATCGCCGTTCGAGGGGGCGATCCGAACGCCCCCTCGCTCATCGGCGCGCTGGCGCCGGCGCTGCAGACATCGCCGGGCCTGGCGTACGAGCGCGCCCTCAGCCTGCGCGACCACGGTCAGGCGGACGCGGCGCTCGCGCTGGTGGGCTACCTGCCCGACACCCTGCCGCAAGAGGCCGCCGAACGTCTCTGGCGACACGGCAACCTGGCCGAAGCCGCGCTGAGGACGGGCGACTATCAGCGCGCCTATCTGGCCGCGGCGCATTCGGGGCTGACCTCGGGCGCCGACGCCGCGGAGGCGCAGTTCGAAGCGGGCTGGCTGGCGCTGACCAGGCTCAAGGACCCGAAGCTGGCCGACGATCATTTCGCGCGGCTGCAGGCCGCCGGTCCGACCACCCTGACGCAAAGCCGGGCCTTCTATTGGCGAGGCCGGGCCGCTGAAGCCATGGGCGATCCGCTCGCGGCGCAACTCTTCTACGTCCAGGCTTCTCACTTTCAGACGGCCTTCTACGGCCAGCTGGCGGCGGCCAAGGTCGGGATCGCCACCATCGATCTGGGACACGATCCGAACGTCACGGCCGCCGACCTCGCCCAGTTCGAGAGCCGCGACTACATCCGCGCCGCCCGCCTGCTGTTACAGACCGGATCGAAGGATCTCTACGCCGCGTTCATCGCCGGGCTGTCGGAAACCCTGTCCTCCGCGGCCGAGGAAGCCATGCTGGTGGATTTCACCCGTGGACTGGGCGGTCAGGCGCTTTCGATGAGGGTCGTGCGCAACGCCGCCAAGCGCGGCTTCATCCTGCCCGAGCGCGGCTACCCGATCCACGCCCAGCCTTCCTCCGACGACGGGCCGGAAGCGGCGCTCGTGCTGGGCGTCACGCGGCAGGAGAGCAGCTTCGATCCACGGGCCCGATCCGGCTCAGGGGCGCGTGGGATGATGCAGCTCATGCCCGCGACCGCTCAGGGGATCGCCCGGCGGATCGGCGCCGTCGGCGGCGATCTGGACGATCCCGACTACAACATGCGCCTCGGATCGGCCTACCTCGGCCAGCTCGTCGATCAGTTCGGCGGATCGTATGTGATGGCCACCGCCGCCTACAACGCCGGTCCCGGGCGTCCGCCGCAATGGGCCGCCGAGTGTGGCGATCCGCGCAGCACGTCCGCTGACCCCCTGGCCTTCATCGAGTGCATCCCGTTCAGCGAAACCCGCGACTATGTGATGCGCGTGATGGAGGCGACCCAGGTCTACCGCGCGCGTCTGAACGGCGGCGCGGCGCCTAATACGCTCGCCAACGACCTCAAGCGCGGATCCTACGGCTATGCATCTGTGGCGGCGACGGGGCCGGTCGCGCGCTAGGCGGTCGTCAGTCGCTCACCAGGCCGAACAGCAGACCTTCGAGCATCACGTCCATGGCCGTGTCGACCGGCGACCATTCGAAATCGGGCTTGGCGATCCGCAGCGAAATCAGGCCGTGGCACGCGGCCCACAGGGTCTGGGTCACCGTCTGCACATCGCCGGCGCGCAGCCGCCCGTCCGCCGCGATTTCGCCCACGACGCCGCTGAACTTTTCGAAGCAACGGTCGCCAAGCTGAACCGTGGCGTCGCGGCGCCTCGGCGAATGGGCCATCGACGCGGCGCAGAACATCAGCCGGTAGGCATTGGGGTTGTCGAGCGCGAACCGCATATAGGCGCCCAGCATGTCGCGCACCCGCGCGACCGGATCGCCCGGCCGAGTCGAGATGCGAAGGTTGATGGCGAGAAGTTCGCTCATCGCCCTGTCGCAAATCTCGAGCAGGATCTGGTCCTTGTCCTGGAAGTGCATGTAGAGCGCGGTCGAGGACACCCCCACCTCGTCGGCGATCTTGCGAATCGTGGCGCCTTCATAGCCCTGGGCGATGAATATCCGCTCGGCCGCGCTCAGTATCTCCGCCCGCCGCAGGTGACCGTCGCCCTTGGCCTTGCGGGCCGATTTTTCGGATGGCGCCAGTACTATCGTCACGCGAATGAAACTCCCCGTCTTTGTGAACCGCGCAGTAGAAGCGATTAGCGTTTGGGAAGCAAGCTCAACTGCTCCGCGTGCGGCGGGGTTTGCCCGCGCCGCCCGGTATGGCTAAGCCAGCCGCATGTCAGCGCAGACGTTCCCGCCCCTCGCCCCCTCGCCCATGGCGATGCGCACGCTCGGATGGCGGGACTATGCGCTGCTCGACAGCGGGGCCGGGCGCAAGCTCGAGCGCTATGGACCCTACCGCGTGATCAGGCCCGAAGCCCAATGTTTGTGGAGGCCGGGATTGGCCGACGACGTCTGGTCGGGCGCCGACGCGGCCTTCGAAGCCGCCGGGGACGAGGAAACCGGGCGATGGCGATTTACACGCCCCCTGCCGGAAGCCTGGCCGATCGCCTGGGGCGCCATCCGCTTCAACGCCCGCTGCACGGCCTTCCGACATCTGGCCGTGTTTCCCGAACATGCCGCCAACTGGGATTGGCTGGACACGCGGCTTTCCCGCGCGGCGAGCGGATTCCGGCTTCTGAACCTGTTCGGCTACACCGGCGTCGCCAGCCTGGTCGCGGCGGCGCGTGGCGCCCATGTGACCCACGTCGACGCCTCGAAAAAAGCGATCGCCTGGGCGAAGGAGAACGCCGCGCTTTCGGGCCTCAGCGATGCGCCGATGCGCTGGATCTGCGAGGACGCCCGCAAATGGGTGCAGCGCGAAGTTCGGCGCGGCGCCCGCTACGACGGGATCATCCTCGACCCGCCGAAATACGGCCGCGGGCCCGGCGGCGAGGTCTGGCGACTGCACGACGACCTTCCCGCCCTGATCGAAGGCTGCGCGGCGCTGCTCTCGGACGAGGCTTCGTTCCTGTTGCTCAACGCCTACTCCGAGCGCCTTTCGGGACTGTCGCTCGGCGGCCTGCTGTCACAGACCCTCGCGGGACGGGGCGGCCAGGTCGACTGGGGCGAGCTGGCGCTGATCGAACAGGCACGCGATCTGGGCGCCGGGCTATCGTTCTTCGCCCGATGGAGCGCGCCTTGAACACTCGGGCGATCACGTCGCTGACCAACCCGGCGGTGAAGGCCGCCAGGGCGCTGCATCAGCGAAAGGCGCGCGACGAGAGCGGCCTGTTCCTGGCCGAGGGCCTGAAGATCATCACCGAGGCGGTGGATCTGGGCCGCGCGCCACGTCTGCTATTGCACGCCGCAGAGGCCGCCGATCATCCCCTGTTGCGGCGCGCCGCCGCGCTGGCGCGCGAGACGGTCGAGGTGACGCCGGCGATCCTGGCCAAGATTTCGCGGCGCGACAATCCGCAGACGGTCCTGGGCGTTTTCGAGCAGGCGTATACGGATCTGGCCGACATCCAGCCGACCTCCGCCCGGTGCTGGGTCGCGCTGCAGGCGGTGCGAGACCCAGGAAACCTGGGAACGATCGTGCGCACCGCGGACGCCGCCGGCTGCGGTGGCGTGATCCTGGTCGGAGACTGCTGCGACCCCTATTCGGTCGAAGCCGTGCGCGCGAGCATGGGCTCGATCTTCGCCGTGCCAGTGACACGCACCAGCGTCGCGTCGTTCGTCGGCTGGCGCACGACCTGGCCAGGCGCCGTGGTCGGCACCCTGCTCACCGCGACGACCGACTTCCGCGCCGCCGAATATCGCGACCCGGCCCTGATATTGATGGGAAACGAACAGGCCGGCCTACCCGCCGAACTCAGCGAGATCTGCGACACCGTTGTGAAAATCCCGATGCGCGGGCGCGCCGACAGTCTCAACCTGGCGGTGGCCACCGGCGTGATGATCTACGCCGCGACGGCCTAGTGGATAAAATCCGACGCATGAGCCCTGGCCGCGCGCCCAGAAAGGGATCGATCGAATGACCGGTCCCGAGCAGAACCCCAATGGAACCGCGTAGCCGCGCCGGCGCGGCTGGCGACGACCGCCATCGGTGGCGCCATGGGTGTCCGGGACTTACGCCCGGCCATGACGATCCTCTTTTGGGGGTGACCATGAGGACTTCGCGGGCGCCAAGTGTCAGAGTCCATCCACTAGCCATCCCTCTAAAACCGCACCAGACCAAGCCTTGACCAAGCAAGTTTCGATGCCTAGGTTTGAACTCTCCTCGATCGCACTCCGCGCTGAAATTGGGAGTCATGGACGTGGCCATCATCGTCAACGTCGGCGAGGCGAAGACCCGGCTTTCTGAACTCCTGGCAAAGGTGGAGGCCGGCGAGGAGGTGGTGATCGCACGCGGCGGCGACCCGGTGGCGAAACTCAGCCGAGTGCGCCGCGACACCGACCTCGCCGCGCTGATCGCGGATATCCGAGCCACCCGCGCCGGCCTCCCGTCGACCAGCGCGGAAGAAATCCTGGCCTGGCGCGATGAAGAACGCCGCTAGCCATGACCTTCGTCGTCGACGCCTCGATGGCGGCCTCATGGATGCTGCCGGACGAAAACAGCGAACTCACGGACCGCGTCCTGTTTCGCCTCGCCGACGGTCCGGCCCAGGCTCCATCGCAGTTCTGGCACGAAGCGCGCAGTCTGTTTCTCAAGGCTGAGCGACGCGGACGCCTTCGCGCGGGCGGCGCCGCCGCCGCTATGCAGCGCCTCTGGCGACTGCCTATCGAGGACACCGGCGCCGGCGCTGACGCGGCTGTCTTCGCCCTGGCTGTTCGCCATGGCCTGTCGACCTATGATGCGACCTATCTGGCGCTCGCTGTCGTGGAGCAGATCCCAATCGCAACGTTGGATATGAGGCTTGCCGCGGCAGCGCGGCTGGAAGCCGTCGCCGTGCTGGGACCATTGCAAACGGCATAACGCTCAGCGCGGCTTCAGCGGAACCTTCTCGCGTGACCGGCGGTTGACTCGCCAGAACGCCTCGATTCCGGTCGAGGCCTGCCATCTTGGGAGATCATGCCATGTCCTCGAAGCTCTTGATCACCGTAAGCCTCGCGTCGTTCGCAGTGGGGTCGGCCGCCCTGGCCCAGGCCGGCGCGCCGCCGGCCGGTGCGGCGGCGACGGGCGCCGCCAGCGCTCAACCAGGCCAACCTCGAACCTCCAGCACGACGGGCGCGGCGACGGCAAGCTACAATGGCCGCACGACCACGCCTGGCATGTCGCCGACACTCAATCCGTCGCAGCCGGGATACGCGGGCGCGGCCCCGGCGCTGACGCCGCCGGCCGCCACGGCCATTACGCCGCCTTCGAGCACTTCGCCCGGCGCCATCGGCCTTGCGCCTCCCGGCGGTGTAACCACGACGCCGCCAACGACTGCCGGCGCGCCTCCCCACCTTTGATCGGCTTAGCTAGATCCGCGGTTTAGCCCGGGTCGTCGGGGCCGACGTGGCGGGATTCTCGGGCCAGAGGTGTTTTGGGTATCGTCCACGCATGTCCTTGCGCACGTCGCTCCACGAACCCCGCCAGAACCCGGGCAGATCCTGCGTGAGCTGGATGGGTCGATGCGCCGGGGATAGCAGGGCGAGGGTGAGCGGCGCGCCGCCGATGGTCGGGTGGACATCGAGTCCATAGAGTTCCTGCACCCTGACCTCGACGCGCGGACCGCCGGGCGCATCGTAGTCGATGAAAAAGGTCGAACCCGTCGGCGCCGCCCAACGCACCGGCGCCTCGCCGTCCAGCCGGCGCAACAGATCCCACGGAATCAGAGCGCGAAGCGACTCCGCCAGAGCGGTGTCGGTGATGGTCGACAGCACCGAATGGCCGGCCAGGAGCGGCGCCAGCCAGTCATCAAGCCTGGCGACCAGAGCCGCGTCCGACAGATCTGGCCAGGCGGGATGGCTGGCGCGCAGAAAGGAGATCCTCGCCCTCAGGCTGGACGACGCGTTTCCCCATGGCAATGCGCCGATGCCGTCGCGCCTCACCTGAGCCAGCAGGGCATCGGCGATCAGATGTGGATCCGGCCTGGCGATCATGCGCTCGGACACTTCCAGGGCGCCCAGCCTGACGACCTCTCGCGCGCGCAAACCATTTGGACCGGGTTCGAGCGACTGTTCGCGCGTCATGCGATCGCCGAAGGCGGCGATCAGATCCGCCTCTTCGAGGCGGGCGGCGAGCAGTATGCGATCGCGCGCCGCACCGCCGCCCAGATCGGCGATCGCGAGCCACCGCTCCCGCGCCAGCGCCGCCGTCGGGTCGGCGTAGGCGCCTCTGCCGTTGGCAAGACGGAACTCACCCGGCCCGCCCCGCGCCTTGGCGATCCGCTCGGGAAAGGCTTCCGCAATCAGCCGGCCATCGCTTGTCGCGCGGCCATCGCGCTCTTTCGCGTCGCCACCCGTGATTCCTTCACGCAATGCGCGCGCCGCCGTTTGCGCCCACCGTCTGGCGAGGTCTCCCGCGGCGCGGCCCCGGGCCCCGCGGTCGCGAGCGAACGAGTCGAACCGCGCGGACAGGTCGACGGCCCGACCGCCAAGACCTTGCTCCGTGACAATGGCGGCAATGCGCGCCGCGCGTTCCGCCTGTCCATTCGACGCACCCACCAACACCATGTGCGACAGCCGCGGCGGGAGCGGCAGGTCGCTCATCGAGCGGCCATGCGGCGTCAGCGCGCCAGCCGCGTCCAGAGCGCCCAGCCGTAGCAGTAGAGCGCGGGCCTCGGCCATGGCGCCGGCCGGCGGCCGGTCGAGGAAGGCGAGGCTCTCGGCGTCGCGCGCTCCCCACCGCGCCAGGTCCAGCGCGAGCCGGCCCAGATCACTTTCCAGGATCTCCGGCCGGTCGAAGGCGATCAGAGCCCGCGTCTGGGCCTCGTCCCACAGGCGGTAGCAGAGACCAGGCGCCGTGCGCCCCGCCCGTCCGCGCCTCTGATCGGCCGAAGCGCGCGACACGCGAACGGTCGCCAGACGCGTCAGCCCCGACGCCGGGTCGTACCTCGGCACGCGGGCGAGGCCCGCGTCGATCACGACCCGCACGTCGGGCAACGTCAGACTCGTCTGCGCGATCGACGTCGCCAGGACGACCTTGCGTCGGCCCGCCAAAGCGGGCGCCACGGCGCGATCCTGATCGGCGACGTCGAGGGCGCCATAAAGTGGCGCGATGTCGACCACCGCATCGCCAACATGTTCGGCAAGGCGCTCCATCACGCGCAGGATTTCCCCCTGGCCCGGCAGGAACACCAGAATCCCGCCTTCATCGCGCGCAAGCGCGCCGCGAATCGCGCGCACCGCTTGGTCCTCGATCGGCGCGCGCGGATCGTGGCCGAGGTAACGGGTTTCCACCGGATACATTCGTCCGGCGCTTTCGATCAGCGGCGCGTCGCCCAGCAGCGCTCGGATCGGCGCCACGTCGAGGGTGGCCGACATCACCAGCACCTTGAGATCCTCGCGTAGCAGCCTCTGGCTGTCGCGGGCGAAGGCCAACCCCAGGTCGGCATCGAGGCTGCGCTCGTGGAATTCGTCGAACAGCACGCACGCCACGCCCTCCAGCGCCGGGTCGTCGAGGATCATGCGCGTGAAGACCCCCTCGGTGACGACCTCGATTCTCGTGCGAACAGAGACGCGGCTCTCCAGACGCACGCGCAGGCCCACGGTTTCGCCGACCCGTTCCCCCAGCGTCGCGGCCATGCGACTGGCCGCGGCCCGCGCCGCCAGCCTGCGCGGCTCCAGAACGATCAGCTTGCGCCCCTCCACCCAGGCCTCGTCGAGCAAGGAAAGTGGCGCAATGGTCGTTTTGCCCGCGCCAGGCGGCGCGACGAGCAAGGCTGCGTCGCCCGCGCTGAGCGCCTTTTTCAGTAGCGGTAGCGCTTCAAGGATTGGCGCCGGGGCGAATTGGGTCATTGCGACAATCGTTTGAAGCTTCGCCCTTGACCGGGAAGAAACCGACGGGCTTCTTGGCGCCCGAGGGTTCATTATTGTCCGGAACAGGGAACGGGAGGGATCATGTGGCGTGTTAAGCCACTCGACCAGATTTTGGCTACGGCCGAAAAGAAATCACTCAAACGCTCGCTGGGTCCGGTGCAGCTCACCATGCTCGGGATCGGGGCCGTCATCGGCACCGGCATCTTCGTGCTGACCGCCACCGCCGCCCAGAAGGCCGGGCCGGGCATGATGATCTCCTTCATGATCGCCGGTCTGGTCTGCGCGGTCGCCGCGCTCTGCTATTCCGAACTGGCTTCGATGGTGCCCGTGGCGGGCTCCGCCTACACCTATTCCTACGCGGTGATGGGTGAACTCATGGCCTGGCTGGTGGGTTGGGCCCTGATCCTCGAGTACGCGCTGGGCGCCAGCGCCGTGGCGGTCGGGTGGTCGGGCCACATCGTCGGCGTGCTGGGCGACATGGGCATACACCTGCCCCATGCCCTGGTCGTGGGGCCGAAGATCTCCTTCGGCGGCTTCCTGCAGGGTGGAGAGGTCGGCGGAATGGTCAATCTGCCGGCCGTGCTGATCACGGCGGCGACCACCCTGCTGCTGATCGTCGGGACCAAGGAGAGCGCCACGGTCAATTCCGTGCTCGTGGCGATCAAGGTCGCGGCTCTGATCCTGTTCGTCATCCTGACCCTTCCTCTGATCACGGGGCATATGAACCACTTCCAGCCCTTCACGCCGCGCGGTTGGGGCAATCCGCTGGATTCGTCGGGTACGGGCGTGCTGGGCGCGGCGGCGTCGATCTTCTTCGCCTATGTGGGCTTCGACGCGGTGTCGACGGCGGCCGAGGAAACCAAGAATCCGCAGCGCAACGTGCCGATCGGCCTGATCGGCTCGCTGATGATCTGCACCGTCTTCTACCTGCTGGTGGCGAGCGGCGTCATCGGTTCGTTCGGCGCCCAACCGCTCATCGACCCCGCGACGGGCAAGTTCTTCGCCGACGGCTCGCCAGAGCTCTATGCGTCCGCCGCCTGCACGTCCGCCCATGCACCGCTGGTCTGCTCGAAAGAGGCCCTGGCGCATGTGCTGCGGGAAGTCGGCTTCCCCTGGGCCGGCTACATCCTTGGCCTGGCGGCCACCATCGCCCTGCCGTCGGTCGTGCTTCTGATGATGTACGGCCAGACGCGCATCTTCTTCGTGATGGCGCGCGACGGGCTTCTGCCCAAGGGGCTCAGCGCGGTGCACCCCCGCTTCAGGACACCCTGGGTGATCACGATCGTCACGGGCGTGGTCGTGGCGATCGCCGCGGCCTTTTTTCCGGTCGGACAGCTGGCGGACTATTCCAATGCGGGGACCCTGTTCGCCTTCGCGGCGGTGTCTCTGGGCGTGATGATCCTGCGTTTTACCGACAAGGGCCGCAAACGACCGTTCCGCACGCCGCTCCTGTTCATCGTCGCGCCCATGTCCATCATCGGATGCGTGGTGCTGTTCATGAGCCTGGGGCCGCAGTCCAAGGGCCTGTTCGCCGTATGGAGTGTGCTCGGCCTGGTCCTCTACTTCTGCTACGGGTTCTGGAAATCCAATGTGCGCCACGGCGTGGTCGACGTCGTGGAGCTCGACGACAGCGCTGACGGTCAGGCGCCTGGATGAGCTGGTGAAGCGGGTCTTGCAATCTCGCCTGGAGATCGACAGAGCAGCGCCATGACCGCCTCCGACCCGCAGACCCCGCCGATCCGCGCCCTCGTCGTGCCCGTCACGCCGCTGCAGCAGAACTGCACGATCGTATGGTGCGTGCGCACCAACAGGGCGGCGATCATCGATCCCGGCGGCGAGGTGGAAAGGCTGCTCGCCGTCTTGAAGGACAAGGGCCTGACCCTCGAAAAGATCTGGATTACCCACGGCCACCTCGACCACGCCGGCGGCACGGCGGCCCTCAAGGAGGCAACAGGGGTTCCCATCGAAGGACCGCATCCCGACGACCAGTTCTGGATCGACGATATCGCCCGCAGCGGCGCCAAGTACGGCATGACGGACGCGCGGAGCTTCACGCCCGATCGCTGGCTAAAGGACGGCGATCGCGTCAGCCTCGGCGAGACCGAGTTCGAGGTCTACCATTGCCCAGGCCATACGCCCGGTCACGTCGTGTTCTTTCATCGGATCGGCCGTTTCGCCCAGGTCGGCGACGTGCTCTTCGCCGGCTCGATCGGCCGCACTGACTTTCCGCGTGGCAGCCATGATGATCTGATCGCTTCGATCACCGGAAAGCTTTGGCCTCTTGGCGACGACGTGACGTTCGTCCCCGGGCACAACCAGGTGTCGACCTTCGGTCGCGAGCGAAAGACGAATCCTTGGGTCTGCGACATGGCTCTGGCGCGCGCGACAAACTGAGGTGTCGCGATGTGTCCCGGTTCTCCGCAAGATTGCCGTGATGTTTCCATAAGGACATAAGGTCGGCGCCGGGCTGATGCAGAGTCTGTCAAATGAATACGTTGGCTGAGACTATGAGCGCCGAGCGCCCCGCGGAACACATTCTTGTGGTCGACGACGATCCAGGGATTCGCGATGTCGTCTCCGACTTCCTGACGCTTCACGGATACGAGGTGGTAACCGCGGCCGACGGCAAGTCCATGGAGCGCGCCCTCGCCGCCGGACGCCCCGACCTCGTCGTGCTCGACGTCATGTTGCCTGGCGAGGACGGGCTTTCGATCTGCCGCCGCCTTTCGCGGCCCGGAGGCCCCGGTGTGATCATGCTGAGCGCCATGGGAGAGGAGACCGACCGGATCGTCGGCCTCGAACTTGGGGCCGACGATTATCTTGCCAAGCCTTGCAACCCTTGAGAGCTACTGGCGCGCGTGCGCGCCGTGCTGCGACGGCGCACGGAAATCGCGACCGAAGGGGATTCGCTGGCGGCGTCATGTGAGTTCGCCGGCTGGCGTCTGGATCTGGTGCGCCATGAGTTGAAATCTCCTCATGGCGTGGTGGTGAACCTCACGAGCGGAGAATTCTCCCTGTTGCGCGCCTTTGTGGAGAGGCCGCGGCGCGTTCTGACCCGCGACCAGCTGCTGGAACTGGCGCGGGGTCCGGAGTCGGAAGCTTTTGATCGGGCTATAGACGTGCAGATCAGCCGTCTACGTCGGAAGCTGGAAAACAGCGGCGATGGCCAGGAATTGATCCGCACGGTTCGCAACGAGGGCTACATGTTCACGGTGAAGGTGACGCGTCCTTGAACTTGAAGCGCCCATGGGCGGCGCCCCTGTTCGCCCAAGTCGTCGGGCTGGTGATCGCCACCCTGGCCGCGAGCCAGCTGTGCGCGGTGTTCATCATCCTCAGCCTGCCTCCGCCGACCCTGGAGATCTATACGGTCGCGGATGTCGCGCAGGCTGTTCGCCTCGACGCGGCGACGACGCACGAGGGCAACAAGCTGGTCGCCAGGATATCGGACTCCGCGCCGGCGTCGGAGACCCAAGGCTTTCGCCGACGCGCCTTCCGTGACGATCTGGCGCGAACCTTGTCGGTCGCTCCCGAAGATATCGTTATCTCCCAGCCGACTACCCGGATCCTTGTGCTTCATAGTTCCGCGGCGAAGCGCCTGGCCGTAGAGGACCAGCCCATCCTCTATGGCCCGTTCAAATTAGGCTTACGACAGCGTGACGGACGCTGGCTTCTCGTTCAGCCCGGCGGCGGCATCGGTATCGACGCGTGGCAACAACGCCTGCTGCTGGTGTTCGCCGTGACCGCGGCGGCCTTGGCGCCCCTTGCCTGGTGGTTCGCGCGCCGGATGGCGGCGCCGATCGCCGCCCTGGCCGCAGGCGCCGAGCGACTGGGGCGCGATCCGCGCGCACCCCCGCTGGAGCCGCGCGGTTCGGCCGAGGTGATCGCGGCGGTAAACGCCTTCAACGAGATGCAGGAGCGCCTGCGGCGGCACGTGGAATATAGAACCACGCTGGTCGGCGCGATCGCACACGATCTTCGCACCCCCCTCACGCGCCTGCGATTCCGCATCGAAGCCGTGCCCGAGGCTCTTCGCGCAAAACTGTCGTCGGATATAGACGAGATGGAAGCCATGGTGTCGGCAACCATGGAATTCGCCCGCGAATCGGCCAAGCCGCGCGTGCACGGCAAGCTGGAGATCGCCTCGCTGGTGGAAACTGTCATGGACGAGGCGGAGGAAACGGGCGCCGACGCCGCGGCGTTGAACGCCGAGCGGCTGGTCGTCGACGGCGACCCCATGGGCTTGAAGCGCGTGTTGGAAAACCTCGTCAACAACGCCCTGAAGTTCGGGGGGCGCGCCCGAGCCAGGGCGCTGACCCGCGATGGCATGGCTGTCGTCGAGGTCGACGACGACGGTCCAGGCATTCCCCTGGAATATATGGAGCGCGCGTTCGAACCTTTTCACCGGCTGGAAACATCGCGCTCCCGAGACACGGGGGGTCTGGGGTTAGGCCTCGCGGTCGCGCGCGCCATCGCTCGCGCCCACGGCGGCGATGTCACCTTGTCCAACCGGGCCGAAGGGGGCCTGCGCGCCACTCTGACGTTGCCGCTTTCGGTCTCCTGAGCCATCCGTCCCGTCGAGCCAACGTCTCCCCGAGAGGAAAAACGACTTCATCAGGCGAGCCGCATGGAGATGATCTTGCCCGGCGC
This sequence comes from Caulobacterales bacterium, assembly GCA_038206535.1. GTDB lineage: Bacteria > Pseudomonadota > Alphaproteobacteria > Caulobacterales > Caulobacteraceae > Acaudatibacter. Next base: position 17,972 of record JBBRAV010000013.1, read on the forward strand.
GCGGGGCGGTTCGCCCTTGGGCAGGGCGTCGACGTGCTCCATTCCCTCGGTGACTTCACCCCACACAGTGTATTGATTATCGAGGAAACTCGAATCGGCCAGGCAGATGAAGAATTGGCTGTTGGCTGTGTGCGGCTGGTTGGTCCGCGCCATCGAGCAGATTCCCCGCTTGTGCGGCGCGCTGGTGAATTCCGATTTGAGATTGGGCTTGGGCGATCCGCCCGAACCGGTTCCAGTAGGATCGCCGCCCTGGGCCATGAAACCGTCGATCACCCTGTGGAAAACCACGCCGTCGTAGAAACCCTCTTCCGCCAGCTCGCTGATGCGCGCGACATGGCCGGGGGCGAGGTCGGGACGCAGTCGGATGGTGACCGGCCCGGTGTCGAGTGTCATGATCAGCGTGTCTTTTGTGTCGGACATCAAGCAGGCCTTCTTCTGGGGGTCATTTGATCTGTGACGGAAAGTCGAGATCGCAGACTGAAAAATCGATGATTTTCTGGACGCGGACCCGTTCGACCATGGCGCGGAACCACGGACCGGCGGGATCGATGACCCTAACCGTCGGCCGCTGCCCTGAAGGCATATCCGCCAGCACCCTGACCTTCGTCATGGTGTCCATCGGCGGCGCCGGGGGCTCCCCGATCTTGATCGAGCGAATGATGTCGAGACCGCCGATCGCGCGACCAAACGGGGTGTATTTTTGATCAAGATCCCCGTGCAGTTCGCGCATCAGGAAAAACTGGCTGTTGCCACTTTCCGGCGCGTCGGCGCGGGCCATGCCGGCGACCTCGGGACAAAACGTACCCCAGGCCTTGACCTTGTTGTCCGCGGTCAGCACCGCGAGGTCCATGCCCTGGCTGAGCACCGGCAAGCTGCCGATAAAACCAGCGTCAAGTCCCTTGGTCTTGGTGACGGTCACCATGGGCGTTGAAGCCCCCCGCCGAAAGGTGAACTCTGGCGGCAGATTCGGCTGGGTGGATCCACCCTGCCCGTTGTCCTGGGGGTCTCCGGTCTGATCCATGAAACCGTCTATCACCCGAAAGAACGCGCGGCCGTCATAGAAGCCGGAGCGGGCCAGGTCCCGAACCCGCGCGACGGTGGCGGGCGCGACCTGCGGGGCAAGTTCGACGAACACACGGCCCTTGGACGTGTCGATCACAAGGACATTCTGCGGATCGGGCGTGCGCCAGTCTGCTTCCGACGGAGGGGCCACCGGAGGCGCCTTGGCGACCGCGGCGCCGCCCGTGGTTACCGCGGCCGCGAACACCGCCGCGAGGAGGACAGGAAATCTCATGGCGCCCCGCCTAAACCGGCCGGCGGCGCAAGGCAAGGGGCGCCTAAGGTGATCAAGGGCCCGACGCCTCAAAAGAATTGACCACTAAGACACTAAGGGCACAAAGAAGATCAATGAACGACGAAGTCGTCGCTATATGACAGCAAATAATTAAAGGCGTCGGCGGCGCTCCAGCCTCGCCCTGTTGATGTCCTCTGCGTCTTTGTGTTCAATTCCTGCGTTTTTTAAGGTCAACTTCGCCCAAATTTGGTCAGTAGGCGGCGATTGACTCCGGCCGGCACGAAGCGGGTGACGTCGCCGCCCATCATGACGATATCCTTGACAAGCCTTGAAGCGATCGCCTGGTGACGGGGATCGGCCATCAGGAACACAGTCTCGATGTCGCGGTCGAGCTGCTGGTTCATCGCGGTCATCTGGAATTCATACTCGAAGTCGGCCACGGCCCGTAGACCCCGCACGATTACCTGCGCTCCCACGTCGCGGGCGAACTGGATGGTGAGGTTGCCGAACGGAAGCACCTCGATCTCGGCGATCTCGGCGCACGCCTTGGTTTCTTCCTGTACGATGGCGACGCGCTCTTCGAGGCTGAACAGCGGCCCCTTGGCTGCATTGATGGCCACGCCGATCACCAGCTTGTCGACCAGCTTGACCGCGCGGCCGATGATGTCCAGGTGACCGTTGGTCGCCGGATCGAACGTGCCCGGATAAAGCCCCGTGCGCCGCATGTTCCACACCCTCGCTGGCGCGCCTTAAAATGCCCGCGACACGTTGCACGCAAATTTTTGCTTCATGTCAATGCGCTAGCGCATTGATGGCGGGACAGCCGCTCTCGGATCGGACGGATCGGCCTCAAGGTGTGATTTCGCCGTCCCCGTCATCCTGCTCCCCCTCGAGACGTTCGACCGAGACCACGTGCTCATCCTGCGCGGTGCGGAAGATGGTCACGCCCTGGGTGTTGCGGCCGGCCACGCGGACCTGTTCGACAGGGACTCGGATCAACTGGCCCTGGTCGGTGACCAGCAGCAATTCGTCGGCCTCCTCCACCGGAAATGACGCTATGAGCCGGCCTCCCTTGCGCGAAAGATCCTGGGCGATCAGTCCCTGCCCTCCCCGGCCCGTGCGCCTGTAGTCATAGGCCGAGGTGCGCTTGCCGAAGCCTTCGGACGAGACGGTCAGGATGATCTGCTCGGCGTTCGCGAGCTCGGCGATCCGTTCGGGCGTCAGAACCACCAGTCCTTCGGAGGTCTCCTCGTCCTCTTCCGGCGCGGCGACCCCTTCATCACCCTCGCCGGATCCGGCCGAGCGCTGCGCGGAGGCGATTTTCAAATAGGCGGTGCGCTCCGCCGGCGTCGCCGGGACCGCGCGAAGGATGGCCATCGAGATGACCCGGTCACCCTCGGCGAGCCGCACGCCGCGCACGCCCGTCGAATCGCGGCTTGCGAACACCCGCACGTCATCGGCGGCGAAGCGGATGCAGCGTCCCGCGGCGGTGGAAAGCAGCACGTCGTCGGCGCTCGTGCACAGGCCCACGCCGATTATGGAATCGCCCTCGTCCAGCTTCATGGCGATCTTGCCGGCGCGGTTTATCTGAACGAAATCAGACAGTTTGTTGCGCCGCACGCCGCCCGAGCGGGTGGCGAACATCACATCCAGCGAATCCCAGCTCGCCTCGTCCTCCGGCAGGGCGAGGATGGATGTCATCGTCTCGCCTGGCTCGATGGGGAACAGGTTGACGAAAGCCTTGCCCCGCGAGGTCGGGGTGCCGAGCGGCAGGCGCCAGACCTTGAGCTTGTAGGCCTTGCCTCCAGAGGAGAAAAACAGCATCGGCGCGTGCGTGGACGCGGAGAACACGCGTGTCACAGCGTCTTCGTTCTTGGTCGACATCCCCGAGCGTCCGCGGCCGCCGCGATGCTGCGTGCGATAGGTCGAGAGCGGCGTGCGTTTCACGTAGCCGGCGTGGGTGACCGTGATCACCATTTCTTCGCGGGCGATAAGGTCCTCGTCCTCGACGTCGGCGTCGCCTTCGACGATGATGCTGCGCCGAGGCACGGCGAATGCGGCGCGCACCTCGACCAGCTCGGCGCGGACCACGCCCATGATGGCGTCCCGCGAGGACAGCAGGTCGAGATGGCCCTGGATGATGTTGGCGAGTTCGGCGCCCTCGGACAGGATCTCATCGCGCCCAAGGCCGGTCAGGCGCGACAGGGTCAGCGCCAGGATGGCCCGGGTCTGCTCGTCGGTCAGCCGCACCCGGTCGTCGTCGACGACGATGGTGCGCGGGTCGGCGACCAGCCGGATCAAGGCCATCATGTCGCCGATCGGCCAATCGCGCGCCACCAGTCTCTCGCGCGCCTCTGCAGGGTCCTTCGACGTGCGGATGATGTGGATCACCTCGTCGATATTGGCGACCGCGATCGCCAGGCCGACCAAGACGTGCGCGCGATCGCGCGCCTTGGCGAGCTCGTGGCGGATACGCCGGACAACCACTTCCTCGCGAAACGTCACGAAGGCGCCCAGCATCTCGCGCAGGCCCATCTGTTCGGGCCGGCCGCGGTTGAGCGCCAGGGCGTTGACCGGAAAGGTGCTCTGCAGGGGCGTGAAGCGGTAGAGCTGGTTCAGCACCACCTCCGCGCTGGCGTCGCGCTTGAGTTCGACGACAACGCGCATGCCGTTGCGGTCGCTCTCATCGCGCATCTCGCCGATGCCCTCAATGCGCTTTTCGCGCACGAGTTCGCCGATGCGTTCGACCATCGCCGCCTTGTTCACCTGGAAAGGGATCGAGGTGATGATGATGGCCTCGCGGTCCTTGCGGATCTCCTCGATCGTCGCGACGCCACGCACGACCACCGATCCGCGACCGGTCATCAGAGCCTGGCGCGCGCCGCTGCGGCCGATGATCTCGCCGCCGGTCGGGAAGTCGGGGGCCGGCACGATGTCGAGAAAGGCGTCGAGCGCAATGTTGGGGTCGTCGATCAGCGCCAGGCAGGCGTCGATGATCTCGCCAAGGTTATGCGGCGGGATGTTGGTGGCCATGCCCACCGCGATGCCGCCGGCCCCGTTGACCAGCAGATTGGGAATCCGCGACGGCAGGACGGAAGGCTCCTCCTCCTTGCCGTCATAGTTCTCCTTGAAGTCGACGGTGTCCTTGTCGAGATCGGCCAGGATCGCCATCGAGGCGCGCGTCAGGCGGCACTCGGTATAGCGCATGGCCGCCGGCGGGTCGTTGTCGACGGAGCCGAAATTACCCTGACCGTCGATCAGCAGCAGGCCCATGGAGAACGGTTGCGCCATGCGCACCAGGGTGTCGTAGATCGAGAGGTCGCCGTGCGGGTGATACTTACCCATGACGTCGCCGACGACTCGAGCGGATTTCACATAGCCGCGATCGGGCGTGTGGCCCTGCTCGTTCATCGAATAGAGGATACGCCGTTGCACCGGCTTGAGACCGTCGCGCACATCGGGCAGCGCGCGGCTGACGATCACGCTCATCGCATAGTCGAGATAGGAGCGCTTGACCTCCGCCTCGATCGAGATCGGGCTTACATGTCCGCGCCGGCCGTCATCCGGCGGTATGGTGGTGTCGTCGGCCAAATGGGGGTTTCAACGCTCAGAATCGGACATCGAACGTCCGTCCCCGTTGTTAGCAGGCGACGCCGAAAAACGCCACTTTTCCAGTTCCACCGCCCGCGGCGATCAGGCGGACGGAGTTCTGGAGAGGAGCGTCGGAACGACGCGGATTGGAGACCCACACCCGCCGCCCACGTCATCGTGCGCCGTCCCGGAAGCGCGCCGTAGCCGAGCTTTGCTCCGCAAACCAGGAGAGGCGGCCTAGACCCGATCGCTCATCCCGCCGCCACGGTTTCAACCGGAGGCTCAATGCGCCCCGGCCCTTCGCGCGCGAGCGCTCCGGCCAGGATCGCGCGAGGGATGCTCAGAACGGAATCTCATCGTCGAGGTCGGCGGGGAAATGTTCCTTGGGCCCGGACGAGGTCGCTCGCGGCCCGGCGTCGTAGCCGCCGCCCATGTCGCTGTCGCGCGCGCCGCCTCCGCCCTCGTTGCGGCCATCGAGCATGGTCAGCTCTCCGCGGAATTTCTGCAGGGCGATCTCGGTCGAGTAGCGCTCGACGCCGCCTTGCTCATACTTGCGCGTCTGGAGAGATCCTTCAATGTAAACTTTAGAGCCTTTGCGCAGATAACTCTCCGCGACCTTCACCAGATTATCATTGAAGATTACCACACGGTGCCATTCGGTGCGTTCCTTTCGCTCGCCGCTGTTGCGATCCTTCCAGGTTTCGGACGTCGCCACGCTGAGATTCGCGATCTTGTCGCCCGAGGGTAGTGTCCGGATTTCGGGATCTTTTCCCAGGTTACCGACCAATATGACCTTGTTGACGCTGCCCGCCATGGCGACTCTCCCACTCGCCCGGCGACCACCATCGCGCCGGAATCGGCCGTTACCTTAACAGGCTTTCCGCAAGGCGCAAGGTCGTGTTCCGCTTTTGTTCTATTGCGACGGCATGGCTCCGGGCATCGCCAGCCTGCCGTCGCCGGTGCGCACCAGGAACGGAAAGCGATAGCCGTCGTACGTCTGCGCGGTGAAGACGCCCTCGGGCTGAAGAAAGATGAATTGGCCCTGATACGCGCCGGTCAGCAGCGTCTGGGTGCTGCCAAGCGCGCGGAAACGCAGACGCATGATCTCCAGCTGTGCGGCGCAATGCTCGAGATCGGGTTGGTTCTGGGCCAGTTTGTTGAACCGAACGCCTCCGTTGGGCAGTTGGGCGAGGGCCCAGCAGACTCCGCGGTCGCTCGGAGCTTCAATCTGCTTCGTACATCCGGCGAGACAGAGCGCGGCGACACCGGCAAGCGAAATGGCGAACGGAATACCTGTCTGGCGCATGCCGGAAGTCTACGCCCGCTATTGCGGAGATGAAATGGGGGGCAGCGCGCAGTCGGGCGACTGGTCGACCAGGCTTCTGAAGGTGCGATCGTCATCCGCGATTTCCACACCGCCGGGGACAAGGCGCAGCATGTTGTCGCTCCAATGCCCATAAATCGGCGCCGCGTCGCGTGGCAGGCAGCGACCGGCGAACAGCGTCTGCACGCAAGCCTCCAGGCTCATCGGGCTCGAAAGTCGTCGCCAAGCTCCCCCGCCGCGGCGCCAGCAGATCGCGCCGCCGGGCGAGCCGTCGGCTGGGGTCGTGCCAGCGACCTCCCGCGCCGCCTCGGAGGGCGACGCCTCGGCGGTCGCCGGCGGCAGGGGGGTCAGCGGCGTATCGTCCGCGGCGCCAGCGGCCAGAGCGCCGCTGGGATCGAGGCCGACGTCGAGCGCTCCGGCGGCGATGCCGTTGCGTCTCGCGCACGCATTCAGGGGAAGGTCGCCGACAAGTCTTCCGCCGACAAAACAACGCAACGGCCGCGCCGGATCGAGCTTGATGTCGTCGTCGCGACCGGTCTGCACGATCAGGCCCGCCTGCGACGCCGGAGGCGCCTCGTCGCTCTGGCGTCCATGCCGCGCAGCCATCATGATCGCCGCGGCGCCGAGGCCAGCGGCCAAGGCCACGCCCGCGCCCACGGCGACGATGACGCGACGATCCTTGAAATCAGGCATTCATTTGAAGCGGTAGGTGATCCGGCCCTTGCTCAGATCGTAGGGCGTCATCTCGACCAGCACCTTGTCGCCGGCCAGCACCCGAATTCGATTTTTCCGCATCTTACCGGCCGTATGGGCGATTATCTCGTGTTCATTCTCGAGTTTCACGCGAAATGTCGCGTTGGGCAGCAGTTCCATGACCGTGCCCGGCAGCTCCAACAGGTCTTCTTTCGCCATGCGGCCTCTCGAAAGGTTCAAACGACAACCACGGCTCGCGACAGACGCACGAGCCGTGGTGAAACGCCACCATAGCGCAATGACGCCGATAAGGTACATGGTGCGCGGTCGATTGGCGCGAGCCGCGCCGCCGAGCCGCCTTTTCAGCGACACGATCGGCAGTATAGCGGGATGCCTGTTTTTCAAACCGATCGCCTTTCACGCCGATCGCCGGAATGCGCCGATGACCCATCGCCTGACCGCCGTGCTGATCACTCTCTGGGCCCTCGCGCTCTTCCAGGGCGGGCCGGCGCTCGCCCAGGCGCCCGCTGAGCGCATGGGCTGCGGCCAGGGCCTCAGCCCGCCGGTGCTCGCCAAATGGCTGGGCCTGGGCGGGCCCGGCGGCTTTGGCTGTCCGGCCGCTCTGGAATTGCCCGCCCCCGTTTCGCCGCTGGGCACGGCGGCTCGCGAAGTGAAGTTCGCCCAAGGCGCGATCCTCTGGCATGCTTCGGGTCCCCACGCCGGTCAGACATTCGCCGTGAGCGGCTGCATGTACCGCCTGTATTTTCAATACGGCGGCCCCTCGGGCTGGCTCGGCCTGCCGACATCGGACCCTGTCAACACGCCCGACGGCCAGCGCCAGACGTTCGAAGGCGGTGTGATGACCTTCCAGCGCGTGGACAGCTCATGCGACGCCGAGCCCAAAGTCACCGCGTCCGCCGCCATCGCGGCCTCGGCGCGTGTTCCGCTCGACCAGTTCTTCGACGCCTCACGCGGCGATAATGTCGCCGCAGCCTCGGCTGTCAGCGTCGCGCGTGCGCTGGCCGCGCACTACCAGCGCCAACGGACCGAAGGCTATGTATTCACCGAGCCCGCTCCGGGACTTGTCGCCTTGAAAGCCTATTGGAACGAGGCGCTCAACGCCCACGATGAAATGGCCACCGCGGAGGGCGAACGTGAAGCGCTGGGCGCGGGGTATACGTTCGACGGCGCTCAGGGGTTTATCTACGCCGATCCTCATCCGGGCACGCACCCCCTCAAGCATTACCGCGACGCCGGTGACACTCACAGCCTCGTCACCGCCACCGCGGAGGGCGAAGCGGACGCCGCGGCGCGAGGGTATCACTTCGTCCGGATCGAGGGATACGTGGCGGCCAGCCCCTGAGGCGCCCTATCCCCCGAACGTTCTCGCCTGGGGAAAACGCTCGAGAATGCGCGCCTCCAGGCGCTCACGCAGGTCGCGATAGGCTCCGATCACCACCTCTCTCGAGCCGTTGGCCCATGTCGGATCGGGGGTCGGCCAGTAGATAAGGTCGATAGCGCGCCTTCGCGCCATCTCGAGCGCACGATGATGCGCCTCGGGGGTCAGTGAAACAACCACGTCGAACGAGTCGTCCTCCAGGTCGTCGAAGGTCTTGGCCTGGTGGCAAGCCAGATCGACCCCGACCTCATCCATCGACGCCAGCACGAACGGGTCCGGCTCCGGCGCGCGATCTGGCCGCAGGCCGCAGCTGTCGACGTACACGCCCGCCCCGAAAAACCGCCGCATCAGTCCCGCAGCCATCGGCGAACGTACGCGGTTCAGGTTGCAGGCGAACAGGATCGCCCCAGGCAGACCCGTCACGTCACCCTCGCCAGTGCAAGGCGCAGATGAGCGTGAATAGCCGCCGCGCGGTATCCTGGTCGGTTTCCACCTTGCCGGCCAGCCGTGCCTGCAACAGCGCCGAACCTTCGTTGTGCAGACCGCGGCGGCCCATATCCAGCGCCTCGATCTTCTGCGGCGTAGCGTTGCGGATCGCCTGATAATAGCTCTCGCAGATCATATGGTAGTCGCGAATGACGCTGCGCAGCGGCGATAGCGACAGCATGTGGCGGCGCTGGTATGAGGGGCCGAGGATGTCGAAAGCGAGGCGGTTTTCGATCAGCGCGATCTTCAGATCATAGGGTCCGCCGTCGGCGCCGTCCGGCTGAAAATAGTTTTCCTCGAGAAGATCGAAGATGGCGATCTGGCGCTCCTGTTCCTGATCCCGCGACGCCGCGCCGAGCGAGGCGTCGTCGAGCTCGACAGACTGCAGGCGATGCGGTGCGGGATCGGCGGCCATGAGTAAGCGCCTGTGTAGCCGCATCCGCCGCGCCGCCCAACAGGGTCAACATATCCGCGTCGGCATCGCGCGCGGCCGGCAACACTCAGCCGGGCTGATTGCGACGAATGGCGACCGAACGAGCGTGTGCCGGAAGACCTTCAGCGGTCGCCAGCAGTTCGGTGGGCCCCGCGAGGATCGAGAAGGCGTCGGCGTCACACTTCACGAGCGAGGTGCGCTTCAGGAAATCCAAGGTCGACAAACCCGACGAGAAGCGTGCGGCGCGGCTGGTCGGCAGCACGTGGTTCGAACCCGCCACATAGTCGCCGATCGCCTCGGGCGCATGGCGGCCGAGAAAGATCGCCCCGGCGTGGCGGACCTTGTCGGCAAGACGCTCGGGATCGTCGACCGCGAACTCGACATGTTCCGGAGCGATGCGGTCGACAAGCGCAGGGGAACGGCTCAGCGGGGCGATCACCATTGCGCCATGATCCCGCCAGGAGGCCGCGGCGTCCTTCCCGGTGGCGAGCACGCTCAGCTGACGCTCGACGGCCGCGGCGACAGCCCGCGCGAAGTTTGCGTCATCGGTGATCAGGACCGATTGGGCGTCCGGATCGTGCTCGGCCTGGGACAGCAGATCGGCGGCGATCCAGTCTGGATCATTGGCGGCGTCGGCCACGACGACGATCTCGGAAGGGCCGGCCAGCGAATCTATGCCGACCACGCCGTAGACGCGTCGCTTGGCCGCTGTGACATAGGCGTTTCCAGGCCCGACGATCTTGTCGACGGGGCGGATCGGCCCTGCGCCATAGGCGAGCGCGGCGACGGCCTGAGCGCCGCCGACGCGCCAGATTTCCGAAACTCCGGCCTCCAGCGCGGCCGCCAACACCGCCGGTTGCAGCCCGCCGGGCGGCGTGACCATGGCGATGCGGTCCACGCCCGCGACCCTGGCGGGGATTGCGTTCATCAGCACGGTCGATGGGTAGGCGGCCCGTCCCCCGGGCACATAGACGCCGACCGCCTCCAGCGGCGTCCACCGCCAACCCAGACCAACGCCGGCGCTGTCGGTGAACCAGGCGTCAGCCGGTCTCTGGCGCTGGTGATAGTCGCGTATCCGGCCGCCCGCGAACGCGAGAGCCTCGCGAACGGGCGCCGGACAAGCGGCTGCTCCCTGGGCGATCTCGTCCGCGGACACCCGCAGCGTCTCTTCGGTCAGATCGAAATCATCGAATTGTCGCGCAAATCGAAGCACGGCCGAGAGGCCTTCGTCCCGCACCGCGGCGATCACCGCGGCGACGGCGGCGTCCACGTCGCCGGGTGACCCCCGAGGCTCTAGGAGATAGGCGCCAAAGGCCGCTTCGAACCCGGCGTCGCGCGCGTCAAACAGGCGCACGGCAAGTCACGTCTGGTGGCCAGGCGTGTGAGCGGTTGGCCACGGCTGTGAAAGGTCGGCCATCGCCGCGTCTATGCATTCGACGGTCGCGGCCAGATCCCCGCCGTCCGCGAACGCGAAATTGATGACGCCGCCGGGTGGTTCGCCCGCTTCGAACGTCAGCGCCAGCAACTCGAGCACGGCGTCCTTGGCGTCAGGGCGCAGGTTGCGCCCCTTCACCTGGAGAACGCCGCCCAGTTGCAGGCCCGCCCGCACCCGCTCGCCGGCGCCGTCTTCCATCTCCCATCGGTACCGGTTGAACGAAAGCGTCAGGCGCCTCGCCGCAGACTCCCACTGGATATCGCCGATGTGGGTGACGGCGTCCTGCAGGGCCGCCGAGATGATCGCGAGGTCCTCGACATCCTGCGCGAGCAGGCGAAGCGGCTTGACGGACGCGGAAGCCATCTCAGCGCTCGCTCGGCGATGACGGCGCTATTGCGGGTGACGCCGCCGCCTTGCGCCGGCGCAGATTGATTCGCAGAGCCTCGGCGCGCCGGGCCTCGCGCGCGGCGTCACGCGGTGCGGGCGGTGCGCCGTTGAATCGCGATGTCGGTAAAATCCTGTCATCCATCTGGCCTCGCCTAGTCGCGTCGCGCGCGGCGTCAAGCTGAATTCGCTTTCCACCGGCCGTCTCTTTCGCTAGACCCCGCGCTTCCCGCACGGGATTGCCGCCGTAGCTCAGTGGTAGAGCGCATCCTTGGTAAGGCTGAGGTCCGGAGTTCAATCCTCCGCGGCGGCACCAGCTCCCCTCCCCCGATGAAACGCCTCAGCACCGAGCCGCCGTCAGGCGGCGCGCGCTTTTGGCCTACCCCGGCGTGCGCGAAAATCGTAACACGATACGGCAAAGCGGTCCGGTGTCGGTTCGGGCCGGCCAATCGACGAATGAAAAATCAGGGAGACAACAGGATGTCGGTGCTCGATCTATTCAGGTTGGACGGTCAGGTGGCGGTCGTCACCGGCGGGGGAAAGGGCATCGGGCGGGGGATCGCCCTGGCTCTGGCCGAGGCCGGTGCGGACGTGGCCGTGGCCGCCCGCTCGCGCGATGACGTCGAGGCGGTGGCGCGGGAGATTCGCGCCCTAGGCCGTCGATCCGCCGCTTATGTGGTGGATGTGACCTCGTCGGGGGAGGTCGCTCAACTCGCCGAAACGGCCGTCGCTGACCTGGGCGGTTTGGCTATCTGGGTCAACAACGCAGGCGGACTTCCCGACGCGACTCCGCGGTACCTCACGCGCACGCCCGAGGACCGTTGGGACGCTCAGATGGACCTCAACCTGAAGGCGGTCTGGGTCGGCGCCGTGGCGGCCGCGGGGCAGATGAAGGATGGCGGCGTCATAATCAACACCTCATCCCGCGCCGCCGAGGGCGGGCACATGAAGAACGGTCCGTACGCCGCCGCGAAGGCCGCGGTCAACAGCCTCACCCGCACGTTGTCGCTCGAACTGGCGCCGCGGATCCGGGTCAACGCCATCGGCCCAGGCCCGGTGCGCACGCAGAACTTCGATGAATCCATCCGGCTCGACGAAGCCGCGGCCGAAGACTTCCGCAAGCGCCTCGCCCTGCCCCTGTCGCGCTATGGAACCGCCGAGGATATCGGCGCCGCCGCAGTCTTCCTGGCGTCTCCCGCATCGAGCTGGATCACCGGCCAGTGCCTCTACGTCACTGGCGGCAGCTGACGGGACTGCGGATGGCGCTTGCCAAGGCCGCCGTAACGCGTTCTACAATTGGCGTCGTGCCACATGATGTTCAGGCGCGGACGGTCCCGGATGAGGATCGCCGCGCATGAAGCAGGAGGAAGCAAGGATGGGAGATTTCACAGGCCAGGTGGCGATCGTCACCGGGGCCGCCGTCGGACTGGGGCGGCAATATGCCCTGTCACTGGCCTCGCAGGGCTGTGACGTCGTCCTCTGCGACATCCGCCCCGACGTACAGGATGTCGCCACCGAAGTGCGCGGATTGAATGTCCGGGCCGAAGCACATGTCGCCGACGTCGCGATTGCGGATGACGTGAAGCGGGTGGTCGACGCCGCCATGGCGAACTTCGGGCGGATCGACCTGTTGGTCTCCAATGCCGGGATCTGGCGCGGCAGCGGGCCCAAGGACGCCCTCGACAAGTCGTTTGCCGACTACGACGCATTGATCGGGACCAACCTCAAGGGCGTCTATCTGTTCGGTCGCGCGGTGATCCCGCACATGATAGCCGCGGGCGGCGGCCACATCATCAACATCGCCACGGATCACATTCACACCCACCCCGGTCGCCGCACGAGCGGCGGTGGCATCATGGACCTGTACGACGTCGCCAAATGGGGCGTTCTGGGCCTGACCCTGACGTGGGCGAAGGCCCTCGGGCCCATGAACATCCGCGTCAACAGCTTCTCCATGGGCGCCACCGACTCGTACATGCTCCGCGGCTTCCACAACCACGCCGCGCCCGCTGAAGAAGTGGCCTCGTGGATGCGGGCCGAGGATGTCTGCGATCTCGCCATCCAGATGCACCGGGAGGGACCCACCGGCCGGTCCGGCGATAACATCGGCGTCTGGGTCGGTTTCGAGATCGAACTCAAACCCGTTCCGGCCGCCAAGCCGGCCCTTGTCGAAGCGTAGGGAGCCGTTCCATGGGCTATCTTTCCGGAAAAACCGCCATCGTCACGGGCGCGGCCCAGGGCCTGGGCAAGGCCTTCGCCGAACGGCTGGCGCTCGAAGGGGCCAACGTCGCCATCTTCGACATACAACCCGACGTGCTCATCGTGGGCCGCGCGCTCGAGGCGCTGGGCCACAGCGCGCTGGCAAGGCAGTTCGACATAACCCGCCTCGCCGAGTGCGAGACTTTTGTCGCCGACACCGCCGCGCGGTTCGGCGGGATCCACATCCTGGTCAACAACGCCGCGATCTGGCGCTCGACCCCCGTCACCGACGCCTGGGAGAAGACGTTGAAGGACTTCGAAGAGGTGCTAGACGTCAATCTCAAGGCGGTGATGGTGATGAGCCGTCTGGCGGTCCCCTACATGGTCGCGGCCGGCGGCGGCGACATCGTCAATATCAGTACGGATTACGTGCTGCCGGCGCGGCGCGATGGCGTCAATGCGCCCGACACCGACCTCTACAACGCTTCCAAATGGGCGCTCAACGGCTTGACCGACGCCGCCGCTCAGGCGCTGGCGGACGACAACATCCGCGTCAACAATCTGTGTATGGGTCCCACGGACACGGCCATGCTCAGGGCGCTGTTCAAACCGGGCGGCAAGCTGGCGCACCTGGGCGGACCCGACGGGCCTCCGCCCGAGATTCTGGCCGGCTTCATGGATCCGGCGGAGATCGCCCGGCTGATGATCGACCTTTTCAAGGACGGCCGCAGCGGCGAGAACATCGGCATCTGGGCCGGCCAGCCGATCGAGCTGGGTCCGCGCAAGCGATGGGACGTGCGCATGCGCGAGCGCGCCGACTTCACCGGCCAGCCCTTGCGCGATTACGGGTCGCCGCCCTGGGACGACGCGCCGGAGCCCGTGTGGCGCCTGGCGGTCGGGCAGCCCGAGGAGGCCTGAATCCGGTTCGCGGTCACTTCGCGGAAAACACCAGCAGGGCGTTGCCGGGCATCTTTCCCGTGAAGTTGTTTCCCGACGGAACGATCAGCAGACCGTGGTAGGCCTGTGGTCCGGCCCCGCCGAATAGCGCCCCGCCCCTGGCGACAGCGCCGCCGACGGCCGTTACGGGCGTGGTCATGTCGTAGCGCCACGCGACCACGCCGTTTCGGGCGTCGCGGATGTGGAGCCAGCCGTCGGTTCCGCCCTCGATCAGCAGATCGCCGGTGACGGTGACCGGCGCGGCGATCCCGGGCATGCAGCGCGCTCGACCCTTGTCGCAGCCCGCGCCGGTGTCCGGCTGCTTCCAGAGGTAGCGTCCGGTCTTCAGGTCCAGTGCATAGAGCCCCGGCCGCGCCGGCTCGGAATGCGGCTGACGGTCGTCGGCGTCGCTGACCGGCACGAACACGCGGTCGCCCGACACCGCCATGCCGAAGTACACACCGGCCTGGACGCCGCCCCGGCCGACCTTGGTGTTCCAGCGCAACCTCCCGGTGTCGGCGTCGACCGCGTAGACGTCGCCCGACTTGGAGCCTGCGAGCACATAGTCGCGGCCCACGCCGTCGGTCGCCAGAATGGTCCCGGCCCCGATGTCGTAGTCGGGCCCTTCGTCCTTCGGGCACAGGGTCTTGTCGGCGGTCCCGCAGGCGACGTTCCAGGCGTCGTTGGGGCGCGTCTGATAGACCCACTTCATCCGCCCAGTCGCCAGATCGAGGGCGACGACGGCGTCGCTGGTGGGCGTCGCGGGGTTCGAATAGTTGTCGCCGGTGCCGAGGTAGAGGAGGTGACGTTTGGCGTCGATCGACGGCGTGTTCCAGATCGCCGCGCCGGAGGGACCGATCTGCTGGGCCCCGGCGTCGTTGACGCCCTGAGGCTTCGGCGTCGGCGTCATGTAGGTGCGCCAGACCATGGCCCCGGTGCGGGCGTTGAGCGCCAGGACGGAGCCGCGGAACGTGCAGCAGGCGTAGCTTGGCGTGGTGATCGCCTCCTCCAGCGACGACACCGGCACGTAGAGCAGGTCGCCGTAGAGGGCGGGCGCCGCGGTCAGGGTGGTGCTGGGATGCTGGTCGGCGCGAACGCGCCACGCGAGCGCGCCGTCGCGCGCATCGAGCGCATAGACGTTGCCGATCAGGTCGCCGAAATACACGAGGGGCCTCGCCGCCTGGTCGCCGGGCTTCCAGCCGGAGACGACGAGGCCATTGCGCACCTCGGCGCCGGCGCGGAATTTCCACCGCACGCAGCCGGTCTCGCGGTCGAGCGCATAGACATCCCCGAGGTGGCTGCCGATGAAGATCGCCCCGCCCGCGAGAGCCGGGTTGGACCGGGCGCGGGTCGCGTCCGGAAACGCGAAGGCCCACTTCAATTTGAGCTTTTGGATGTTCGACTTGTGCAGGCCTGAGACGCCAGGCGCGATCACATGGGTTCCAGCGTCGGTCAGACCCCATCCGGGGAAGACCGGCGGCTCTTTGAGATCGAACAGCGCCGCCTTGCCCGCGCAGCGCGGCGCGGTGTCCTCGGTCGCGGCGGTGAGCTTCTTGCCGGCCAGAAACTCGGCGACCGCCACGATCTCGTCGCGCGAGAGCTTGGCGCCCTGAGCGCGCATCGCACCGTTGGTCAGGGCGTCGGCGATGCTTCCCGGCGGCATCAGCCCTAGCACCGTCACCGGCGGCGCGCTCGCGGCGCCGTCCTGATGGCACATCGCGCAATGCGACTTGAACACCTCGGCGCCCCGACTGCCCTGCCCGTTTTGGAAATGCGTGAAATCGCCATTGGCGTCTTCACCGGGCGCCATGGCCAGCGCCGGCCCGAGGGCGGCGGCCATCAGGAGAGACGCCGCGCCCGCGAGCGTGATTGCGAAATTGGACCCGACCATCGACCGCCCTCCAACGTGTTCTTGTTTTTATGCTTGCGCCGTCAAACGACGCGGTGTCAAATGTAATGCGTTCTGGTTTTCATCCGAAACCGGGGCTACTGAAGTTTAGATCGCGGTCGCAGGGAGATGCGCCGCTTCGTAAGAGCGCCGCAGAATAAAGCGGCGCCGCAAAGTGAGGGAACGGGAATGCGCACAACAGTATCCATACGTCCGCCTTCCGCGCGCGCCGCAATGCGCGCGCGTCCGTCGCGCGGGGTCCTTATCGTCGCTTTGGCGGCCAGTTTCGGCGCGAGCGCCGCGATCGCACAGACGGTCAAGAGCGCCGCGCCCAATGCGGCCGATCAGGGGTCGGCCGCGAGCCGGGACGCAACGTCCCTGGAAGAAGTCACGGTCACCGCGCGCAAGGTCAAGGAACGCCTGATCGACGTTCCGGTCGTCGCCAGCGTGATGAACGCCACTGCCTTGCAGCGCTACAACACCTCCGATCTCGAACAGCTCGATTCCCAGGTCCTGGGCGTGCACATCTATCACGCGGACGGCGGCGGCGCCGGGGGCGGCATCTCGATCCGCGGCGTCGGCCAGTTGGCTACCGACTACGGCGCGGAAGAGCCGGTGGTGGTCGACATCGACGGCATGGCCTTCACCCGCGGCCACGTGCTCGATACCGGCTTTTTCGACATGCAGTCGGTCGAAGTCCTCAAAGGCCCGCAGTCCCTGTTCTTCGGCAAGAACAGCCCGGCCGGTGTGATCAGCGTCACCAGCAACAACCCCGGCGAAGACTGGGCCGGCTACATCAAGGGCGGCTACGAGATCAGGACCCAGGATCCGACCCTCGAGGGCGCGGTGAACATCCCGATCACCGACAAGTTGAAGATGCGCATCGCCATGCGCGTGGAAGACATGCAGGGCGGCTGGCTGCAGAACACGGCGATCCCGGTGCCGGGCCTGCCTGGTTACGGCGGTTTCGAGACGCGCGGCGCCAGCTACAACAAGTATCCGCAGACCAAGGAACTGCTGGGACGGATCACCCTTGCCTACAATCCCAACGAGCGGTTCAGCCTGCTCTTCAAGTTCTTCGGATCGGTGCGGCACGACAACGACGGCGCGCCGGTCACACTCGCCGGCTGCGCGGTGGGCAACCCCAATCCGCTGTCGGCCAACCATCCGACCTATAACGGGGTCATCGACTATACCCAAACCTGCAACGGTCACCTGAACCTGACCATCAACGACGCCCTGCCATCTCAGGAAGTGGCGGCCGGGCTGACTGGCGTTGCGCCAGGGGCCCGCTTCTTCATGAACTCGACGAACTATATTTACACCTTGAACATGAACTACAAGTTCGACCTGTTCGACGTAACCTCGACCACCGGCGTGTGGGACCACCGCGAACGCGAATTCACCGGCTACAGCTACGACAGCTACGCCGGGATCGTCTCGAAGCAGGGCGAATCCGGCGCAAGCTGGGAACAGGAACTGCGCCTGCACACCGACTTCAACTTCCCGGTGAACTTCACCGTCGGCGGCTTCTTCGAGAAGGACCAGTACGGCCACTATGCGCCGATCACCCTGCTGCCGCTGGGACCCACGGCGCAGCCTGGCCCCTACTTCGGCAGCTACCTGACCTGGAACAATGTCGAAGGCAATTCGAACGAAAGCTATTCGGTCTTCTTCCAGGGCAACTGGAAGATACTGCCGAACCTCGAGCTCGCCGGCGGCGGCCGCTGGTCGCACGAGTCGCGTCACGCCCAGGTGGGCAATGCGTTCAACGCCTTCGACGACCTGGTGCCGGTGGAGTTCAATCCCTTCAGCCCGGCCGGAATCTGGTATCATCCGTCCACGAACTTCACAAATTTTTCGCCCGAGGCGACGCTCACCTGGCATCCCTCGCACAATGTGACGGCCTACGCCGCCTATAAGACCGGCTATCTCGCGGCCGGCATCTCCAACCCGGGGTCCGTACCAAACCTGACGCGCTTCCCCACGCCCGAGCAGCAGAACGCCCAGCTGATCTTCGGGGGTGAGACCGTGAAGGGCTTCGAAGGCGGGCTGAAGGGCTCGTTCCTCGACGGCCGTATTAGCGGTGACGTCGACGTCTACCGCTATATCTACAGCAACCTCCAGGTCGCGGTGTTCAACCCGCAGACGATCAGCTTCAGCACGCAGAACGCCGCCAGCGCCATCAACGAAGGGGTGGAGGCTCAGGGCGCGTTCAGGGTCAACGACAACTTCTCGCTGCGGGCCGGCTTCTCCTACAGCCACCTGGCCTACCAAAGCTACGACAACGCCCAGTGCAACCCGATCCAGCTGATCAACCCGGCGCCGCTGGGGTCCAACGTCGGCCGAGGACAGTGCGTCAACGTTATCGTCGCCGGCCAGCAGACCCAGGTCCAGAACTACAGCGGCTACACCTACGGCGAAGGCCCGTTCCAGGAGATCATCGGCGGGACCTATACCCGGGACCTCAACGACAAGTGGGGATTCCAGTTCACCACCGACGCCACCTTCTTCAGCCGATCGCCGACGGTGCTCGGACAGCCGGGCACGGCGATACCGGCCTACGCCCTTGTCAACATGTCGGCCAAGATCTACCAGAAGAGCGAGACGGGATGGGAAGTCGCGGTCGTCGCCACCAACGTCACCAACACCATCTACGCCGATCCGATCAGCAACAAGCCGCTCGGCCAGCCGGGCGACTTGACCGGCTATCTGCACCCCCCTCGTGAAGTGACGCTGCAGTTCATGCGGCGCTTCTGACGCTTTACCAAATGACCAGGCCGGCTCAACCACCGGCCTGGCCGACGGGGGACATCATCCGCAGCACGCCGTCGCTCTCGTGGAAACCGGGCTGCGCCGACTCGCCGAAGTCGGTCAGGATCGCCGCGAACCGGGCCTCCACGAGCGGACGGTAGTCCGCGTGCGTGAAGACGTAGAGCTGGTCGGCCTCGATCGCCTGCACGACGCGTTCGCCGACGCTTTCCGGCGTCATGCCGATCGAGCGGCTTTCGCCGACCAGGGGGGTGGCGACGACGCCAGGGCAGAGCACCGAGACGCCGATGGTCAAGGGCGCCAGTTCGGCGCGCAGGGCCTCACCCATGGCGGCGACGCCGAACTTGGTCACCGCATAGTCGCCGATCGCACTGGCTGCGAGCATGCCGGCCATCGAGGAAGTCAGCACGACGTGGCCGCCCTCCCCGTGTTCCTTGATCAGCGGCGCGGTCGCATGGACCGTGTTGAAGACACCGGTCAGGTTGATGGCGATGATCCGGTCCCAGGCCTGCGGCGTCGTTTCGGACAGCGGCGTTCCGGCCGGCGAAATCCCGGCGTTGGCGCAGACGACATGAAGCGGTCCGAACGCGCGCGTCGCCTGCGCCGCCGCCTGCCAAGCGGCGCGGTCGCAGACGTCCAGATGGATGGCCAGCACCTGCGCGCCATCCGCGCGCAAGGACGCGGCGGCGGTCTCCAGCGTCGCCGCGTCGCGATCGCACAGCACGATCCGCATACCGCGGGCGGCGAAGGCCTGCGCCATCGCGAGGCCGATGCCGCTGGCGCCGCCGGTGATCAGCGCCCCCTTCCCGTGAAGGTCCTTCACGGCCTGGCCGCCAGCTCGCGGATCAGGCCCAGGACCTGCGTCGCGTGTTCCTTGCGGCAGATCAGCAGGTCCGGGAGATAGGGGTTCTCATGGTTGTAGGTCATTGGCGAGCCGTCGATGCGCGAGACATGCAGGCCGGCCGCCTCGGCCACGGCGACGGGGGCGCAGGAGTCCCACTCGTATTGACCGCCGGAGTGCAAATAGATGTCAGCCTCGTTTCGCACGATCGACATGGCCTTGGCGCCGGCCGAGCCCATCGGCAGCAGTTCCGCGCCCAGGCGCTCAGCGACCGCGACGGCCTCGGCGGCCGGGCGGGTGCGGCTGACCACCATCCGCAGGGCGCCTGGACCGGCCGGCGGCACGGAGAGCGGCTTTTCCGTGCACAGGGTGGCCGGCAGCCCCGGCAGGGCGACGGCGCCGACGGTGGCGACGCCGTCGACGGACAGGGCGATGTGGACGGCCCAGTCGGTGCGGCGCTCGCCGTATTCGCGCGTGCCGTCGAGCGGATCGACGATCCACACGCGCTTGCGCGTCAGGCGCGCGGGGTCGGCGGCCTCCTCCTCCGAGAGGACGGCGTCGTCAGGTCGCTGCACGGCCAGCGCCTCCATGATGAAGGCGTTGGCGACCCGGTCGCCGACCTTGCCCAGCGCCTTGCCGTCGAACAGGTCGGACCGCTGCAGGGCCAAAAGCAATTCGCCGGCAATGTCGGCGATGCGACGCGCGAGCTGCGCATCGGTTTCCTGGGCGGCGTCGGTCATGGGGTTGCTTTCGGGCAAGAGGACAAGGGTTGCGTCCTATTGGCCGACTTCGCCTCGGACGTCCATCGGGCCGGGTCGAACGGGGCCAGGACGCCCGGCGCCTGGACGTCCAGCGCAAGGCCGGCGACGGCCTCGCCGATCGCCGCCGAGTGCTTGAAACCATGGCCCGAGCAGGCCGAGACGACGATGACCCGATCTCGCCGCGGATCGCGGCCGATCACGAAGCGCCCGTCCGGGGTCATGGTGTAGAGACACGCCTTGGATCCAAGGCACCTGCGGGTCAGGCCGTCGAGGCGCCCGTCGATGTGATGGCGATAGACGAAGTCCGCCTCGTCCGAGGAGACCGCAGCCAGGTTATCTTCGGCGAATTGTAATGGGGTGTCAAAACTTTCAGCGGCAATCTTAACACCCGCTTCGCCCCGAACCCGCGGGAAGCCGTAGAACCAATCGTCCGGCGCCGCGCCATGCATCCAGATGAAGACAGGCCAGCGCGCGGCCTGCGAGGCAGCGGAGTCTTCCGGCGCAAACCAGTGCAAGGTCTGTCGGTAGGGCGCCAGTAACGCGCCGTACGGCGCACCGAGCAGGCGCGGCGCCCAGGCGCCGGCCGCGACGACCCCCTGGCCGGCTTCGTATGTCCGTGACGCCGTCGACACGCGCACGCCGCCGCCCAGTTGCTCGATCGCGAGCACGGTTTCTCCGGTGCGGACTTCCGCGCCAAGTCGGCGAGCGAGGTCCAGCTGGGCGGCGATGCAGCGCTCGGGAAACAGCATTCCGGCCCCCGGCTCCCAGTAGACGGTCTCGGCGTCGTCGACCTCCATGTTGGGATGGCGCGCGCGGCATTCGGCCGGGGTAATCACCTCGTGGGGGATGGCGAACCGCTGCGCCGCGCCCAGGGTCCGACGCAGGAAATCGGGTTTGTGCGCATGCGTCGCCGGCAGGTCGAGCCGGCCGATGACGGTCAGGCCGCAGGCGTCGAACAGACGCTCGCCGGATTCGGCCTCGATCTCGCGCCACAGCTGATGCGCGCGCAGGGCCAGGGGGACGTAGTCGTCGCCCTCCCCGATCGCCTGGCGGGTGATGCGGGTTCCGCCGTGGCTCGAGCCCATCTCATGCGGCGGCGAGAAGGCGTCGATCCCCAGCACGCGCGCGCCGCGCCGGGCGAGATGATAGAGGGCCGCGGCGCCAGCCGCGCCCAGTCCGACCACGATCACGTCGGGGTTCATCGAGGCGACCTCACGTCAAAAGACCTGGTTGGACGGCGCCGGCGGCTCGTCTATGGTCGCGCGGATGACGACAGGAACGGCGTTCGCGGGCGCGAGCGAAGAGTTGGACGGACGCCGGCGACGCTCGCTCGACAGCCGTGGCCGGGTCGTCGCCGCCCTGCTGGACCTCGTGCGCGAGGGCGAAGTGGCCCCCAGCGCCGAACGCGTGGCGGCCCGCGCCGGCGTCGGCCTGCGAACGGTGTTCCGGCACTTCAACGACATGGATGGGCTTTATCGCGAGATGGCGTGCGCCATCGAGAGCGAACTGGCGGCCAGTCTGGCGGTGAGGATCACCGGCGCGGACTGGCGCGCACGCCTGATCGGCGTGATCGGCAAACGCGCGGCCCTCTACGAGGAGATCGCGCCGTTCAAGCGCGCCGCCGACGCTCACCGCCACAAGTCCGCCTTCCTGGCCGCTGCCCACGCGCGGATCGTCGCGATGGCGCGACGGGGCCTGGAGGGCGTCGTGCCGCCCGTGGTGCGCGGCGACGCGCCGCTGTTCGAGATGTTCGACCTGCTGCTGAGCTTCGAGACCTGGTCGCGGCTTCGCCAGGAACAGGGGCTGAGCGTGGATGAGGCGTGCGAGAGCCTCGAACGCGCCGTGTGCTCGATGATCGCGACAGTCGGCGAGCCGAACCTGTCCCTTTCTCCCCTCGCCGAAAAAGGGGGCCGAAGACCGGATGAAGGGACTCTCGGCGCTTAACGCGGAACACTCAATCACTTGGATTCTCTCATCGGCGCGAAAGCCTCATCCGTCTGCTTCGCAGACACCTTCTCCCGCAAGGGGAGAAGGATTCTAGTCTTCTAAACTCAGCAGGCTCGCGTTGCCGCCGGCGGAGGTGGTGTCGACGGTGAAGGTGCGTTCGACGGCGAAACGCGGAAGGTAGTGGGGACCGCCGGCCTTGGGACCGGTGCCCGACAGGCCTTCGCCGCCGAACGGCTGCACGCCGACCACGGCGCCGATCATCGAGCGGTTGACGTAGAGGTTGCCGACCCTTGCGCGGGCGCGGACGGCGGCGGCCGCGGCGCCGATACGGCTGTGCAGGCCCATCGTCAGGCCGAAACCCGAGCGGTTGATCGCCTCGACCGTGGCCTCCATGGCGCCGGCCTTCCAGGTGACCACGTGCAGGACCGGGCCGAAGATCTCGCGGTCGAGCTCGGCGATGGCGTCGAGGCGGATCACCGTGGGCGGCACGAAGGGCTTTCCGCTCACGTCGGCGGGCGCCGGACAGGCGTAGAGCACGCGGTCGCGCCAGTGCTCGATGTGCGCGTCGATGGTCGCCTTGGCGGCCGCGTCGATCACCGGCCCGACGTCGGTGCGCGGATCGGCGGGATCGCCCACGATCAGCTCGCGCATGGCGCCCACCAGCATCTTCAGGGTCGCCTCCGCTATGTCCTCATGCAGGCAAAGAAGGCGCAGTGCCGAGCAGCGCTGTCCGGCGCTCAGGAATGCCGAGGTGACGACGTCGCTCACCACCTGTTCGGGCAGGGCCGTGGAATCGACGATCATGGCGTTCAGGCCGCCGGTCTCGGCGATCAGCGGCACGAGGGGACGGGTCTCGTCCTCCAGCAGGGCGCGGGCGATGCGCCGGGCGCTCAGCGTCGAGCCGGTGAAGGCGACGCCGGCGACCTTGGGATCGGCGACCAGGGCCGCGCCGACGGAGGCGCCGCCGGGGACGAGGCGCAGCACATCGGGTGGCACGCCGGCTTCGCGCGCCAGGCGCACGGCCGCCAGAGCGATCAGCGGCGTCTGCGGCGCGGGCTTGGCCACGACGGCGTTGCCGACCGCCAGAGCGGCGGCGACCTGGCCCAGGAAGATCGCCAGCGGAAAGTTCCACGGGCTGACGCAGGCAAAGACGCCGCGGCCGGAGAGGCTCAGGCTGTTGCTCTCGCCGGTCGGGCCCGGCAGGGCGATCGGCGCGCACTGCCGGCGAGCCTGGACCGCGTAGTAGCGGCAGAAGTCGACCGCCTCGCGCACCTCGCCCAGGGCGTCGCCGAGGGTCTTGCCGGCCTCGCGCACGGCGATGGCCATCAGCCTGGGGCGGTCGCGCTCGAGGAGGTCGGCGAGTCGTTCGAGGATGGCGGCGCGCTCCTCGACGGGACGGGCGTTCCACGGCCCTTGAGCGGCGGCGGCCGCGTCCACCGCGGCGATCACCTCGGCAGGCGCGGCGTCGACCATCGGGGGCGCGGGCGCCGCCCACTCGGCGCGCATGGCGGCCAGGGTGTCGGCCAGGACCTGCGCGTCGGAAAAATCGAGCCCGGCTGAATTGCGGCGTTCCGCGCCGAACATGGCCAGCGGCGAGGCGATGGCGGGATGGGGGGTCAGGCCCGTGCGCTCGGCAGCCTGCACCGGGTCGGCGAGCAGGTCGTCGTCGGCGATGTCGCGGTTGGCGATCTGGTGGACGAAGCTGGTGTTGGCCCCGTTTTCCAGTAATCGGCGGACCAGGTAGGCCAGCAGGTCGCGATAGCCGCCGACCGGCGCATAGACGCGCACGGCGACGCCACGCTCGGCCATCAGGCCCTCGTAGAGGCCGTCGCCCATGCCATGCAGGCGCTGGAACTCGAAGTCGCGGCGCGCGCCGGCCCATTCCATCACCGTGGCTACGGTCAGCGCATTGTGGGTGGCGAAGGCCGGAAAGAGGCCGCCGCTCTCGGCCAGCATGGCGCGGGCGCAAGCCATGTAACTGACGTCGGTCGCGGTCTTGCGGGTGAACACCGGATAGTCGATGAGGCCCCGCTCCTGCGCGCGCTTGATCTCGCTGTCCCAGTAGGCGCCCTTGACCAGGCGGACCATGATGGCGCGGCCGGTGGCGCGGCCGAGCGCCCCGGCCCAGGCGATAACCGCCGGCGCGCGGCGCTGATAGGCCTGGATCGCCATGCCGAGGCCGTCCCAGCCGGCTAGGGACGGATCGCGCGCGGCGCCCTCGATGATGTCGAGCGACATTTCCAGGCGGTCCGCCTCCTCGGCGTCAACGGTAAGGCCGACTCCGGCGACCTTGGCGGCGCGGGCCATCTCGATCAGCTGGCCGGTCAGGTCGGCCACGGCGCGGCCGGCCTGCAGCGGCTCGTAGCGCGGGTGCAGGGCCGAGAGCTTTACCGAAATGCTGTCGCGGGCAAAGATGTCGCCTTCCCTGGCCTCCCTGCCGACTGCCTTGATGGCTTTGAGATAGGCTTCGAAATAGCTTTGGGCGTCCTCGGCGGTGTGGGCCCCCTCCCCCAGCATGTCGAAGGAATAGCGGAAGGCGCGGTTGGCCCCGCGATCGGCGCGCTTGAGCGCCTCGCCGATGTCTCGGCCGAGCACGAAGGCCTCGCCCATGCGCTGCATGGCCTGGGCGACCGCGACGCGGATGGCCGGCTCGCCCATGCGTGCGACCAGCGAGCGCAGGGCGCCACCGCGCGCCTCAGCCAGGGTCTGAGCGAGGATGAGACCCAGCGTGGCGCTGTTGACGACCACCGAGTCGGCGGCGCCGATGTGGGCGCGCCAGTCCCCCTGCCCCAGCTTGTCGCGGATCAGGGCGTCGGCGGTGATCGCGTCGGGCACCCGCAGATAGGCCTCCGCCAGGCCCAGAAGGGCCGCGCCCTCGTCGCTGGAGAGGCTGTATTCCTGCAGGAAGCGGTCGATCCAGCCCGACGCGCCGGGCGCGCGCAGGTCGGCCAGCAGGCGCGAGGCGAGCGCGAGGACGCCGGTACGCTGGCTACGGGTCAGCCGCGCGGAATCGGTCAGCGCCTCTAGAGCGCGCGTCTCGTCGAGGCGGTACAGCGGCGCGATGGCGCGGCGCGCGGTGTCGAGATCAAGGTCGGTGGACAAGGGGTGAGCGGCTTTCCGAGCAGGCGATGGAGCGAGCGCCGATTCTATCCGCAATCCGCGAGGAGAAACAGGGAGGCTTCCTCCCTCACCTTTATGGGGAGGGACCGGATGCGAAGCATCCAGGGTTGGGCTGTGTGGGGGTATCGATACTATCTGGGCCTTCCGGCGAGAGCCCCACCCTGACGGCTTCGCCGTCTGTCCCTCCCCATAAAGGGGAGGGAGGAGGATTTTTGCGCGCGCTTTCCACGAGTCGGATTTCGAAATCCAGCGGCGTGCGGCGGATCCGCCAGGCGTCGCCGTCG
Organism: Caulobacterales bacterium; assembly: GCA_038206535.1. Taxonomy (GTDB): domain Bacteria; phylum Pseudomonadota; class Alphaproteobacteria; order Caulobacterales; family Caulobacteraceae; genus Acaudatibacter. The sequence goes on from JBBRAV010000013.1 coordinate 43,759, forward strand.
GGCTCGCGGGTTTCGGGGTCGAGGCCCATGGCGGCGCGCAGTTTGGCCACTGTCTCGCCCACCTTCATGCCCTTTCCCCCTCCCTCCCAAAGAACGGCCTTGAATTGGAGCTCGCGCTGTAGAGGAATCACCAGGTCCCAATGCTGTCGACAAAACCAAAGGAGACAGGAATGATCATGAATCGCAGGATAGTGAATGGCTTTGGAGTCTTGGCGGCCATCCTGGTCGCCGCGTCGGCGACGGTGGGCGGCGTCGCTCACGCCGCCCCGGGCGAGGCGAACGGACCGAACTGCTTCACGGTCAATGACTGGCATGGCTGGTCATCGCCCAGCCCCGATGTCCTCTACCTGGCGGTGAATTTCAGGGATGTCTACAAGGCCGAGCTGGCCCAGCCAGTTCAGGGACTGAATCTGGTGGACACCGTGGTGATCTCCGATGAGACGGGCCTTCACAGCATCTGCAGCGCGGTCGACCTGCACCTGATCCTGACCCATCGCGGCGGCGGCGGCCGGCGGGGCCTGATCGTCAGGTCGCTGACCAGACTGACGCCGAAAGAAATCGCGGCCATCCCCAAGAGGGATCGTCCGAACTAACCGCAGTCATTTGGGCTCGCTTGCATAACCGGAGAATTCGCGGACAGGTTGTCACGTCGTTGCTCTGCGCGGTTGCGACGTGAGCGAGCACGGACAACCCGTTTCTGGAAATATGCCGTCACATATTGGCACGGCCGCGGATGGTCCGGTGGTAGACTGCAGGCACGCGACTCGGGGAAGGGTTCGACCATGCGACGGCTATCGCGAAACCTGGGCCTCCTGACCGTCTTTGTCGCCCTGTCGGCCCGCGCCGGAGTTATGGCGACGGAACGACCCGGATACGAGATCGCGTTCGCCAGCTTTGCGCCGCTCAACAGCGATATCTTCGTCGCCGACGCAGACGGGAGCCATGCGCGCGCTTTCCTCCCCAGCCCCGAGCTCGACGCGAACGCGAGTCTTTCGCCCGATGGCCAATGGGTCGTCTTCACATCGCGGCGGTCAGGATCTTGCGACATCTATCGCGCCCACATCGACGGCTCGCACCTCGAACGGCTTGTCGCCGACCCCGCCTACGACGACCAGGCGGCGCTCTCGCCGGACGGCAAGTCGCTCGCGTTCGTCTCAAGCCGCAGTGGCGATGCCGATATCTGGATCCTCGACCTGAAGACCCGCCGCGTGCGCAACCTGACCAACGCGCCCGGCGGAGATTTTAGACCGTCGTGGTCGCCCGATGGCGAACGCATCGCGTTTTCGTCGGACCGCGCCTCGCTTAGGCCGCGTGTCCCCAAAGGCGATTTCTCGACGCGTCATTCGACCGAGATCTACGTTGTCGACGTCGATGGCTCGGGCCTGCGCAAGATCACCCACGACGACGCGTTTGCGGGAAGCCCATCATGGTCGCCCGACGGCATGGAGCTGACCTTCTACCTCGGCTCTATCCCGGAGTTGGCCAAGGTCACCGGCGCCCGACGCCTGCGTGGCGTCACACAGATCGTCCTCCTCGACCTGCCGACAGGCAAACGCACCGTGCTGACGTCGAGGGAAGGCGAGAAGTGGTCGCCGCATTGGGTCTCAGGAAGGACGATCACCTATGTCAGCGGCGGCCCCGAAGGCGGCGTCGAGCGGGTCGAAGGGACGGCCGGCGCGCGAGGTCAATTCAACAGTCCTTCCTGGTCATCCGACGGCAAACATATGGTGTTTCACCGCGACGTCGATCACGCATGGCCGCCGCATCAGGCCTGGCCGTCGCTCGACCCACGTTTCGGTCTTGTCCGCACAGGCATATTTCCGTCCTACGCGCCGGACGGCGAGCGCATGATCAGCAACGATCAGACCGCAGGCATTTTGCATAACAGCATTCTGATGATGAACGCCGACGGCTCCGCGCCCGCAGTCTTCTTCAGCGATCCCGACCATAGCGCCCTGGCGCCGGACTGGTCTCGCGACGGCAAGCATATAGCCTTCGGACTTGGCGAGTTTTTCCAATCGATCAAAGGCCCGGCCCACGCGGACGTCGCCACGATCGATGTGGCGACACGCGCCGTCGAGACCCTGACGCACGGCGACGGAAACTATGGTTTTCCGAGCTGGTCCGGCGATGGAAAGTCGATCGTGTTTCGCAGCGCTGGTCGGGAGCGCAATGGTCTGGCGATTGTCGACGTCGCAACGCACGCGGTGCGAACGCTTGTCAGCGGGCCTGCGCACTACAATTTTCCGACGTGGTCGCCGGCGGCGGACGAGATCGCCTTCACCGCCGATATCGATGGCGACTACGAGATCTGGTCGATCGGCGCCGATGGCGCGGGGCTGAAACGGTTGACGACATCTCCCGGCAACGACGCCCACAACAGCTGGTCGCCGGATGGCCAATGGATCGCTTTCACCAGCGCGCGTCAGGGGTTCAAAGATGAAGCCATGCTTCATCCGGCGAACCCGCAACCCTACGGAGAAATCTACGTGATGAGAGCGGATGGAAGCGACGCGCACGCGCTGACCGACGAGCCCTTTGAGAAGGGCACGCCGACATGGCGACCCATGTCCGCAAAACGCAGGCATTGAAGCGCCGGGTCTGCGTGGGGGTCGCGCCTTCGCCCGCATTCAGAGTTTGGGTGGACCAACGCCGCAGGCCTCAAGCTGGTTGAATAACTTGGTTTCGACCCTCTTCTTGACCCGAATACGCGGTCTGCCCGTTTCTCTTCAGTCAGTGCTGTACGGGCGTTGTCACAGGGGCTGGCGACGCCGGACCACCGATTGGGGCCGGGGCGACCGGCGCGGCGTCCTCGGCGGTAAGGATGACGACGAGGGGGTTGGGCTTCAGCTCGTCCATCGCGCCGCTCGACCCATCGATCGCCAGGCCGATGACGCCGCCCACCAACGCGTTGCCGCCGATCCCGGCCGCGACGCCTCCGCCGGCGACGCGCGAGACTACGTGGACCGTTTGCGATTTGAAGCCGGCTTTGGAAATCGTCGCGTCAAACGCGTGCTTGCGCGGCAAGATCATAGTGCAGGGGGTCGCGAGGCAGCTGAACCCTGTGGAAATCTTGACGCTCGCGGCCGGTGGCGTCGTCTGGACAGTGAATTTTGTGTTGGACCCCCGGGTGACCGTGGCGCAACCGGCCAACATCATGCCGCACGACAGAACGGCGACCGAGATTTCCATGGATTTCATCAGTTCCCCCGCGTTTGGCAGCCCTTACGCCGCTACTCGCGGCCCGTCCATAAATGTGTTCAAAAAAAGGGCCGCGCCCCGAGGCGGAGGGTTCGGTGAGCGCTTTCGGCGTCTCCGCCGAACCGCAAGAGGTGTTTGGGAGAAAGGATGTGATACCCCACCGCTATGCGCAGTTTGCGACGCCTGAGGGCGCGGATGACCCCTCCCTGGAATTCTCGGTGCTCATGGAGGGTTCTTGCCCCTTGTGGGCGAGAGCCTATCTCCTGTCCGCATCAGAATGGAGGAAAGCCGTGAGCGACGACGTAGGCCCTGGCGATCTGGTTCTGTGCGTAAACGCCTCTCCCAACCATTTCACCGGACAGCCCGTGCCCCTGGTCGCCGGGGAGACCTACCGAGTTGCCTCTGTGATGGCGTACGCCTGCCCGTGTGGGCGATCGGACGCCCTGCTGGACGTGGGCGTCGATTTCGCGTGGTGTCAGACGCGGTTCCGACTTTTGCCCAAGCCGAGGGCCGAGACCAGGACGCGCCGGGTTGCGGCGCCGAAGGAGAGGGAGACGACCCGGTGAAGAGGCGGAGCGGGGGGGGGGGCCGGGCGCCGCTGCGTACGCCCATCAAAGTGAACGTGTCCAATCGGAAAGACGCCAAAGTCGAACGATGGGACACGCGGCGGCTCGCCGCGTTGGGGCGACCGGGCGAGTGTCGGTGGGCTTACCGTCCAAAGGCGGCGACGAGACGTCGCCGGTCCGATCGTGGCAGGATTGGTGAAATAGGCCTCGTTCAGAACTGCAGGCTGACGCCGCCGCCGACGACGCCGCCGAAGGACGTGGGTCGCGATGAGAACGCTGCGTTGAGCTCGTGGGCGCCGATGAGGGACCTGGTCGAGGCGGGCTGATAGCCGATCGACGCGGCCCCGCCGTCGCCGAAATGATTGATGGCGCGGGTGGGAATCCGGTCCCTGGCGATCTCATCGCGCGTAAACAGGAAGCTGGACCGATCGCGGTGTTCCGACGGTTCGAAGGAGATCGGCTGCAGATGCAGGGCGGCCGGCGCGGCCGAAGTGCGGGGAAGCAACGGGCGATGAGCGTGATGGGGTCGCGCGCCCGCACAGGCCGGAACAGAGGCGGCGATGACGGCCGCAGACAAGAACACGAGTTGCTTTTTCATGGCGACCACACCTTGGAATCGCAGGATCAAATGACCGTCGACGCTTTGGCGTTCCATGGAAAGTCTTAATTTGGCCCCTCCATCGGATAACGCTAATATGACTGCGTTTGGAGGCTATTTTCGATGCGGCGTGTACTTTCCCTGATGGTCGCGGCTGGACTGATCGCCTGGGGACCGTCCTGGGCGCAGGAGGCGATCGCAACGGCCAACAACACGCCGCCCCCGGCGCCGCCGTCGACCGCCGCGCCCCTGCTGCTCGCCCGCCACCAGGGGTTCAGCGACGAAGGCGAGCCGCTCGTCGGCCCGTGCGGGGCGGTGGGCGAGGTGCACGACGGGGTCGCCGAGAGGCCGGACAAGAAGCCGCACGGTTCGGTGTCGGCCGCCGTAGGCACCCATGGCTATCGCGAGGTCGGCGGGGAGGTCTGCCTGCCGGTCGGCGACCGCACGTCGGTCTCCATCGCCTTCGACGCCGGACGCATCGGTCGCTAGGCGGCGCTTGCCTTCCGGCGCGGAACACACCCGACAGTCAGGTCTCGCACGAGAGAACCCGACCGCCATGCTGACGCTCTACGAACATCCGCTCTCGCCCTATTCGCAGAAGGTGAAGATCGCCCTGCGGCAAAAGGGGATCGACTTCACGCTCAAGTATCCCGAGGGGATCGGGGCCGGCGCCGCCGGCGGCGCCTTCGCCGCGGCCAGTCCGCGCTCGGAAGTCCCCGCAATGATCGACGGCGAAACGGCCCTGTTCGATTCCACCATCATCCTGGAATACATCGAAGACAAATGGCCGACGCCGAGCCTGCACCCGGCCGGCGCGGCCGAGCGCGCACGCGTTCGGATGATCGAGGAGATCGTCGACACCCATTACGAGGCGGTCAACTGGGGCCTGGGCGAATTGCACTGGTTCAAGCGCGCCCAGGGGGCTCTGGCCGAAACCCTGGACGCCGAGGCCGCCCGCCAGGTGCGGGGGTTCTTTGCGTGGCTCGAGAAACAGCTGGGCGATCGCGCCTGGTTCAATGGCGAGGCGTTCGGCCGCGGCGACCTGTGCGTGGCGCCGTTCGTCGGCACCTCGCGCGTCTGGGGGCACACGCCGCCGCCCGGCTCGAAACTGGCCGCCTGGGTGGAGCGCTCGAGCGCCCTGCCGGCGGTCGGCCAGACGCTGGCCGAGTCGTTCGCCTTCGACAGGGGCGCATCCAATGTCGCCGAGATGCTTGCCCAGGGCCTCTTCAAGCGTGAATTCCGCGACCATCGGCTGGAGTGGATGGTCAGGTCCGGCGGCATCGAGGTCGTGCTCGAGGGGCTGGCGGCCGACAACATCCGTTTCAGCCCGGATTTCGGGTAGGGTGCTCCCGTGCCTTCCTCCCTCCCCAACATGGGGAGGGACAGATCGCGAAGCGATCAGGGTGGGGCACTTGCGATGAAACCCCACATTGCTGTTGAGTTGGAGACACTGCCCCACCCTGGACGCTTCGCGTCCTGTCCCTCCCCATAAAGGGGAGGGAGGATGTGGATCAGATCTCCGCCGCGGCGCGGTAGCCGCTCTGGACGGCGCCTTCCATGTAGCCCTGGAAGGCGGTGGAGGTGTGTTCGCCGGCGAAGTGGAGATTGCCGGCCGGCAGGGCCTCGACGCCGGAGAAGCGCGTGTACTGGCCGACGCGATAGCAGGCGTAGGCGCCCATGAGGAACGGATCGAGATTGCCGTCGCGGTAGTAGGCAAGGCGCGAGCCCGCACGCCAGGCGGCGTCGAAGCCGGGAAAGATCGGCTCGAGCTGGGCCAGGGCGTCGTCGACCATCCTGGGCGTGGCCGGGCCGCCGGCGGCGACGATCCCGTAGCGCCTGGCGAAGTCGGCGCCCGCCTCGCCGCCGCGGTAGACTGCGTAGAGCGACTGGGCGCCGGGGCCGCGGCTGCCGCGCTCGAAGCACGAGGCGTCCCAGCCGCCGCCGATCGCCTGGTCGGTGAGCTGGCTTCCCGAATAGCCCAGGGCCTGCCATGGCCGGCCGCGGACCTGCAGCAACAGCTTCACGTTGTTTCCGAGTTGCGAGCCGTCGATCTGCGTGCGCTTGAGAGGATTGAGCGGCACGCGAGACAGATCGACCTGGCGAAGGGTCGTGGGCGGGATCGCCAGTACAACCTGGTCGGCCGCGACGTCGAGCGTCGCGGCGCCTTTCTGGAAGGTGCAGACGAACCCCGCGCCGGCCGGGCGAACCGACAGCAGCCGATGGCCGGTGCGGATCGAGCCCTTGGGGAGTTCGTCGAAAAGGCCGGCGATGATCTGGTCGTTGCCGCCGAGCACGATCCAGCGCTCGTCGGATCCCGCCAGCAGGGGACGTCGCGGCGACTGGTAGCCGGAGCCGCGGCTGGCGTCGTAGCCCAGCAGGTAGATCAGGTTCAGCGCCGACTGCTCGCCGGCCGGGCCGCCGTATTCGCTGAGCACGTCGGCCTGGCACAGGCGTCCCAGCGGTCCCGAGGTCCCGCCCGGCACGAAGCGCTCGATCCACTCGCTGGCCGACATGTGGTCCCAGGCGCGCGCGATGGGCGAGGCGTGGCGATAGTTTGCGCCGGGCGCTTGCTTCACGGCGTCGCGGAAAAGCTGGTACAGGCTCTCGCGCCATTCGCGGTTGAGCGAAGACTGCGCATAGCGCCCGCCGTTGAACCAATAGGTGTCGACATCGTCGCCGAGACCGAGGTTTGCGTTCTTCAGAATCAACCCATAGGTCCGAGCCAGCGACAGCATCCGCCTGTGCTCGGACGAGATGAACTCGCCGTGCAGCTCGCCGACCTCTTCGTCGGCGAAGACGCCGCGCAGGCTCTTCACCCTTCCGCCGATCACGTCGGAGCCCTCGTACACCGTCGACGCCAATCCCCGCCCGGTCCACAGGCGCTGGGCGCAGGAAAGGCCGGCCAGGCCGGCGCCGACGATGACGATCCTGGGCGCGCCACGGGCCCGGCCGGCGCGGCGCGGCGCGGCGGCCAGGCCCGTGGCGGCCAAGGCGCCGATCAGAAGGTCCCGGCGCGGCTGCGATCGGCTTGTCTGGGCGCGCATGTCGCTGATCTCATCGATCGGCGCGCCCGAGGCGTCCGCTTCGCCGCAGGCCGCCTGCGCCTCGCGCAGTACGGCGGTAAGAGGCGAATGCAAGGATCGCGCCATGAACTGGAGGTTCGCCCAGGGACGCAGCCGGTGTAAAGAGGGTGCGCATGCTCGATCAGTTCGACCCCCGGCTGGACCCGACCTTTTCCCCCGGCGACCTCGGCCGCCTGATCGCGCGGCTGCGCCAGATCGTTCCGGCGCGCGGACTGATCACCGAGGTCGAGGGGATGCGGGTCTATGAGACCGACGGCCTGGCGGCCTACCGCGGCCTGCCCGCGGTCGTGGTCCTGCCCGAGACCACGCAACAGGTTTGCGCCGTGCTCAAGGCCTGCGCCGACGCGGGCACGCCGGTGGTGGCCCGCGGCGCGGGCACCGGGCTGTCGGGCGGCGCCCTGCCCTTTCCCGGCAGCGTCCTGCTGAGCCTGGCGAGGTTCAATAGAATCCTGGCCATCGATGCCGACGCGCGCACCGCCCGCGTGCAGCCAGGCGTGCGAAATCTGGCGATTTCCGAGGCGAGCGCGGCAATGGGCCTGTTCTACGCGCCCGATCCGTCGTCGCAGATCGCCTGCAGCATCGGCGGCAACGTCGCCGAAAACGCCGGCGGCGTGCATTGCCTGAAGTATGGCCTGACCGTGCACAACATCCAGCGTCTCGAGGTCGTCACCATGGCCGGCGAGGTGCTCGAGATCGGCGGCGAGGCGCTTGATGCGCCGGGCTACGACCTCATGGCGCTGATGACCGGCTCGGAGGGCCTGCTGGGCGTAATCACCGAGGTGACCGTCAGGCTGCTGCCGATCCCCGAACATGCCCAGGTGCTGCTGGCGGCGTTCGCCGAGGTCAGCCACGCGGGCGACGCGGTCGCCGACATCATCGGCGCCGGGATCGTCCCGGCCGGGCTGGAGATGATGGACCATCTGGCGCTGAACGCGGCGGAGAGCCACATCCACGCCGGCTATCCCACCGACGCGGCGGCGATCCTTCTGTGCGAGATCGACGGGGCGGCGGCGGACGTCGAGGCCGACCTGGCGCGGGTCGGAGAGATCTGCCGGCGGGCCGGCGCCAGCGAGGTGCGCCGGGCGGCCGACGAAGCCGAGCGGCGGCGGTTCTGGGCCGGGCGCAAGGGCGCATTCCCGGCGATGGGACGCATCGCGCCGGACTACTACTGCATCGACGGCACGATACCGCGGCGGCGGCTGGCGGAGGTGCTGGGCGAGATCACCGCGCTGTCTCAGCAACACGGCCTGCCGGTGGCGAACGTCTTCCACGCCGGCGACGGCAATCTGCACCCGCTGATCCTGTACGATGCTTCCGTCCCAGGACAGATGGAGACGGCCGAGGCGCTCGGCGGCGCGATCCTGGAACTGTGCGTCGCGGTCGGCGGCACGATCACCGGCGAGCATGGCGTCGGGCGCGAAAAGATCAACCAGATGTGCGCGCAGTTCACCACCGCCGAAGTCGAGACCTTCGCGGCGCTGAAGGCGGCGTTCGATCCGGCTGGCCTGCTCAACCCCGGCAAGGCGATTCCCACGCTGGCGCGCTGCGCGGAATTTGGCGCGATGCATGTGCACAAGGGGGCGCTGCCGTTTCCTCACATGGAGCGGCTTTGACCATTCCCGACGCGGACGCCACAGCCACGCTTGCCGAGCAGGTCCGCGCGGCGAGCGCGGATCGGCGGGCGTTGCGCATTGTTGGGGGCGACACCAAGGCTTGGTACGGGCGGGCCACGGACGGCGAGCGGCTGGAGGTCGCCGCGCATCGCGGGGTGATCGACTATGACCCTTGCGAGCTGGTCCTCACCGCGCGGGCGGGCACGCCGCTGAGCGAGATCGAGGCGCTGCTGGCGGAGAACCGCCAGCGCCTGGGATTCGAGCCGCCGTCCTTCGGGCCGGCGAGTACGATCGGCGGGGTGGTCGCCGCCGGTCTGGCCGGGCCGGCCCGGCCGTTCACCGGCGCCGCGCGCGATCATCTGCTCGGCGCGCGGGTGCTGGACGGCCAGGGGCGCGCGTTGCGTTTCGGCGGCACGGTGTTCAAGAACGTCGCTGGCTTCGACGCCTTTCGGCTGATGTGCGGGGCCATGGGGACGCTGGGCGTCCTGCTGGATGTCTCGATCAGGGTCATGCCGGCGCCGGCGGCGAGCCGCACGCTGCTCTTTGACCTCGACTGGCCCGCGTCGCAGTCGATGCTGACAGAACGTCTGGGAGCCCCCTGGCCGATAGACGGCGCATTCCACGACGGTCGCCAATTGTTTCTGCGACTATCCGGCCCGGTCGATGGCGTTGCGGAGGCCGAACGCGCGTTCGGGGGGCAGTTCGGCGAATCGACCGTGTGGCGGACCGTGCGCGACGGCGCCCTGCCGTTGTTTGGCGCTACGCGCGTCTGGAGGCTGTCGATACCGCGAACCGCACGCCTTGAAACCCTCCCGGGTCCGGCCGTCTTCGACTGGGCCGGCTCGCAAGTCTGGGTCGCGAGCGATGCGTCGGCGGACGAGATGCGCGCTCTGGCGGCCCGGGCTGGCGGTCACGTGACGCTGTTTCGGGGCGCCATGCCGGGCGAGGACGTCTTCACACCCCTGCCCGTCCCGATGCTGGACCTGCACAAGCGGCTGAAGGCGGTGTTCGATCCGGTGGGGGTGTTCAATCCCGGCCGCCTGTACGAGGGGTTGTAGGACACCATGCGCGCCGACCTTAAGAGCCCGCTCGCCGAAACCGCCGCCGGGGCGATCGCCGCCGACGTGCTGCGCGCCTGCGTACACTGCGGCTTCTGCAACGCCACCTGCCCGACCTTCCAGATAACCGGCGATGAACTAGATGGGCCGCGCGGGCGGATCTATCTGATGAAGCAGGCGCTGGAGGGCGAGCCGGTAACCCGCCTGACGCAGATCCATCTCGATCGCTGCCTGTCGTGCCGGGCCTGCGAGACCACCTGCCCGTCCGGCGTCGAGTATCACCGGCTGCTCGACGTCGGACGGGCCGACATCGCCGCGCGGGTCGCCAGGCCCTGGATCGAGCGGCTGGCCAGGTGGGCGATCCGCACGCTCAGCCTGCAGCCCTGGCTGTTGCGGCCGCTGCTGATCCTCGGTCGCAAGATCCGGCGCCGCGCCGACGGCGATCGGTCGCGATCGGGCGGGGTGGCGGCGCGTTCGCATGCGCGGCGGATGTCCCTGCTGACCGGCTGCGTGCAGAGCGCCGCCGCGCCGCATTTCAACGCCGCCACCCGCAGGGTGTTCGACGCGGTCGGCATCGATCTTGCCGAGTCGCCTGCCGTGCGCTGCTGCGGCGCGGTGGCCTTCCACCTCGACGCGGTAGATGACGCCCGCGCGCAGGCCAGGCGCAATATCGACGCCTGGTGCGCGGAACTGGACGCCGGGGCCGAGGCGATCGTCGTCAACGCCAGCGGCTGTGCGGCGTTCATACGGGATTATCCGGACGTGCTGTCGGAGGACCCCGCCTATGCCGCACGGGCGCGGCGGGTGGCCGAGGCGGTGCGCGACCCGATCGAAATCCTGAGCCGGGCCGACGTCACGGCGGCGCGCGCGCCCGCCCGACCCCGGATCGCCGTCCACGACCCGTGCACCTTGCGCAACGGCCCAAGACTGGACGGCGCGGTCGCCGCACTGCTGAAGAGGCTCGGATACCAGCCGCAACCGGTCGCCGATGCGCACCTGTGCTGCGGCTCGGCCGGCGCCTATTCCCTGCTCCAGCCGCGTTTTGCCAATCGCTTGCGGGCCGACAAGCTGGGCGCGCTGAACGCCGGCGCGCCGGACGCCATCTACACGGCCAACATCGGCTGCTGGATGCATCTGGGCGGCGCTTCGGATGTGCCGGTCCGCCATTGGATCGAAGCGGTCGACGATGTGCTCTAGGCGCGTCCCAGCACCGCTATGAGCGGGTCGCCCGCGCGGCCGTCGGCCAGGATCTCGACGCGGACGTCGGCGAAGCCGGCCCGTTCCAGGTAGAGGCTCACCAGACGGGCGTGGCCGGCGCCGTTCAGGCCGCGCCAGATGGCGACCGCTTTGGTCGGGAAGCAGCGGTTGGAGAAGCTGACGATCAGCGCCGCACCAGGCCGCAAGGCGCGGCGAACGTCGGCGAACACCTCGACGGGCCGGCGCAGATACTGCACGCCGACGCAGCAGAGCGCCCCGTCGAGGGACGCGATCGCCAGCGGCAGGACCGGATCGGCGTTTAGATCCTGGATGAACCAGCGGTCCAGGCGCGGGTTGGCGGCCAGTTCGTCGGCATTCATGCCGTGCCCGATCACCTCGGTGGTCGGCAGCTCGGCCGGTAAATGGCTGACCCAGCTCGACATCAGATCGAGGATCGCGCCGTTCCGCGGCAGTGTAGCGCCGTAGAAGGCGGTGAGGGCGTCGGTCGCGCCCTCGTCGATATGCGTGACCAGGCGCGGCGGCGCGTAGAAGTCCAGGTCGTCGTCCTCGTCGATGCGGCGGAACGCGTCCGGCGGCAGTTCGGGCAGGCGCTCGCTCATCGCTGCGTTATAGGGAGTTGGCGCGCGCGGCGGGAGGGGCGATATGGTCGGACGCAGGCCAGCAACGGGAGAACGGGCATGGATCTGGGAATCGCCGGCCGCACGGCCATCGTCTGCGGGGCCAGCGCGGGGCTTGGACGGGGCGTGGCCGAAGCGCTCGCCGCCGACGGCGTCAACCTGGTGCTGGCCGCGCGTTCGGAAGATCGGCTGCGGCGCACGGCGGAAGAGATCGCGGCCGCCGCGCCTGGCAAGGTGTCATGGGTGGTTGCCGACGTAACCACCGAGGATGGCCGCGCCGCCCTGCTCGACGCCTGCCCCGCGCCCGACATTCTGATCAACAACGCCGGCGGTCCGCCGCCCGGCGACTTCCGCGACTGGACGCGGGAGGACTGGATCAGGGCCATCGACGCCAACATGCTGTCGGCGATCTTCCTGATCAAGGCGACGCTGGACGGCATGATCGAGCGCGGGTTCGGGCGGGTGATCAACATCACCAGCATCATGGTCAAGCAGCCGATGGCGTTTCTTGGCCTGTCCAACGGCGCGCGCGCGGGCCTGACCGGCTTCGTCGGAGGCCTGGCCCGCGACGTCGCCCATCACAATGTGACGCTGAACAATGTCCTGCCCGGCCAGTTCGATACCGACCGGCTGCGCTCGAACCATCAGAAGATGGCGGATGGCAGCGGACGCGACCTGGAGACGGTCCGGGCCAACGCGCGCGCGGGCATTCCGGCCAAGCGCTTCGGAACACCGGACGAATTCGGGGCCGCCTGCGCCTTTCTGTGCGGCGCCAGGGCCGGCTTCATCACCGGCCAGAACCTGCTGCTCGACGGCGGCGAGTTCAAGGGGCTGCTGTAGCGCCCGTCTCTAAAGTCCGAGCGACTCCGCGGCGGCCTTGTGGACGATCCTACCGTCCTTGACGTTGAGGCCCAGAGCAAACCCCGGGTCGTCGGCCAGGGCGCGGTCGACGCCCTTGCCGGCCAGGGCCGACATGTAGGGCGCGGTGGCGGCGCTCAAGGCATAGGTCGAGGTCAGCGGCGCGGCGCCCGGCATGTTGGCGACGCAGTAGTGGATCACGTCGTCGACCACGAAGGTCGGCTCGGCGTGGGTGGTTGGATGGCTGGTCTCGAAGCATCCGCCCTGGTCGATGGCGACGTCCACCAGCACGGTCCCGGGACGCATTCGGGCGAGGTCGGCGCGGGTGACCAGCTTGGGCGCGGCGGCGCCGGGGATCAGCACGCAGCCGATGACGAGGTCGGCGGTCGGCAGGGCCTCCGCGACCAGGTCATGGGTCGAGTTGCAGGTCTTGACCGTGCCGCCGAACTGGTCGTCGAGTTCCTCCAGGCGGGTCGGCGAAATGTCGAACAGGGTCACGTCGGCGCGGTGACCGACCGCCATCTGAGCCGCGTGCTTGCCGGCGACGCCGCCGCCTAGGATCAGCACCTTGGCCGGCAACACGCCGGGCGCGCCGCCCAGCAGCATGCCGCGGCCGCCCGCGGGCTTGAGCAGATGATAGGCGCCGACGTCGACCGCCATGCGTCCGGCCACCTGGCTCATCGGCGCCAGCAGCGGGAGGCGACCGGCGCGGTCAGTTATGGTCTCGTAGGCGACCGCGGTGCAGCCGGACTTCATCAAGCCATGCGCCTGCTCGGGATCGGCGGCCAGATGCAGATAGGTGAAGAGTATGTGGTGCGGCTTCAGCCGGGCGATTTCGACCGCCTGCGGCTCTTTCACCTTCACGATCATCTGCGCCGCTTCGAACACAGCGTCGGCGTCGGGCAGGATCTCCGCGCCCACGTCGACATAGGCCTGATCGGCCAGACCGATCCCGGCCCCCGCGCCAGCCTCGACGAAGACCTGATGGCCCTCGCGAACGAGGCGTTGCACAACGCCCGGCGTGGCGCCGATACGAAATTCCAGGGTTTTGATTTCCTTGGGTACGCCGATGCGCATCTGGAGCCTTTCGGGGTCAGGTGTGATCACACCTGATTAACACATGGGTTGGGTTTAGGCGACACCCGCCGACCTTCCCGCGCCCCTCTCTCTGGCCAGGACAATCCTGAAGCCACCAGTCCGGCGGCGAGCCGCCGCCTAGAAATGAGGCGCCGCCGGCGATCGGCCGAGGAGAACAGGGCTTCCCTTGCGCTCGACCCGCCCCTCCCGTAGTTACTGCCGCGAAGATGGATGGCCGCCACGGGGTCGTTCGCGGCGTAGTTTTGGCCTTATTCGGGGGTGTTTCGAATGTCTTTCGATACCGTTTCGACCGATCCAGAGGAGAAAGGGCTGATTTCTCCCGTCACTCTCACTCACCTGCAGCGTCTCGAAGCCGAGAGCATCCACATCATGCGCGAGGTGGTGTCCGAGGTCGAAAACCCGGTGATGCTGTATTCGGTTGGCAAGGACTCGGCCGTGATGCTGCATCTGGCGGCCAAGGCTTTCTACCCCTCCAAGCCGCCGTTTCCTCTCCTGCACGTCGACACCACCTGGAAATTCCAGGCGATGTACGAGATGCGTGAGCGCATTGCGCGCGAACTGGGCTTTGACCTGATCGTGTACAAGAACCCCGAGGCGCAGGCGGCCGGAATCAACCCGTTCGACCACGGCTCCCTGCACACCGACATGTGGAAGACACAGGGGCTGAAGCAGGCGTTGGACAAGTTCGGCTTCGACGCCGCTTTCGGCGGCGCGCGCCGCGACGAGGAGAAGAGCCGGGCCAAAGAGCGGGTCGTCTCGATCCGCAGCGCCCAGCATGGCTGGGATCCGAAGAACCAGCGGCCGGAACTGTGGAGTCTCTACAACAACCGCATCACAAAAGGTCAAAGCCTACGGGTGTTCCCCATCTCCAACTGGACCGAACTCGACATCTGGCAATATATCCATCTCGAAAACATACCGATCGTCCCGCTTTATTTTTCCGCGGTACGGCCGGTCGTCGAGCGCGACGGGATTCTGATCATGGTCGATGATGACCGGATGCGCCTGTACGAGGGCGAGGTTCCGATGATGAAGAGCGTCCGCTTCCGCACGCTGGGCTGTTACCCACTGACCGGCGCGGTCGAGAGCGACGCCGCGACGCTGCCGGAGATCATCCAGGAAATGCTCCTGACCACCACCTCCGAGCGGCAGGGTCGGGCGATCGACCACGACCAGACCGCCTCGATGGAAAAGAAAAAGCGCGAGGGTTACTTCTGATGGCGCACGTCTCCGACCTCATCGCGACCGACATCGACGCCTATCTGGAATCACACCAGCACAAATCCCTGTTGCGCTTCATCACCTGCGGATCGGTCGACGACGGCAAGTCGACCCTGATCGGGCGCCTGCTCTATGACTCGAAGATGATTTTCGAGGACCAGATGGCGGCTCTGGAAGCCGACTCGAAGCGGGTCGGCACGCAAGGCGGCGAGATCGACTTCGCCCTGCTGGTCGACGGCCTGGCCGCCGAGCGTGAACAGGGCATCACCATCGACGTGGCCTATCGCTTCTTTTCCACCGACAAGCGCAAGTTCATCGTCGCCGACACCCCCGGGCATGAGCAATACACGCGCAACATGGTCACCGGCGCCTCGACCGCCGACCTGGCGGTGTTGCTGATCGACGCACGCAAGGGCATCCTGACCCAAACCCGGCGTCACAGCTTCCTGGTCAACCTGATCGGTATCCGCAACGTCGTGCTGGCGGTCAACAAGATGGATCTGGTCGGCTACGACCAGGCTGTCTTCGACGAGATCGTCAAGGATTATCGGGTGTTCGCCGGCGAGATCGGGCTGGAAGACTTCATCGCCATTCCAATCTCGGGGCTCAAGGGCGACAACATCGCCAACAAGAGCGAGAGCATGCCCTGGTACCAGGGACCGACCCTCGTAAACCATCTGGAAACGGTCGAGATAGACGAAGCCCGCCTGCAGGCGGGGCCGTTCCGCATGCCAGTGCAGTGGGTCAACCGTCCGAACCTGGATTTCCGTGGGTTCAGCGGCCAGATCGCCTCGGGCACTGTCAGGCCAGGCGACAAGATACGCGTGTTGCCGTCCGGCCGCGAGACGACGATCGGGCGCATCGTCACCAAGGACGGCGACCTGCCGCTGGGCGTGGCCGGTCAATCGATCACCCTCACCTTTGCCGATGAAGTCGATTGCTCGCGCGGCGACGTGATCGCCGCCGCCCAGTCGCCCACCGAGGTCGCCGATCAGTTCGAGACCACCATCGTGTGGATGGCCACCGAGCCCATGCTGCCGGGGCGAGCCTATGGCCTCAAGCTTGGCGCCACGATGGTCACCGGCACGGTCGCGGAGCCGAAATACAAGATCAACGTCAACACGCTGGAACATCTGGCCGCCCGCCAACTCGAACTGAATGAGATCGGCGTCTGCAACATCAGCCTCGACCGGTCCATCGCGTTCGACCCCTACGAACAGGACCACGATCTCGGCGGCTTCATCCTGATCGACAAGATGACCAACGCCACGGTCGGCGCCGGGATGATCCACTTCGCGCTGCGGCGTTCGCAGAACATCCATTGGCAGGCGGTCGACGTCACCAAGGAAACCCGCGCGCGGGCCAAGGGTCAGGCGCCGGCGGTTCTGTGGTTCACCGGGCTTTCGGGCGCCGGCAAGTCGACGATCGCCAATCTGGTCGAGAAGAAACTGCTGGCCGACGGGCGTCACACCTATCTGCTCGACGGCGACAACGTCCGCCACGGACTGAACCGTGATCTGGGCTTCACCGACGCCGAGCGGGTGGAAAATATCCGCCGGGTCTCCGAGGTGGCGAGGCTCATGGCCGACGCGGGCCTGATCGTGCTGGTTTCCTTCATCAGCCCCTTCCGCTCGGAACGACGCATGGCGCGCGACATGATGGCTGAGGGTGAGTTCATCGAGGTCTATGTCGAGACGCCGCTGGCGCTGGCCGAACAGCGCGACGTGAAAGGCCTCTACGCCAAGGCGCGGCGCGGCGAACTGTCCAACTTCACGGGTATCGACAGTCCCTACGAAGAACCCGAAGCTGCCGAAATCCGCGTCGACACCAGCGCCCTTTCGGCCGAACAGTCCGCCGACCTGATCGTACGCTACCTGCACGACCGGTAAGGGGGCCGCAGTTTTCTCCTCCCTCCCCTTTATGGGGAGGGACAGGACGCGAAGCGTCCAGGGTGGGGCGGTGTCGCCGATTGGCCGTCCGTGTGGGTTTCTTCGACACTTCCCCACCCTGACGGCTGCGCCGTCCGTCCCTCCCCATGAAGGGGAGGGAGGAACGCGCCTCGTCAGAATTCCAGGACGATCTTGCCGAAGTGGGCGTTGGAGCGCATGGCGCGAAGGGCCTCGACCGCATCGGTGAACGGGTAGGTCTTGTCGACGACCGGGGCGATCCGATGGGTCTCGATGGCCCGGCACATGGCTTCGAACATGACCCGGGATCCCACCGAGACTCCCTGCAGTTTCGCGCCCGAAGCGATCATCGCGCCCATCTGCAGCGGCTCGGCGGCGCCGCCGAGCACGCCGATGATGGCGATATGTCCCATCAACGCGATAGAGCGCAGGCTCTCGGTCAACGTGCCGCCGCCGCCGACCTCCATCACGAAGTCGACGCCGCGACCGCCGGTGATGTCCCGCGCCGCGCGACCCCATTCCGGCGTGGTCTTGTAGTTGATCAGGTGGTCGGCCCCCAGGGTCTTGGCCCGCGCCAGCTTCTCGTCGGAGGCCGAGGTGATGATGGTGCGATAGCCGGCCGCCTTGGCGAATTGCAGGCCGAAGATCGATACGCCGCCAGTGCCCTGTAGCAGCACCCAGTCGCCCGGTTGCAGGCGGGCGTCCTCGAACAGGGCGCGCCATGCGGTCAGCGCGGCGCAGGCCAAGGTCGAGACCTGATTGTCCGACAGAAACTCAGGGACCTTCGAAAGGCCGTCCTCGTGGAACGTCGCCAGTTCGCGACCCGCGCCGGGGATGGGGATGCCCAGAGCCGACATCTGGGACTGATGGGTCGGTCTGCCGGAAATCCACTTCTGAAAGAACAGCGTCGACACGCGGTCGCCGACCGAGAAACGGGTGACGGCGTCGCCGACGGCCTCGACCACGCCGCAACCATCGGAAAACGGCGTGAGCGGCAGGGGCGTGCCGCGGCCATACACGCCTTCTAGCATCAGCAGGTCGCGATAGTTCAACGAGACCGCGCGCATCCGCACGAGCACGTCATGGGGGCCGGGCTCGGGATCCGCCAGATCGACGACCTTCAGATTTTCCAGACCCAGGCCGTCCGCCAGTTGCAGGGCGCGCATTCGACAATCTCCATTTAGGGCGTAGGGGGCAGGTCCAGCCGTCGCCGCTCGGCCATCTCTTGGTACAGGTGCAGGATTTCGAGGTCCAAGACGGCGTCTCCCGCCTCCTCAGCGGCCACATGTACGTCTATGAGAGACCGCCGCAGGCAGGCGTTCTCACGATCGAGCGCGCTCCAGGTCAGATCGGCGGCCGCAGGGCAGTCGGCCGGCGCCGCGGCTCGGGCGAGCAGATCGCGAATCGCCGCATTTTCCCAAACACGCGAATCGATCCCGCGCTCGGCTTCCTGCGCGGCCAGGATCGACAACATCGCCACGAGGCCAAGCCGACCGACGAGATAGTCGCCGGCCGCCTCCGGCGGCATCGGCGCGCTGAGCGCCGCCACTTGACCCAGCATGATATCGGGCAAGCTCGGGGTCATGGCGCGCTCCAAGTAAGAAGCTGGTCGGCCAGGATCTGGTCCTGGCGCCGGGCCGTGTACCAGCCGGAGACCCCCAGGATGGGTTCGATCATTCCGCTGGCGCGCCATTCCCTGGCCGCCGACGTCCAGATCGCCTGCCCCTTCACCGAGGCGAACAGCGACCACCACTTCAAGGCTCGTAAATCGATGTCCAGGCCGCTGGCCCGGCGCCAGATGGCCAGCGCCTGATCGCGCGGGACCATTCCGGAGATCCGTGGATCTCCGACCTGGGTCCATAGCGGATCCATCGCCCAGGCCAGGTCCTCCAGCGGATCGCCGATGTGGGCCATCTCCCAGTCCAGCAGCGCGACGATATGCCCAGCCCCGTCATGCAGGAAGTTGCCGGTCCGGTAGTCGCCGTGCACCACCGCCAGCTTGGCCGGCGGCGGCGGCGGATCGCGGCGAAGGCGACGGATCGCCGCGCGTACGATCGGCTGAGGGTGTTCCTCGTCGGCGTCGATGACGCCACTCCAATAGTCGAGCTCGCGGCGCCAGCAATCCTGCGGGGCCGGCGGATCGAGGACCTCCAGGATCGGCAGTCCTTCGATCGCCTCGCCGGCGATCGCACCCATGATCGAGAAGAACCGCTCGCCAATGGCGGCGGCATGGGCCCCGTAAGGATCGGTCTGAAAGGCGCTGGCCGCCGTCCCGCCCTCGACCCGCTCCATGATGAAGAACGGACGCTGCAGCTCGGCGCCTGTCTCTTCCAGCAGGATCGCGCGCGGGGCGGCGACCCCCTTTGGTTCGAAAGAGCGGATCGCCAGGAACTCGAGCCGGCGGTCGGTGTCGATCAGGCTTCCCGGCGGGTCGCGCCGCAGGATGTAGCCGCGCGTCTCGCCGAGCAGAACGGCGTCGTAGCGATAAGTCTCCCGACTTGCGCCCCCCGATATCCGCGCCAGGTTGCGCACTTCGACCGGCTGCCCGGCCGTGCGGGTGAGGTAGGCGGCAAGCTGGTCGGCGAGGATCATGCGAGCGGCCTCACATCGCGAAATCGAGGGTCTCGTGGAAGCCGGACGGCGTGTGCGGCCCCACGACCAGTTGCTCGAGAATGCCCCGACCGACCTGCTCGAACCCCGACGCGCTGCGATAGGTCACCTTGCTCAAGGCCTGGACATGCAGATGGTGGGGCAGATGCACGTCGACGTCGGCGAGCTTGAGGTCCTCGCGCTCGACGCTGAGAGCTTCGTGCGCAAGCCCGTGGGCCCATTTTGGGTGGCCATATCCAAGGCCCAGCATGAAGAACTCGAAGTCGGGCTCGTAGGTCACGTCCATGTCGTGTCCCTGCCCCTTGAGCGAGACCACCGCATGCCTGGCGTGGCGGGTCCCGGACTTCCAATCGACCTTGATCGAGCAGTCGGCGATTTCCACGAGGCCCTCGACCGCGGCTCCCTCGGGCGCCCACACCGCGCGCCGGTTCCACGCCTCGCCCGCTTCGTCCTCATTGGTATGGAAGTAGAAACTGCCGGCTGGGAAATTGCTGGGCGACCACATCCAGTAGAACTGCATCGGCGCCGGGGGGATCAGGTCCTGACTGTCGCGCGCGCCCACCGGCCGCACGCCCCACGAGCGGTCGCGAGTGCCGACGAAGCCGTCGACGCTCTTTCGCGCCCCGTCCAGTTCGATCCAGCCCCGATAGCGGCCATTCTGGGTCAGTCGCGTGTAGTCCATGAACGCGCGCGGTCCGTGGCGCCGGATGAACCGTGGCTCCTCGACCGGGAAGGCGCGCCCCTCGAAGATGATCTCGGCGCGCAGGCCATGCGCGGGCGAGTCCACCGACAGCTTGAGGGATTTGAGCGGTTCGATCACCTCGATGGCGATCGGCCCGACGCAAAGGTCCATCCGCTCCATCTCGAGCCAGCGACTGGCATGCAGCGCGGTCTGAACGCCGTCGCGCACGACGCAGAAACTGGCGTCGGCGATGTTGAGGTGGGGATAGACGCCGAACGCCAGGGCGAAGAAGTCGTCGCCCTCGTACGGGTAGCCGTTGAAGAAATAGCGGTCGTAGAAGTTGCGATCGGTGCCGGAATAGGCGATCGGCTCGCTGGTCTGGTGAATCGGAAAATCGTCGCCCTTGGTCAGCGCCATGTCCGTGTCCTCCCTATGTGATATCAGCCTAGGGTGCGGACGATCCCCGTGGCAATCGTGACGAAGGGTCAACCATGATCTGGAGCCGCAGAAACTGGCTGACGCTGGCGGCGTTGAGCGGACTGATCAGCGTGGCCGTCGGCGCCTTCGCCGCCCACGGCGTCGCCGACCCTCGGGCCAAGGACCTTCTGAAGACCGGCGCGCAGTATGCGCTCGCGCATGCGATCGCCACCATCGCGTGCGCCTCGTCGATGCACCTGGGGTTCGCGCGCGCCCGCTTCGCTGCGGCGGCCTTTCTCTTGGGCACGCTGCTGTTCAGCGGCTCGCTCTACGCCCTCGCCCTGGGCGCGCCGAGCTGGATCGGCGCCATCACCCCGTTGGGCGGCCTGCTGTTTCTGGCCGGCTGGGCGGCGCTTGTCTGGGCGGCCCGAGGGGCCGATGACGTCACGAGACCCGGCGGCGGCGGAAAAGAGTGAGGCGAAGGCGCGGCAAGTGACGCTGCGCATGCTTCTTGACTGGCTGAACAGGCGCTTTCCGATCTAAAGAGCGCAGATGGACCGCACCCCGTTGCATGCCGAACCGATGTCGAGCGCCAATCGTCGCAGCCTTTACCCGGAGACCCAGCCGTTCTCCAGCGGCTGGCTGCCGGTGCAGGGGCCGCACGAGATTTATTTCGAACAGTGCGGCGTGCGATCGGGAAAGCCGGCCGTGGTCCTGCACGGCGGCCCCGGCGGCGCGATCAACCCGACCATGCGACGGTTCTTCGATCCCGAGCGCTGGCGCGTGACGCTGTTCGATCAGCGCGGCTGCGGCAAGAGCCGACCCAATGCGTCCCTGGAAGACAACACCACCTGGACACTCGTCGAGGACATCGAGCGACTGCGAAAACACCTGGGCGTCGAGACATGGACCGTGTTCGGCGGGAGCTGGGGCTCGACGCTGGCCCTGGCCTACGCGATCACCTATCCCGAACGCGTCGACGCCCTGGTGCTGCGCGGCATCTTCCTGATCACCCGGCGCGAAGTGCAGTGGTTCTACCAGGACGGGGCCTCGATGATCTTCCCCGATTCGTGGGAGAACTTCCTCAAGGTGATCCCGCCGGACGAGCGTGGCGACATGGTCGGGGCCTACCATCGACGCCTCGTCCACCCCGACCGCAAGGTCCAGGCCGAAGCCGCCGCCGCCTGGAGCCAGTGGGAAGGCGACAGCCTCTCGCTGAGAGGTCCGCAGGCGCGGCCCGCGAAATTCGACGAAGTCGACTTCGCCATCGCCTTCGCGCGGATCGAGTGCCATTTCTTTGTCAACAACGGCTTCATGGCCGAGGACGGTTGGCTGTTGAAAAACGTCGACAAGATCCGCCATATCCCGGGCTGGATCGTCCAGGGGCGCTTCGACGTGGTCACGCCCTTGGAGAGCGCCTGGTCGCTGAAGAAGGCGTGGCCGGAGGTGAGCTTCAACCTGATTTGGGACGCCGGCCACGCATCCACTGAACCGGGGATCATCGACGGCCTTGTCAAGGCGACCGACGCGGCCCTGGGTGTATAGCCGCCCCTTCGCGGGCGAGGCACAGCCTGCCCTAGATAAGCGTCGCCTTTCCGCCGGTCACCTCGCTGTAGCGGTGCACCCGTACGGAGAGCACCAGCGCGAAGCCGACCATCATGGTGATCATCACCGTGCCGCCGAACGAGAGCAGAGGCATGGGCACGCCCACAACCGGCGCCAGGCCCATGACCATGGCGCCGTTGATCAGCACGCACAGGGCGAAGGTCGTCGTCACGCCGGCGGCGGCCAGGCGGCCGAAATGACTGTGGGCAAGCGCGGCCATGCGCAGGGCCATGAAGATGGCGGCGGCATAGAGGATGAGGACCGTGGCGCAGCCGACAAAACCGAACTCCTCGGCCAACGATGAAAAAATGAAGTCGGTGGACTTTTCCGGCAGGAAGTTCAGCTGCGCCTGGGTGCCGAGGCCCAGACCCTTGCCCAGCAGGCCGCCGGAGCCCAGAGCGATTTTCGACTGGATGATGTGATAGCCGGCGCCGGAGCGATCCGCCTCGGGGTCGAGGAAGGTCAGCAGACGCGCACGCTGGTAACCTTTCAGGACGAACATGAAGGCCAATGGCACCACCGCTCCAGCGGACACCAGGACGCCCGCGACGATCCGCAGGCTCAGGCCCGCCAGCACCATAATGACTCCGCCCGTGAGCGCGATCAGGACCGACGTGCCCAGGTCCGGCTGATGCGCCACCAGCGCCGCGGGCGCGCCGATGAGAACGAGCGGGACGAGCAGCCACCATGAAAACCTGGCCTGTTCGGCGGTGAGCCCGTTGTAGAAACGCGCCAGCGCGAGGACGAGGCCGACCTTGATGATCTCCGAGGGTTGCAGACGGATATGGGCGATGTCCAGCCAGCGCTTGGCGCCGAGCGTCGAGTGTCCGACCAGGGCGACAGCCACCAGCATGAGCAGGCCGATGGCATAGGTCGGGTAGGCGGCGGCGAACCAGACACGCACGTCGGCCATCGCGAGGGCGATCATCAGCAGAAAGCAGACACCGTAGAGCGCCAGATGCTTCCACGCCCACGGAGACCAGTTTGCGCCCGCGATGGAATACAGCATCAGGGCGCCGATGGCGGCGATGGCGGTGATCACAAGGCAGAACCGCCAGTCGATCTGCGCCAGCTTCACGCTGATGCGATCGCGTTCCCCTTGCCGGGTGATGGACTGCACGCTCACGCCGCGGGCGGTGGCTGGACGATACGGGCGCGGATCTGAGGGTCCTTTAGAAGGGCCACGCGCATGATTTCGCGCGCTTTCGGAGCGGCCGCGTCGGCGCCGAAGCCTCCGTGTTCGACGAGTACGCTCATGGCGTAGCGCGGATCGTCGGCCGGCGCATAGGCGATGAACCAGGCATGGTCACGCTGGGACCAGACGCCGACGCTGCCGTGCGCGCCGCGCCCTCCCCCATAGGAATGCGACTGGGCCGTGCCCGTCTTGCCGGCCATCCTGACCGGACCAAAACCGAGATCGGCGACGCCGTTGGCGGCGGCGGTGCCGCTGACGACGACGGCTGCCATGGCCTCGCGGATGAACCGCAGATGCGCCGGGTCGACGCCGAGAGGCCGCGCCTGATCGCCCGGAGGCTGGACCACGTCGCCTATGGCGTGCACGAGGCGAGGGGTCAGGGCGGTGACTCCATTGGCGATGCGCGCGGCCTGGACGCAAAGCTGCAGGGCGTTGGCGTTCAGATACCCTTGTCCGATGCCCATGCTGGGCGTTTCGCCGGGATGCCAGACCGGGTCGCGCGGAAAATTGCGGCGCTTGTAGGCGCTGTCGGGCACCAGCCCGGGCTTCTGGCCGGGAATGCCCAGGTCGAACACGCTTCCCAGACCGAAAAGGCGCGCCATCTCGGCCATCCGGTCGGGGCCGAGCTCGAGCGAGGTCTGGTAGAAATAGATGTCGCAGGACTGTGCGATGGCGCCGTGCATGTCGAGAGTGCCGTGGGCCTTGTCGCAACCCCACGAACGGCCCCCCCAGAACCAGGCCCGGTTACAGGTGTGCGTCGCCGACGGATCGATGCCGTGCTTGAGCGCGGTCAGGGCTACCAGAGTCTTGAAGGTGGACCCCGGCGGATAGGTGGCCGTGAGCGCCTTGTTGAAGAGCGGCTTGTGATCATACTGCGCCAGCGCTTGGTATTCAGGCTTGGTCAGCCCTTTGACAAACAGGTTGGCGTCGAAGCTGGGGCCGGAGAACAGGCAGAGCACGTCGCCGCTGCGGCAATCCATCATGACCGCGGCGCCGCTGTCCTCGCCGAACACCTCCATCGCGCGGTTCTGGATGTCGGCGTCCAATGTCAGGCGCAAGGGCGCGCCGGGCGTCGAGGGGATATCCCCCGCCGGATCCTGGCGGACCACCCTGCCCTTCACATCGACCTCGACCTTACGCGCGCCGGGCGTGCCGCGCAGATCGAGATCGAAAGACTTTTCAACCCCCTGCTTGCCGATCCGGAAGCCGGGATTGAGCATGATCGGCTCGGAATTAGGTCCGGTCTTGGTCACATCCTTGGCGCTGACCTTGGCCACATAGCCGATGACATGGGCGAAGGCGCCCGAAAACGGGTAGACCCGCACCTCGCCCATGTCCGCCGTCACACCCGGCAGCTCGGGCGCCCGGGCGTTGACGGCCGAGAACTGGTCCCAGCTCATGTCCTCCATCAAGGTGACCGGCGCCTTGCTGGGCGCCGCGTCGATGTCGGCGGCCAGACGAGCGCGATGGGCTTCGTCCATCGGGATCAGCTGCGCGATCTTGCCCAGAATCGCGTCGATGTCGGTGTCGTCGTCCTTGGCCAGCAGCAGGCGAAAATCGGGACGGTTGGAAGCAAGGACGACGCCGGCGCGGTCGAGAATGAGCCCGCGCGGCGGAGGGGTGAGGAGGAACTGAAACTGATTGTGCTCGGAGAGCATCTTGTAGCGGTTCGCCTCGATCAGCTGCAGCTGGGCGAGCCGTCCGCCGAGCGCCGCCAAGCCTGCGCCGGCAAGTCCGCCCAATAGAAACGTCCGCCGGTGAAAACGGGACTGACGCTCGTTGACGTCGTCGAAGTAGATGGTGGGCCTGATCATCTGAAGCGCATGTCCGCGCGCTCGTACCGCTTGATGACGAGAAAGGCGACGGGAAACAGCATCACGGTGGCCACATACTGCCAGACGACGGCGAGCATGTTGACCGCGGTCGCGGCGCGCAACGAGACGAGCACCCATCCCGCGGCCAGGGAGAGCGCGCAAACAACCGCATAGCTGGCCCAAAGGGCGAGAAATTCCAGCTGCGAGACGAAGCGCTGGGCGAACAGCACCGGCGCGTAGGTGATCAGAAGGCAGATCGGCCAAAGACCGAGCGGCCCGCCCCATACGAGGTCGAGGAAGAAGCCCAGGCCCAGCAGGACGAACGGCGGCAGCACAGAGGGACGGATGATCGCCCAGGCGAAGGCCGCCGCCATCGGGAAGACCGGCTCGGGAAGCGGCCATCCGAACAGGCGGGCCGGGACGGCGAACAGCAAGGATGCGGCGGCGCACGCGAGGGCCGGCCCCCCCAACCACTCGAGCGGATTGAGCGGACGGACAGTGAGCGCGCTCATCGCCCGGCCGGCGACGCTGGAACCGGCAGGCCGGGCCGGGCCGGCGGAGACGCTTCGGGGGTCTTCAGCACGGGCGGCGGCGGCGGCGGCGGCGCCGTGGCGGTGGTGGCAAGCGTGGCCGGCGCGAGTCCGGCCGGCGGGGCCAGCTGGCTGAAGTCGGTGAAAAGGAGGATCCGCACGAAATCGACCGGCGCCTCGTCGCTATCGAGAGAAACGCGCCAGTCGCCGTCGAATCCGCGGACCACCGTTCCCACGGGCAAGCCGCGGGGGAAGACGCCGCCGTCGCCGGAGGTCAACACGCGATCGCCCTGTCGCAGGGCATCGTGGGTTCTCAGGAACGCAAGCGTGGGGTTCGAGCCGCCGTCGCCTGTGAGGATGGCTCGCCCGTTGGTCCGTGGCAGCAGCACCGGCACGCGGCTCTCGGCGTCGGTGAGCATCAGGATACGGCTCGCGCCTGGGGCGACCCCGGCCACGCGTCCCACGAGGCCGTGGTCGCTGAGGACCGGATTGCCTTCGGTGACGCCGCGCGCGGCGCCGACATCGACGAGACGACCGTGGCTGAACGGGCCGCGCGCCTCGAGCACAGTCTGGCCGACCACCATGGGAATCGGCGGATCGGTGCGCACGCCCATCAGGGCGCGCAGGCGGGCGTTTTCCAGCTGCAAGGCCATCGCCACATCGCGCCAGCGGCGTTCCCTCATCACCTCACGCTTCAGATCATGGTTCTGGGAGCCCGCGGCGACATAGTCGCCGATCCACCCGGCGCCGTGATCGAGCCATCGGAAGGGCGTCGAGATGACCGCGTCGGCCGGAGCGGCGATGCTGTCCGCGCCCCGACGCGCGGCGCCATAGACGCCCGATCGGGGACCGGCGCGGTGGTCGCTGAAATATACCCCCGCCGCGACCATGCCCGCCATGGCGAGCGCCAGCCCGGCCACCCAGAGGATGGATGGCCTGATGTCTCCAAACGGACCCTCGCGAAGGGGCAACTGCAGTCTCCAGACTGTTGCCGTGGAGATGTTAGAGCGGGCGACAGTACCGTCAGAACAGGCTGCTTTCGAGCAGGCCCTTCATCCATTTGGGGTGTTCGAGAACCTTGCCGCAGCCCAGCGCCACGCAGGACAGCGGATCGTCGGCCACGGTGACCGGCAGGCCGGTGTGATCGCGAATCTCGAGGTCGAGCCCTCTCAGCAAGGCGCCGCCGCCGGTGAGCATGATTCCTTTGTCGGCAATGTCCGAGGCCAGCTCGGGAGGCGTGGCTTCCAGCGCCACCTTCACCGCCTCTATGATCTGCGACACGGGTTCGGACACCGCGT
This sequence comes from Caulobacterales bacterium, assembly GCA_038206535.1. Classification (GTDB taxonomy): domain Bacteria; phylum Pseudomonadota; class Alphaproteobacteria; order Caulobacterales; family Caulobacteraceae; genus Acaudatibacter. Next base: position 70,948 of record JBBRAV010000013.1, read on the forward strand.
CGGCGGCCTGCTTCTCGCTGATGCGCACTTCGCGGGGCACGCCCTGCATCAGGTCGCGTCCCTTGACGTCGATCACCAGGCCCACGCCGTCCTCGGGCGGACGAGCGGTGCCGATCTCCTTCTTGATGCGCTCGGCCGTGGTCTCGCCGATGAGCAGGTTATGGTGCCGGCGCATGTAGCTGATGATAGCCTCGTCCATCTTGTCCCCGCCCACACGCACGCTGCGCGAATAGACGATGCCCGAGAGAGACAGCACAGCAACTTCGGTCGTGCCGCCGCCGACGTCCACCACCATCGAGCCCGTGGGTTCATGGATCGGCAGGCCCGCGCCGATCGCCGCGGCCATCGGCTCGTACATCAGGCCGACCTGGCGTGCGGAGGCGTTGAGGCAGGAATCGTTGATCGCGCGCCGTTCGACCGCCGTGGCGCCCGACGGCACGCAGACGATGACCTTGGGGTTCACGAAGCCCTTGCGGTTGTGCACCTTGCGGATGAAATACTTGATCATCTCCTCGGCGACCTCGAAGTCGGCGATGACGCCGTCGCGCATGGGGCGGATGGCTTCCATGTGGCCAGGCGTGCGCCCCAGCATCATCTTGGCCTCGGCGCCGACGGCGTAGACGGTCTTGCGCCCGCCCGCCGTGCGCAGGGCGACGACAGAGGGCTCATTGAGCACGATGCCGCGCCCCTTCATGTAGACCAGGGTGTTGGCGGTGCCCAGGTCGATGGCGATATCGCTGGAAACCAGTCCGAACAAGGATGAAAACATAAAGGGCTCGATGACTTGTCGGCCGTGGACGCGCCCGGCTTGGAAACGGCGACGGTCGGAAGGAAGGAAGGCGCAGTCGTGTGCCCCGCCAGCGCTCCAAATTCAAGGACTTAATATCGCCGCAAGTGTTGTCTGCGAGGGCGGCCGTGGCTTCCTCCCTTCCCTTCATGGGGAGGGACAGACGGCGAAGCCGTCGGGGTGGGGCTGTGGCGGAAAGAACCCCACCCTGGACGCTCCGCGTCCTGTCCCTCCCCATGAAGGGGAGGGAGGAACAGAGGCTGTCAGAATCCGCTCGCCGCCAGCGGTTCGGGGGCCGATTTTTCCTTGCGGGTGAAGAGGTTGTTGAGCGCATTGACGTAGGCGTTGGCGCTGGCGACCAGGGTGTCGGTGTCGGCGGCGAGGCCCGTGGCGATGCGACCGTCTTCTTCAAGACGCACCGAAACCTTGGCCTGGGCGTCGGCGCCGTCGGTGATCGCATGGACCTGGAAGAGCCGCAGTTCGGCGTTGTGCGGCGTGATCGCCTTGATGGCCTTGAACACCGCGTCGACCGGACCGTCGCCCGTGGCCGTGGCGGTGACCTGAGCGCCGTCGACGACCAGGGTCAGGGTGGCTTCCTGCGGCCCCTCGGTGCCGGCGACCACACGCAGGGTCTTGACCTTGATGCGCTCGGCCCCGCGGGCCAGGGCGTCGTCGACCAGGGCGATGATGTCGTCGTCGTAGACCGCCTTCTTCTTGTCGGCGAGATCCTTGAAGCGGCCGAACGCTTCATTCAGCGCATTCTGGCCCAGCTCGTAGCCCAGCCCCTTGAGCTTTTCTCGGAAGGCGTGGCGCCCGGAGTGCTTGCCCATCACGAGGTTCGAACCACCCTGCCCCACATCTTCGGGGCGCATGATCTCGTAGGTCTCGGCGTTCTTGAGCATGCCGTCCTGGTGGATGCCCGCCTCGTGGGCGAAGGCGTTCTTGCCGACGATCGCCTTGTTGAACTGCACCGGAAAGCCGGTGATGGCCGAGACGTAGCGGCTGGCGCGGGTGATGTGTTCGCTGTGCACCTCCGTGAAGTACGGCAAGGCGTCGGCGCGGACTTTCAGCGCCATGACCACTTCTTCGAGCGCGCAGTTGCCGGCCCGTTCGCCGATGCCGTTGACCGCCACCTCGACCTGCCGTGCGCCGGCCTGGACCGCCGCCAGGCTGTTGGCGACCGCCAGGCCGAGGTCATTGTGGCAGTGGGCGGAGAACACCACGCGCTCGGCGCCGGGGACGTTTTCGATCACGTCGCGGAACATCTCGCCGTATTCCTGCGGGAAGCCGTAGCCGACCGTGTCGGGCAGGTTGATGGTCGTGGCCCCGGCGCGGATGGCGGCCTCGACGCAGCGGCGCAGCACGTCGCGCTCGGTGCGGGTGGCGTCCTGCGCCGACCATTCGACATCGTCGCAGAGGTTGCGCGCGTGGGTCACCGAGCCGGTGATGGCGTCGATGACATCGGCGGGCGTCATGCGCAGGATGTGGTCGCGGTGCTGCGGGCTGGTGGAGATGAAGGTGTGGATGCGTCCCCGCTTCGCCGGACGGATCGCCTCGGCGCAGCGCTCGATGTCGGCGATGCCGGCGCGGGCCAGGCCGCACACGGTGCTCTCGGTGACGATCTGGGCGATGCGGCGCACCGCCTCGAAGTCGCCGTTGGAGGCGATCGGGAAGCCGGCCTCGATCACGTCGACGCGCATGTCTTCGAGGATCTTGGCCAGTTCCAGCTTCTCGTCGAGGGACATCGAGGCGCCGGGCGACTGCTCGCCGTCGCGCATGGTGGTGTCGAAGACGATGACGCGACCGGACGCTGGGTCGGTCGAAGGGATGTCGGTCATTGAGAAAAGTCTCTTTGGCGGAAGGGCCTGAAGGGGGTGAGAGCTCGTCCCCTGAACGCCCGGCCGCTGAATGCGCGCCGACGCTCAGGGGCGACTAAGGCTCCGAAGCGACGCAAGCAGAGTTGCAAAAGGGTCACGCATGCCCCTGCCTATGCCGCGCACCCCTCCGCTTGGCAAGAAATTTCCTTCCAACCGCCCCTAAATATGGATGGCGTGGCCGAGGGCGCGCAGGGCGGCTTCGTGCACGGCTTCGCTGAGGGTGGGGTGGACGTGGATGGTGCCGGCGATGTCTTCGAGGCGGGCGCCCATCTCCAGGGCCAGGGCGAACTCGGCCGAGAGTTCGGAGACGTGGCCGCCCACCGCCTGCAGGCCGATCAGGCGGTGGTCGTCCTTGCGGGCGAGGATGCGCACGAAGCCGCCGTCGTCGGCCGCCTCCATCGAGCGGGCGCGGCCGTTGGCGGCGTAGGGGAAGACGCCGGTCAGGACGTCGATCCCCAGGGCCTGCGCCTCCCGCGGCGAATGGCCGGCGCTGACGATTTCCGGCTCGGTGAAACACACCGCGGCGATGGCGACCGGATCGAAGCGGCGGTTTTGGCCGGCGATGATCTCGGCGACCATGTCGCCCTGGGCGGCGGCCTTGTGCTCGAGCATCGGTTCGCCGACGAGGTCGCCGATCGCCCAGACGTTTTTCATCGAGGTGGCGCAGCGGTCATCGACCTTGACGAAGGGCCCCACCATGTCGACCGCCATCTGCTCGAGGCCCCAACCTTGCGTGTTCGGCCGGCGGCCGACGGTGACGAGGACCTTGTCGGCCGGCAGGCGCAGGATGTCGCCGGCCTGGTCCTCGGCGATCAGGTGGGTTTCGCCATGTTCGAGGTCGAGGCCCTTGGCGCGGGCGCCCAGGTGCACGGCGACCCCCTGCTCTTTCAGCCAGCGCGCGACCGGCGCGGCGAGCTCGTGATCGAACAGCGGCAGGATGGTCTCGGTGGCTTCGACCACGGTGACGTGGGCGCCGAGCTTGCGGAACGCCGATCCAAGTTCCAGGCCGATGTAACCGGCCCCCACCACCACGAGCCGCTTGGGCACCTCGGTCAGGCACAGGGCTTCTGTCGACGAGATCACCGTTTCGCCGAAGGGCAGGAACGGAAGCTCGACGGGCACGGAGCCGTTGGCCAGGATGACGTGCTCTGCGGTGATGCTGACGGGGCCGGCGGCCGTTTCGACGGTGCAGGTCTTTCCGTCCTGGAACGTCGCCCAGCCGTCGACGATCCGCACCCTGGCCCGCTTCAACAGGGCTGTGACGCCGCTGTTCAGCTTGTCGACGACGCTGTCCTTCCAGCGCACCGTCTGGGCCATGTCGATCCAGGATTCGCCGGCCATGATTCCCATCCGCGCGGTGTGCTCGTCGGCAATCGAGGCGTAGGTCGAGGCGGCGTGGATCAGGGCCTTGGACGGGATGCAGCCGCGGATCAGGCAGGTGCCGCCCAGCCGATCGGCCTCCACCAGGATGGTGTCGAGGCCCAACTGTCCGGCGCGGATGGCGGCGACGTAGCCGCCCGGTCCCCCGCCGACGATCAGGACCTTACAGGTCAGGCTCTCACTCATGCCGGATCCATGAACAGCGTCGCGGGATGTTCGAGCATGCGCTTGATTTCCTGAATGAAAGCGGCGGCGTCGTAGCCGTCGACGACCCGGTGATCGAAGGACGACGACAGGTTCATCATCTTGCGCACCACGATCTGCCCGTCGCGAACCACGGGCCGGTCGATGATCTTGTTGGGGCCGATGATCGCCACTTCGGGGTGATTGATCACCGGCGTCGTCGCCACGCCGCCGAGGGGGCCCAGGCTGGTGACGGTGATGGTCGAGCCCTTGAGTTCGTCGGCGGCGGCCTTGCTTTCGCGGGCGGCGGCGGCGACGCGGGCGATCTCGCGCGCGCAGTCCCAGATGTCGAGCGCCTCGGCATGGCGCACCACCGGCACGATCAGGCCGCCCGGCGTCTGGGTCGCGATGCCGACATGGACCGCCGCGTGACGGTGCACGACGCCGGCGTCGTCGTCGAAACGGGCGTTGATCTGCGGATAGCGCGGCAGGAGGTTGACGAGCGCGCGGACCAGAAACGGCAGGAAGGTGAGCTTGGGCTGGTCCGCCCGCCGGCCCGCGTTGAGGTGGACGCGCAGGCTCTCGACCTCGGTGACGTCGATCTCCTCGATGTAGGCGAAGTGCGGAATGCGCCGCTTGGCGTCCTGCATCTTCTCGGCGATCTTGCGCCGCAGGCCGATGACCCGGATGTCATCGACTCCGTCGCGGGCGGCCTTGCCCTTCGCGATCGGCGTTGCGGGAGTTTCCACATAGGCCTCAAGGTCTTCCAGAGAAATCCTTCCGGCCGGTCCCGTGCCGGGGACGAATTGCAGCTGGATGCCCAGATCCTGAGCGCGGCGGCGGACCACGGGAGACGCGAGCGGTTTGGCGTCGGAGATGCGGGGGACGGGTTCGCTCGCCTTGCGGGCAGCGGGGAGGCCCCCTCCGTCGGCTTCGCCGACACCTCCCCCATGAAGGGGGAGGAGGGATTTATTGGGTTTCGCTTTTACGTCCTCCTCCCCCTTTATGGGGGAGGTGGCCCGAAGGGCCGGAGGGGGCGTCGCCGGAGAGTCCCCCTCCCCCTCCGTCTCTATCACCGCCAGCGGCGAGCCGACCGGGGCCATGTCGCCGAGGGCGCCATGCAACGCGACGACCTTGCCGGTGACGGGCGTTGTCATTTCCACCGTCGCCTTGTCGGTCATCACGTCGACGAGGGGGGCGTCTTCCTCGATCAGGTCGCCGACCTTGACGTGCCAGGCGACGATCTCGGCCTCGGCGGTGCCTTCGCCGACGTCGGGGAGCTTGAAGACGAACTGGCCCATCTCTCAAGCCTCCATCGTGCGGCGCAGGGCTTCGACGACGCGCGCCGGGCCGGGAAAATACTCCCACTCGAACGCATGGGGATAGGGGGTGTCCCAGCCGGCGACGCGCGCGATCGGGGCCTCCAGATGGTAGAAGCAGCGCTCCTGCACCAGGGCCGACAGTTCGGCGCCGAAGCCGGAGGTCTTGGTCGCCTCATGGACGATGACGCAGCGGCCGGTCTTCTTCACCGAGGCGACGATGGCGTCGATGTCCACCGGCCAGATGGTGCGCAGGTCGAGGATTTCGGCGTCGACGCCGGCTTCCTCGGCGGCGGCAAGGACCACGTGCACCATGGTGCCGTAGGCGAGGATGGTCAGGTCCGCGCCTTCGCGCAAGGTCGCCGCCTTGCCGAGGGGGACGGTGTAGTGGCCTTCCGGGACCTCGCTGGCCGGGTGCTTCGACCACGGCAGCACCGGCCGATCATGGTGGCCGTCGAACGGACCATTGTAGATGCGCTTGGGCTCCAGGAAGAGCACCGGGTCGTCGTCCTCGATCGCGGAGATCAGCAGGCCCTTGGCGTCATAGGGGTTGGACGGAATGATGACTGTCATCCCCGAGACGTGGGTGAACAGGGCCTCGACGCTCTGGCTGTGGGTCTGGCCGCCGAAGATCCCGCCGCCATAGGGGCTGCGGATGGTGATCGGGGCGGTGAACTGCCCGGCCGAACGATAGCGCAGGCGCGCCGCCTCGGAGACGATCTGGTCATAGGCCGGATAGATGTAGTCGGCGAACTGGATCTCGACGATCGGGCGCATGCCATAAGCGCCCATGCCCACGGCGATGCCGATCAGGCCCGACTCGGCGATGGGGGTGTCGAAGCAGCGCTCCAGGCCATGCTTCTTCTGCAGCCCCTCGGTGGCGCGGAACACGCCGCCGAAGAAGCCGACGTCCTCGCCGAACACCAGCACGTCTGGGTCGCGCGTCAGCATGACATCCATGGCCGAGTTGAGCGCCTGGATCATGTTCATCGTCGCCATTTCAGACCCCCAGTTCCTGGCGCTGTTCGCGGATATGCCAGGGCACCTCCTTGAACACATCCTCGAACATGGTGCGAACGCTGGGCCGCGAGCCGCTGGAGAGGGTGCCGACGGCCTCCGCCTCGCGGGCGACGGCGCGGACCTGTTCGGTCACGGCTTTTTCCTGCTCGGCGTGCTGCTCGTCCGACCATTCGCCCTGCGCGATCAGGTGCATGGCGAGCCGCTTGACCGGGTCGCCCAGGGGCCACGCCGCCGCCTCCTCCGCCGGTCGATACTGGCTGGGGTCGTCGCTGGTCGAGTGACTCTCGGCGCGATAGGTGACGTGCTCGATGAGGGTGGCGCCGAGGTTCGCGCGGGCGCGGTCGGCCGCCCACTTGCTGGCCGCATAGACCGCCAGGAAGTCGTTGCCGTCGACCCGCAGCGCCGGCAGGCCATAGCCGGTGGCGCGCGAGGCGAACGGCGAATCATTGTCGCCGGCGATACCGTGGAATGACGAGATCGCCCACTGATTGTTGACGACGTTGAGGATGGCCGGCGCGCGATAGACCGAGGCGAAGGTGAGCGCGTGGTGGAAGTCGCCCTCGGCCGTCGAGCCGTCGCCGATCCAGGCCGAGGCGATCAGGCGATCGTGTTTGAGCGCCGAGGCCATCGCCCAGCCGACCGCCTGACTGTACTGGGTGCCGAGGTTGCCCGAGATCGAGAAGAAGCCGTAGTCGCGGAACGAATAGAGCACCGGCAGCTGGCGGCCCTTGAGCGGATCGTCGGCGTTCGAGAGCACCTGGTTCATCATGTCCAGCAGCGGACAGCCGCGCGCGATCAGCAGGCCCTGCTGGCGATAGGTGGGAAAGCACATGTCGTCGGGGCCGAGCGCGGTCGCCTGCGCCACCGCCACGGCCTCCTCGCCGCGGCACTTCATGTAGAACGACGTCTTGCCCTGGCGCTGGGCGCGGTACATTCGGTCGTCGAACGCGCGGGTCAGCATCATCGCCCGCAGGCCCTGCCGCAGGACATCGGCGGAGAGGCCCGGCGCCCAGGGACCGATCGCCTGTCCGCCGTCATCGAGGACGCGGATCAGGCGGTAGGCGAGGTCGCGGATCTCGGCCTGATCGACGTCGACCGCCGGGCGCGGGACCTCGCCGGCCGGGGAGAGGCGCAGATTGCCGAAATCGAGCATTTCGCCGGGCCTCGCCTTGGGCTCGGGGATGCGCAGGCTGAGCGCATTGGGGCGAAGGTGCGGCGGCGATGGGGTCACATGGGTCTCCAGGGGCGGAAAGGCATGGTGCCAGCAAAGACTCGGAAAAGCTCGCTATAAACCATGCGTGAAACCTGTGGATTCGACAACGACATGCGATCGGCCTGCGGTTGCATTGGAATTTTCAACCGCCTCGGCGAACCGGGGATGATCGGCCGAAGGCAAGAATTGACCACGAACAACACGAACAACACGAACGGAGCGGTGGATACGTGTGCCAGCGCGAACTCTCCGGCCGAAATGGGCCTGTTCGTGTCGTTCGTGTTGTTCGTGGTTCGAGAATCGTTTGGCCTTCGGCCGAGGCGAGCTCGATGGAAGTTGGTTCACACGATTGCCCCGCACCATCCGGCTCATCTCGCGACACACGGCGTCCGCGTGATAGAAACGCCGTCGACATGAACCCGCAAGGCCATACTCTGTTTGCGACGGCGATTGGCGCCTGCGGCCTTGCGTGGGGCGCGCGGGGGGTGGTCGGCGTGCAGTTGCCGCAGGCGGACGAGGCGCGGACGCGGGAGCGGCTGGCGAGGCGATTTCCGATGGCGGCGCGGACCGAGCCCCCTCCCCCGCACATCGCGCATATCGTGGCCGCCATGACGCAGCTGCTGACGGGCGAGGCGGTCGATCTGACCGGCGTCGTGCTTGATGAAGAGGGGCTGCCCGCGTTCGACCGGGCGGCCTGGGCCGTCGCGCGCGGCGTGCCGCCGGGCGAAACGATCACCTATGGCCAGATCGCCGGCCGCCTCGGCGATCCGCACGCCGCCCGTGCCGTCGGGCGCGCCATGGGGGCCAATCCGTTTCCGATCATCGTGCCCTGTCATCGGGTGCTGGGCGCCGACGGAAGGATGGGCGGGTTTTCCGCCGCCGGCGGTATCGAGGCCAAGGCGCGGTTGCTTTCGATCGAACGCGCGCGCATCGACGCGGCGCCGCTATTGTTCGAAGACTTGCCGATCACCGTAAAATCACCGTTAGAACGGCGCCGGCCCGGTCCTTGAAGACCGGTCCAGCGGATTGAAGGAGAGGAAACCCATGCCGCAAGACGCCCAGGCCGCCCCCACGGACTCGCTGATCATCGCCGACGATCCGGCGCCGTTCGTGCGCCGCCTGACGCTGAACCGCCCGGGCAAGCGCAATGCGCTGTCCAACGAGCTGCGCGGCGAACTGTTCGCCAAACTGGAAGCCGCCGACCGCGACAAGGACGTGCGGGTGATCGTCATCCGCGGCGCGGGCGTGTGCTTCTCCTCCGGCTATGATCTCGCGGGCCTGGGCCGCCTGCCCTTCTACACTGCCGGCAACCAGGGCCAGTGGGCGCGGCACGTGGTCGAGGGGTGTTTCCGCATGTGGGACATGGCCAAGCCGATCATCGCCCAGGTGCACGGATGGTGCCTGGCCGGCGGCTCGGAGCTCGCCTTCGCCTGCGACCTCGTCTACGTCGCCGAGGACGCCCAGATCGGCTATCCGGCCGTGCGCACCATGGCCCCGCCGGACAACCAGTACCACGCCTGGATCATGGGCATGCGGGCGGCCATGGAGCTGATGCTGACCGGCGATTCGATCAGCGGCCTGGAGGCCGTGCGCCTGGGCTTCGCCAACCGCGCCTTCGCGCCCGACCAGCTGGAGACCGAGACCCTGGCCATGGCCCAGCGCATCGCCAAGGTCGACCCGGAACTGGCGCAACTCAACAAGAGACTCGTCCATCGACAGATGGAGGCCATGGGCATGCGCGCGGGCCTGCGCGCCGGCACCGACCTGCATGCGCTGGGCTGGCACACCGAGGCGTCGCGCGCCTACATGGAGAAGATGCGCGAGGGGGTGAAGACGGCGCTGGATGCGCGCGACGCGACGTTTGGGGATTACAGGACGAGCGCGGACAAGCCGGTGGGGTGAGGCTGGTGGTCGAGGGGCGGCCCGTTGGCGGCAGATCGGCGGCTCAATGGCGGGCGGATGGCGGTCCAATGGCGGTTCCCTGGCGGTCGGCGGGCGGCTGGCTGGCGCTGAGTGGGCGGTTGCGTGGCGGCGCCCACAAAACCAACTCGTTGTTTTTGAGGAGTTTTATTGTCGCACGGGGTTTGTGAAGGTCTTCTGCAGGGGTCTATGACGTTGGGAGGGACGCGGGCTTTGGGATTTTGAGACAGGCGCAAAATCAAACTTCTATTGCATATTGCAATCAACTCGGCGCGACGCAAGAGATCGGAGGGGTTTTGCGCATGGAAAAGGAATAAAGCTCGAGCCGGCTGCGGTGATTGACCCGCGCCAACCTTGCGTGTGCGCAGCTCCAAACACCCTTGCGTCATCCCGGAATGGCGGCGAAGCCGGCATATACAGAACCTGAGGAAGCCGCAGCCGCGTCTCGATCGTCTATCCCCCCGCCGGCACGACGACCTCGCGCTGCAACTTCCCCGGCTCTACGCGCTAGAGCGCTCCGGCCGGGATGACGTAAGGAAAGCTTGTCCGCGAGTGTTCCGCGACCCGTCGCAGGGATGGCCGAACATCGCCGCGGCGACTATCATCGCGCCATGAAACACGTGAAATTCGGCCGTAGCGGCCTGATGGTCTCAAAGCTGTGCCTTGGGACCATGACATTCGGCCTGCAGTGCGACGAAGCCCAGAGCCACGCCATCCTGGACGCCGCGGCCGAGGGCGGCGTTGATTTCCTCGACACCGCCGACGTCTATCCACTCGGCGGCGACCTCGACACGGTTGGTCGGACGGAGGAGATCGTCGGGGACTGGCTGCAGGGCAAGCGCCACGACTTCATCCTCGCCACCAAATGCGTGGGCAGGATGGGCCCCCATCGCTGGGACCAGGGCATGTCGCGCAAGCATATCCTGGATTCCATCGAAGCGTCGCTGCGACGGCTGAAGACCGACTACATCGACCTGTATCAACTTCACGGCTACGACCCCGCCACGCCGCTGGACGAGGCGCTCGAAGCGCTGGACACCGTCGTGCGGCACGGCAAGGCGCGCTATGTCGGGGTGTCCAACTGGCCCGCCCATCGCATCGCGCGCGCCATTGGACGCACGGAGGTGAAGAACCTCATGCCGATCCGCTCGGCCCAGCCCCGGTACAATCTGCTGTTCCGCACCTTCGAGCGCGACCTGCTGCCCCTGTGCGAAGAAGAGGGCGTCGCCGTCATCCCGTACAACCCCCTCGCCGGCGGCCTGCTGACGGGCAAGCACGCGGGCGCCGACGCGCCGCCGAACGACGGCCGGTTCCAGCTGGGCGCGGCGGGGCCGATGTACCAGGCGCGCTACTGGCACGACAAGGAATTCGAGACGGTCGAGGCCCTGCGCGCCATCGCCAATGAGGCGGGCATGAGCATGGCGACGATGGCGGTGGCCTGGGTGCTGGCCAATCCCGCCGTGACGGCGCCCATCATCGGCGCCAGCAAGCCGGAGCAACTGGCCGATAGCCTGGCCGCGGCGGAGATCGCGATGTCGGCGGAGTTGAAGGGGCGGCTGGACGAGGTGACGAAGGGGTGGCGGGCGGTGGATGCGGAGCGGTGATGGGGCGTTGCCCCCCGCCTTCTTTAACGCCCTGACGAGTCGCATGAGCGCCAGCCGGCAACGCTGCGGTATTCAAACAGGGAGTTAGAGGAGGAAGAGGAGATCACGGAGTCGCTAAGCCCGAAAACCTGAGCTGTCATGATTGGCGACAGGCTGTTTACGAAACGCGCGGAACCGCATATGTATCACGAATGTTGATACACGGGAGTCTCCATGCGCGTCCACATCAAGAAATGGGGCAACAGCGCGTCCGTCCGCATCCCGGCCCTGGTCATGGCGGCGGCTTCGCTGCGGATCGATCAGGAGGTGGATGTGCGTGAGGAGAGTGGGTTCGTCGTCATCGAGCCGATCGTCGCGCCGCGCTACGATCTCGACGATCTCCTTTCAAAGATGACGCCCGAAACCTTTCCGGAGGATATCGACTTCGGCGCCCCCGTCGGCGACGAGGCGTGGTAAGCCGATACATTCCCGAGAGCGGGGATATCGTCTGGCTGCATTTCGATCCCCAGGCCGGCCACGAACAGGCGGGCCGCCGTCCGGCGCTGGTGCTGTCGCCGTTGCGCTATAACCAGCTCAGGGGGATGATGATCTGTTGCCCGATGACCTCTCGGATCAAAGGCTATCCCTTTGAGGTCGTGATCACCCCTGACCCTCCGAGCGCTGTCCTCGCCGATCAGGTCGAGAGTCTCGACTGGCGGGCGCGGAGCGCCCAATTCAAAAGCAAGGCGCCGCCTGCGGTGCTCGCAGAAGTTCAGAGCAAGATTCGCGCGCTGATCGGGCCTTGATGCGCTCCGGCGGTCACGAACTTCTCCACAGAAGGGGGCAGTCATCGGGGTCGAACGTAAGAGCTCGAATATATGAGGTGACGGTAGTTCCTGTACCCGCCTCCGGGCGCTGCGCCTCTGCAACCTCCTCCTGCGAAGCCGCCTCTATCACCCTTCGTCTTCCCCCCGACCCCCTTCCGGAGAATACGGGGACACCATATGCAATTGACAACCCCGCCGTGGCATGGGAGCCTGGGTCATGGCGCGATTGGCGAGGGTGGTGGCGGCGGGGGTCCCGCATCATGTGACGCAGCGGGGAAATCGCCGCCAGAGCGTGTTCTTTTCCGACGACGACTACCTCGCCTATGCCGAGCTGCTGGCGGAGGGCTGCGCCGGCTTCGGGGTGGCCGTTTGGGGCTATTGCCTGATGCCCGACCACGTCCACCTGATCCTGGTTCCGCGGGACGAGGCGGGCCTGCGCGCGGCGCTCAGCGAAGCGCATCGGCGCTATACGCGGCGCGTGAATCTTCGCGAGGGATGGCGCGGCCATCTATGGCAGGGCCGGTTCGCCTCCGTGCCGATGGACGAGACGCACCTGCTGGCGTGCGCCCGCTATGTCGAACTCAACCCCGTGCGGGCGAATTTGGCGGCGGAGGCCGAGGACTGGCCGTGGTCGAGCGCGCGGGCGCATCTGGCGGGCCGCGACGATGACCTGGTCCAGGCGGCGCCCCTGCTGGACCGGGTCGGCGACTGGGCGGCCTTCCTGGCCGAGGGGCTGGACGCGGACGCCCACGCGGCCATCCGCTCGGGGGAGCGCACGGGCCGCCCGCTCGGCGATGGGGCCTTCGTCGCGGCGCTCGAGCGCGAACTGGGCAGGACGCTCGCGAAGCGTAAGCCGGGACGCAAACCAAAGACGGACAAACGCCGAGTCGCGCCCTCGATATAAGAAGGTGTCCCCGGATATCGCGCTGGTAAGAGACCCCTCGACGGGGTGGAGCGTGATCCATTATGGATCTCTCCGCAATGGCAGGCATGTGGGATTTTTGTATGTCGGACCCAATCCTTTTCAATGGTAGTGACATCATCTTCAGCGGAGAACGCGGCGCCAACTTGCTAATGTCCTTTCTTTTGAAGGCTAAGTATGGACAGGCGCTAGATCCAGAGATTCTTTTCAACAAAAGTGTTTCGGACATGCTGAACATTATCAGGGACAAATTTTACTCTAATAGCGAATTTCCCCAATATATAGGTAAGCTTGATCATGAACATTTATATTTAATATCTCGAAACCTTGTCGAGAACGCTAAACAAATTGGTTGGTGGAGGAAGAATTACGAAGGTAAGGCCCGTTTTATTAAGGATATTGTAATGGCTCCCTACGAAATTGACGATGAAAGCTTAGATTATATTATTGCATCCACCAGTGATATAATATTAGCTATAAGGCGAAATTTAGAGCTGCATGATGAGGAAATTATAGACAAATAAAAGTGCGTCGGTGTCGGCGGCGCAGTTCGCGCATGCCGGACAAACGGCCGTATGTGAAACGACCATGAAACTCGGATACGCGCGGATTTCCAAGGCCGATGGATCGCAGACGCTCAACCTGCAGATGGACGCGAATACGTCGACACAAATACGTCGACACGATTCATATACACTTCACCTTTGATCGTTGCGGTGGCTCCGACCATGTCTGCGAGTGTGCCCCGGGCGGCCGCGGTCGGATCATACCCCGCGCTCAACCTCACGACCAATTTCACACCAGACGCGATGGGCAATGTGACCGCCGTGTTCGATCCGCGCGGCAACGCGACGACGACGCAGTACGACGCGATGAGGCGCAAGACCGCCGAGCAAGATCACAACGGCGGGGTGGCCGCCTTACCGCTGGCCGCAAAGGCCTCGACTTACGATCTCAACGGCCGCCCGACGGAGGAGCAGCGCGACAGGGTTCGATGGGTCGGGCAATCCAACGGGCTGGGGCGGTATACCGGTCTGATCCACGCGCGTGAACATTGGACCGGTCACCTTTGGCAGGGCCGGTTTTCGTCGACGGCGATGGATGAGCCGCACCTGTACGCGGCGGCGCGATATGTCGCGCTGAACCCCGTTCGCGCCGGCCTGGTCGCGCGGGCGGC
>JBBRAV010000014.1:0-83895 GCA_038206535.1 Caulobacterales bacterium
GTCCAACGCCGGCGAGTTCGCTTCGCCGGCGATCCGCCGCTCACCACAACATGGCTCATCCGCAAGTGTCCGCTTCACACATTGGCGGACACTACCGATCAACAAAGATCAGCGGCAGGCGGCCCAAAAGGGACGCTTACAATTTAACAACTAAAATGGAGCCTCTTGCTCCACCCCGGCTTCCTCAATGGCAAAGGCCAGCTCCTCCACCTTCACCAAGAGCCGTCCCCTCGCGACCGGGTCGGCAACCCCCGGCAAAGCCGCTAGGGCCTTGTCGAGTGCGTTGTGGACTTCCTTCGCAAATCGCTGCCCGGGCGTGTCCGCTTCAGTCAACTCCCCAGGACCTGCCCCGTCTTGGCCGCCCATCGCGCGGAATACCCTGGGGAAGTCTGCAAGCATCCAATTGCGCACGGTGTTGTAGGACGCGCCGCCAATGTCTCCGGCAATTTCCCGATACGACTTCAAGGCTCCCTTCTGGCCACCCCGCCGATGTTGCCGAGCGTGCATATAGGCACGGAAGACGCCCCGCCTCTCGCCAGCCTTGAGGGGCAGACCGTGCAGTAGATTCGCTCGCGCGGCCAACCATCGGGCTTCCTCAAGGGATGCCACCGGGGTAATGTTCGCTGACACTTCCGTTAAGCCAATGGATTCCATAGCGGCAATGCGGTGGAACCCGTCCACGAGGACCAAGACCCCGTCTAGCTCGACTGCCTCGACAGGGGGGAATTCAGCGCCGACCCGCATAGCTTGGGCATATCGTTTGACCGTCCCGGGATCGGTCTTCGCCCGCACCTGCATTTCTGCGATTACCACAAGGGATGCGAGATGAACGGGATTGGCGGAACGTTTCAAATCCACTCCTCGTCAGATGCTCCAACTATCCGTTGCGGGTGGCACCGGTGCAAGTGGCGGCGGTTGCTCGCTTCTCCTTCCCGTACCTGTTGGACGCCGATATTCCTCTCCAGCCAACGAGCCCGCAGAAGCACGAAAATAAAGCGTGGCCCCAAGCATACGGCTGAGTCCCCAATGTTCGCAGAAAACCCCATCCGCCAAGCAATAGCATCACGTATAGTGAAAGCATCAACGGCACTGCCGACAAAGCCCCGGTGACAAATGATGAAACCCGGCTACGGGGAGGAGAGCGCGAGCCCGTTAGGGCAATTGTCGTGACCACCGCCACGCCGCCAAACAGCAATGGGACGTAAGTGAAGGCGGCAAATCTTGTTGCCATCCCATGCCTAAGGGCTTCAACAACGCCGAATGCGATGGCCAGAAACGCAGGGAGGACCATGCCCCCTACGGTCTCCGTTTCGGCTAGCCTCGCGGGAATGTCATTGCGCGGCGCGAGCGCCATTGATTTCAACCCTAAGGAAAACAGCCAGCGGTCTCTCCAGGGCCGCGTCGAATGCTACTTAAACGCTGTCGCTGTAAAAGCGTCAATGCCGTCAGCCTCGCGCCATGGCGAACGCTGCGAGGGGCGATCTACGGGAGGTGTTGGCGACAAATCTGCGACGCCGGCGAGCAGGCCTCGGGTTCAGCCAGGAAGGCCTCGCCCACGAGGCCGGCCTACATCGAACCTTCATCGGGGCCGTTGAGCGATCTGAACGCAACATTTCATTGGATAACATTGAACGACTGGCCCGCGCCCTTGGTGTAGCCGCCTGGGTATTGCTTCGGCCCTAACCGTTAGATGCGCAGCGTGAAAATGATCTCGCGGTCTTCAAGGGCCGAAGGCTAAAAGCTTGACATCCCACCTACCCCTATGTAGACCATCTACATGGCAAAGATTCCTCGCATAACGCATCAGACCCTGAAGGTGCTCGACGCGGTTGTCGTCAGGGCCGGAATATCAGGAGCGGAGATCACCAGAGCGACAGGGCTTCCCTCCGGCACGCTCTATCCCATCCTTCTTCGGCTAGAGTCAGCAGGGTGGCTGCGAAGTGAATGGGAGCTGCTTTCCGCGCAAGAGTTGGGGCGACCCCGGCGGCGGTTCTACACGCTTACGCAGCAAGGCGCGGCCCATGCCCGTAGCGCGGCAGAAGAGATGAAATCGCTTATCGGGAGGCTGGCGTGGACCTGAATAGTTTTGTGGGTGAAGCAAGCGCAACAGTCGTGGGGGGCGTGGTAGTGACCGAATTTAATGCGGAAGCTCCAAAGCTTGCTCTACGCCTAACTAAGCTCGCCGTCTCGATCTCGCCGACTGCCCAGCGCGAGCGACTCAAAGAGGAATGGTGTGCGTATCTAGACGAAATACCCGGCAATCTTCGCAAGCTAAATGCGTCAGTCGGATTTATTTCAACCGCGTTTCGATTAACATATGTATCGGCGCTAATCTCGCTAGCAAAGCTAGTTGTCTTTGTATGTCGAAATCCCCGCGCGACGTTCTATGTCGTTAAGTTATTCCGCAATTACCCAGCAACGGCGCGACGGTTGCGGCAAATTGGTCAGGACATCCCATGGTGTCCGTTCGAGTTGAAATTCAACGACTTTTGTAGGCACTACGTTTCAAGAAAAGATCTTGGGGGAATACACTTGGAGATGGCTCTGGTGTATGAATGGTTAAAGTCGAATCCTGGCTTTTGCCTCGCTGCTATTCATTTCGCCACCGGCATCCCGTGCCATAAGCTATTTTCCATAAAGGTTCACAAATGGCCCCTGATTCCGACCGAAAGAGGGAAGCATTAGCGCATCTCTTGCTGACTTTATTCGGACGAATGGGTTCAGAGGCACGAGCTTTAGGCCCTAATCAGCGGCACTTCATTCGCCTTCAACGAGGTTCCCTTTAAGGCCGCCATGGCTTCCCCCGCCCGCTTCAATTCCTCTCGTTGAACCGTTTGGGATAACTGAGCATACCGCGCGGTGGTGGCCGCTTGGGTGTGTCCGAGCGTCTTTCCGACTGTCGCAAGTGAGGCCCCGCCCGACAACATGAAACTTGCAGTGGTCCGCCGAAGGTCATGCAGACGGACACCCTCAAGGCCAGCCTCGCGGGATATCCATGCCCATGGCCTCTTGAGGTCCACGCGTGGCCGCTGAACGGCTTCCCCGCCCTCGTTGGCAATAGACTCCCCCGGGAAGAGGAACTGGCCGCAGGGGTCCCCCTCGCGCATGCCCACAAGGAGGTCCAAGGCTGGCCCCGCGAGTTCTAGCCGGTGCTGACGCTTGGTCTTGGTATGTGCCGATGGTTTCGCCCAAAGGCCCGCATCCAAATCAAATTCAGACCACTCCGCCTTAAGTGCCTCTTGAAGCCGCGCGCCCGTGAATAAGAGAAGCCGAACAGCGTCCGCTGCGTTGCACCCTTGAACTGGGTCCGCTCCAATGTAGCGTTCGCAGGCATCCAACAGGCGCGCCACTTCGTTGTTCGACAGGTTGCGCCACCGCTGGTCCTCGCCGAACTTTTTGACGCCTCGGCACGGGTTATCCCCCGTCCGCCATTCTTCTTCGATGGCAAGCGAAAACATCTTGGACAGGACGGCTAAGAGCCTGTTCGCCTGATAGCGCCCTGCCGCGTCCCGGGTCTCGCCATGTAGGCGGCGAACGTCAGACTTTGTAACCGCCTGCACCTTCATCGCCTTGAACGCCTTCATCGACTTGTCCCGGGCATGTCGGAATGCCTGAATGGGGTCAGCGGCGGCACCTGGAAGGACCTTCAATGTTCCCTTCCTTTCCATTGCCGCGCTATCCAACCGGAGGACCCCCCGGGCATCCCTAACGGTGGCCGGTCGCAAGGCTCGCGCCGTGGCGTATTCCCCCAAATAGTAGATTTCTAGATCGGCCACCGTCTTCGCCTTCCGCCGCTCCCCTTCAGCTTCCTCCCGGATCGCCCGGTGGTCTGCGTTGCGGGCACCTCGAAGCGCCTCCGCCTTTTCCCTTGCCTTGTCGACCGTTAGGCCGGGATAGCTCCCCAATGGCTCGTATCTTTGCTTTCCATCGGCCCTGTATCGAAACAAGAAGCTTTTCGTCCCCTTAGGCGTCACGCGAAGGCCGAATCCCTTGCACTCGCAATCCCAAATGAATGCACCCGGTGGCGCTGCGTCCACCAAGCGCTTCGACAGTCTCAATTCCGAACCCTTGCCCATTTGCGCGCTCCGTGGCGACCCGCCGAACTGCTGCTCACACATTGGGTACTCGCAAACGTCCGCTTCGACAAGCCACGTGTGAGCTAGGTGTGAGCATTTAAGATCGAACTTGGACGCACGCCGCCGTAGATCGACAAACGAAAAGGCCTACAAAGACGTTTGTTTGTATGAAGTTAGCGGGCTCGCGCGTGATCTACCATCCCCCACCGTAGGCATGGCATACTAATTCGTAATGCGGGGGTCGGGTGTTCGAGTCACCCAGGCGGCACCATTTTTTCAAACGATGCCTTCCTGCCCATGCTCGGTGAGGTACCGACGGCAGCGGCCGCACCCCTTGAAACAGGCAAGTCTTACCGCGCGCGGTGTCAAAAGCATTGGACACCGTCGATGAGAGTCATATTGTGGCCTGGGTGCCCTGGTCGCACCACAATCACTTCCTGGACGGGAAACACCATGAAACACATCTATCTGACAACCGGCCTGGTCGCCGCGCTCTTCGCCACGTCGGCGATGGCCGCCAAGGACAACTTCAATCGTGCAGCCCTGGGTTCCAAGTGGGTCACGGTTTCAGGGTCGCAATCGATCTCGAACAACCAGTTCGTCGGCGATTCCCTGTCTCTGGGTTACTTTAAGAAGTCGAAAGAGGACACGGCGGTGAGCGCCGTCGTCGACCTGACAAGCACGGACCTGGAATACGGCGCGGTGGCTTCGGGCGACATCGCCAGCGGCAACAACGCCTTCGTGAAGATCCAGGCCCAGACCGGCGACGGCAAGTTCTCCAACGCCGGGTTCTACGTAGGCGACAACGGCGGCGGCGATTTTTTCGCCCTCGACTCTGAAGTGCCCAGCCCGGCGACGCTCTCTGTGACCTTCTGCGGCACGGTCGCGACGATGAAGATCAAGAGCTCGGCCGCGACCCAGACATACAAGTACGACTACGGCACGTCGTTCGGCACAGGCGGAGGACTGGGCACCTATGGTTCGGTGGCGCTGGACAATTACGTCAGCAAGCCCGCCGGCTGCGCGCAGGAAACCGGCGGCGTATGGATCAAGAAAGGGTCGAGCAAGATCCACGATCTGTCGCTGTCCAAATAACCGCCTGTTCAGGGGATCGATGGGTCGTCAGACCTGATCGTACGACCGCCCGCGCCGGACCTTCGAGCCGGCGCGGGTTTTCGTACGCAACTCCTGCGCCGCCCAGCGAAACGCTAGCGCAGCAGCAGCAGTTTCGGCACGGCGTCGGCGTCCGCCCAGACGACGGCGTTCTGGGCGAACTCGTCGCCGAGCCTGGCGGCCGCCTGCCGTGCGATACCGAAGACGATGCGGCTGTCCTCGGGCGCCCACACACCTGCCGGATCCGCGCCTTGCCCCGGCTCATGCGCGAGGCCCAAGGCGTCGAGCCTGGCGACGAGCGCGGCCTGGGCGGCGTGATTGCCGGTCGGCGGCGCGATCAGACCCCGAGGGTTCCAGGCGGTGATCACCGCGACGCTCGACACGCCGCGGTCGCCGTAGATCGCGACCAGATCACGGTTGGGGCGGCCGATGGACAGAACGAGCGGGCGTTCTCCCCAGAAGCGGTATTCGGCCGCGAGATAGGCCGCGACGGTCTCCGCCGGAACGGCCGAGCCGGCGAAATCAGCCAGGGTCGCGCCGAGCCTTGCGTTCACGACATCGAAGCGAGCGCGGACGAGACGCTCAGGCCCCCGCCAGCCCCACGATGGCGACCGAACTGACGTTCTGGTTCGGGGCGCCGCCCAGATTGTGCGACAACCCGAACACCGGCTGGACCTTGCGCTGGCGCTCGCCCGCGCGGCCCAGAAGCTGCAGGTAGTTTTCGTAGATCATCCGCAGGCCCGACGCGCCGATCGGATGGCCGAAGCATTTGAGGCCCCCGTCGATCTGGCAGGGGATGGCGCCGTCGGCGTCGAACACGCCGTCCATGACGTCGCGCACGGCCTGGCCCTCGGCGCTGACGCCGAGATCCTCCATCGTCACCAGCTCGGTGATGGAGAAGCAGTCGTGCACCTCCATGAGGGAAATCTGCCGGCGCGGATCGGTGATGCCGGCCTCGGCATAGGCGCGGCGTGCGGCGATGCGGGTGGTGTGGAAGTAGCTGCCGTCCCAGCCGGCCCCCTGCGCCTCCCAGCCATTGGAGACCGACAACTGCAGCGCCTTGACCATGACGAGGTCGGACTTTCCCAGGGACCTGGCGATCTCCGGGGTGGTGACGATGGCGCAGGCTGCGCCGTCCGACACGCCGCAGCAGTCGAACAGGCCCAGCGGGTCGGCGATCATCGGCGCGTTCAGCGCCTGCTCCTCGGTGATCGGCTTGCGCAGGTGGGCCTTGGGGTTCCTGGCGCCGTTGGCATGGCTCTTGACCGACACGTGGGCGATGGCGCGCTTGAGGTCCTCGCGCGAGACGCCGTGCTTGGCGCGGTAGGCGGCGGCGAGCTGGGCGAACGAGCCCGGAGCGGAGCCGTTCACGCTGAAGAGGTCGTTGGTCATGCCGGAAGTTCGCACTGGCAGGCCGCCATAGCCGGTGTCCTTGAGCTTCTCGACACCCATGGCCAGCGCGATGTCAGCCGCGCCGCTGGCGACCGCATAGACCGCGCCGCGGAAGCTCTCGGTGCCCGAGGCGCACATGTTCTCGACCTTGGTCACCGCGATGTTGGGCAGGCGCAAGGCCCGTGACAGGGGAATGGCCGAGGAGCCGATGTTCTGGGCGTCGAAGCCGACCCCCAGCCAGGCGGCGTCGATCTGGGAGACGTCGATGCCGGCGTCGGCGATCGCCTCCTCGAACGCCTCGACCATCAGGCCGTCGGCGTCCATGTCCCAGCGCTCGCCGAAGCGCGCGCAGCCCATGCCGAGGATCGCGACCTTGTCCTTGACGCCACTGGCCATTGTCTTGCTCCTTGATCTCAGGCCCGGAAGTCCGGGACGGCTTTCCAGAAGTATTTCGTGAAACCGCGCAGCTCGTCGACCGCCTTTATGCGGAACATAGGTCGCATGAGCGCGCCGACCTCCACGTCCGAGGCTTCGACGTCTGCGAATTCCATGGCGATGCGCCCGCCTTCCTCGAACTCGACCGTGCCGTAGTAATTGGGCGGATCGGGCGAGTAGGCCAGGCTGTCGGCGGTGTGGGTGAGGATGCGCGCGCGCCGCTCGGCGAACGGGTAGTCCTCCTGCGTCCCGATCATGCGGGCGTTCTGGGCGACGCTGACATCGGACTTTGGAAACTGCACCACGCCCGTCTGCGTGCACCGCCCGCCGACCAGGGCCATCGCCGCCTTGCGCGAGCGGTGAAGGGCGGTCAGCACCGGCTTGTGATCGGCCTCGGCGCGCATGCCCTTTTCGAGATCGAGGTGGCCGTTCCAGGCGAGGAACTTCAGATAGTTGCTCTCCGGCGTGCGCCGCGCGAGCCATCCGGAGACGCCCAGCCCCGCCCTGGCCGTTCCGACGGCGTCGGTGGCGCGGAACAGCAGGACGTCGCAGCCCTGTCCGAAACCGACCACGCACAAGAGCTCGCCGGGTCTGGCGGTCTCCAGCGCGTAAGCGAGCAGGATCAACGGCTGCGCAGCCCCGGCCTCGCCCAGTACTTGCGCCAGGGGCTCGACCACGGCTTCGGTGGCGATCCCAGCCGCCTTGGCCATGGCTTCGTTGATGCCACGCATGGGCGCGCCCATGATGAATTTGCCGACGTCGACGGCGATCACGCCTAGTTTGTCGAATGCCTGGCGGATCGCCGCGGGGACGATCTTGGCGAAGCCCTCGTCGCGCACCCAGCGCGATTCCCAGTTGTAGTCGAACGCCCGGCCCTCGCCGCGGAAGTGATCGACGAAATCGACGGTGACGCTGTGGCCGCCGATGAACTCCGCGGCGACCTCGCCATCGCCGACCAGAAGGGCGGCTGCGCCATCTCCCGCAAGCATCTCGAGGTCCGAGGCCGGCTGCGCGCGGCGCTTTTCCGAGGCCAGGACGAGGATATCGCCGGCCCCGCCGCGCGAGGCCTGCAGGGCGTCGAGCAGCGCCGAGGTCCCGGCGCGCTGGCTACCGCCGATGTCGAGCGCGGCGACCGTGTCCTCGAGATCGAGCGCTTCCTTCACGACGCCGGCGTTTTGCCGGTCCACGAACGGGTGGCTCGTCGAGGCGAGCACCACTCTGGCGACGCGCGCGCGGTCCAGCCCGTCCAACCCATCGCGGGCCGCTTCCACCGCCATGGTGATGGCGTCCTCGTCCCAGCAGGCCATGGCGCGCTCGCCGCGGCCCACGCCCCGCAGGCCCGGCGCGAACCAGGCGTGCGCCGCCGCCACCGCCTGGCGCTGCAGACGACGGCGAGGCACATAGGCCCCGACGGAAACGATCCCGACCATCCGTGCGCTCACTCCACCCGTTCGTGCTTTTCATCGCCTATAGCATTTTGCTCGGCGCCGGGGCGTCCCGCTCGCAGATTTTTTCCCGCCAAGGCGCTCGTGACAAGCATGCGGGCGGGACGCCCCGCGCCGAAACGGTTCCCCTTGCGGCGCGCACGATCTAGGCTGGCGCCCATGACCTATCCGTTCAACCCTGCGTTCCGGGCGGAGATCGCCAAACGGTGCGCGGCGTTTACGCGCCTGGCGCACGAGGATCCGGCCCTGAAGGCGTCGGCGGTGGCGATCACGCTGGTGGATGCGGGCGACGGGTCGGGCGAGACCGCGTTTCTGCTGACCAAGCGGGCGGCAAAGCTGCGGGCGCACGCGGGGCAATGGGCGCTGCCGGGGGGGCGGCGCGACGAGGGCGAGACGCTCGTGCGGACCGCCCTGCGCGAACTGCACGAGGAACTGGGGCTCGATCTGTCGGCCGACCGCGTCCTGGGCGTAATGGACGACTACGTCTCGCGATCGGGCTACGCGATCGCGCCGGTGGTGGCATGGCTCGACGACGCCGGCGCTCTCGCGCCCAACCCAGACGAGGTGGCGTCGGTGCATCGCATCCGGCTCATCGACGCGGGACGCGAAGACGCGGTCGAATTCATCAGTATTCCCGAAAGCGATCGCCCGGTGATCCGCATGAAGATCGGCGATCGCCATGTCCACGCCCCGACGGCGGCGATCATCTATCAGTTCCGCGAACTCGCCGCCGGGCGCATCACCCGGGTCGCCGACCTGGAACAACCGGTGTTCGCCTGGAAATAGCGGTTGAAAGGGAGCGCAAATGGACTGGAGATTGGCAGCGGCGATCGTCGCCGGATTGATCGTGGCCAGCCTGATAGATTGGCTGTTCGCCGGCGTTCTGTTCCACGACCGATACCAGGCCCACCCGGAGGTGTGGCGGACCAACGGGCCCAATCCGCGCGCTTTGATCGCGGCGCAGGCGCTGACAGTCCCGACCGTTGTCGGGCTGGTGGCGCTGATGGCGATAACCGGCCACACCTCACTTTCGTCGGCGCTCGCGGTCGCGGCGCTGGTCTGGCTGATAGCGGCCGCCCCGGCGATCCTGGCCAACGGCCTCTATATCAAGATACACCCGCTGATAACGGCCAGTCATACGGTTGGTTGGCTGGCGAAGTTGGCGGCGATCGCGGCGACGGCGTCGTTGATCCTGCCGCACTGATCGGCGTCAGTCGCCCGCGGGCCGGTGGATCGGGTCGATCCAGGCGACTGGCGTCGGCGTCTCGACCGGCGCGATATCGAGGTTGACGACCACCGCTTCCCCGTCGCTGCGCACCAGCACGCACTCCAGCGCCTGATCGGGCGAGGCGTTGATCTCCTGGTGGGGAACGAAGGGCGGCACGAAAATGAAGTCGCCCGGGCCGGCCTCGGCGACGAATTCCAGGCGCTCGCCCCAGCGCATACGGGCGCGGCCCTGGATGATATAAATCACGCTCTCCAGCTCGCCGTGGTGATGCGCGCCGGTCTTTGCGTCGGCCTCGATGCGCACCGTCCCGGCCCACAGCTTACGAGCGCCCGCGCGCGCGACATCGATGGCGACCGCGCGGCTCATGCCGGGAGTCTGAGCGGTATTGGTATCGAGGTCGTCACCGGGGATGACCTTGACTCCGGTGTGTTTCCAGCCGTCGGCGGGCGCGTCGTGCATGGCGCGGATCCCTTGAGCTCAGGTGCGAGCCAAATGGCATAATGCCCTGCCGGGCCCAAGGCGACAAACCTTGCGGGCCTTGTCTCGAGAGCCCACCAACCCCAAGTCGGCGCCAGCGACGGCGCCCCATCTGGAGAACGAAATGACTCACATCGTCTACAAGATCGTCGAGCATGACGGCGGCTGGGCCTATCAGGTCGACGGCGCCTATTCCGAGACCTTTCCCAGCCATGACACGGCCCTGGCGGCGGCGAAGCGCGCGGCCGGCGAGCAGCGCGTCTCCGGTGAAGAGCGCGGCATCGTCTACGAGGACGCCCAGGGACGATGGCACGAAGAGGTCTCCGCCGCCGACGACCGACCCGAGACCGATGTCGAAGGCTGACGCCGGCCGCCCTTCCGGGTCACACGCGGGCGGGTGCCTCTGCGGCGCGATCCGTTATCAGATCGACGGTGACCTGGCGCCAATACAGGTCTGTCACTGTGAGGATTGCCGCAAGGCGCAGGGTTCGGCGTTCGCCGCCAACGTGCCGGTCGCCAGCGAGCAGTTCCGGCTGACGGCGGGCGATGGGCGATTGCGCGCCTATGAGAGTTCGCCCGGCAAGGAACGCCTGTTCTGTTCGGCGTGCGGCTCGCCCCTGTTCAGCCGGCTCGCCGGCCTGCCGGGCGTGGTGCGGATCCGCGCCGGAACCCTCGACGGCGGCGCGCCGGTCGAGCTCGGGTTCCATTTCTTCACCGCGTCGAAAGCCGCATGGTGGCCGATCCTCGACGATCTGCCGCGCCACGCCGGCGCTCGACCCGCCAGCTGACCGTGGGCGGGGGCGCCTTGATCGCAAGCGGTCGGCGCCAAGCAAGACGTCGCCGCGCCGCAAATCCTGCCCCGCCGTCACCCAGCGTGTTGCGGAGCTTGACAATGGCTGAACCGCGTATTTCCGTGCGCCCATTGGAGATGCGGCATGACCTTGAACTTTCTGATCGGTGCGATCCTGGGATCGGGATTGGCGATTTCGCTGGGCCGCGCGCCGGCCTACCGGCTCGTCGCCGCGGTTCAACGCCGGATGAGCCGCCGTTCGCGTTGATACGGGCGGGGACCCGGTTCCTCACACGGGGTGGAACCGCACGCCGCCGATCAATATTCCCTCGGGCGCGACATCGAGGCCCGCATCGCCGGCCCGTTGCAAAACAGCGGCGCGATCGGCGACCTTCAGCGTGATCGCGGCGATCGCGGTTCCCTGCCCTGCCGGCCCGCCGGCGAAGCGGATCTCTCCGCGCGCCAAGGGCAGGCGCCGTGAACCCATCGGATCGAGCGGCTGATCGAGCAGGTCCGCCCAGCGGCGCGCCAAGGCGTCGGGATCCAGCGCGGTCAGGGTGATCCCTGTCAGGTCCAGGACCTCGCTGGTGCGGGTGGCGCGCCAGTCGGGACCCGCGGGCATCCAGTCGCCGTAGTCCTCGAGATAGTCCGCCGCTCTGCGCTGCTCGTCGATCGATACCAGCACGCCGCCGAAGTCAGCCGGGTGAAAGTGGGAGGCGCGGTAGTCGGGCCGATCGATGTCGTCGACCACCCGTACCCCCATGTGCAGGAGCCGCGCCCGGTGCGCGCCGGCGTCGGCATCCTGAAGGATCACCATATAGCCGGCGTCGCCGCGGCGCCGAAGGAAACGCGCGGCCGACGCATCCTCGCGCACCGGCTCGACCACCTCCAGGAACGCCGGGCCCGCCGACAGCACGGCGTTGCGCAGTCCGTAGTGGTGGATATGCGGATCGTTGTAGGCCACCTTCAGCCCGAACACGGCGGCCAACGCCGCCACGATGTCGTCCAGGTGGCTGGATGCGAGGGCGACCTGTCTTAGACGCATGCGCGTTCTCCTTCAGCGGCCCTGGAAGACCGGCGGGCGCTTTTCGACGAAGGCCCTGAAGGCCTCGGTGGTGTCCTGGCTCTGGAACAGCCGCAGGTGCTTTTCCGATTCCAGGCGGATGTAGTCGGCAAAGCCCATGGCCTCGGCGGCGAGGAAGTTGGCCTTCATGGCCGTGAGGGCCAGCGGAGCGGCGCGGGCCAGGCGATCGGTGAGCGCCGCAAGATCGGCCTCGAACGTGTCCGGCGCGCTGACGCGAGACACCAGCCCTATGCGCAGGGCCTCCGCGGCGTCGAACTTGCCCGGCAGGAAATAAAGTTCTCGCGCCTTGGCGGCGCCCACAATGCGCGGGAGCGTCCACGGCCCGCCCATGTCGCCGGCGACGCCGACGTCGAGAAAGGCAGTGTTGAAACGGGCGGTCTGACTGGCCACGCGCAGATCGCACGCGCAGGCCCAGCCGAAACCGGCGCCGGCGCAGGCGCCGGAAATCGCGGCGATCGTCACGGCCGGCATCTCGTGCAGCAGAACCGCGACGTCGAAGGTTCGCACGCCCGACCAGGCCGCCGACTCCCGAGCAGCGCCGGCGCCGCCATAATGCTTGACGTCCGCCCCGGGACAAAAATCCGCGCCATCGCCGCGCAGCACGAGCACCCGCGTGAGCGGGTCGGCGGCGAGGTCGCCGAGCGCGGCGTGCAGCTCGACCATCATCGGACCGCCGATGCTGTTGCGCTTGCCCGGGCGGCTGAGTCTTACCACAGCGACCGGTCCGGCGCGCTCGACGATCAGCGTCTCGAAAGTCGTGCTCATAGGGGTTCCCCTGTCCAGGCGGCGAAGCGCGGCGGCCGCCGCTCGACGAAAGAGGCGGCGCCTTCGGCGGCGTCCGGATGCGCCAGCGCCTCGACCATCAGGTCCGCCGACTCGACCGCGGCGACATCAAACGAGGTCTCGAGATGGCGATGCAGCTGGGCCTTGATCACAGCGAGCGCCCGCGGCGACACCGTCGCGGCCATCGCGGCGACATAGGCCTCGACTTCATCGAGCAAGGCCTCCGCTGGCGCGACGCGGTCGACGAAGCCGATGCGAAAGGCCTCCGCCGCGTCCACCTTGCGCGAGCTCCACAACAGATCGAGCGCGCGATTGAGGCCGATCATCCGCGGCAGCCGCCAGCTCGTTCCATGCTCGGCGATCAGGCCGCGGCGTGAGAAGATGGTGATGAGGCTGGCGTCCTCGGCCATGAAGCGCAAGTCGCACATCATCGCCAGGACAAAGCCGCCGCCGGCGCCGACACCGTTGATGGCGGCGATCACCGGCTTGGAGATATCGGGCAGAAAGCCGAAAAGCGCCGGCCGCGACGGTCGGCCATCAGCGTCGGGCCTTGCCGGCGGCGGCCCGGAGCGGGTGTGTTCCGTCAGGGCGGCCATGTCGATGCCGGCGCAAAAGCCGCGCCCGGCCCCGGTTATGCAGATCGCGATGACCTCGGGGTCGCCCTCGGCGGCGCGGGCGAGCCGTTCGACCCCGCTTATCATGCCAGGCGTCAGGGCGTTGAGCGCGTCAGGACGCTCAAGCCGGATAACCCCCAGGGGCCCGCGGCGCGCATAGCTCACCTCCCGGTCGGCCATCGTATCCTCCACGCACCAGCCTGGCGTCCGGGTTCGCCTTGTCGCCCGTCACCTTAGAAGCTAGCGTCGGGCGACCGCAAGCGATAGCGGCCCCTGGCGACCCATCCATTCCGACGATCTGGTTGGAGCAGCGTAGGACATCTGGCGAGGAGATCAGGGTGAGCGAAGAGGTGAGGATCCGGGCGCTGGCGAAGCGGTTCTTCGACGCCATCGAGCTTGGCGACATAGAGGGCGTGCGCGCCTGCTACGCGCCAAACGCCGAGATCTGGCACAACATCGACGGGCAGGTGTCGACGCGTGACGAGAATATCGTCACCCTGCGCGCCTTCGTGTCGCGCGTGCCCAAGCGTCGCTACGAGCACCGCCGCCTGCACGTCTTCGAGCAAGGGTTCGTCCAACAGCACGAGCTGCACTGCATGGTGACCGAGCTTCGAGAGGTCGTCGTTCACGCCTGCCTTGTCTGCCGCGTGGAGAACGATGTGATCGTTCGCCTGGACGAGTATTTCGACTCCAAGCGGTTGGCCGACTTTCGCACGCCCTGACGCGGACGGCTCACACCATGACCTTCGACATTCCGAAAGCCCGGGAGACGTTCCAGCGCGATGGCGTCGTCCTAGCCCAAGGCCTCCTTGATACCGCCGCCCTGGCCCAGGCGCTGGACGCCTACGATTGGAGCCTGGCCAACCCCGGCCCTGGCGCGTCACGGATCGCCCAGGCCGGCGACGCACTGTTCTACCAGGATCTCTACAATCCCGCTTGCCTGACCGGTTACCGCGACATGCTGGCCGCTTCGCCGCTCACCGCGCTCGTGGCCGGACTGTGGAACGCGCCGGACGTCTGGTTCATGTACGAGCAGGTCTTCCTGAAGCAGGGAGGCGAGAGCCGGCGAACGCCCTGGCACCAGGACAGCTCCTACCTGGCCGTGGGCGGCGACCAACTCGCTGTGGCCTGGATCACCTTCGACAAGCTCGCGCGCGAAGATTCGCTGGAATTCGTCAAGCGCTCGCATCGCGGAGCGCTCTACAATGGCTCCCGTTTCGAATTGGGAGATGACACCGCGCCGCTCTACGCGGACGGCGCCCTCCCCCTTCTGCCGGATATCGAGGCGCATCGCGACGCCTTCGATATCGTCTCGTTCGCGGTCGACCCCGGTGATGTGGTGTTCTTTCATCCCGCGATGCTGCATGGCGGCGCGCCGACAAGGCCCGGTCAGCGCCGCCGGACACTGACACTGCGCTATTTCGGCTCCGACGCCCGCTATGAAGCGCGCCCTGGCCGAGCGGGGCCGCGCGTCGCCGGCCTGCACGAACGGATGACGCCCGGCGCCCCCTTTCGCCACGAATCGTTTCTGAAGCTGGCCTAGAGGGGGCCGCGAGCGCGGGCTCGTCGAAGGGCGCTTGGCGCGGCGCGGCCCGACGTTTCATCCGCACACAGACTCCGATCTCGCAGCCGGTCGCCGGCGTTGGCCCCGGCGAACCGTCTCGACTTGAGCCATGTCAAATACCGCCCGCCCGGTTTGCGCGATCATCTCCCCGGATGGTGTTCCACCCGTGACGCTGGCGCGGTTCCGCGCGGCCGGAGATCGACAAAGATGACCGACAAGATGACTTCAGACTCGCACGCGGTGTCGCGGCGCGGTCTTCTGCGCGGCGCGGGCGTTTTGAGCGGCGGCGTCGCGCTGGCGGCCATCGGCGTCATGACCGGCGCCTCCGCCGCCACCGCCGCGCCGAGCAAGCTGTCTCAAAAGGTGGCCGGATACCAGGGCAAGCCGATGGGCAAGGCGCGCTGCGACAACTGCACCCTCTGGCAGCCGCCGCAGGATTGCAAACTCGTGCAGGGCCCGATCAGCGCCAACGGATGGTGTAACCTGTATAGCGCCAAGTCATGAGGCGGCCCGCCGCCCGCCGCGTCAGGTCGGCGCGGTCCATGCGACTTTCCCGCCTGGCCCCTCACTGGCTTCTCGGCCTGTTGCTCCTGGCGCTGACGGCCACACAGGCGGCGGCGGTTCCCAGTTTCGCCGTGCAGACGGGGCGTCCGTGCGGCGCTTGCCACGTCGGCGGCTTTGGTCCCCAGCTGACGCCGTTTGGCCGCGCGTTCAAACTCGGCGGCTATACGCTGCGCACCAACACCTTCAATCTGCCCGTCTCGGCCATGGCGGTGGCCTCCTTCGTCCACACCGCCAAGGATCAGGCCGCGCCCCCGGCGCCATCCTTCGGGGTCAACGACAATGTGGCGGTCGATCAGATCAGCGTCTTCCTGGCCGGAGGGGTGGGTTCGCACCTGGGCGGCTTCGTCCAGGCCACCTATGACGGCATCGGCAAGGCCTACAGTTGGGACAACCTCGACCTGCGCGCCGTCACCACGCTCGACGTGGCGAAAGCCAACGTGCTGCTGGGCCTGGACGTCAACAATGCGCCCACCGTCCAGGACGCTTTCAACACCCTGCCGTCCTGGGGATTTCCGTACACCTCAACGGACCTTGCGCCTGGTCCGGCGGCCTCGCCCCTAATTGGAAACCTGGCGCAGACCACCCTCGGCGTCACCGCCTATGCCTGGATCAATTCGCAATTCTACGCCGAGGTCGGCGGCTATCGCTCGCCGAGCGCGCAATTCCTGATCCACGCCGGCGCCGACCCGACGTCGCCGGGCAACATCAAGGGCGTCGCCCCTTACGGCCGCTTGGCCTACCAGAAGAATTTTGGCGACCGCAATGTCGAGGTGGGCGCCTTTGCGATGGGCGCCAGCCTGTACCCGGGCCACGATCAGAGCCTCGGTCTGACCGATCACTACACCGACCTTGGCCTGGACGCCTCATACCAGCTGTTCGCCGCCAGGAAGGACGTTTTCACCGTCAACGCCCGCTACACGCATGAGCAACAGAAGCTCGACGCTTCCCAGGCCTTGGGGCTGGCGGCGAACCGCGAGGTGACCTTGCAGGACCTGCGGATCGACGCATCCTATTATTGGCGCGATCGCATCGGGCTGACCGTCGGCGCGTTCGACACCTGGGGGAAACCCGACCAACTGCTTTACGCCGCCAACCGGACCTTCACGCCCGACAGCTCGGGCCTGCTTTTCCAGCTCGACGGCACGCCCTGGGGCGATGGCGGATCGCCGCTGGGACCGCGGTTCAATATGAGGCTGGGCATTCAGTACACAGCCTATCTCTCGTTCGACGGCAGCGGCCGCGACTACGACGGCCTCGGCGACGGCGCGGGCGCCAACAACACGGTACGTATCTTCAGCTGGATCGCCTATTAGCCGGCGGACGCGCACCAAGGTGGTGCGGCCGCCGGCGAAGGTTATTGCGTCAGACCAAAGACGGTGACGGTCTTGTAGGCGGGCGCGTAGACGCGACCGTTGGCTTCCAGCGGCGTCACGAACGGGTTTCCGCCCGAACCGGACCACGAACCGGCGTTGGCGGCGAACAGCGGAGCGCCGAGATTGACGGCGTCATAGGCTTCCAGCCTCACGGTCGAGCCGCGGTGGATGAGCCAGACGACCGCCGTGCCTGGCGTGGAGCCGTTGGATGAGACGATCGGCAGAGATCCGCCATAGCCGGCGGCGACTGTTCCGGCGGCGACCTGCGTCAACGCCGGCTTGGATCCGGTGGCCACGCTGAAGGCGCGCAGGACGTCGCTGTTGATCTGAGCATAGACGAGGCCGCCCGACGGCGAGCCGTAGTAGGCCGGACCGCCCCAGATCCCGCTTCCCGAGTTCCCCAAGCGCAGGGCCTGCAAAGCGCCGGCATCGCCGGTCCTGAGGCCGCCCAGGGCGTTTTGATTGAGAAGATAGAGGATGGCGGACTTGCCCATGGCGACCGCCAGCGGCGGAGAGGTCTGGCCGGTGACCGTGGGAAGCAACATGACGCCCCCGGAACCAAAGTCGTTGTCGCTGTTGTTGAGTTGTTGCCAGTTGGAAGGCGTGAACGTCGACTTTACGCTCGTCAGGTCGCTGGAGAACTTCAGCACGCTTTCGCCATAGTCGCGCGGGGAAGGCTTTCGGCTGAACGCCCCATTGCCCGTCACCACGAAGACATTGCCTCTCTTATCGATCGCCGGCGCGAACCCGGTCATCCAAATGCTGGCCAGTTCGTATCCCTGGCTGACTTCGATGGTGTTGAAGGAGTTCTGAAGAGCGAGACTGGTGTCGTCGTAGCGCAGCGCCCAGCCAGAGATGGTGTCGGCGTTGTGGTCGCAATGAGACCCAATGCCGATGTAGATCGAGCCTTTCGAGTGGGCGAGCGCCGCGCGATTCCACTGGTTCTGGGGATCAAACCCGATCGTCCCGCCGCCGGAAAGCTGCGCGCTGGGGGCAATTTCGGCCGGCGCGGTCACATCGGCGCCAGTGCCGAGGTCGAGGGCGTGCAACTGGGTGTGGAACGAGAATTTCGCCGGCTCCGTCGCCGACACCACATATATTTTGGCCGCGCTAGGACCGGAGCGGACGATCAACGGTGTGCTGGAAATTCCGTACTCGGGTTGCACGTCGCCACAACCGACATCCGAGGTCGCCTGCGGCGTGCCGAGATTGACTTTCCAGAGCAGGGAATAGTCATTCGCATCAAAGGCGTAGACCGAATTGTGACCGGTCGCGACCAGCAGGACGTCATGCTTCGTTCCGTCGGGCATTTGAAACTGCGACACGAGCAGAGGCTCGGCCAAGACGTTGCCGTCGACGGCCAACGTTTTCAGCTGCCCAAAGCTGGACGACGCCACGCTGGCCGGCGTCAGGTCGGTCTCGCTCTGATTCCAGCCTGTCACCAGGGAGTCGTAGTGATAATTCAGCACATCGATAGGCTTGCCCGAGTAGGTTCGCTTGAGACCGGCCGCCGCGTTCTTGTGCAAAACACCGCCCGGAGCGCCCCCAGGCCCCGGCGCCTGGGCCGCATGGCTGACGGGATGGTGCGTCACCATCGGCTGCGGCTCGCCGTTCTGTTCCAGGCTGTCAACCGGCAGGGGCTGGTGCAGGGGCGCCGCGACCGCGGGCGCGGCCAGCGCCAGGACAAGCGGCCCCAGGCACGCGATGGACGAACGCAACGAACCCATGATCATCGAAATTTCCAATACTGCGCCACGCCGCGGAACAGCCCCCGGCGCGCCGGAGCCTACATACCGGAGCGCCGCACCGCAGTGCAACATTACGGATCGTTATTTTGCACGAGGCGTCGGGCGCGCTACATAGGTGACGAGAGGCGAAGCGACATGAAGACAGCGATGATCATGGCTCTGGCGATCGCCGGCTTGGCGGCGTCGTTCGGATCGGCTCAGGCCGCCGCGCCGCGTGACGCCACCGGCCCCTGGCGGCTGAGCGAGATCGGCGGGAAAATCGGTTGCACGGTCGCGCTGATCGACCGCGGAACGCTGGGGGGCGGACATGATGTCTTGTCTCCAGGCGTGTGTCAGCGCGCCTTCCCGCCACTAAAGGATCTTTCCGTCTGGCGGTTCGATGAACGTGGGAGCCTGATCTTTTCGGATCCCGAAAACCGCCATGTCGTCGCCTTCGCCGGCCCCTTGGGCGGCCCTTACGCGGCGACCGCGCCGGATGGCCGGATCTGGCGGCTCGCCGCCGCGGCGCCCAAGGCCGGCCCAGACCGCAAATCCTAGTCGCGACCGCGACCACCCGTTGAGGATACTTCTCGTCGGCAAGGTCGCCAGCATCACCCATTGGCTGGAGGACTGCGCCGGCGCCTGGCGGTCCGACGGCCACCAGGTGCGCATCGCCGCCTCCCGCAATCCGGCGATCGCACCGGCAATCGAGGCGCTCCTGCTCAACAAGGTGGCCGGCGCGCCGCTGGCGCGAAGGGTCGCCGACATCGCCCGCGCTTTTTCACCCGACTTGATCGTCGTGATCGGCGCCTACCATGTGCCGCCCGTCATTCTCGAACGTCTGGCGGCCATCCGGGGCAGACCACCGCTGCTCGGTTGGGTGGGTGATCGTTTCACGCCACAAGCGGCGGACGCCGCGCGATGGTTGGACGCCGCGCTCTATACGGACCGGGGGCTATTGTCCCAGCATGAAAGCCTCGGGCTAAGGACCGAGGGCCGTTACCTGCCGCATGCGGCCAACCCTCACGCCGCGGGGCCGCCCCGCGAGCCGCGAAGACAACGCATGATCTTTATCGCCAATCCGACCGAGCACAGGCGCGAGGTCGTCGCCGGCTTGAGCGACCCGATCGTATTGTACGGGCCGGGGTGGGAGCGCCACGCGGTCGGGCGCCACGAAGTCCACGCCGGTCGGGTGTCGGCCGCAGCCGTGCACGGACTTTATGGCGGCCACCTCGCGGCGCTCAACGTGCGCAACGAACTGAACGTTCTCACCGGCCTCAATCAGCGCAATTTCGATCCCTATGTCAGCGAAACGCCCGTGGTCGCCGAGACGCAGGCCGATCTGGCCGACTGCTTCGAGCCGGGTCGCGAAGTTCTGGTCTATCGCGACGTGGAAGAATTGAACGAGATCCATCGCCGGCTGCTCGCCGCGCCGCAAGAGGCGACGAAGATCGGGCGGGCCGGGCGCGCTCGCATGATGGCGGAGCACACCTACGCCCAACGCCTGCTGACGATGACGCGCCTGGGCTGAAGGGGCCGACAGCGTTTCCGCTTCTAAGGCGGGGACACCCGCGCTAAGACCTTGGGGTCATGGCTCAAAAAGAAAGTCCCGGAGAAGTCTTCAAGCGCGCGCTCGCTCACGCCGCGCGGTCGCTGGCCGAGCAGCCCGACCTGGAGGTGGTGTTCTCCGGCGACGGACCCAGCCTGATAGGACACCGCGCGATCCTGCCGCACCCGCCTCGCGAACTGAACGGTGTGGAGGCGACGCGTCTGCGTGGCCTGGCCGACCAGATGGCGCTGCGCGTCGCCCATCACGACGGATCGACGCACGCCCGGAACAAACCGAAGTCTCCGGAAGGGGCCCGGGTCTACGATGCGCTCGAACAAGTGCGCGTCGAAGCCATCGGCGCCAACGCGCTTATTGGCGTGCGCGAGAACCTCGCCGCGGTCTGGGACCAGGCCGTGCAAAAAAAAGGTCTCGGCGGCCTGGTTGATCCGGCGAACGCGCCGATGGCCGAAATCGTCGCCTTGATGGTGCGAGAACGTCTCACGGACCAGCCGCCGCCCCTGGCGGCGCGCGCGATCGTCGACGCCCACCGCGCCGAGATCGAGGCGAAGGCCGGCGCCGATCTCGACCGCCTGACCGGCGCGGTGGAGGATCAGAAGGCGTTCGCGCGTATAGCGCGGGCCGTCGTGCGCGATCTCGAAATGGGCGACGAGACCGCCGACGGCTCGGACGACGAAGCCGACGATCAGAACGACGAAGGCGAGGCCGAATCTCCAAGCGAAGGCGAAGGCGAGGGGGAAGAACAGTCTCCACAAAGCGCGTCGCTGGACGAAAGCGATGCCAGTCAGACGGAATCGGAGTCCGCCGAGACCGAGTTCAGCGATAGCGAAGACGACAAGGCCGATCCGTCGGAGGAAGAGCTGGACGTCAACGAGGGCGATCGCCCAGCGCGGCCGGAGGCGAACGACACCGGCCGACCGGAACCGGCGTACAAGGTGTTCACGACCGAGCACGACGAGATCGTGGCGGCCGAAGACCTCTGCGAGCCCGACGAACTGACGCGGTTGCGCGCCTACCTCGACCAGCAGTTGGCGAGCCTATCCAACGTGGTCTCGCGATTGGCCAACCGTCTGCAACGCAAGCTGCTTGCCCAACAGAACCGCTCATGGAGCTTCGACCTCGAGGAGGGCATGCTGGACGTCGCGCGCCTC
Source organism: Caulobacterales bacterium (assembly GCA_038206535.1). Taxonomy (GTDB): domain Bacteria; phylum Pseudomonadota; class Alphaproteobacteria; order Caulobacterales; family Caulobacteraceae; genus Acaudatibacter. The sequence goes on from JBBRAV010000014.1 coordinate 21,384, forward strand.
ACCCGGGTGATCGTCGATCCGACCGCGCCCCTCTCTTTCAAGCAGGAAGAGGACACCGAGTTCCGCGACACGGTGGTGGGTCTGCTGATCGACAACTCCGGTTCGATGCGTGGCCGCCCGATCATGGTGGCGGCGGTGTGCGCCGATATCCTCGCCAGGACCCTCGAGCGCTGCGGCGTCAAGGTGGAGATCCTTGGTTTCACTACCCGGGCGTGGAAGGGCGGAGCGGCGCGCGACGAGTGGCTGAAGGCGGGCAAGCCGGCCTCTCCCGGGCGCCTCAACGACCTGCGCCACATCGTCTACAAGTCGGCCGACGCGCCGTGGCGGCGGGCGCGCAAGAACCTCGGCCTGATGATGCGCGAGGGTCTGTTGAAGGAGAACATCGACGGCGAGGCGCTGCTTTGGGCCCACCAGCGCCTGCTTGGGCGCAGCGAGGCGCGCCGCATACTGATGGTGATTTCCGACGGCGCGCCGGTGGACGATTCGACGCTGTCGGTGAATTCCGGCCACTATCTGGAGCGGCACTTGCGCCGGGTGATCGCCGAAATCGAAGCCAAGTCGCCGGTCGAGCTGATCGCCATCGGCATCGGCCACGATGTCACCCGCTACTATCGGCGGGCGGTGACCATCGTCGATGTCGAACAGCTGGGCGGCGCGATCACCGAGCAGCTGGCCGCCTTGTTCGAGGAGGAACCGCGCGCGGTGACGCGGGCCAGCGCCAGCCTGCTGACGCCCTTGCCCACGGTGCAGGGCGGTCCGGCGGTCCGCGCCACCAGCATGCGGCGGGTTCGCGAGGCCGCGCCGTGAAGCTGGCCTGCGTCGCAGACTATCGCGACGCGGCGAAGCGGCGACTGCCCAAGGTTCTGTTCAACTACATCGACGGCGGGTCCTACGCCGAGGCGACCTTGGCCGCCAACAGCGCGGACCTTGCCGGACTGAAGCTTCGACAAAGAGTGCTATGCGATGTGTCTCGGCTCTCCACGTCGACCGAGATGTTCGGGCAATCGATGTCGATGCCGATGGTGCTGGCGCCGATCGGCCTGGCCGGCCTGTACGCGCGCCGGGGCGAGGTCCAGGCTGCCCGCGCCGCCAGGGCCGCCGGCATCCCCTTTTGCCTGTCCACCATGGGCCTCTGCCCGGTCGAAGAGGTCGCGCCGGTCATGCCGCCGTGGTTCCAGCTCTACATGACCCGTGATCGCGGCTTCATGGAGAACCTTCTGGCGCGAGTGCAGGGCGCGGGGTGTCCGGTGCTCATCCTCACGGTCGACCTGCCGGTCGCGGGCGCTCGCTACCGCGACGTGCGCACGGGCCTTATGGGCGGCGGCGCCGGCGATCAGTTCCGCCGCGCGCTCGACGGCCTGGCCCACCTTGCGTGGCTCTGGGACGTTCAGATCAACGGCAGGCCGCACACCCTAGGCAATATCGCCGGCGTGGGTGACGGGGTGCGCTCGCTCGGCGAATTCTGGGCCTGGATCGGCGCCAACTTCGATCCGTCGGTGACATGGCGCGACATCGACTGGGTGCGTGAACGCTGGAGCGGCCCCATCGTCCTGAAGGGCGTGCTCGACGCGCAGGACGCGCGCGCCGCGCGAAGCGCGGGCGTCGAGGGGATCGTAGTTTCAAATCATGGGGGACGCCAACTCGACAGCGTCGCGTCCGGCATCTCGGCTCTGCCCGCGGTCGCCGACGCGGTCGGAGGCGATCTCACCGTGCTGATGGACGGCGGCGTGCGATCGGGCCTGGACATTCTCAAGGCCCTCGCCATGGGCGCGCGCGGCTGTCTCGTAGGCCGCGCCTGGGCCTATGCGCTCGGCGCGCGCGGTGGGACAGGGGTTGCGGACGTGATCGAGATCATGAGACGCGAGTTGCTGGTCGCGATGTCGCTGACCGGCTGCGTGGACGTGTGCGCGGCGACGCGGGATCTGCTCGCGAGCCGTGTGGAGAGGGCGTAGTCGCCTAGGCTTCGGCCTGGGCCGTCTGCTTGGCCTTTACCTGACGCTTGATCTTGAGGGCGCGCGGCGACAGGGTCTCGTCCTTCGACTTCAGAAGAAAGACGTCGAGGCCGCCGCGGAAGTCGAGCGTGCGCAAGGCGGCGTTGGAGATCCGCAACCGGAATGCCTGGCCAAGGCTTTCCGAATGAAGCGTGGCCGGGCTGAGCGCGGGCAGGAACCGGCGCTTGGTCTTGATGTTCGAGTGGCTCACATTGTGGCCCACCATCGGACCAACGCCTGTGAGTTCGCAACGGCGTGACATGGCGCCAGACTTTCCATCAGACAGAAACGAAGACGCGGCCTGACTAGGGGCCGCGCGGGAGGCGGGCAAATACGCCATCGCGCAGCGCTCCGTCAAGCGCGATCAAAAACGGGCAGGCGCCGCAGCCATTGTGCTTGTGTGCGAAACTCCATGACATACAATAGCTTGTAGGGAACAAAGATTGAATCGGAGGGTGTCGCTGATTCGGTCATGATTCGTTGCGGCCCCGTTCTGCGAGCCGGCGCGCGTTGTTAACCCAATGATTTCACCAACGATACGGCCGAAAGCCGCCGCGCTTGCCGTCACGAGCCGCGTCTCAGAACGACCGCGTTTCAAGCAGCGCGTCGATCCCCGGCGCGGCGTTGGATTGGGCGGTGAGGATAGCCAGCGGAGCATAGTGGTGGTCGACCCCGTCCGGGGGCCGGGCGACCGGCTGGAGTTGGCCGTTCGCGTCGCTCTCCTGAGGCCAGATCACGTCGCCGGTGGCCACCCGGGCCGGGATCAGCCAATAGTCGCCGGTGCGGAAGGTCGCCGTGGCCACGGCCTCGAAAAGGATCTGCACGCCGTCCTCCAGGTCGATCCACTGGCCCGCGGCCGCGGGAATTGCGATGGCGCCTCCGCTGGTCAGGGTGACGCCGCCAGCGGTGCGATCGCCGGCCTGCTGATCCCAGCGGCGCATGAGCGCGTGCAAGCCGGGCTGCGAACCGAAAGCCGTACTTGGCGCCGCGCCTTTGAGGGTGACCTGCATCATCGCCCGGTTGATCGACTGCACCTGCGCCAGGGCCGGGGCCGGCGCGATCGCCGCGGCGCTGGAGAGCACCAGGGCGTCGTCCTGCAGTTCCACCCAATCGCCCTCTGACATGCCGAAGCGGTCGTCGCGGCCAAGGCTGGCCAGGGGGACCGTCAGCGTGCCGCTCCCCGGAACGGCGGCGGCGGCGAGTGGAAACACCACCGAGCCATTCTCTCGCGACCACTTGAAGCTCGCCGCGCCACCGGGCATCGCGCCGTCGTGGATTTCCACCCGATAGAGCTGGTTCTCCGGCCCGCGATAAGCCGATGAGGGCGAGACCGCGCACGGGTCAGTGGAAGCGGCGCCGGGCTGAACCCGGGCGCGCAGCAAGCCGCGATTGACCGGCTGGAATCTCTGGGCGAGTTGGGCGGCGCTGAGACTGGCGGAGGCGCGTTGGCCGTCGCGTGACACCTGCGGGGGCGCCGGGACGGTCTTCGCCTGCCACACGACCTTGGTCCGGGCGGCTGTGTCGGGGCCGCCGAGCGCCACTTCCCGGATGGTGTCATCTTCCGCCGAGGTGACCAGCCGCTCCCAGACGTCGAGGTAGAGTTCCACCGGACCCTCGCCCACAAACAGGGCGGGGGGCGGAAGAAGGCCGGGCTGGGTCTTATAGGTCACCAGCCGCGCCGCCTGAATGTTGGCGTCGGCCACCGGGATACCCTGGGTGGAATCGACAGTGACCTGGCCGGCGGCGTAGTCCACCGCGGTGATCCTGCAGATCACGAAGTTTGCGGGCTGGCTGGGATCCGAGAGCTGCAGGTACTGCCCCACGATGAAGGGCGTGTCGTCCACGGTCCATGGCGACACCCCCAGCACATTGGGGGCGTTGGGCTGGAGCGTCACGGCCACGGGAGTGGCGAAGTTCTCCACCAATATGCCATCGACATAAAGGTCTCCAGGCATGAAGCTCACATCATCGGTCGCCGGCCCATCGGATATCTGCAGCGGGATGAAGCCGCCATCGGCGGTCCAGGCTTGTCCGCCCACGTCCGCCGCCAGACGCCGCAGCAGACGCAGCAGGATAGCGGCCTGCTCGTTCCAGTCGGCGTCTAACTGCACCCTGCCCTGCTGCATGAGGACGCGACTGAACGCCTTGGTCGGATCGTGGCTCACACGGGTAAGATCGGCCCTCACTGGAATGCTCCCTCAGTTCGCATAGATGACGCCAGCGTCGGCGCCCGCGGGCGTGAAATCGGACAGGCGCTGGCTCAGGTTTGCCAGGCGCTGCGGCTGGTACAGGTCGTGATAGACGCCCATCTCCGAGAGATCGGAGGCGCCCTGGGCGATCTCCGGCGCGGTCACGCGCGCCAGGCGGGCATAAACCGGCCTCCCATAGCGGACGGACTCGAATTCCGGCTCGACACGCAAGGTCTCGCGCAGCCGCAACGCCTGGGTCTCGTCGGGGGTCAGGTTGCCGCGCGCGGCCTCGGCGGCGACAGCGGCCAGGACCATGTCCGGCTGGCATTCATAGCGCCGCGGCGTGCGCGAGCCCTGCGGCGCGAAGCAGAAGCGCATGCAACCGGCCTGGCGCCGGCAGGCGCGCACATCGCCCATGAAGATGGTGTCCTGAGCGAGCGCGATCTGATGGGCCTGGACCATTCCGAACACGGTCGTGCGACAGATTTCGAGCGTGGCGTCGGCGCAGGGCTTGCCCTCGGAGCCCAGCGCGACGCGGGTGGGGCCCAGCGCGTCGAGAACGCTGTCGCTGATCTTGAGGCGCAGTGGGTTCTCGGCCGCCTCGTCGCGTTCCACGCGGATGGCGCCCAGGATGGAATGCTCGATAGTCACGCAGGCCACCGCCCCCGTGACCTCCAGGCTGGGCTCGGTCGGGCGCAAGGGGTTGCAACCGCAGTCGAGCCCCCAGCCGGGCACCAGGGTGCAATGGCGGATCGTCAGGCCGGAAAGCGACTCGCCCGCCTGCACGCCACGGCCGGTGACCAGAAGACCGTCGAGTACGCACCAGCTGCGGGCGGCGCCGGTGACGGTCAGGGCGTCCGGCGCCGAGGTCTGCCAGTCCAGCAGGCGGATGGTGGGCCTGACGCCACTGGCGGCGCGAAGCTCCAGAGTCTGGCCTTCGCCCAGAGACATCGCGATGGGCTCGGAATAGAGGTTGCTGTCGACGATCTCGATTACCGCGGCGGCGGGCTTGTCCGCGCCCCACTGCGCGAGCGCGTCGCCGATCTTCTGGTATTTCGCCCCCCGGCCCACCTCGTAGAAAACGGCCGCATCCGGCTGGCTCTGCACGCGGACATATTCGCCCCCGCCCAGGTCGGCGGGGAAACCATAGGCGTAAGAGACCCAGACGCTCTGGCGCCGGGGCTGGCCCATCGGAAACATGATCCGCCCGAGGTTCGGGTCCAGCGCAACCTGGTCCCCGGTGGGCCGGTAGGCCCAGTCGCTGAGGTCGGCGGGCACAATGCGGCTGGAATCGATCAGTTTGTCGGGCGAGCCGAGCGCAATCTGGATGCTCCGACCCTGGCCGTAGAAGGCGGGGACGTCGCAAACCGCGCCTGTCGCCTCGTCGGTCTCGTGCGCCAGCATGGCGCGCCGGGTGATCGGGATCGGCAGCTTCGGCTCCGCGCCCAAGGCCTTGGGGTGGATGAAGAGCGGGGTGTCGGCGCCGAGCGCACTGAACAGGAAGCAGTTGGGGGCCTCCTGTTCGAAGCAGTAAGCCGGGGCGTCGGTGACGGAATAGGCCTTGAGGCGCCAGACGAAGAGACCCACCTGCGGAATGTTGAACCGGCCACGGCCGCGGGCGGAGTTGACCCGGCGCACGTCCGCCGTGCGGGCCGTCTCGTCGAAGGCGTTTCCCAGGCTGTCGAGCGCATCGCCGTCGCGCAGGTCGACCGTGCGGCCGCGGTCGAGATGCAGGTAGTCGATGTTCTGGGTGACCGAGAGCAGTTTGTAGAACTCCACCGCGCGGGCGGGCCAGCTCGAAACCGCGTCGGCGAGGTCCTCGAGAACTGAAAGCGTGCCTTTGCGCCGACGCATCCGGATGGTGTTGGCCACCTCCCGACGTGGAATGGCGATCCGCTCCCGGGCGAGCGAACGGACGCCCACGCCCGAACTGGGGCCGACCGCGACGGGGACGTAGCCCACCAGGGCGCCGATGTAGGGCACGACCCAATCGTCACAGGTCTCGATGAACCAGTTCTCGTAGAGTTGGCCGATGTCCTGTTCGATCACGCCGGCCTGCTCGGCGATGATGCGCAATAGCCCACGCAGTGGCCAGCCGGTTTCGGCGTCGCGCAGCCGATAGACAGCGGGAACAAGGTCGTAGAGGAAGTCGGGATCGCGGATCATGATGGGAGCCTCATGCGCCGGCCTGGCTGAGAATGAGCGTGTCGGGAATGTCCGGGGTCATGAAGACCAGCTCGGCGGCTGTGATGCGGGCGGCGGAGCCGGGCTGGGCTTCCTTGTTCACCTGCGCGAGCTCCGCGCGGATATGGGGACGGGGCTGGAGACTGGAGGCAAGGCCCGCGAGTTGAGCCGCGGTGGCGCCCTCTGCCACGCTGTCGAAGGTGGTCACGTTCACCCACGCGACGCCGCCGACCGCCTGCATGGCGGCCACCGCTTCGCTCTGGAACGCCGCCTGGCCCAGCTCGCGGGCGTCGAAGGCGAACAGGGCCTGGACCGCTGCGCGCACCCTGGGCGACACGTCGTCCCAGAAATAACCGGGGACGAGGCTCACGGTGGCGGCCAGTACGACCAGACGCACCCGGCGCACCGCCAGCGCAACCGACTGGTAGGGATCGCCCCAGGTCTGCAGGGCGGCGAGCAGGTTGGCGTAGAGATCGGAGCTCACATCGATGCGGCTGTCCCCGGCCCCGGCGACGGTGACGTGGACGGTCAGCACTCGGCCATCGGAGAGGCGCGCGGCCGAGGCCTTGCCGATGCCCGCGTACACCCGGCAGAAGTCGGCATAGTCACTCACCGAGACCAACCGGTCGAGCGCGGTGACCGATAGCGGCGCATTGGTCCGCGCCTCGTCCAAGGTGTCGGGATCGGCCCCGCCGGTGGCCGGCAGCGGATTGATCACGTTCTGGGCGCCGAGCGGATGGGTGGCCAGTTGAGAAATCTGGCCGGCGTCGACATTGCCGCCCGAGCCCATGCCGTAGCGATACAGGGCCTTTACGTTCGCCGTTCCCGTCGGGACGCGGGCGCCGCGCACGCCGTTGCCAAAGGTGATCGTGGTCTTCTGGAAGTCGTTTTCCCGGGCGACATAGCCGCGGGTCTTCGGCCCCGCATCGGCGAGGTCGTCGAGCTCTATCCAGGCCTGGTCGTTGACCGCCACGGTGAGGGTGGAGGCCGCGCCGGCGGCAGTGGCGGCAGGCGTGAAGGTAAGCGGCCACTGGCTCAGCGCAAAGGGGAGCCATGCCTTTGTCGCGTCCCCGTCGCCCAGCACCTCCCCCGTGCTCTGGCCCTGGGTGGCGTCGGCGACATTGCCATAGACGATCATGCTGGCACGGTCGTATTTGTAGGCGAGCGGCGCGGCCAGGTTGAGAACCGTATTCAACGCCTGGCCCGAGACTCGCCAGGCGAAGACCCCGTCGTCGAGCAATTTGGAAAGGTCGCCTCCAGGCAGGGGCTGCTCGGTCCGCGGATCGACCACCATCCCCGCGAACGTGGGAAACGCGCCCTGCCGTTCACCGGCCGTGGGCACATAGGCGTTCGCATACACGCCCGCCGCCAGTTCGACAGCTTGGGCGTATTGCTGGTTCGGCCGGTCGGGCGCCGGCAGGGCGGCGAGCCGCTGGACGAAATCTGACCAGGCCTCGGAGAGCTGGCCGACCACCAGCCGGTCGCCGAAGGCGTCGGCGTCGGTGGTCTGGTAGACGGTGCGGAACAGCGGCCCCGACAGGGGGAATGGCTGGCCGTCGACCGGCTGGGCGCCCTGCTGCACCCCGGCGATCATGGCCAGCTCGCTGGCGGTGACGCCGCTGACATTGGGGATATCCGTGCGGGTTCCCGACACGATGACCCAGCGGCCGGGCTCGAGGCCTCCATAGACCTTATCCAGGTCGATCGCGCCGCCGGCCACGTCCGTATCCAAGGGCTCGTCGGCGAGGGCAAGTTGCTCGGTCTGGGCATGGACCACGGTCTGGCGAAGAACCGCCTCGGAACCGATGTTGGCGTCGTAGTGGCCGGGCGCTGTCGCGTCGGACAACCACGGGGGCTCCAGCGTCAGCAAGGTCACCTTGGCCGAAAAGCCGGTCGGGACCGCCGCCGGTGAAGCAGCAAGCGCCAGGGCGTCCGCGACGCCTGGCTGGGCCGTGGCCACGGCGCCGACGCGCAGGGACCGCACGCGGTGGAAGGTGATCTGGCGACCGCCTATCGGGTTTCCGCCGGAGTCCACCACCGGCCGGTCGATGGCCACCCAACTCCCCGGCTTGATCTGTCCATAGGTGGTGTCCAGCGGCAGCTCAGCGATCCGGTCGGCGACATCGGGCGTGGCGGCGACCCAGGCGTTGGCGATCGTGGGGGCGGTGAAGGTGGTGGTGACACGGTCGCCGGTAAACACAGTGGCGGGGCCGGCCCAGGCGCTGGCGAAGAGCCCTGCCCGGGTTCGGGCGGCGTAGATTTCAACCTGGCCGACGGGCGCGGCCAGCGACGACCACGCAGGATAGAGGTTGCCGGCGGCGGCGGGCTTGAGCGCCGCCAGCAGGCGCGGCGCCATATCCGACTGTGGGGCGAAGCTGGCGGCCACAGAGCGACTGAGGCGCAGGGCGTTCGCCGGCTGGCGCGACGGCGCCAGAGCAAGTGCGTCGACGATACCGACCAGACCGGCCAGGGGCGCGGGCGGTTGGGCGGCCGGCCCTTTGACCAACTGGCCGCCCTCGGCGCCGCGGATCGGCGCCAGAGGTTGGCGGATGACCTGCAGCAGGGCGGTCAGCCAGGCGGTGACGCGGGTGAACCCCCGCCGCATCGCCACCGAGCGCAGCAGGTCGATGCGCGACATCGGGGTCTGCAGGAGGGCGGCCACCGCCGCCCGCGTGCCGCCGGAGGTCCGCAGATTGGCGATCGTCGGGTTCAGCAGGGCGACCACCTGAGCGGCGATGTCGCTGCCGGGAAACAGATACTCGGCCTTGTCCAAATAGAGCTGCAGCGTGTCCGCGGCGTCGAGGCCTTGCGGGACTTGCAACGCAAGGCTGACGGCGGTTCGCGAGCGGGCCGCCTGGGGATCGATGCCGACGACCTGGCGAAGGTACTGCAAGGTGGGCGCGGTGTTGTCGATGCCCGGGCCGAAGACGAACAGCAGGGCGTCGCCTGGATTGAGGTTGGTGGAGACCCCCTGGAAATAGATGAAGTCGATCACGTCGGCGCCGCTGACAAGCGGGATGCCGGTGTTTGGGTCTACGGCCGTGGGTGTGATCCGTTGCGGCCGCCCAAGGCCGGGGGCGAGCGCGTTCCAAACATCGCGCACGGCCAGGTCGGCGGAGGTCTCGAAGAACTGCGGGCTCTGGCCCGTGCCCGGGATGCTCTGGGCGCGGGTTCCGGCGGGCAGGATCCCGGTGAAGCCGCCGCTGACGGTGAAGGCGAGTTTAACGGTGGCCGCGACGCCGGGGCGCAGGCGGTAGCCGATCAGGCGCGAGAGTTCGAGCAGGGAGCGACGCTCGGTAGCGGTGGGCAGATAGCCTTCGTTGGCGATACGCTCCTGGTAGAAGGTGAGCACGTCGCAAACCACCGACCAGGCGTCCAGCACGGCGATGGACGGATCGGCCGGATCGCGGGTGGTCAACCCCTTCAGCGGCCTCACCGTCACCGGCGCGCCGCCGTCCGGAGCGGCGATCTCCAGCGTCAGCCCGCTCAGCCGGGCGAGCATGGTCTCGTAGAAGGCCGCGTAGTCGCCCACCCGGTAGGCAAGCGCGGTCAGGCCCGGAGGATTGGCCTGGCTCCGGGGGGTGGCGATCTCGACGCCGGCGCAGCAGCCGCAGGGTTCGCTCATCGTCCGCCTCGCAAGAGCAGGGTAAGTCGGCCGTTCTCGGGGTGATTGAAATCCTGGTCGAGGCGGGCGATCTCGCTGGGCGCCAGGGGTAGCATGCCCGCCGACGGCACGCTGTCCGGCGTGGCCGTCGGCGGCGCGCGTCCGGTGACGAGACGATCCAGCCGGGTAACCTGCACCTCCATGACCCCTGGGATGGTCTGCGCCGCGGCGACGATGGGGCTCAGGCGGACCGCCTTGCCGAAGGTCAGCTGGTCGGGGTTGAACAGCGCTGGCGAGCCATCGGGCAGGAAGCCGGTTCCCAGGCGCTGGCGCAGGAGGGACTCCACCTGGGCGCGCAGGTAGCGTGGCTTGACGCAGATGGAGAGGCCGAGGTCGAGCGGGGCGTAGCGGGCCCCGACGACAGAAAGATCGTAGCCGATGCGGCCATAGGGGGCGAGATAGGCGGCTACCTCGGCCAGCAGCTCCGGATCGGCGGTTTCGGCGCCCTTGGGGTCCAAGGCGACGCGGGCTTCGTACCAGCTGCCGTTCCAGCACAGGGTCCCTCGGGCGTTCTGCAAGGGGGTGAAGCGGACCAGGCAGAGATCCCGAGGCAGGACAGCGGGCTGTGGCGGCTCCTCCTCGCGCGCCTGGCGCGGCAGGCCGGGCGGCGGCGCCGCAGGGACGTGGCGCGACAGCATCGGCCGCTCGGCAAGCCGCCGCTGATTGTCCCTGGCCAGCGTCGCGTAGTCGTCGGCGGTGACCGCCCGCTCGAGGACGTCGCGGAAGGCGTAGGGGGCGAGCATGCGCACGTCGCCGACGTCCTCCGGCGCGGTTCCCCCCGTCGCCGGCAGGGGATTGCGCGCGGTCAGAGACCCCGTCCCCTCGTCGGTCCCGCGGAAGATGACGTAGCAGATGGATTCGGGGCCGACGTTGCCGGCCGGGCCATTGCCGATCCGGTAGAGGGCGGTGAAGGCGGCGCCGGCCGCCGGCGTGCGGCCCTCGTCGCCATTGCCGAAGCGCAGATGGGCGACCCCGGCGTCGTCCACCTCGACCACGAAGCGCGCGTCGTCGGGACTGCTCTCCAACAGATCATAGGCCGGGGTCCAGGGAGTGACCACGGGACCGCCGGGGCCGTCGACGACGCTCGTGAGGGTGATCTGGGGTAGGGCCTGGCGCGGGTCCTGCGCCGTCACGGGCGCGGCGCAGAGGCAGTCGGGCAGGGGCTGGGCGAAGGTCAAAGGCGTTTGGGGAAGCTTCGGCCCGAACCATCCGGGCGTGAGGGTCACGCTCGCGGGGGCGCAGTCGGTGGGACAGTTGGCGACGCTGGTGTCGGTGGGGACCGTGCCCAGGTCCTGCGGCGGCAGCGTCTGGCCCTGGTCGACCAGGATGACATTGCCGCGGGCGACGCTGATCCCCTCACGGCAGTCGCAATCGGGCGCCGGCATCACCGCCGACAGGCAGAGCGGGAAGGTCAGCGCATCCTGCGCGCACCAGGCGATGCGCAGCACCGGCCGGCCGCCCCCATCGGCGTCGTAGAGCGGGTCGACGTCGGGGGTCACCTCGGTGAGCCGCACGGCCTGGCGATGGGTGGGGTCGGCGTCGGCCGGCGACCCGGTCTTCGGACCCAGCACTTCCTCGAGCAGCAGGATGTCGCCGGGACCGAGAGCGAGCCTGGCCTCGCCGTCGTCGGCCAGCGTCGCGCGGGTCGCGCCGACAGGCAGGCAGCAGGCGCAATCGCCCCAGGTGTAGAAGCGGATCTCGTTGTGCGCCCGGCGAAGGGTGATGGGCCGGGTCGGATCGGGCCACAGGGGCTCGAAGACGGTGACGGCGTTCGCCGGGGCCTTGGCGAAGTCGGCAGGCTGCAGGATTCCCGGCCCCGGGCCGCCCGGCCAGGCCGTGCCGAAGAAGACCTGGGCCGGGTCCAGCACGCACGTCGGCGCCTCGGCGCTGATCACCACCCAGGCGCGGGCGTTGCAGCCCTCATGCATGCGATAATCCACCAGACGGGCATGGCGGCGAACGGAGATGCGGCGCCGGGCCGTAGCCAGATAGGCCTCGGTGGCCACCGCGTCCTGATAGTAGCTGAGCTGGTCGCCGGCATAGGCCAGAAGGTCCACCAGCATCACCCCGACATCGGGGATATGGGTTTCGCTCCAGCCGGGGACGGTCTGGGCCAGGCGGTCGAGGAGCAGCTGGCGGAAGCTGGCGTAGTCCTTGGCCAGATAGTCGATGGGCGGAGTCTCGCGAGCCGGCGGCGGGCAGACATGCGGGACGGCGCAGTCGGCATCGCTTGGACAGGACACCTTGAAGCTGAACGCGGCCGACGCGTAGATCGGGTCGCAGCCGGCCAGCAGCGCGCCTGTCTGATCGCCTCTGTCGTCCGTCTCGACCAGCGAGAGGGTGTAAGTGGCGCCGTCGCCGGGCTGGTCGAGTGTGATTTCCAGCCAGTCGTCCAGGGTGAGGTCGCGCTCGCGCTGGACGCGCAGGTTGGTGATGGCCACCCTCGCGCCGCCGGTGATGGCGATATTGGCCGTGGTCAGCGTCTTGGGCGCGCGGCCCAGGAAGAACACCTCCAGGGTGGTCTGGTCGGGGCTTACCTCGACGTAGTCGATCCCCGACAACGCTGATTTGCGAACGGCCTCACGGCGCCGGTCCAGGCCGCAGCTTTCCACGGCCCAGGTCATGGCGCACTCCGCACGAAGGTGGCGGTCTGGGACTGCTGGGTGGCGCGGATCACATAGCTGATCGTCACGCTCAGGGTCGCATCCTGAGCGGTGACGGCGAGGCTTTGCAGGTCGATGACATCGCCGAGATGACGCTGCACGGCCGCTTGGGTGGTGAACTGCAGGGCGGCGGCGAGTTCGACGCTGTTTGGCGCGAACACCATCTGCAGCAGACCGCTGCCGAAGTCGGGCCGGTTCACCCGCTCGCCGGGCGAGGTGAAAAGCAGCTGCTCCACCATGTCGCGGATATGATCGGGGCCGTCTGTGGTCGCCGTGCGGCCGTGGGCGTCGAAGGCGAAGGGGAACTCGATGTTCATGGCCTTCAGGTCCCTGTGACCCGGGTCTGGGTGGCGGCGATCAGGAGGGGCGTGCCGGTCGGGACACAGATTGCCTGGCTGGAGAGCAGCAGCAGCGGCTGGCCCATGGAGGTCACCCGCACCGAGCCGGTCACGAACTGGGCCGTCACGCATGGCCCGTTGGCCGCGGGCGGCGGCGGAAAGGCGCAGCCGGCCACCACATAGGGCGAGGTGAGCGCCACCGTGGGCATGCCCATGACCGCCACGCGCGGATTTGGCGCGGTCGGCTGCGCCTGGCCGCCGTGGCTGCAGGTCACCGTCGCGCCGACGTGGAGAAGGAAGCCCGGCATCAGGTCACCACCAGAGCGCCGGCGTTGATGGTGACGGTGGGGCCGACCAGGACGATGCTCGCCCCCTTGCCGTTCTGGATGTAGATGCCGGTGTCGTTGACGATGATCGTCGCGCCGGTGGTGCTCTTGAGCATGACGCCGCCGGTCGGCCCGGGAAGGTCGCTGACGACGATGGCGTTCTGCAGCGTGGTCTGCAGCACGATGTTGGGATCGCCCGGAGGCCCGGCCAGGGCCAGCGCCGGCACCTCGGCCGGATTGCCCCACCAGCCGCCCGTCCACACCGGATAGTCGGAATTGCCGCCCTCGAACTGGATCCAGACGCCCGACCCGATCTGCGGAACGAAGAAGGCGCCCATCTGCTTGCCGGCCATCGGCACGCACGGCATGGCCCAGGTGGAAGGGGTGACCCCGCCCACGTCGGGGACGGTGACGTTGATGCGGCCCAGCAGCATCGGATCGACGTTGTTGACCACGGTGGCGCGATAAATGCCGAAATACTGACTCATGGTGTGGCCGTCGCGACTGTGGAGCCCGTGCCGCCACGGGCCAGGGAGAAACTCTGCTTGTATTCGCCGCGCTTGATGTCGTGCGTGGTCGACTTGACGTAGTAGAGACCGTCGTAGTAGGCGCCCCCGCCGCGCACGGCGCAGAGCTGGCGGGCTTTGAACACCTGGCCGTAGCGCAGCACGTCCATCTGACCGCTGGCGGTGACGACATCGGCGCTCTCGAACAGCTTGCCCAGACCCGCCAGGGCCGCGCCGACGGGGTCCTTGTTGGCGATCGGCCGAAGCTGGGTGTACTTCAGCGGCGTCGGCACATTGGCCGCCTGCGGCGCCTTCAGCAGGGCGATGCCGGGCAGCGGAATGGGAATCGGCAGCTTGGTGTTCGGCTCGATGATGGTCACCAGATAGTTGCTGGCCAGGGTCCCGTCGTAGCTGAAGCTCAGCTGGTCGAGGGTCGAGGAGCCGTCGAAGTCGATGCTGATCGCCGACTGGATTCCGCCCAGCAGCTTGGAGAGGTCCGGGCCCCAGTAAGCAAGGCTCTGGCCGGGGCTTGGCCCCGGATCGAGATAGAAGACCGCCCCCACCTGTTGGGCGAGCGAGGTCACATACTGATAGTCGGTGCCTTCCTGCTTCATGAACCGCTCGATGGGGTTCTGGATCAGCGCCAGCAGCGGCGGGATGGCCAGCGGGATCACACCCAGCGGCAGATACTTGGCCAGGATGAGTTCGACGATGACGAACATCGGCATGGCCGGGTAAGGGATGCCGGTCAGATCTATGAAATCCATCAGCGCGGTCAGGTCGACGCCGGTGACGGTGAAGGTGGCCTTGCCGGCTTGCAGCGAGGGCGTCAGATCCTGCTTGGTGATGATCCCGTCCATCAACACGGAGGTCGCGCCGTTGACCGTGACCGCGATGATCACCCGCTGACGGGGATCGAAGAAGCCGGAGGCCTGCAGTGTGGCGAGCGGGGACGTCTTGCCCCAGGTGAACTTGAGCTGGAACCCGCCCTGGCTGCCCACATTGGTGGTGACCTGCACCGAAACCAGGGCGTCGATGACCGCCTGGGGCACGGGACTGGCGGAGAAGCCGCCCATCATGAGGGTAAGGTAAAAGCCCTGGTTCATCGGATCACATGGCGCTCCCGCTGATCCCGTCGGGCATGGTGATGCTGATCGCCGTTCCCGGCGCTTCGGTCAGGACCCAGGGCTTCAGGGCGCGGTTGGCGTCGCAGAGGCGCCAGAACAGGGTCGGGTCGCCCAAATACTGCGCGGCGATGTTGTCCAGGCGTTCGCCCTGCTGGACGGTGTGGCTCTGCAGGCGCTGAAACCGCTCCGGCTGCGGGACGAAACGGCGCTTCACATAGTTGACCGGACCGTCGGCCGTATCCAGCGTTGCGATGGCGACGTTATGGTAACGACTGTTGGCCTGGAACAGCGACCGCTGCAGCGAGGTCTGCGCCAGCATCGCCTGGACGGGGTCGGTGGTAGGATCGGTGGTCATGGCGCGCCCGCCAGACCCAGGGCGCCGAAGGTCCCGAGCGGGCTGAGCTTCGCCAGCGCCTCCTTCTGCCGTTGATAGGCCATGTAGAGGCTTCCTCCCTTGTCGTTGAAGAACAGGTCATCGATCGAGAGCACCCGCAGGCCCAGGCTGACCTTGGCGCGCAAAGGGTTGAGCGTGGGATCGAAGGCCTCCTCGGTGATGCTCAGTTCGGTGATCCGCACCGGGACGATGCGCGTGGCGCTCCACACGAAGAGAGTTAGCGGGGCCATCATCGGCATGATTTCCAGCGTTCCCTCGCGGGAGAGGCTGTAGTTGTTCTGCAGGTTGGCGGAGGTCGGATAGACCAGCGTCTCCAGCACCGCGAGCTGGGGGCTGATCCCGTACTGCAGCGTGGTCTGGTTCTGGGCCGGGGTCTCGAGCTGGTCGGTGGCGTCGATCTCCACCTCCAGCTTGATCGTCTCCACGGCCGGACCTGTCAGGCGCAGGGCTTCGGAGCGGTCGCCGCCCTCGTCGGCGCCCTTGATCTTCAGGCTGCGGGTTAGGGTGTCGGGATTATACTGCAGGGCGACGACGCCCCCCTGAACCACGGCGAAGCTGACCGGATCGAGCAGCACCAGGCCGCCCTTGAGGAGGCGGGGGGAACCGGGGAAGCTGCTCAAGTCCCGGCCTCCGGCGATTGCGCGACACCTTGGCCCCTCGCGCGGCCGATCGCGTCCCGCACAGGGCCCATGCGGGTGAGCGCCGCCCGGGCGATCCCACGGCCGAGCGCCTCGGGACCGGCGCCGAGGTCGGCGGCGCCGAGAAGGGCCGGACCATGGGCCGGCGTGTCAGCCTCCCCCGTCCGATGCGAAGGGCGCTCCGCCAGGCCCCGCGAGAGCTCGGCCGCGACGGCGGCGCGCAACCTTTCGAGATCGGCCGCCGGCGCGACGCCGTCCAGCACCAGCCGGTCGATGTGCATCACCACCTTCACGCCGCCGCCTCCCGCTGATGGACGCCCGCCGCCTTGACCGGCCGATGGTGGCGCCGGGCGCTCATGAGGACGCCGAGTCGACGATCGCGCCGCCCAGCATGCCAACCAGCACGCCAGCCGCGCCGCCTAGCACCGCGGCCCCGGCCGATCCGCCCCGCCCCATGAACCGGCGCACGCCGGGATCGAGCGGCGAGCCCGGGTCCCGCAGGGCTTCGTGGACGCTGGCGGGTATTTCCCGCGCGGGGACGCCGGCGGGTTGGCGATCGGCGCTGCGTCGCATGGTGGAACCTGAACCGGCGCCGCAGGTCCGGCAGGGTCCCAGCGAAGATCCATGGGCGCCACAGGCGCAAGCGCGCCGCAGCACGAGGCCGTCCGGCGCGGCGCGGCCCCGTGAGGACAACTTCACCGCGCTCGCCAAGCCGGTCACGCGACTGCCCCCTGCCAGCGAAAGTCCGACTCGTTCACCGGCCGGCCGAGCTTGCGGTACTCTATGCGCGCGGCGTTGAGCACCATGGGCATGGTCACCGAACCGTCGGCCTGGGCTGCCTGGAAGGCGGCGTTGAGCGCGATGACGGCGATGTGGCCGCCGGTGACGTTGAGCCTGGCCAGGCGGTCGAAATCCAGGCCATCCGTGGGCGTGGCCGCCGGGAAGGCGCGCCGCCAGATGGCGCTGCGCTCGGGCACGCCGGGGAAGGGGAAGTCCAGTACGAAGCGCAGACGGCGCAGGAAGGCCGTGTCCAGGGCGCTCTTCATGTTGGAGGCGAGGATGGCCAGACCGCCGAAGGATTCCATGCGCTGGAGCAAATAGTCGATCTCGATATTGGCGTAGCGGTCGTGGCTCTCCTTCACCTCTGTGCGCTTGCCGAACAGAGCGTCGGCCTCGTCGAAGAACAGGATGGCCCCGCCATCCTCGGCGGCGTCGAACAGCCGGCGCAGGTTGGCCTCGGTCTCGCCGATGTACTTGCTCACCACGGTGGAAAGGTCGATGCGAAAGAGATCCAGGCGAAGGTGCGAAGCGAGCACCTCGGCCGCCATCGTCTTGCCCGAGCCCGAGGGACCGGCGAACAGCACCGTGATGCCCAACCCCCGGTTCATGCGATCGGCGAAGCCCCACTGGCGATAGACCTTGGCCCTTTGGCCAACCTGGTCGGCGACGCCATGCAGCAGGGCGGTCTCGGCCTGGGGCAGGACGATGTCGTCCCAGGTCGCCCGCGGGACGATGCGGCGGGCCAGGGTGTCCAGTCGCGGTCGCGAGATGGCGCGAGCCGCGTCCCAGAGCCGGGTGCGCCGCGCCGTCTCGTCGCCGGCGCCGTCATCGTCGCTCGCCAGCCGCTCGCGGCGGACCAGCTCGGCGATCGCGCCGGCGCCGAGGTTGAACTGGCCGGCCAGCACGTCTGCCAGGTCGCCCGCGTCGGGTCCCAGGGCCGCGCCCCAGAGCGCCGACTGCTCCGCCGGGGTAGGCTTGTCGATGTCCACGGCCACGGGGGCGTCGTCGGTGTGGGGCCACAACTGCCGCGCGGCGAGCACCACCGGAGCGTCTATCCGGCCAATCAGGCGTTCGACATTGGCGGCCTGGGCGGCGTCGGCGGCGTCGGCGTCGACATAGAGGGCCACCGGCAGCAGCCGCGCCTCCCGCCGCCAGAGCCTGGCGAACGCGTCGAGTTCGGCCGGACCGGACGGCAACAGGGCGGGATCCAGCCGCAGGAGCCGCAGGCCAAGCGCATCGCCGATCCACGCGGCGACGGCTCGCTTGCTGGAGGCGTCCGGGCCCAGGAGCTGGATCGCCGGCGGCGCCTGGTACGCATCGACGGCGCGCCATTGACGCAGCGCCAGGTCGGCGGCGGCCTGCTGCGAGGGCGGCAGTCCACCCTCCCCGGCAGTGAGCGGGGTGAGCATGGCGCCCAGGCGATCGTCCAAATAGGTGACGCCCTTGAGGAAATTGACGATGCGCTCGTCGGCCCGAAGCGCGCTGACGGTGAGCGCGATTCCGCCGGGCTGGGCGATCTCGATCAGCCGCCAGCCGCGCAGAGGCCGCTCCGGCGACAGGACGTCCCAGGCCGGGTCGTCGAACAGGCTGAGCGCCAGGGCGAAGGTGGGATAGGGCCGGGCCGGGTCGCCCTGGACCTGTGCGCAGAGCATGGCGAAGGAGGTGTCCAGCTCCACCGCCGCGCAAAGTAGCAGCACGTGCCGCTCGAGGGGGCTCAGCCCAAGGCGGTCGGCCAGGATGATGAGGGCCGGCGGCGGGGTCATGGCCTCAGCGGCCTGATCCATCGCGGCCCTGGCTCCGGCGGGGTCCTCCAGGCTGCGGATAGGCTCGTCTCGACGTCGCCAGCCGAGGCGGCGCGGCGGCGGCGCCACAACCTCCTGCGGCAGCCGCCGGCGCAGCAGGGCGCGCACCCAGGCCACGGCGGCGGCCATGTACCGGCCGTTGGCCTCCAGCCAGTCGCTCTGGGGGACCACGACCTCGCTCATGGCGTCACCGTCACCTGCTGGGTGGGGTCGTAGACGGGCGGGGTCTTGCTGCGGTCGACCAGCTGGGTGTCGACCCCGTCGACGCGGATGCGGAACCAGTAGTCGCCGGCGGCCATGCCCGAGGCGGTGAAGGTGAGGGTGTCTGTCTGGGCGAGATGCTGGTCGGCGAGGACCTCCGCGCCGCCCAGCAGCAGGGACGCGCGCTGGGCGGGCAACACCTGGGGCGAGACGGTCGCGGTATAGGCGATGGTTCCGGCCGTTGCGCTGGTGGGCGCAAGGGTCGCGGTCGGCGCGAGCGCCAGGGGGGCGGCGTTGGTGGCGCGCTGGAAGGTCTCGCCGGGCCGCTGGACCAGCACGGTGACGGTGTAGATCCCAGCCGGCAGGGCGGCCGGGGTGTTCGGCACCTGAAAGGCCACGTTGGTGGCCGTTCCCCCCGGGTTCGGCGACACCGGCACGGGCTGGCCGAGCAGCGGGTGGGCGAGCAGCACGCTGACGTTGCTGCCATCCAGGTTGACGCCGGTGAGGGCCACCACGTCGCCCAGCCGGGCGCTGGGCTGGTTGTTGGGCGCGGCGACGCCGGTGAGCGTGGGTTCCGGCGGCGTCAGGTTGGACTGGGTGGCCACCCCCTGGTCATTGGGGCCTCGGGTGACCACCGGCAGACCGGAACGCGACCCCCGGGCGCTCTCGATCAGCGCCACCCCCACCTCATAGGCGGCGGAGAGGCGGTACTGCATCGAAAATCCCGTCCACAGCTTGGACAGCTCATCGATGGTCAGCGGGTGCAGGGTGATGCGCACGCGCTCGGCCTGCGCGGCGAGATCATTGTCCGGCAGCAAAGTCCGGGTGGCGCTGGCGATGTCGGCCGGGCTGAGGACCGGGTGGTCGTAGAGCACGCTCATGGCCTTGCCGAGCAGCTCGTGGCCGAACGGCTGGACCACGTCGTCGTCGCGGCCGAAGGCGGTGACCAGATAGTAGAGATTGAGCGGCAGGGGGGGAATGGCCACGTCGCCCGAGCGCCCCTGGCGGGGCATGTCGGCATTGATGAAGGCGGCGTTGCGGTTCACCATGTAGAGGAAAAGGTTGAGCTGGTTGTTGGTGTTGGCGCCGCGGGCCTTGTCCAAAGGCAGGATCGAGACGCCGAGGTCGCCGAGGCCCGGCGAGCCCATCGGCACTTCGTTGAGCAGGATGGCCTGCAGCGTAGCGGTGACCGCCGCGACGGCCTGGGCGTTACTCATCGCCGGGCCTGAGGAGCGCGGGCGTCCCGCCCGCATCTTTTCCGCGGCACGCCTGCCCATCGGGTCGGACATGTAAAAAGCGGGCGGGACGCCCGCGCTCCGTGATCAGTCACACCGCCCGTCGTCATCGGCGGCCGCGCCTCGACTGGAGGTAGTCCTCCAGGGTCATCACCGGCGAGCGGGCAGGCTCGCGGCGGCGGGGCTCGGGCGCGGGCGGTGCGGCGCGGACCTCGATGCGGCCGATGCTGACGTGCACGGTGGTCTCTTCCCGGGGCGCGGCCAGGACGGCGGCGCGGCGCTCGGCGCGAGTCGCGCGCGCCGGCGCCGGTTCGGCGGGCGTCTGGCGGGCCGTGGCGGCCGGAAGGGTGTATTCCACCCTGGATGCCAGGGTCGTCACCGGCCTCTGTTCGACAGCGAGGTCGGGAGGCGGGGCGGCGCGCGGGCTCGGCTGCGCCGTCGTTTCGGTCGAGCGCAAAGGGGCCGATATGACGGCGGCCGGCGACGATACCTCAGGCCTTTGGGTTAAGGCGGGCGCCGGTTCGGCGAGCGCGTACATTTCCGCCGGCGCTTCAGGGGTGCGAGGGGCGGGCGGAACGGGAGCGACTGGCCGCGCCTGGACCTCGACGGTCTCGACCCGCGCCGCAAGCGGCGCGGCGACAGGCGGGGTGGCTTCTCCTCGCATGGAGATGGCAGGGCGCGGGTTGGGCCCGGCATCCGGCGGCGCGGCGGGTTCGGGCGTGGCCCAAGGCGCGGCGGTCGTCTCGATGCTGAGCTCGAATGGATCCGCGCCGACGCCGGCGCTTTCGAAGCGGCTGGGCAGGCGCGGACGGACGGCGGGCGTCTCGCCGCGCGCGCGCGCCGCAACGGTCTCGAAAAAGCCGCTCACCCCGTCACCATTTCGAGGTACCGCGCCCGCCGGCCTGGACTGAGGGCGAGGATGTCCCGCTCGGCCCAGCCGTAGGCGCCGGCCAGCCTATGCACCTCGCCAAGGACGCGCCCGGCCCAGGCGTCGAGTTCGGCCCACAGGAATCCCGCCGTGTCGAACGGCGCCTGCCAGGCGTGGCCGCAGGCGACGCAATCCAGGGCGAGCCGCAGATCCGCCAGGGGGTCGGCGTCGGCCAGGGCCTCCCCGGCCGCCTCGACCACTTCTCGGGGCAGGTCGGCGGGAGCGACGGTCGCGCCGTCGTGCTCGGCCTGGACCACGCAGCGGTCCAGAAGCACGCCGGCGGCCGATCCGGGGGGCGCTTCGGCGGCGGCGCGCAGGTCGGCGCCGCGGGGAAGCCGCAGGCGGAGCGCATAGCCGCCGCGCTCAAGAACGACTTCGGCGGCCTCGGGAGCCTGGAGCGCCAGCAAGTCGTCGACGGCCAGTTCCAGCTCGAGAGGCTCGCCACACGCTTCGCAGGCGACCAGGCCGGATAGTTTCGACCCGAAGACGGCGGCGCGCATCGCCAGCAGGCGCCGTTCGCGCTCGCCCAGGGTCATAGCGTCCGGCGCGGCGCCATCGGGACCGGTCATCGCCAGCAGGGTCTCCGCCCGGCCTAACGCCGGCCGCGACACGGCGCGGTCCCAGGCGTCGATCAGCTGGGTTGTGGTCGGCGAAAGCATGGCCGGCCCATCATGACGGCGGCGTGAAGCTGGGCTCCGTCGGCTCCTGCACCGCGAGGTCGCGGGCCCAGCCCTCGTTCTCGAGTTTGATGTGCTGGATCGCCACGGCGTTGGCGTTGGCGTCCAGGTCCGGCAGAGCCTGATACTCCGACACCCAGGCCCGGTAGATATTGTACGAGATCGCCAGCTGTCCGGCTTCGTTATACATTTCGAGGATGATGTCCTTGCGAAAGGATGCGAGGGAAACCTCCGAACCCAGGCCGTTGTTGAGGCTCCAGACGGTGTTGGCCCACAGTTCGAATTCAGGATCATGGGTGACGCCACGCTCCAGGGTGATCGCGTCGTATTCGGTGCGCCCCGGAGACTTGCGGCTGGTCGACGGATCGCCCCCCTCGCGGTGCTTGACCACTTCGGTGGTGCGCTTGAGCATGCCGACCTTGCTGACGCCGGCCACATACTTGCCGTCCCACTTCACCCGGAACTTGAAGTTCTTGTACGGATCGAAACGCTGCGGGTTGACGGTGAACTGAGCCATGGGTGTCGCGTCCTCAGGTCGAGAGTTGGCCCGCCATCTGCTGGATCGAGATGACGACGAATTCCGCCGGCGACAGCGGGGCGAAGCCCACGGTCACGTTGACGATGCCCTGGTTGATGCTCGCCTGCGGGTTGTTGGTGGCGTCGCAGATCACGAAATAGGCCTGCTGGGGCGTGCTGCCCTGGAAGGCGCCCTGGCGAAACAGGGTCTGCATGAACGAGCCGACGTTGAGCCGCAGCTGGGCCCACAGCGGCGTGTCGTTGGGTTCGAACACCGCCCATTTGGTGCCGCGGTAGAGGCTCTCCTCGATGTAGAGGGCCAGGCGGCGCACGGGAATGTATTTCCACTGGTCGGCCATCTGGTCGGCGCCGTTGAGCGTGCGCGCGCCCCAGCACACCGGCCCGTAGATCGGAAAACTTCGCAAGCAATTTATGGCCAGGGGATTGAGCACCCCGTTCTCGGGGTCGGTCAGGAGATACTCAAGCTTCTGCACCCCCGAGAGCGTGGCGGTCGTACCCGCCGGCGCTTTCCATACACCCCGGGTGCTGTCGGTCCGCGCCCAAAGTCCAGCCACCGTGCCGCTTGGCGAGACAGGCCGCATCCGCTGCTGATTCAGCGGATCCGCGATGTCCATCCGCGGGAAGTAAAGGGCGGCGTTGGCGCTGCGCAGGCCCGCCGCGCCATCCAGCCACGACATGATCGCGCCCACCGTGTCGCGGCTGGCCTCCACCTGGGGAACATCGAGCAGGTACATGGCCCGCCGCGTCTCGCAGAGCGATGTCGCCGCGGTGGCCACGGCGAAGGCGTCGGCGTCCCCGAGGTTCATCGTCGCGGGGATGCAAAGGATGTTGAACAGATCGACGTTCATCAGGGCGTGGAGACCGGTCTTGGCCAAAGAGTCCCCGATGAGGCCGTTGGCCACGCCGTTTGTGCTGGACCACTGGGCGGGGACCTGGTTGGGGTTCCAGCTGCCGTCGCCGCCGACGACCGGATTGGCGGCGCCGCTGGGCAGGGCCTGCGCCCCTGCCACCGCGCCGCCCAGCACATACTGCTGAACATTCGAACCGGCGTCGGTGAGGCCGAGCTTCGAGGCCAGGCCGCCGGGGCTCGCATCGGAGAAGCTGAGCACATCCTGGGCATTGCCCGTCCCCGCCCTGGCCACCAGCCAGGCCGTGGCGGAAGGGCTTCCCACCACGCTGACCGTCGCGTTGGGCAGGGGCGCGTTGTTCAGCGCGCGAATCTGGGTCTGCAGCGCCGCGGCGAGAGCGTTGAGGTCGGCCGGCGTGTTGGCGGCGTTGGCCCCGAGCTTGGTCGTGACGCCCACGCTGGTTCCGTTCAGCTTGACGGTAATCGTGTCCGTGTTGGCGACGCTTAAGCTCGCATAACTGGTGATGGCGGCGCTGGCCGTGCCGGTCTGGGCCGGCCGTTGTCCGGAACCTCCGGAGCCTGACGTCGCCAGGCTGATCAGCTGGGAGGCGGTGTTGACCGTGGTGGCCGCGTCGTTGGGTTGCGCAGGGTCGATGACCAGGTTGCGGTAGACCTCCTTGGCGACCACCGTCGTCTTGGCGCCGCTGGTGGCGACCTCGGTGACGGTCAGGTTGAACTGTGAGGCGGGGTCGGCGGCCGCGTAGTCCACGTCGATACGCAGGTTGGCGCCCCAGGCGCCGGCCCCGTCCGCGCTGGCGGTAAGCAGGATCGAGCCGCCCGCATGGTCCTGCAGAGCGACCTGGGCGGGCGTCGCCGGCGTGCCGCCACCGCTGCTGGTGACGCGCACGACCCAGGCCTGGGAGCCGCCATTGAGGAAGAACTGCTGGATGGCGTAGCTGGCCTCGCTGCCAGGGGCCAGGCCGCCGAACTGAGCCTCGAAGTCGGCGAAGCTCAGCACCTGCGTGGGGGTATCCATGGGTCCGGATACGAAGGCGTCCACGAATGCGCCGACCGAGGTCGCCACACCGGTAATGGTGTGCACGCCGCTCGGTAACTCCTGTATATAGACCCCCGGATAGCTAACCGTCACAGCCATCGCGTTTCCCTTCAGACAAAAGGATCCGTAGTGCGCCGCACCCTTAGGGGACGCGCCAGTAAAATGTTCGTGATCGCCGAAGTCGCGGCGTCTTTTACAGAAATCGACAAAGTCCCCGTGGACCGAAAATTTCACCCGCCTTCAGTCCATAATCAAAAGTGTCTCAGATTTCTTTTGAACGCGCAATGTGTTTTAACTCGCATATGCAAATGCGCTTCGGCCCAAGCCCAATGCTGGACGATTCCGCGTCCATCCCGCATTGTAGGGCCGGACCGATGTCACCTTTTGAAATGCTCGCCGGAGACTATAGATGACGCAAAAAGCCGTCGGGCGTCAGGCGACGCCGGCGCCGGCGTCGAACGCGAAGCGGCCCGCCGATCGGCCTATCCTGGCGCAGCGGTTCCTGGATCGTCCGGCATGGGGGACTGCGGCCGGATCCTCGGCCCTGCTGCGAGGCGCGCTCGCGGAGCCAGGCGATCGGCTGGATGGGAGAACGCGGGCGTTCATGGAGCCGCGCTTCGGCCAGGACTTCAGTCAGGTCCGCGTGCACGCGGACGCCTCCGCCGCCCGCGCCGCACGAGCGTTGAACGCCCGTGCCTTCACAGTCGGCGACCATATTTTCTTTGGCGCGGGCCAGTCGGCAGCCGGCGCATCCGACCGGCGGCTGCTGGCTCATGAGCTCTCCCACGTGACCCAGCAGCGGCGCGGCGCGGTGTCCGGCGTTCCGGGTCCGGACGGCCTGACGGTGAGCGACCCTGGCGACGCCTTCGAGCGGTCGGCTGAGCGCACGGCGGACGCGGTGATGGCGGGCCGCCGATCCGCCATGCCCGGCCCAGCCGGGCGCCCGGCTCCGGCGATCGCCGGAGCGCCGGTCGTCCAACGCTTCCTGGCCGGAGAGGGAGGCCACGGCGGCATCGAGGAGGGCGCGCTCCAGGAGGCCGGTCTGTCGGAGGAAGAGGCTCGCGCGACCTACTTCGGCAACTGGCTGCGTGACTTCTCGCAGAAGATGGAGCCGAGCGGCGGCAAGGACCGCTTGTGGTACGATTTCATCATCAAGACCATTGCGACGGGTGAGTTCGGCCACGAGCCGACCAAGGAGGAACTGGGCCGGTACCTGCCCAGCGAACACATGGACAATCCCGAGGGGGGTGACAGCGCGGAGGCCCCCGTCGACAGCGACCCAGGGCGCCCAGTTCACGACAAGGCCGGACATGACAGCCGCGTGGCCGCCCTGTCGAAGCCCCAGCAGGCCTGGGTCGCCGAGAGCGAAACCAAGGCCTTCAAGGACGACATCGAGCGTCGATCCTACGTATCGGCCCTGCCCGACTACATCGAGCGCGGCAAGGTGCACGCCATGCGCCAGATCCGGGAGGCGGCGGCCCTGGGCCGCAACGCGCGCGGCTTCGAGGCGCTGGGAAACGGCCTGCACGCGGTGGAGGACTATTTCGCCCATTCGAACTTCATCGAGGTGGCGCTCGCCCAGCTCGTCGGCCAGGACAAGACCGTCGCAGCGCGCAATCCCAGCTACGCGGCCACCCGGAAGTATCCAGGCGTCAACTGGGACGACCTCGGAACCTTGAACGGACAGCCGCGCATCGTTACCGGCACCTCGGTGCCGGGGCCTGGCGACAAGGTCGGGAAGTGGGAGGTGCTGAAGACGGAGTTCGGCAACGGCGAACTGCGCCGGCTGTTCATCAAGGGCGCCGCCATCCGCTTCGGCTGGGCACCCGTCAAGTCCGCCACGGCCTGGGCGATGCATCATATCGGCGCCGGCATCGGCGGCGCGATCGGCGCGGTGGGAGGCGCGGTCGGCGGCTTGGTCACCGGCGCTGGAAAAGGCGCCGCGGAAGGCTGGCGCAACGCGAAACACTGGTGGCAGAAGCCGTTCGCGGCCGTGGGCGGACTGTTCAAGGGCGCCGCCACGGGGCTGGTGCGCGGCGGCGCGGCGGGGGCGAGGGCCGGGGCGCGGGTGGGCGGCAAGGCCGGCGACGTCGTGGGCGAGGTGTTGGGTTCGGTGCTGGGGGGCCTTGGGGCGCTGACCGTGGGCGCCGTGATGGTGGCGGTGAGCGCCCTCTTGCAGGCTTTTCTGGCGGTGTACACGCGGTTCGCGACCTGGAGGATCGGCGTCAATACTGAGAAGACCTACAAGGGCGATAAGAAGACCAAGGGTCTCACCCACTCGCAGATCGCCAAGGACGATCCGGACCATCCGTTGCACGCCGCCGCCGCCGACCTGGCGGGGTTCGTGGATGAACAGATCGGGCGCAAGATGATCGAGGTCTGGGCCGGCCGCGCGAAGGTCGAGGAGGCCATGGCTATGGTCGACACCTATGTCGCCCATCCCGCCAAGAGCGCGTGGTGGCGGGCCAGGCTCGCCGCGTTCGTCAACAAGCCAAGGACCGATGCCCCTGTCGACTAGGGTCCGGGCGGCTGAGCGCAGAGCCGGTGTCAGACTGGCGGATCGAAGGTCATAGACGCGAATGAGAGACCGGACACAGCCCTTCTGCGCCTCAGCCGTGAGACCGACGCGCCGAACGCGCGGCGGGCTCGGATATGCCGGTTGCCACGACGCGATTCTTCACCCACATCCGGGTCATGAGCCATCGCCCCTCGGGACAGGCGCCGTCGCGACTGGTCGCGGTATTGGGACCCACCAATACCGGCAAGACACACTTGGCGGTCGAGCGGATGCTAGGCCACGCGTCGGGCATGATCGGCCTGCCCCTGCGGCTGCTGGCGCGCGAAATCTACGACCGCATCGTCAAGGCGCGCGGCGTCCGCGCGGTCGCATTGATCACGGGCGAGGAAAAGATCGTCCCGCCCCGGGCGCACTATTTCGTCTGCACGGTGGAGGCCATGCCGTTGGCGCGGCAGGTCGAGTTCCTGGCGGTAGACGAGATCCAGCTGGCCGCCGATCCCGAGCGCGGCCATGTATTCACCCATCGCCTGCTGCATGCGCGCGGCCAGTTCGAGACCATGCTGCTCGGCGCGGCGACCATGGCGCCGCTGATCCGCCGCCTGCTGCCGGACGCGGAGATCGTCACCCGCGAACGGTTCTCCGCCCTCGCCTACAACGGTCCCAGGAAGATAACGCGCCTGCCCAAGCGAACCGCGGTCGTGGCCTTCTCGGCCGACAGCGTCTACGCGATCGGCGAGCTCATCCGCCGCCAGCGCGGCGGGGCCGCCGTGGTCATGGGCAGCCTGTCGCCGCGTACGCGCAACGCCCAGGTGGAGCTCTACCAGTCCGGCGAGGTCGACTTCCTGGTGGCGACCGACGCCATCGGCATGGGGCTGAACATGGACGTCGACCATGTGGCCTTCGCCGGCCTGCACAAGTTCGACGGCCGGCGCGCGAGAGACCTGCGCCCGCAGGAAGTGGCGCAGATCGCCGGGCGCGCGGGGCGGTATCGAAAGGATGGGACGTTCGGGGTCACCGGCGGGTGCGAGGCGATGGACGACGCCCTCGTCGAGGCGGTCGAAAACCATGTGTTCGAGACGGTCAAGTCCGCCCAGTGGCGCAACGCCGACCTGGATTTCTCTTCGCTCGCCGAGCTTCTGCGCTCGCTGAGCGCGCCGCCTTCTCGGCCGGGCCTCGTCGCCTCTCCGGAGGCGCTGGATGAACTGACCCTGCGCCAGATGGCCGCCGACCCGGCGGTCGCCAACCGATGCCGCGATCGATCGGCGCTGCTGCGCTTGTGGGATGTCTGCCAGACCCCCGACTTCCGCAAGACGACACGCGAAGACCACCTGCGCCTGGTGCATACGCTGTTCGAGCCCCTCGGCGCCGGCCGGCGCCTGGCGCCCGACTGGATGGCCGGGCAACTCCGCGGCCTCGACCGGATCGACGGCGAGATCGACGCGCTCGCGGTCCGGCTGGCCGGCGTGCGCACGCTGGCCTACGTCGCCAATCGCCCCGACTGGTTGGCGGATCCGGACCATTGGCGCGAGACCACCCGGCGACTGGAGGATCGCCTGTCCGACGCCCTGCACGAAAAGCTGATGGCGCGGTTCATCGATCGGCGCACCAGCGCCCTATTGCGGGGCCTGGGACGGCGCGACGACCTGCTGGCGGGCGTGGCGCGCGATGGTTCGGTCACGGTGGAAGGCCATTTCGTCGGACGACTGCGCGGCCTGGCCTTCGAACCGGCCAAATCGGTCGGTGTCCTGGAGGCCAAGGCTCTGCGCGCGGCGGCCGAACGGGCGGTGGCTCCGGAATTGGCCCGGCGCCTCGGCGCGCTCGCGGCCGATGGCGACGAGGCGTTCGCCGTCGACCCCGGTGGCGTGGTCTCCTGGCGCGGAGACGCGGTCGCGGTCCTGGCGGGCGACCAGCCGTTCTCGCCCATCGTGCGCCTCTACGGAACCCTGGGGCCCGAGCCGACGCGGGCGCGGGCCGCCCGACGTCTCGAAGCCTTCGTCGCCGCCGAGGCCGGGCGGCGACTGGCGCCGCTCAAGCGCCTGATCGACGCGGTGGCCGACGGGGCGGTCAAGGGGCTGGCGCGGGGCGTGGCCTACCGGATCATCGAAACCGGCGGCGCCATCGCCCGTTGCGAGGTCGAGGCCGATGTCCAGGCGCTCAGCCAGGGGGAGCGGCGCCGTCTGAGGAGCCTGGGCGTCCGGATCGGGACATTCAGCCTCTTCTTGCCTGAACAGCTCGCGCCCCCGTCGCGCGGCTTCGCGGCGGCGTTCGCCGCGTCGGCCGCGCCGGCCCGCGCCCTGGGGCTGAGCGGGCTTGTCGCGATCGGGCCCCTCACCGAGACCGTGGAAACGCTGGAGCATTTGGGCGAACTGTTGCGACAGGCGGCGGGACCCGCTGGCACGGTGACGCTGACCGACGCATCCCGCGAGGTCCTGGGCTGGAGTTCGGCCCACGCACAGGCGGTCATGCGCGCCCTGGGCTATGCGCCAGTCGGCAAGGTGACGCCGGACGCGCCACGCGCCTGGCGGCGGCGGCGCAGCGCCTGGGGGGCGTCGCCGGACTCGCCGGCCCTCTCCGCCTCGCCGTTCGCCGCCCTGGCAAGCCTGCAGCCGCCCCGGCGCGCGGCGAAGCGGCGCGGCCCCAGACGCAAGGCTCGCCAAGGCGTTGCCTGACGAAGCTTGCCGTATCGATGTCTGGCTGTGGCGGGCGAGGTTCTTCAAGACGCGGACGCTGGCGGCGCGGGTGGTCGAATCCGGGCGCGTCCATGTGACGCGCGGCGAGCAGCGTACGCGCGCCGACAAGGCCGCTCGCCCCGTAAAGGTGGGGGATCAACTGGTGTTCGCCTTGGCCGGACGATTGACCGCGGTGCGCGTCGAAGCCTTGGGAACGCGGCGCGGCCCACCCGCCGAAGCGCGCGCGCTTTACTCACCGATGGAGGAAAGCTGACGACGTCGTCAGAGTCTCGCCATTGACAATCCCGACGCCGGGCTGAAAAACGCGCGATCACCCGACCGCCATGAGAGATTGATGACCTACATCGTCACCGACGCCTGTATCAAATGCAAATACATGGACTGCGTGGAGGTATGCCCGGTCGACTGCTTTTACGAAGGCGAGAACTTTTTGGTGATCAGTCCCGACGAATGCATCGACTGCGGCGTGTGCGAACCCGAATGTCCGGTGGATGCGATCAAGCCCGACACCGAGGATGACCCGGACGGCAAGTGGCTGCGAGTCAACACCGACTTCGCCAAGGTATGGCCGAACATCACGGTAAAGGGCACGCCGCCGGCCGACGCCGCCCAATGGGAACGCGAAACCGGCAAGCTGGAGAAATACTTCAGCGAAAAACCCGGCACGGGGTCCTGACGATTTCCAGATCGTCTGCGTAACCCTTCAAAACCCTTCGATTTTGTGTTATGACCCGCAGATCGTTGCGGTCAGGCGGACCGCCATGTCGTGGATTCAACAGCCTCGTAATGTCAATTCGCGTTCCTCGCGGGTGGGCGTTCTCGTCTCCCCCCGGGGGAGGATCGAGGCGGTGAACAGATGAAGGAAACACTGAAAAAATGCATGCCAAGAGCGAACACGATTTCAAGATCGGGGACCACGTCGTTTATCCCGCGCACGGGGTGGGAGTCGTTCAGGGCGTCGAGATGCAAGAGGTCGCCGGTTCGTCGCTCGAGCTTTACGTGATCACGTTCGATCATGAGAAAATGACCCTCAGAGTGCCGACAAAGAAGGCCAAGACGGCCGGACTGCGCTCGCTGGCCGAAGGCAATGTCGTATCGCAGGCCCTGACGACTCTCAAAGGCCGCGCGCGGGTGAAGCGCACCATGTGGAGCCGTCGAGCCCAGGAATACGAAGCCAAGATCAATTCCGGAGACCTGATCTCGATCGCCGAAGTGGTGCGGGACCTGCATCGCTCCGACAGTCAGCCCGAGCAGTCCTATTCCGAACGCCAACTCTACGAATCGGCGCTCGACCGCATGGCGCGCGAAGTCGCCGCCATCGAGCGCATCGATCGCGAGGCCGCCATCAGCCTGCTGCACAAGTCGCTGCTGAAGGCCGCTTAGCGCGTCGACGGCGCCAATGGCGGACGCGGGCGGCGCGTCTCGACTCGAGGCCGGCGAGATCGTCGCTCCCGCCGGCGCCAGGTTCAATCTGAGCGAAGCGGAGGCGGCGCGGGTCGCTGGCGCCGTAGGTACGCGACGCGCCAAGAACATCAGCCTCGACCCGAACTCGGGCGCCGTGCGCGGGGCGAATGAAGGCGCGCTGGACGATGGGGTGATCGCCGCGCTGATGCGCCGTTACGCCCAATGGGCGCGCGGACAAGTGCTCGAAGTCGCGCCCGCCTACGGCCCACACCTGCGCATGGGCCGCGCCAGCTTGCGGACGAGGGACGCGGGCGCGCCCGCCCTGAGCCCACGCAAGGACGACCGGCGACTGCACGCGGACGCCTTCCCTTCGCGGCCCACGGGCGGAGAGCGCATCCTTCGGGTGTTCAGCAATATCAACCCGGCCGGCCAGGCCCGCGTCTGGCGGGTTGGCGAGCCGTTCGAGGACTACGCCAGGCGTTGGCTCGATCAGACAAGGCGCCCTTGGCCCGGCGAGGCTTGGTTGCTGCAACGCCTGGGTGCGACCCGCTCATTTCGTACCCCCTATGACGCGCTGATGCTGGGCATGCATGACAGGGCCAAGCTGGACGAAGCCTATCAGCGCGAGGGACCAAGCCGGGAGGTGTCATTTGCGGCGGGAAGCAGTTGGCTGGTGTTCACCGACGGCGTCGTGCACGCGGCGGTGTCGGGATGTTTCGCTTTGGAGCAGACGTTCTACCTGCCCATCGGCGGCATGGAGAACCCGGATACCTCACCGCTGCGGGTGCTGGAAAAGCTGACCGGGCGCAAGCTGGTCTAGCTAGCGCCCATGGGCTGCAAGCCGGCGCTCCAGATCAAGGCTTGCCGAGCGCCCGTTCCAGCGCGGCCATGGAATCGCGGGCGTAGGCGCGTGTCACATGGGCGTCGGCGACAAACATGAATCCATGCGGCGCGCCGGGATAGATATGGAGTTCGGTCGGCACGCCGGCGCGGATCAGGCGACGGGCGTATTCCATGTCCTCCTCGAGAAACAGGTCCAGGGCGCCGCAGCAGATGAACGTCGGCGGCAGACCGGCAAGGTCGGGCGCGCGGGCGGGCGCGGCGTGGTAGGAGACGTCCGGCGAGCCGGGCTCGACGCCCAGCAGCGACGCCCAGCCGAAGCGGTTGTCGGGGCGCGTCCACAGGAACTCACCGTGAAACGGCGAGGGATCGTCGGCCGTGACCGTGCGGTCGTCCAGCATCGGAAAGATCAGATGCTGGAAGGCGATGGGGATCTCCGCGCGGTCACGGGCCAGAAGGACGAGCGCCGCCGCGAGACCGCCGCCGGCGCTCTCGCCAGTCACCACGAGCCGGCCGGTGTCGACACCGAGCGACTTTGCGTTCGCGTACAACCACGTCAGGGCGGCGTAGCAATCCTCCACGGGCCCTGGGTGGGGAGTCTCCGGGGCGAGCCGATAGTCCACGGACACGGCCACGGCGTCGAAGGCGCGCGCGTAGGCGGCGTCGGTCTCGAGCGTCATCTCGGCCGACCCCAGGATGTAGCCTCCGCCGTGCACGTGCAGGACGCCGGGCCGGCCTTCGCCTTCGCTCTTCGGCGCCGAGACCAGCACCCGCACGTCGGGCGCACCCGGCGGGCCGGGAACCCGGTGCTCGGTCACCGCCACATCGTCGGCCGGCGGCGCCTGGGCCGCCATACTCATGGCGATCATCATCGCGCGGATGTCGTCGAGCTTGGCCACGCCAAGACCGAAACCCGGCAATTGCTCGATCAGCGGAACCAGCTGTGGGTCCACGAGATGCTTCGACGACACGAGGCGTCCTCCAATATGGCCGGGGCGCGCGCGCCCTCCGCGAGGGCGGTTTTCTGCCTCGTCTCGACGCCGAGGTCCATACGCCTCATGGTCCGTCCAGGACCGCGCACGCCCAATCCGCCGCGTGCGGACCAAGGCTCTGGAGCCGGATCGCTTTTGCGGCTATCAGGACGCGTGGCTTGCGGATTGCTGGAGCGGCCCCAAATTCGTGACTAAATCCTCTAGCCGGAGTCGTTTCCCCTGGGCCTGAAAACACCGCTTTCATCCGTTGTCCTCTCGAAACAAGGTGCTCGGGGAGGACAAATCGGCGCGGTAAAGCATTCAGGCGGAGGCAACGGCGGCTCCGGGCGGCGTAGCGAAGCGCACGACAAGTCCGAAGCGCTGAAATCGATCGTCCATGCCCTGGACACGATCCTCGAGGCCGGCCTCGCCCGAGACGCCCACGTCGGTGTCGGCGACTGGCGGCGCGCGCCGACGCTCGCCGATCTTCCTGCCGAACTCAGCGACCTGACGCCGCCACATCCCGAACAGTTCAGGCCCCAGCCGCTGGGGCTCCTCGAGCGGCTGTCGCCGGACGCCCGCGCGAACCATGCCGAGGCCGTCGAGGCCGGCGCCACGCGATATCGTGACGCGCTCGCCGACTGGGAGCGCGCGCAGTCGCGGCGCGTCCAGGCTCTCGAATCTCTGCGCGCCGAAGTCGAGGCGCAGAACGGCCGGTTCGCCAAACTCGAACGCGGCCTTAAGGCGGGCGAGCCGACGGCCGTGGAATGGTACGCCGCCGAGGTGCTGAAGAAATCGCCCTATCCCAAGCGACTGGAAAGGCAGGTGGAGGCCGATCTAAATCCCAGGACCGGGACCTTGGCTGTGCGCATGAGGATACCGGCAGCCGGCCAGGTGGTGCCGACGGTCGAGGCTTTCAAATACCTGAAACCGTCCGACGAAATCAAGGAAGTCGACAGATCGCCGGACGAGCGCGCCGCCATTTATGACCGTGTCGTCGCCCAATTGGTCTTGCGCTCGCTGCACGAGATCTTCAGCACCGACGTGGCCGGCGCGATTTCCAGCGTGGCGCTATCGGTGGAGGTCGTCGCCGTGGACCCCAGCACGGGACGCGACGTGATCTCGCCGCGGCTGTCGCTGGTGGTCGCCCGGCCCACTTTCGAGGCGATCGACCTGGCGCGGGTCGACCCGATGGCTTGTCTGCACAGGCTCGTCACGCATAGGTCCTGAGGCTATCCTTCGCACAGCGCGGCATGACCGCCCGACCGGGTTGCACCGCGTCCGGTCCGGCTCAGAGGGGGGCGCCGGCGCCTTCGCGCGGCGAAGACCCGTCCGCGCGGAACTCTGAAAGAAGGCGCCCGGGATGGCCGAGAGAATTGTGCGGAGTTCGAAGCGCCCCGACGGCTGCGTCGGGGCCCGGAGCGCGGCGATACCCCATAGACATGACGCGCCCGCGCCGCGGGACGACAATTGATCTCGCGCGACACCTTTGCGGCGGCGCCGTCGCCCCAGCCCGGCCGCACACGCCATCGGCGCCTGAACCCGCTCGCCCGCATCCGCGGCCGCATCCGCGCCAGCGAACTATGGCTTGCGGCGATCGCCACACTGGTGGGGGCCCTGTCGGGTCTGGCGACGCTGGCGGTGAGTTGGATGGCCCACGGGCTTCAGTCGACCCTGTACGGAATTGGTCCGCGCCAGCGCCTGTCGGCGATCGGCGATCTGCCGCCGTCGGCCTTGCTGATCGCGCCCGCCGGCGGTCTGGCGCTTGGCCTCGTCACCTGGGTGTGGGCGCGACGCCGGACGACGCCTATCGTCGACCCCGTCGAGGCCAATGCGCTGCGCGGCGGACGCATGTCGCTGCGCGAGAGCCTGTTCCTCTCGCTGCAATCCATCCTTTCCAATGGCTGCGGGGCGTCAGTGGGGCTCGAAGCGGCCTACGCCCAGATGGGCGCGGCCATTGCCTCCTTCACCGGCGGCGCCTTCAACCTTCGCCGCAGCGATCTGCGCACGTTCGTCGGCGCCGGCGCGGGCGCAGGCATAGCCGCCGCCTTCGGAGCGCCGCTGACCGGCGCCTTCTACGCCTTCGAAATCATCATCGGCTCCTACACGGTCGCCAACATCGCCCCGGTGGTCGGCGCGGCGATCGCCGGCGCCCTGATCGCCCGCTTTCTCGCCGGCGGCGGCCTGGTCATCGACGCGACCTCCAGCGATTCCCTGGCGCCCTCGCACTACCTGCTCTTCACCGTCCTGGGGCTCATCTGCGCCTTGTTCGGCGTTGCCATCATGCGCCTGGTCGCGCTCGCCGAGAGGGCGGCGGCGCGCTTGCCCGGTCCCTCCTGGCTGCGGCCCGTCGTCGGCGGGATGCTTCTGGCGGCGATCGCCTGGTTCGCGCCGCAGACCCTCTCCGCGGGGCATGGGGCGCTGGCCGTCGACCTGGGCGCGCATCTGGCCATGAGCACGCTGGCGCTGCTGATTCTCGCCAAGGCGGCCGCCTCGATCATCTCCCTGGGGTTCGGGTTTCGCGGCGGCCTGTTCTTCGCCTCCCTGTTCCTGGGCTCGCTGGTCGGCCGCCTGTACGCGCTGGCCTTGACGGCCATGGGCTTGCACCATGGTATCGATCCCATGGCCGCCTCCATGGTTGGAATGGGCGCCGTGGCCGTCGCCATCATAGGCGGGCCCTTCACCATGACCTTCCTGGTCCTGGAGACGACCGGAGACTTCGCTCTGACGGCGGCCACCCTGACCGCCTCGATCACCGCCAGCCTGATCGTGCGCGAGACGTTCGGCTATTCCTTCTCCACCTGGCGCCTGCATCTGCGCGGCGAGACCATCCGCAGCGCGCACGACGTCGCGTGGCTGCGCGACCTAACCGCGGGGAAGATGATGCGCCGCGACGCGGCCACGATCGCCGCGGCCGCGTCGATCGAGGAGTTCCGCCGCCGCTTTCCCCTCGGCTCGACCCGGCGCGTCGTCATTCTGGATGAGGCCGGCCACTACGCGGGCATCGTCAACCTTTCGGCGGCCTATGCCAATCCCGACCAAGCGGGCCCCGTGGGCGATCTGGCGATCACCCGGAACGCCTGGCTCAGCCCGGCCATGACCATCAAGGAGACCATGCGCGTCTTCGACCAGACCGAGACCGACGAACTGGCGGTGCTCGACGAGGGCGGCTCCGTCCTGGGAGTCCTCTCCGAGGGCTACGCCACGCGTCGCTATGCGGAAGAGCTGGAAAAGGCCAGGCGAGATCTGGTTGGACCGGAGTAAGGGGAGAGGCGCGGCGACTGGGTCGCCCGGGAAAAATCCTGTAATAACACGCAATGGGCGCGTCCCCCCATCCACCGGCGAATCCTCGACGAGGCGTCCGCGTTCTCTCTGGGAACGACGGGCGTCGAGGCGGATGCGGGATTCTTGGATGAATTGTCGGACGAAGACGGCATCGGATGCGCTGGGCGGTCGAGAACACGGATGGCCGCGGATGGCGCTTCGCGCCGCACGGATGGGTGGTGATGCGGCCTGACCAGAATCCGGAGTCGGACGGTATGAATTTCGGAACAGGGCGTCGCCTTAGTTTTTGTCCGGGGCAGACGGAAAAACCAATCTACCTGACCAATTCCCGCATCGCGGCGTCGAGGCCCTGGATGGTCAGGGGGAACATGCGGTCGGCGACGAGCTGGCGCATGACGCCGATCGAGGGGGTGTGGTCCCAGTGGCGGGCGGGGGTGGGGTTGAGCCAGGCGACGCTTTCCCAGGTGCGCGACACGCGATCCATCCAAACCGCGCCCGGCTCCTCGTTCCAGTGCTCGACCGAGCCGCCCGGATAGGTGATCTCGTAGGGACTCATGGTGGCGTCGCCGACGAAGATGATCTTGTAGTCGCGTCCGTACTTGTTGAGGATGTCGTGTGTGTCGAGCTTCTCGGTATGGCGGCGGCGATTGTCCTTCCACACGCCTTCATACAGGCAGTTGTGGAAGTAGAAGAATTCCATGGTCTTGAATTCGGTGCGCGCGGCGCTGAAGAGCTCCTCGCAAACACGGATATGACTGTCCATCGAGCCGCCGATGTCGAAGAACAACAGCACTTTGATCGTATTGCGCCGCTCGGGCTGCATGACGAGGTCGAGATAGCCCTTGTTGGCGGTCTCCTTGATCGTGCCTTTCATGTCCAGTTCGTCGGCCGCGCCCTGGCGGGCGAACTTGCGCAGGCGACGCAGGGCGATCTTGATGTTGCGCGTGCCGAGCTCGACCGAGTCGTCGAGGTTCTTGTATTCGCGCTTGTCCCAGACCTTGATCGCCTTTCCGTGGCGGCCCTTGTCCTGGCCGATGCGAATGCCCTCGGGGTGATAGCCGTCGGCCCCGATCGGGAAGTTCCGACCCTTGCCGCGCTCGTCTTCGTCGCCGTCCTCGTCGCCTTCGCCGCGACCCTGCTTCATCTGTTCCTGAAGCATCTCCATGAACTTGTCGAAACCGCCCATGGCTTCGATCTGCTGCTTCTCCTCGTCGGTCAGGAAGCTTTCGGTCAGGCGCTTGAGCCATTCGGTGGGGATATCGACGGCCTTTTCCGCGGAGATGAGTTCGAGGCCCTTGAACACATGGCCGAACACCACGTCGAAGCGGTCGAGGTGCTTTTCGTCCTTCACCAGCGTCGCGCGCGACAGATAGTAGAATTCCTCCACGCGGCGATTGATGACCGACTTATCCATGCCCTCCATGAGCATCAGATATTCCTTGAGGGTCACCGGCACGCGGGCCTGCTTGAGCTCGGTGAAGAAGCGCATGAACATGGCGGCGGTCTCTTTTAGGCTTTGTCGAACAGATGTTTGATCCATGAGGATGGGGGCGCGAAACGATCCTGTCCAGGGCAATCAGCCGCGCCGCAGAATGAACTCGCGGTCCATGGCCTCGCCAACCTTGAAATAATACTCGCCGACCTTGGCGAACCCGATGGTCTCATAAAGCCGGCGCGCGCCCCGGTTGCCCGACCAGACGCCGATCCATAGGCGCCGCGGCCCCTCGCGCTCCATCCAGGCGAGCGCTTGCGACAACAATCGTGTGCCGAGACCCGCGCCCTGCGCGCTCGGCGCGAGATAGATCCGCTTCAATTCGGCGCATGCCGGGCTCACGTCCGGATGGGGCAGTTCGCAGGGACCGGCCAGGGCGTAGCCGATGGCAACGCCGTCGCGTTCGGCGAGCCAGACAGCGGTGTTCGGATCGCTCAGTTCCCTGCGCGTCTTTTCCAGGCCATAGGCCGTGGCCAGAAAGGCCTCCAGGTCGGCGGGCCAGTAGAGATCGCCGAAGGCGGCGCGGAAGGTGTCGCAAGAGAGTTGTACGAGCGTCTCTGCGTCGGCGGGTCGCGCCTGGCGAATTGTCTCCTGGATCATGGTCTCCCACGGATTCTCAAACTAGGATCGGAATATGCCTCTCGCGCTTTATACGCACCTGGACATGCTCGGCCACCAGCCCGGCGCCGGCCATCCCGAGTCGCCGCAGCGGCTGGCGGCGGTGATGGAAGCCCTCGACGAAGCGTCGGACCTGGCGCTCGACCGTCGCGACGCGCCCCTGGTCGCCGAGGTCGACCTCGGCTTGGTGCACGATGCGCGCTTCATCGACGCCCTGTTCGCGGCGGCGCCGCGGGCCGGCTACAGTGTCATCGACGCCGACACCCGCATGTCGCCTGGAAGCCTGAGCGCCGCGCGCAGGGCGGCCGGGGCGGCGACGGCCGCCACACGGGCCATCCTCGCCGGCGAGGCGGACCGGGCGTTCTGTGCCGTGAGGCCGCCTGGACATCATGCCGAACCCGACCGCGCCATGGGTTTTTGCCTGTTTTCCAACGTCGCCATCGCCGCGCGCGTGGCGCGAGCGTCCGGCGTCGAGCGTGTCGCCGTCGTGGACTTCGACGTCCACCACGGCAACGGCACGCAGGCGGCCTTCGCACGCGACGCCAGCGTCTTCTTCGCCTCGGTCCACCAGAGTCCCTGCTATCCAGGGACAGGAGACCCTTCGGAGACCGGCGTCGGCAACATCGCCAACGTCACGGTCGCGCCGGGCGCGCCCCGCGAAACCTGGCGGGCCGCGTTCGAAAAACTGATGGACCGCGTCGACGCCTTCGCCCCAGGGATGATTCTGATTTCCGCGGGCTTCGACGCCCATGCCCGCGACCCGCTGGCCCAGCAGGCGCTGGAGGCGGAGGACTATGGCTGGGCGACGCGGGCGATCGTCTCGGTGGCCAACGCCCACGCCGCCGGCCGCGTGGTCTCTTCCCTCGAAGGCGGCTATGATCTGAGAGCGCTCGGCCAATCGGCGCTCGCGCACGCCAGGGCCTTACAGGACGCTTGAGCAAGACGATGGGCTCGATCACGCTCGCTCGTCATGGAGAGCCCGCGCTGTCGCGCAAGGTGCGGCTGACGTCTTCGGAATACCGTGACTGGTGGGCGCGCTATGAAGTCGGCGGCCTCAAGGCGGCGCAGACCCCGCCGTCCCGGCTGGTCGCCGCCGCGCGGGAGGCCGGGCTCATCCTTGCCTCGACCCGCCGGCGGGCGGTCGAAACCGCTCAGGCGCTCACGGCGGATCGCGGGTTCACCGTGGACGAGTCGCTTATCGAAGCGCCGCTGCCGCCGCCGGCCTTTCCCCGCTGGGTCAAGCTGCCGCCACGCCACTGGGGCGTGATCGCGCGAATTTGGTGGTGGTTCTTCAGCCACTACCACGGCGAGGAAACCCGGGCGCAGGCGCAGACGCGCGCGGACGTCGTGGCGAGGACCTTGATCGAGCGGGCCGAAACGGGCGAAGACATTCTGGTCCTCGCCCACGGCTTCTTCAACACCATGGTCGGCCGCGCGCTGAGGCGGCGCGGATGGCGATGCACGGACGACGGCGGGTATCAATACTGGTCGGCGCGACGCTTTGAAAAGCGCGGTTAGTCGGGAGGCTCGGGCGTATGCATAAGAGACGGATAGCCGGTTTCGAGGTCTCGGCGATCGGACTCGGCTGCATGAGCCTTTCGCACGCCTACGGCGCGCCGCCGCCGCGCGAGCAGGCCGAGCGCGTGCTCAGGGGCGCGCTCGACGCCGGCTACACCTTTCTCGACACCGCAGCGGTCTATGGTCTGGGGCACAACGAGAGCCTGATCGGAGAGGTTCTCGCCGATCGGCGCGGCGACTATGTGCTGGCTTCGAAATGCGGTCTGACGCGCGAGGGCAAGCGCGAGTTGAATGGGCGCCCGGAGGTGCTGAAGGCGACTTGCGAGGAGAGCCTCAAACGGCTGCGCACCGATGTCATCGACCTCTACTACCTGCACCGCTGGGACAGGCGCGTGCCGATCGAGGAGAGTGTCGGGGCGCTTAGCGAGCTCGTCGCCGAGGGCAAGATCAAGGAGATCGGACTGTCGGAGGTGTCGGCCTCGACCCTTCGCAGGGCGCACGCCACACATCCGATCGCCGCGCTGCAGACCGAATACTCGCCCTGGACCCGCAACCCCGAGATCGCCGTGCTCGACGCCTGCCGCGAGCTGGGCGTGGCGTTCGTCGCGTTCAGCCCGGTCGGCCGCGGCTTTCTGGCCGGCGGCCTGCGCGATCTCGCCTCGCTGACCGAGGGGGATTTTCGCACCGGCATGCCGAGATTCCAGGGCGAGGCGTTCGCGGCCAATCTGCGGCTGCTGGCCCGCTTCGAAGCCCTGGCGCGCGAGGCGGACTGCACGCCGGCGCAGCTCTGCCTGGCCTGGCTGCTGCACAAGGACGCCATCATCATCCCCATTCCGGGCACGACAAACCCCGAACACATGACCGAAAACGCCGCCGCGGCGTCGGTAAGCCTCGGCCCCGGCATGATGGCGAAGTTCGAGGCGACGGTGAACTCGGAAACGGTGACCGGCCACCGCTACGGGCCGGCCCTGCAGGCGTCGATCGACACGGAGGGGTGACGACGCCCTAGTCGGAGCCCAGGGCCACGCCGGCGATCGCCGTTCGTGGAACCCCGGCCAGGGCTGGGCTGGCGGCGGCCTTGTCGAACGCCGCGAGGATGGCCGCGAAACGTTGCTCGACCGCCGGGCGCATTTCGGGATGAGTGAAGACGTAGAATTCGTTGTCCTTGACCGCCTCCAGCACGCGCTCGGCGACGACCGCGACATCGATGCCGGTCAGCACGGGCTGGGTCATCTGGGCGTCGAATTCGGTGGTGGCCGCGGCCGCCCTGTCCGCGGCCGGATGGTTGCGGCGGCTCTCGTGGATCCTGGTCTTCACAAATCCCGGGCAGAGCACGGACACGCCGATGGCGTGGGCCGCCATCTGCGGCGCCCAGCCCTCGCTCATCGCCACCACGGCGAACTTTGTGGCGCAATAGGGCTCCATGCCGGGCACGCCGATCATGCCGGCCATGGAGGCGGTGTTGACGAAGTGGCCGCCCTCGCCGTGGCTGACGATCAGGGGGGCGAAGATCTCCATGCCGTGGACGACGCCCAGCTGGTTGACATCGACCAGCCAGCCCCAGTCGCGCTCGGGAACGTGGCCGAAGGCGCCGCCTGACAACACGCCGGCATTGTTGCAGACGACATGGATCTTGCCGAACTCGGCGATGGTCTCGAGCGCGGCGGCGCGCAGCGAGTCGCGGTTGGTGACGTCGGCCACGACGCCTTTTGCCCGCACCTGCGAAGCGCGCAGGTCCGTGACCGCCACCGACAGGGCGGTCGGCTCGATATCGGCCAGCATCACGCACATGCCCTCGCGCCCGAACGCCCTGGCCATGGCCAGGCCGATCCCGCTCGCGCCCCCGGTGATGAACACGACCTTGCCCTCGAGATCCCTCATCGCCCTCGTTTCCTCGCCCGCCTTGAGATGGCTCGCGGTACGATGGATGGCGCGGCAGACGGAAGCAAGACGGACGATGGCGGGAAATGCTCGCTATTGCGCCGTGTTCGGCGCATAGTGAGCCCGACCGCCGATCCACGACGGTGGAGGTCCCCATGTCAGCCCTTATCTTCAAGATCGTAAAACACGACGGCGCCTGGGCCGTCGAACACGACGGCCGCCTGTCGAACCGCGCCAAGGACAAGGCCGAAGTGGTCGCCTCGGCCACCAAACTCGCGCGCGCCGCCGTCGGTCAGGGCCGTATCGTCCAGGTCCGTGTCGAAGGCGAGACCGGCTACTTCTGACCCGCGCGCCTCGGAGACCTCGAGATGGCCAACAAAGATCAGAAGCGCGGGAACAAAGAGACGCGTAAGCCCAAGCAGGCGAAGGCGGCGCCGCCGCCCGCCGCCTCGCCGTTCGTCGTGACGCCCGGCAAGAAGAAGTAGGGTAACGCTTTTTCTTTTCTCCCTCCCCTTGGGGAGGGAGGCGACTGCTCCCCTCGCTGGAGTCGCCTCCGTCGAGATGCTATCGCCCGCAGATGTCCCTCAACTCCCCCGCCGCCGAGGCCGCGCGCCGGCGCACGTTCGCGATCATCAGCCATCCCGACGCCGGCAAGACCACGCTGACCGAAAACCTGCTGCTGGCCGGCGGCGCTATCCGCGCGGCCGGCGCGGTGCGGGCGCGCGGCGAGCAAAGGCGCACCCGCTCCGACTGGATGAAGATCGAGCGCGAGCGCGGCATCTCCGTATCGGCCAGCGCCATGACCTTCGATCACGCCGGCCTGATGTTCAACCTGCTCGACACGCCCGGCCACGAAGACTTTTCCGAGGACACCTATCGCACCCTGACGGCGGCCGACG
Source organism: Caulobacterales bacterium (assembly GCA_038206535.1). Classification (GTDB taxonomy): domain Bacteria; phylum Pseudomonadota; class Alphaproteobacteria; order Caulobacterales; family Caulobacteraceae; genus Acaudatibacter. The sequence goes on from JBBRAV010000014.1 coordinate 63,584, forward strand.
CGGCCGTGATGGTGCTCGACGCCGCCAAGGGCATAGAACCTCAGACGCTGAAGCTGTTCGAAGTCTGCCGCCTGCGCGACATCCCGATCATCACCTTCATCAACAAGATGGACCGCGAGGCGCTCGATCCGTTCGCCCTGCTGGATGAGATCGCGTCCAAGCTGGCGCTCGATCCCGCGCCGCTCTACTGGCCGGCGGGCTCGGGCAGCCGCTTCAAGGGCATGATCGACCTGCGTCACGACGTGCTGCTGCCGTTCGCGCGCCACGCCGACGGCCATCCGGCGCCGTTGGCGCTGAGGTCCAACGCGCTCGACTCCTACCTCGCTCCGGACGAGCGCGAGGAGGCCGAGGAAGGCGCGATGCTGGTCAAGGAAGCGTCCAAGCCCTTCGATCCGGTCAGCTTCCTGGAAGGCCACATGACTCCGGTGCTGTTCGGCTCGGCCTTGCGGCATTTCGGCGTCGATCAGCTGCTGGAGACCCTGGGCGCCTTCGCACCTCCGCCGCGGCCGGTGGCCGCGTTGCGCGGCGGCGAGCCTACCCACGTCGCCCCGGGCGACGACGAGGTGTCCGGGTTCGTCTTCAAGATCCAGGCCAACATGGACCCCAACCACCGCGACCGCGTCGCCTTCGTGCGCCTGACGTCCGGCCGCTTCGCGCGCGGCATGAAGCTCAAGGTGCAGAACACCGGCCGTCAGATGAGCGTCAACGCGCCGATCCTGTTCTTCGCCTCCGACCGTGAACTGGCCGAGGAGGCGTTCGCCGGCGACGTCATGGGCATCCCCAACCATGGCGTCCTGCGCGTCGGCGACAGCCTTTCGCAGTCGGGAACCCTGCGCTTCGCGGGCCTGCCGAACTTCGCGCCGGAAATCCTGCGCCGCGTGCGGGTGACCGATCCGCTCAAAGCCAAGCACCTGAAGAAGGCCCTGGAGGGTCTCGCCGAAGAAGGGGTCACCCAGCTCTTTCGCCCGGCGATCGGATCGGACTCCGTGGTCGGCGCGGTCGGACAACTGCAGTTCGAGGTCATGGCCGACCGGCTCGGCGGCGAATACGCCCTCGACGTGGTGTTCGAGCCGGCGCCCTATTCCGAAGCCCGCTGGTTGAACGGCGCCAAGGCCGACGTCGAAGACTTCGCCAGCACCCACCGCGGCGCCATGGCGAGCGACATCGACGGGCAGGTGGTGTTCCTCGCCAAGTCGGCGTGGGAGATCGGCTACGTCTCCGAACGCTATCCGAAAGTCACGTTCGATCGCACCCGCGAGCGGGGGTAGGAATCCTCCCTCCCCTTTATGGGGAGGGACAGACGGCGAAGCCGTCAGGGTGGGGAAGTGAGATGAAACCCATGCGGCCGGCGGATGACCCACACTTCCCCACCCTGGACGCCGCGCGTCCTGTCCCTCCCCATAAAGCGGAGGGGGGAAGAACGACGGAAATCGTCTATGGTTATCCTCCACCCGCGCTTGCCGGCCCGACCCCCGCGGCGACCCAGGTCTCGCCGCTGATTCCCGGCGCCGAAGCGATCGAGGCGACCGCCGACCGCTCGCTCGACAGCGGGCTGATCGCCGCGCCCCAGGGGACGGTCGAGCGCCGCTATGTCCTCGCCCAGACCCTGCGAGCCCTCAAAGCCGGCGCCGCCCTTACCGTGCTCGCGCCCAAGGACAAGGGGGGCATGCGCCTGCGCGCCGAGTTGGAAGGCTTCGGCTGCGCCGTGAGCGAGAGCGCCCGCCGGCGCCATCGCATCGTCACCTGCGCCGCGCCGCAGGCGCCGGGCGGTCTTGCCGAGGCGATCGCGGCGGGCGGACCGCAATTCGCGCCCCGGCTTGGTCTCTGGTCGCAGCCGGGAGTGTTCAGCTGGGATCGGCTCGATCCGGGGACGGCGCTGCTGCTGGAGGCGTTGCCGCCGCTCGGCGGACGCGGCGCGGATCTGGGCTGTGGCGTCGGCGTCCTCGCCCGCGCCGTGCTGGCCTCGCCCAAGGTGTCGAGCCTGCTGGCGATCGACATCGACGCGCGCGCCATCGCCGCGGCCGGGCGCAACGTCCAGGACGCGCGCGCCGTGTTCGAGCACCGCGACGTGCGCGGACCGGCGCCGGCCGAGCTCGACTTCGTGGTCATGAACCCGCCGTTCCATGACGCGGGGCGCGAAGACCGCGCCTTGGGCCAGGCCTTCATCGCGGCGGCCGGCGCCAGCCTTAGGCGAGGCGGAGTCTGCTGGATGGTGGCAAACATTGAACTGCCCTACGAGGCGGTGCTGGCGGCGTGCTTCTCGCGCGTCACATCGGTGACCCAGTCGCGCGGCTACAAGATCTACGAGGCGCGCAAGTGAGCGTCCGCCTCGATCGCCTGCTGGCCAATCTAGGCTACGGATCGCGCCGCGACGTCCAGGCGATGATCGCCGCCGGCGACGTCGTTCTCGATGGCGCCCCGGCGCGCAAGGCCGACGCCAAAGTCGAAGCGACGCCGGACCTGCCCGAGCGCCTTTTCATCGAGGGTCGCCCGGTGGACCCGCCGCCGCCGCTCACCCTGATGCTGCACAAGCCGCTGAGCGCGGTCTGCTCGCACCGCGAGCCCGGGCGCAGTGTGTACGAACTCTTCCCCAGACGCTGGCGCGGTCGCGAGCCGGTGCTGTCGACCGTAGGCCGCCTGGACGGCGACACGTCGGGCCTGCTGCTGGTCACCGACGACGGCGGACTGCTGCATCGGATCATCTCGCCGAGGAACCACGTGGCCAAGCGCTATCACGTCAGCCTGGCGCGGCCGCTGGAGGGTCATGAAGCGGCGCTGTTTTCGGCCGGCGATCTCATGCTCGACGGCGAGGCAAAGCCGCTCGCCGCCGCGCGGCTTGAACCTCTGACGGCGACGACCGCCTGGCTCACCATCACCGAGGGCCGCTATCATCAGGTCCGCCGGATGTTCGCCGCGGCCGGCAATCACGTCGAAGCGCTTCACCGCGACCGGATCGGCGGACTCGACCTGCCGCCCGACCTCGCGCCGGGGCGCTATCGTATGGTGTCGCAGGCCGACATCGAAGCCGTCTTCAGCGGCCCCGCCACCATGTGAGCGCGCCGCGCTCGACGGCCTGGAAGACCAGGTGCACACCCGACGCCATCAGCGCCAGAACCAGGATGGCGGCGAACATGCGATCGGTCTGGAGGCGGTTGCTGGCTTCCAGGATCCGCCACGCCAGGCCCTGCGCTCCGCCGGAGCCGGCGGCGAATTCGGCGACCACTGCGCCGATGATCGCCAGGGCCGCCGCGATCTTGTGTCCCTCGATGAGGAACGGGATCGATGAGGGAATGCGCAGCCGCAGCAGTCGCTGCAACGGCGTCGCGCCATAGAGGTCGAACAGGCGCTCCAGGTCGGGGTCCGCGGCCGCGAGGCCCCGCGCCGCGCCTGAGAAAATCGGGAAAAAGGCCACGATCGCGGCCAGGACGACGACGGCCCGCCCCGGGTGTTCCACGCCCGCCCAGATGCCCACCAGCGGCGCAATAGCCACAACCGGCGTCACTTGCACGGCGATCGCGAGCGGTCGCAGGGCGTGATCGAGCGCGCGGTTGAGGCTTACCAGGAAGGCGAGCGTGGTCGCGATCAGGCTGGACGCCGCAAGCGCTTCGAGCGCCATCGACAGGGTCCGCCAGGCGGAAGCGGCCAGCAGCGGCGCGCCATTCACCAGCGCGACCCCGACCTGCGACGGGGGCGGCAGCAGATAGGGCGGGATGGAGAGGAGCCGGCAGCACGCCTGCCAGATCACCAGCAGGGCGACAACCAGCGCTATGGGCGGTAGCGCGTTCCTGATCATCGCATCGCCATTGCGGCGGCCAGTTGCTGTGAAACCGCTTCGGCGGCCTCGCGGAAGAACGCGGTGATGCGAAACCCGGCGGGTCGCGGCAGCGGGCCCGGCACGGCCGTCTCGCCGCAGGCTCGGCCAGGGCAGGCGGACATCACCACGACGCGCCCTGCCATGTACACCGCCTCCTCGACGTTGTGGGTGACGAAGACGATCGCCGGGCGTGTCACCGCCCACAAGGCCAGGACGTCGTCGGCGAGGGCGCGGCGCGTGATCTCGTCCAGAGCCGCGAACGGCTCGTCGAGCAAGAGCAGCCTGGGCTCGGTCACCAGCGCCCGCGCGAGCGAGGCGCGCATGGCCATGCCGCCGGACATCTGAGCCGGACGCGCGTCGGCGGAGGATCCAAGACCCACCCGTTCGAGGGCCGCGGTCGCGCGAGACAGCGCCTCGTGGCGCCTCACTCCCGACAAGGACAGCGGCAGGGCGACATTCGCCGCCGCGCTCAGCCAAGGCGCGAGTGTCGGCGACTGGAAGACCACGGCGGTCTCACCGCGCCCGGCCGCACGCTGAACCGCGCCGCGGGTCGGCGCCTCGAGGCCAGCCAACAAGCGCAACGCCGTCGACTTGCCGCACCCAGACGGCCCGACCAGGGCGACGATCTCGCCGGGCGCAAGGGCCAGGTCGAACGGCCCTAGCGCGCGGCCCCGTCCAGGATAATCGACCTCGACGCCGGCGAGGGATGCGACGGAAGTCACCAATAATCGTCCCTCCCCTTCTGGGGATGGTGACTTCGAGCGAAGCGAGAAGACGGGTGGGGAAGTCTTAAACGGCCCCGGCGCCTCTTGCGCTTCACGGCGCCCCACCCTGGCCGCTTTGCGGCCTGTCACTCCCCAAAAGGGGAGGGAGGAAAGCCAGTGTATACGCCGACTTGTAGTCCATCGTCCTGGGATAGACGCCGCCCTGCGACGCGACCTTGAAGAACTGAGCCCAACGATCGTCGGTCATCGCGCCTGGTCCGATCACATGGTGTCTGCGCAGCTTGTCGCGCGCCTGGGCGAGCACGTCCTCGGTCATTTCGGGGTTGTCCTTGAGGATCAACTTGTCGCCGGGCGCCGGGTCGCCTTCGAGGTAGGACTTCCAGCCGGCGGCGGTCGCGTCGACGAAGGCCTTCACGACCGCCGGACTGCCGGAGATCAGGCGGTCGGGCGCCAGCACCATGCCGGCGTAGCCGGGGTAACCCTCGTCGGCCAACAGGAACACCGCCGGCTTCAGGTGAGCCTCCTTCTCGATCGTATAGGGTTCGGACGTCAGATAACCTTGCTGCACGATGGATTTGTCGGCCAGGAACGGTGCGTTGCTGAAGGCGTACTTGCGCACCTGAGAGTCGGTGAAACCGTACTTGCTCTTGAGCCAGACCCAGAACGCCGTGATCGACGCGTCGGCGAGCAGGATGGGATGGCCTTTCATATCGGCGATCCTGGCTATGCCGACATCGGGGTGGGCGATCAGGACCTGCGGATCCTTCTGCATGAACGCCGCCACCGCCTTCACGGGCACGTGCTCGGCGGCGAGGTTCATGACGATGAAGCTATTGGAGCCGATCCCCATCTCGACCGCGCCGGCCGCCACCATCTGCGGCACGTTCACGCCGGGGCCGCCGGGCACGATGGTCACGTCGAGCCCGCGCCTGGCGTATTCGCCGTTGGCGAGCGCTTCATAGAACCCGCCCTGTTCGGCCTCCGCCCGCCAGTCGGTGGCGAAACGAATCTTTGTGGCTCCGCCGGCGGGCGGCTTCGCGGCCGGAGAGCAGGCCGCCAGCAACACGGCGAGCGTGATCGCCAAGGACTTCCTCAGATGCATGGACCGATTTCCCCCCGGGATGAGCTTGAAGCGGCGCTCAGCCTACACGGCCGTCAGCCTCAGGAGAACCGTTCCGACGCCGCCTGCTCGGACACCCCCAGCGCCTCCCCGATCGCCGCCCAGCCCACCGCCCGTGCGCGCAAGGTCGCGACGAGCCACTTGAGCTGCGTATACTTGGCGCGGTAGGTCTCATCCACAGGCGCCAAATGAGTGATCAGCCGCTCGCTCGGCTGGCGTTCCGGCGGGACGTACTGCGAACGATCGGGCGTGCGGCCGGCCATGTACACATTGCACATCGCGACGCACTCGTTGCAGATGAAAACGTTGGCCGGCCCGGCGACGACCTGCGAGACCTCCTCTTCCGACTTCATGCAGAACGAGCAGAACACCTTGTTCGGCTTGCGGTACTGGGGCCCTTGCGCTGTGTCGGTCACGTCTGGGACACCGGGACGAGACCAGGCAAGCCGTCGATCGACCGCGCGCCGTTCTCAAATCGCTTGGACTTCCAGGTTTCGGGTTCGACATTGTCGATGTACCGCCGAAGCTGGTCGCGCTCGCCCTTGTAGTCGTAGAAGGGAACCGCCCAGCCACAGCTGTCAGCGACTCTCGAGACCTTGACGGTGATAACCGCCCTCGCCTGCGGCCGGCCCGAAAAGAGATCGAGCAGCGCCGGGTAATCGGGCGAATCCAGCCCGGTCGATGTCCCCTTGCCATAGATCCTCACGATATTTGCCGCTCCTTCGAACGCGCACCACATCAGGGTGATCCTGCCATTTTCGCGCAAGTGCGCCACGGTCTCTATGCCCGATCCGCCCATGTCCAGATAGGCGACCGTCGCGCGATCGATGATCGCGAAACTCTCATAGCCCTTGGGCGACAGGTTCACGTGTCCCTCGGCCGACAAGGGCGCGGTGGCGACGAAGAACATCTTCTGGCGCCTGATGAAGGCGATCAGTTTGTCGTCGAGCTGCGCGTAGGTACTACTCATCGGATATGTCCATCTTGGCGGCAAGAGGCGAGTCGAAGCGCAGTTTAGCGCTTCCGCGATCCCGCGGCGACGATTTCCACGGCCGTGCGCGCCCGCTGCGCGCAGGCGACGCTCCCTTCGCGATCACGCATGTGACGGTGGCTCGCCAAAGTGCTAGTCGGCCTCGATCGGATCATCGTTGCGCGACGGGGGGTGGTGTTTGGGTCTAGACTTTATTGACTCGGCGTGGAGAAAGCCGGGGTCCGCCCGCGCCCTGGCCCGACTGGGCGCCGCGACGGTGGGTGACAAACCATGACCGGACCGACGCCCGATCCCCGGCCGCCAAAGCCGATCCTCGCCCTGACGCTCGCCCTCGCCGGCAAGCGCGAGATCAAGGACGATGCGGCCGATATGCTCGATGAGGGGCTGACGCTGGCATTCGGCGCCATCGCCGCGCGGCTGGGCGCGCTGGCGGACATCACGGCGAGAAGGAATGACCCGCTGGCCGAGCGTTTCGTCGCCGGCGAGAACGCACGATTGACCCTGGTCACCGGCCTCGCCGACGGCGCCGATCAGATCGCCGGCGACATCTTCCTTGCGAACGACCAGCCCGACACTGTGCTCCGCGTCCTCGGCGCCGTGCTGCCTTGCGGCCGCCAGGACTACGTCGCCAACAGCGCGGTCGCCGATACGGTAAGATTCGCCCGGCAATGGGACGCCTGCCGGTTCGTGGTCGAGCTCGATGGCCAGATGCCGCCGGCGCCGCCCGAAGACACCTCGCTGTCCGACTATTCCAAGGCCGATCGCGACGCCTTGCGCGAGCGCTCCGATGCATTCAGCGGACAGTCGGAGCTTTTGTTGCGCCACGCGGACATCTTGGTCGCGGTCGACAATCCAGACGAAGGCGGGCGCGTTGGCGGCACGCGCGACACGATCAATGGAGCGTTCGACGTCGGCGTGCCGGTCATTCTGCTGCGGTTGGGGGAGCCCGGGCTGGCCGTGCTCCGCACGCGCGGCGACCTCGAAGAACCGGTCATGCTGCCGCCTGGCGCGGCGCACGAGGGCTTGGCCGATCTTGTCGACGACCTGATCGGCGTCACGGCATCCAGTCGCGACGCGGGCTATGTGGACGCCCTCTACGGCGAGTTCTTCGGTGGCGATGTTTGCCGCACGGGCCGCCTTAATCACGTCTGGGATTGGTTCGAGGCCGGCTTCAAGCAAGGCCAGGGCCCGTTCCGCTATCAGATGAATCAAGTCAGGGCCTTCTTCGGGCGCGCGCGCGCCGACGTCGGACCATCGCCCGAAGTCTCTGACATCCAGCGCCTGGCGACACCCTATGAAGCCTACATGGAGCGCGCCGGCGTGCTGAGCGCCTACTACGGCGGCCAATATCGCGGCGCCTTCCTCGCCGGCTATGGTCTGGCGGTCATTGCGGTGTGCGCGGCGATCCTGTCGCTGGCTCTGTTGCCCTACGCGCACATCGAGCCGGGAGGCCCGTTCATTTGGCCGACGGCCATGATCGGCCTTTCCCTTTTCAAGATCCTGGTGGTGTTCGCCATATTCCGTCTGTCGGAGCGGGCCAACAGCAGGGCCCTTGCGCATCGGGCCGCCGACTACCGCTATATCTCCGAGCGGCTGCGCGCCATGAGCTATCTGCCGAAGGTGGGCAGCCTGCGCTCGCCGGCGCCTTGGTCATTGCCCTACACCACCCGCGTCGCAGCCCAGGGTGTCATGGATCGATTGTTCGTATCGATCGTGCGTCAGGCCGAGCCGCTCGCGACCCTGGAGGGACGGGTCGACGACAAGGTCATTCGCCCCGAAGCCGCGTCGGCGATGAAGGCGATCCGCGATTCATGGATCGCCGGACAGATCAACTATCACGCCGGCAATCACGCCAAGCTGAAGGCTCTGGGCGGGTGGCTGGAACATGTTGGCCGGAGCCTGAACAAGCTGGTGATCATCGTCGTCCTCAGCGATCTCGCACTGCTGATCCTTGAGACGGCCGATTTGATCCCGTGGGCGAGCGGACCGATCGCTCACCGTTGGATAGAGCCGACACTGGTCGGTTTCGCGGCCATCCTTCCGGCGGCGGTCGCCAGCATCAACGGCGTGCGGTTCCAGTCGGAATGCACGCGTCTGGCCGACCGCTCGCTGCAGATGGCCGGAGAACTCTCGACACTGGAGCGTCGCTCCTGGCGCACCGGCGCGCGGCGTGTCCGCCTGATCGACGCCCTGCACCTGGCTAACGACGCCGCGCGACTCACGCTCGACGAGGTCGCGGAGTGGTCGGCGATCTACGGAAAAGAATTTGTCGAAATGTGACGCCGCGATGGCGCGATGGTGGAACTTTCAGGCCCGGTCGCGCAAGCCCGCCGCTTGACCGGTGTCGCCGGGCGCCCCAGTTGTCCGCCGGACATCAGGAGCCCCGCCCGACCCATGAACGATCTCTTCGCCTCCATCACCTTCGACCGCGGCCCGGCTTGGAAGAACCGCTTCATGCTGGCGCCGCTGACCAATTGTCAGAGCCATGCCGACGGCTCGCTTTCCGATGAGGAGTTTCGCTGGCTGACGATGCGGGCGACCGGCGGGTTTGGGCTGGTGATGACCTGTGCGGCGCACGTGCAGGCGCAGGGCCAAGGGTTCCCGGGTCAACTCGGGATCTATTCGGACGCCCTGGCGCCGGGACTGACCCGGCTAGCGGAAACGATCAGGGCGGAGGGAGCGGTCTCGGCGGTGCAACTGCACCATGCCGGATTGCGCTCGCCGGCCGAACTGATCGGGCGCCCACCGGTGGGTCCGTCGGAGGACGCGGAAAGCGGCGCGCGAGCCCTCGATACAAACGAGGTCGAGCAACTCGCCGAAGACTTCATCGCCGCGGCGCAACGCGCTGAACGGGCCGGGTTCGACGGAGTGGAGATACACGGCGCGCACGGCTACATCATCTGCGCCTTCCTCTCGCCGCAGACCAATCGCCGCGAGGATCGCTATGGCGGATCACGCGAAAATCGCGCACGCCTCTTGAGGGACATCATCGACGGCGTTCGCGCCCGCTGCCGGCCAGACTTCCAGCTGGGCGTGCGGTTGTCCCCCGAACGCTTTGGACTGATCACCGCCGATATGCGCGACCTCGCCGGCGAGCTTATGACGAGTGGAAAGCTCGACTATCTCGACATGTCGCTGTGGGACGTCTTCAAGGCGCCCGTCGACCCGGCGTTCAAGGAACGCCCGCTCATCGACTGGTTCGCGGACCTGCCGCGCGGGACGACCCGGCTTGGTGTCGCCGGCAAGATCATGAGCGCCGAGGACGCTCGCCAGATCCTGGCGCATGGCGTCGATTTCGCCGTCGTCGGCCGCGCTGCCGTCCTGCACCACGATCTTCCCAAGCTCATCGCGGCCGATCCCGCGTTTGAGCCGATCGCCCGGCCGGTAACGCGCGACCATCTTCGCAAAGAGGGTCTCAGCCCGGTCTTCGTCGACTACATGGACCAGTGGAAGGGCTTCGTCGCGCCGGAAGCGGTGAGAGTGAGCGCAACCGTCGAGGCCTGATCGGTCGCGTCGCCGTCGACCGGCGACGCTCAGGGCGACGGCCGCTGTCGGGCTACGTTTTGAGCAAGGTAAGAGATAGAGAGGGGTGCTAGGCTGAGGTCATGAGTCGCCTCCCCAACATCCTCACCGGCCTGCGCCTGGCGCTGGCGCTGTTCACGTTCTTTGGCCTCGCGGGCGCGGTTCTGCTGGGCGAGCAGCTGACGCAGTCGACGCAATTTGGCCTCGAACGCTGGGCTTTCTTCGCCTTCGTCGCCGCCGCCGTCAGCGATTTCTTCGACGGCTGGCTGGCGCGCAAATTGCACGCGGAGACGCTTTGGGGCGCGATCCTCGACCCTATCGCCGATAAGGTGCTGGTTTGCGGCGCGATCCTGGGCCTTCTGTCTCTGGGCTCGAACGCGCCGGTGGCGATCCCCGCGGCCCTGATCCTGTTTCGCGAATTCACCGTCAGCGCTTTGCGCGAGGTAGCCGCCGGCAAGGGCATATCCTTGCCCGTGACCTTGCTGGCCAAGTGGAAGACGACACTGCAACTTGTGGCGCTGGGCGCGGAAATGCTCGTGGCGTGCTGGGCGGCGTTCTCCCTGCCCAACGATCCAAACATACTGGGCACGGCGACGATGATCGCCCATGGGCTCCTGTGGCTCGCCGCGCTGATCACCCTGATCACCGGCGCGCAGTACTGGGAGCAGGCCCGCGCCGCGCTCGGCGGAGACTAGGGGAATGTCCTCCCGTCTTCTTTGCGGGAGCGGCCGGAGGCGCCATCCTACCGCGGTAGCGGGATGAACTCGTCGTGGTCGAAGTCGGGAAGTTTCATCCGGCCGGCGCGCCAATCCGCCTTTGCCTGCTCGATCCGCTCCCTCGAGGAGGAAACGAAATTCCACTCCAGGAATCGCTCGCCGATCGGCTCTCCCCCCAGGAGCATGATATCGGCGTCGGCGACGGCCGTGAACAACACCGGCTGGCCGGGTGCGAACACGAGCATTTGTCCTTGCGTGTAAACCCGATCATCGATCTCGACCGATCCTGCGGCTATGAACGCCGCGCGCTCGGGATAATCCACCCCCAGTTGCGCCCTGGCGCCGGCTTTCAGCCGCCAATGCACATAAAACATAGGCGAATGGGTCTTGACCGCGGACCTGGCTCCAAACGCCTCGCCGGCAATCAAGCGAGCCCACAGACCATCGGCTGACTCGTAGGTCGGCAGATCCGCTGGTCCGTGATGAGAGAAAGCCGGCGCGATCTCCTCCAGCCCGGCCGGCAGTCCGACCCAGGCCTGGATCCCGTGAATCGGACCGCCGACGCGGCGCATCGTGTCGAACCGCTCCGAGTGGGTGATGCCGCTACCGGCGGTCATCCAGTTGACTTCGCCAGGCCGGATGTCGATGTTTGAGCCGACGCTGTCGCGATGCGTGATTTCGCCCTCGAACAGATAGGTCACCGTCGAGAGTCCGATATGCGGATGGGGGCGCACGTCGGCGCTCCTCGGCAGCCCGGCCGGAAATTCCGCGGGACCGATATGGTCGAAGAATACGAACGGTCCGACGCGCCGATGAGGCGCGTGGGGAAGCAGCCGTCCAACCTCGAATCCGCCCAGATCCTTGCGGCGCGACTCGATGACGAGTTCGATCATGACCGCGTTTCCGCCGACGTCACGTTCGGGCCGCCACATAGGGGCTGATGAGCCCCAAGGGCACCGCGGTGGAGTTCTTCACCGCGCGAATCACGATGCGGCTTTCGATGTTCGAGACCAGACCCAGCGACAGCATCTTGTCGCGCAGGAAGTCGTCGAAGGCATGCATGTCGCGGGTGACGATCCTGAGTTCATAGTCGGCCGCGCCGGTCACCGTCGCGCACTGCACGACCTCGGGCCAGCGGTTGACCGCCTGTTCGAAGGTGTCGAGGTTTTCCTTGGTGGGCAGCGACAGTTTCACGGTGCAGTAGACCTCGAAATCGAGGCCAAGCTTCTCGCGATCAAGCAAGGTGACGCGGCGCTGGACGATACCCACGTCCTCGAGCCGCTTGATGCGTCGCCAGCATGGACTCGACGAAAGGCCGACGCGTTCGGCGATCTCCGCCACTGACAGGCCAGCGTCATGCTGCACCAGATCAAGGATTCGCGCGTCGATAGCGTCCAGGCGTTCAGACAAGAAATCCCCCAATACGGTCTCAGGCGTCTTCTGTGGGGGCCCATCGTCGCGCACAGCGCGGCCGCTTGGCAAGCTCTGACTTCAAATCGTCACATCCGGAGGCGGCGGCCACGCGGACCGCTCGGCGCCGTCAGAACAGCGAGCGCCCGGCGATCCTCAGGTCGTAACGCTGTTCGCCCGCGCGCAGGTCCGCATTTCCCTCCAGAGCAACGTAGGAGTACGGCGTCCCGGTCTTGAGGGCGAAGCCGAAGGTTGCCCAGCCGCCCTTGTCGGGATCGGACGGCAGGGTAAACGGATTGCCGTCGGTGAAGTTGGCCGTGGTGTCGCCGACCTGACCGGCGAAGACCTCGCGATAGCCGCCGCTGAGCTCTGCGCGCAGCCAGGAAACCCGGCCCCACTGCGTTCCCACCACCATCACGGCCTGCCCGCTGAACCGCGTGCTGTCGCGGCTGGCCATCACCAGGTCGAACCCTGGCCCGCCGCCGACGTCGGTGTGGGCGCCTTCGTTCAGGCGCAGGTAGTCGGCGGAAACTTCCGGACGTATGTAGTAGCGTCCAAAACCAAGCTCGTAGCTGGCGCCCGCGTGGGCATCGAAAAACACCCCTCCCCACTTGGACGTCGACGAATCGAATGCGTTGGCGGTCAGGAACCGGCGATCGTCGCCGAACCACGCGTAGCCGGCGGCGCCGCGCAGCGACATGGTGAGGGGCCCCGCGGCGCGGCGGTAGTAGACGCCGCCTTCGACCATCGACCCGACCACGTGCGCCCCCACGGCCGCATCGGAATCGGTCTCCTGGGCGTTCATGTAGGCGACCGTCAATCCCAGCGCGCCGCCCGCGACACCCTGGCGCTCGTAGCCGCCGACCAGGCCGAGCAACTGCGAATAGGAGCCCACCGAAGCGACGCCTTCGCGGTTGACCCGCTCGTTCACCTCCTGGAGCCAAAGGCTGGTCCCCGGCATCCGGACGCCGGCGTCCGGCGACGAGCCGGTCATGTTGGAAATCGACTGGGCGGCCGCGTCCAGGGCATCGAAGATACCCTGGCCCTGATTGGGCAGCAGCTGGTCATACACGCCCTTCAGGCCGGCTTCGGTGGTCTGGGCGAGGATGGCTTGCTGGATGCTGTCGTTTGCGGGAATCGCCTTCAGGACGGCGTCGAGGGCCGCGGTCTCGGAGGCGTTGAACCCGAGCTGTTGCGGTGTGCGCCGCGTCACGGTCAGTTGAATCTCGCTGGCGCCGCCGTTGTTCGGGTCCGATGCGACAAAGCTGGGCGTCGCCGTGTAGAGGTACGGCGCATTGTTCAGCGTCCCGGCGCCGAAGGTTCCGGCCGTTATGGTTCCCTGGCCGGTGGTCTCGATGATGGTGTACTTCGCCTCCGCCTGGTACTGCACGCTGATCAAATTCAGCCCAAGCTGAGCCCCTGTGGCGATATTGGAGGCTCCCGTGGTGACGAACAGGGTGTTGATGTTCTTGGCGGGATCGGCGGCCACCAGCAGAGTGCCGTTGGCCCCGACGTTGATGCTGTTGGCCGCGATCGTGTTGGGATTGGTGTCGCTCACCAGGCCGCTGATCACGTTCATCGTCAGGCCATGATTGCCGCCGCTTTCGATGTATCCCTGCACGCTCGCGCCGGCGATCGCGACGTTGTTGGCGACAACCGCGCCGGTGGCGCTCAGGCCGGAGACGACCACGCCGTCTTCGACGGTCGTCAGAGGGCCATCCACGGTCAGTGTGTTGACGCCAGCGCCCAGATTGATGACCTTGCCGATCACCGTGCCGCCGTTGACGGTGAGGGTGCTGCCGCCGTCGCCGAAGTAGACCGACCCAAGGATTGTGGGTGTGGTCGTGCCGACCTTCTTCCACAGCGTGCCGTAGCTGGCCGGGTCCTGACCGGCGGTCGTGCCGGCAAGCGCGACATAGACGTCACGTGAATTGGTGGTGACGCCTTCCGAGTTCGTCGAGATGGTGATCTCGGAAACGACGGAGCCCACCGTGTAGGCGGTGGTCAGGCTGAACGCCGCCGCGCTGGCCAGAGCGGGCGTTATGCTCTGGGTGATGCTTTGAGGGCCGGTTCCATGCGACATGTCGATCGCGGTGGCCGTCCCGGGCATTCGCGAGATGATATAGGTCTGGTTCAACTGGGCGGTTATGTTGCCGGTGTTGTTGATGCTGGCCAGCGTGCCCGAGTTGTCCTGGATGGCGGTGGCATTTCCGCCGACGCCGCCGCTCCCGCTGATTTCGGCGATGATCGACTGGCTGTTGCTGATATTGCTGACGCTCGCCCCTTGGTTGATCAATATCCCCGTCACCGTGACGGGGAGAGGCGCGGGGATGGTGATCGTCTTGGGCAGACCGTGGCTTCCCTGTCCGTCGGCGATCGTCACCGCGATCGGCGTCGTGGCGGAGTTCTCCTGCGTGGAGTTCGCCAGGATCGTGCCGTCATTGACGATCGCGGGCGCCGATGCGCCGGCTCCCAGCTGGATCGCGGTGGCGCCCGCCTGATAGGCGACAGCGCTGATCGCACCGGTGCTGTGGAGACCTCCGTCGAGAATTGTCGCGGCCCCGCCTTGGCCGCCGATCGAAATGGCCGTCGCAGTCACCACGTTCGGCAGATTCGGCGTGACCAGGGGATCGTAGACGCCGTTCGCGGTGACGTTGCCCTGGATGACCAGACCATATCCGTTGGCTCCGGTCCCGACCTCCCCCAACTCGATGCTCTGTGTCGTGGAGCCGATCAGCAATGCCGGCGCGGACCCTTCGGAGGTGATGTTGCCGGTGCCCTGAAGGGAATCTGGGACGCCGTTGTTGTCCTGATCGAGGTTCGTCGTGCTCAGCGGCAGCGGCGGCGCGCTGATGATCAGGCCATGGCCGATGCTGGCGCCGACGCTGACCGCCGAGCCGCCCTGATCGAGCTGATCGGCCGTGTACTGGGTCGAATAATAGGGGGTCGAGGGGCGTGACGCGACGCGATAGCCCGAGGCGTCGACGGCGGAGGAGATGTTCACCGTGCCGCCGACGGCGCCGTCGATCACCGCGCCCTTGGCGTTGATTCCCCGGGCGGTGATCGCGGTGACGAAGGCGTTTCCACCGATGCCGCCGGTAGGCGTGACGTAGAAGCCGACGACGTTGTTGCCGGTGACCGTGATCGAGCCGGAGGCGACGCTCGCCGCGGTCGAACCCGTCGCCGGCGTCACAACCAGGCTGTGAAAATCGCCAAGGATCGGCGCATTCAAGAGAATGCCATAGGAGCTGTTTCCGACGACGCTGATCGCACCGGTATTGAAGAGAGAGCCCGAGAAGCTTCCGGGACCCGTGACCAGGATGCCGGTGCGATTGCCGCCGGAGGCCCAGTCGCCATAGGCGATCCCCGTGTACGGGCTTGTCGGAGCCGTATAGGACTCCGAAATCGTTATCGATCCGGCGTTGTTGACGAGGCCGCTGAATCCGCCTTCGACCTTGATGCCAACCACGTTGTCGAGATTGCTGAAGCTTATCGACCCCTCGGAGGTCAGGGTATTGTTGCTGTTCAGTGTCGCCGCCGCGACTCCCGCGTCCGTCGGCGTGATTGAGCCGCCCGATGCGATGTCGACGTTGTCGGGCGCCCCGCCGTTCGCGGTCGCCGTGGCCACCGGCGTGGCGGTCGACGTGGTGATCTCCGTCGTGGCGTGGGCGCCACTGGCCAACATCATGAGCAAGGGCGCCGTCGCCGCGGCCGCTGCGAGAAGCGTGCGTTTCATAAGAATGGACTCTCAACTCGCGGCGGACGCCAAAATTCGATTCCGCCAGCTTATTACGTCCTCAATTGGGCGCCTTTCAAGGCGAACTCGTCTAAGACGTCCTTTGTCACACGCAGGACACACCCGGCGGATGGGATGGGACCATGCCGCTTAGCCGAGCCCACCAAGATCCATGACAGAATCAACGCCTTTTGCGAGCGTGGCCGCCTCGCGCCCGGCGATCGCGATCGCGGCGACTTTGGCGGCCGTCGCCGCGCCGCTTTTGCTGGCGTGGCTCGCGGGCGCGCATTGGCTGCCCGCCTGCGTGGCGGCCCTGCTCATCGCCGGCCTGCATGCGGCCTGGCATGCCTCGACCACACCTCTCAAGTCGCCGCCGCCGCAGCCGTCGGCGTCGATGGCGACCCGCGCCTCGGCGGAGACTTCCGCCCCGTTTCGCGAGATGCTCGATCAGTTGGCCGATCCCGTGCTGCTCATCGATGGCGGCGACAGGGGCGACCTGAACGCGCCGCGCTATCTCTTCGCCAACACCGCCGCGCGCGATCTGCTGCGAGTCCACAGGCCCGCGGGGCCCTTGACCACGGCGATCCGCGCGCCCGAGGTGCTGAGCATCGTCGACGCCGCCCTGTTCGACGGCAGGGCCGGCGATGTGATGTACGAGTCGGGCGGCGCGCAGGACCGGGCGTGGCGCGCGCGCGCCGCGCCTCTCACCGGCGATCGCCGGGACGGGCGGCTGGCTATCCTCATTCTGCGGGACGAGACCGAATTCCGGCGCAGCGAGCGCACCCGGGCGGATTTTCTGGCCAACGCCAGCCATGAATTGCGCACGCCCCTGGCGTCGCTCTCGGGTTTCATCGAAACGCTGCGTGGGCATGCGCGAGACGACGAACAGGCCCGTGAGCGGTTCCTGGGCATAATGCATATTCAGGCCGAGCGCATGCGCCGGCTGATCGACGACCTGATGAGTCTGTCGCGCATCGAACTTGGCGAACACATTCCCCCCGCGGGCGAGGTCGATATCGGGCTGGCGGTCATCGACGTTCTCGATGCGCTAGGGCCCCTGGCCAACCAGCGTCGCGTCACCTTCGACACCCGCCTGCCCCGAGTGGGCCAGGCCATCGTCGTGGGCGACCGCGATCAGATCCTTCAGGTCGTTCAGAACCTCGTCGAGAATGCGCTGAAATACAGTTCCGAGGGCGGCGTGGTCTCGATCGGCGTGGACTTCGACCTCGATCTCGCCGAGGCCGCCGCGCCTGCCACCGAGTTCTCGGGCCGCCTCTCCCTGTTGACGCCCGACCATTCGAAGGGCGTGCGTTACGCGGTCTTGCGCGTCCGCGACGCGGGACCGGGGATCCGGCGGGCGTTTCTGACCAGGCTCACCGAGCGGTTCTATCGCGTCGAAGGGCAGAAGACCGGCGAGTTGGCCGGCACCGGCCTGGGTCTCGCCATCGTCAAGCACATCACCAATCGCCATCGCGGGGGTCTCGCCGTCGAGAGCCAAGAAGGGTTTGGCGCCATGTTCATCGTCTACGTCCCCATGCCCGCCAGAGCGACGGCTTGACGACAACGTCGCCATGACGCCATTGCCGGGCGCATGAACGTCCTCATCGTCGGCTCGGGCGGCCGCGAACATGCTCTGGCCTGGAAGATCGCCCAGTCACCCCTCGTACGACGCATCGTTTGCGCGCCGGGCAATCCCGGGATGGCCAGACTGGGAGACGTTCGTCCGGTGAAAGCCGACGATGTAGCGGGCCAGACCGCGCTCGCGCTGGAGATGAAGGCCGACCTCGTCGTCATCGGGCCGGAAACGTCGATCGCGGCGGGGTTGGCCGACAGCCTTGCCGACGCCGGCGTGCCCTGTTTCGGGCCGACACAGGCCGCGGGGCGGCTGGAATCTTCCAAAGCCTTCGCCAAGGCCTTCGCCGAGCGCCATCGCCTGCCTACCGGTCGCTTCGGCGTCTTCGAAGAGGGCCCGCCCGCCAAGGCGGCCCTCGACGGATTCACCGCCCCCTATGTGATCAAGGCCGACGGACTGGCGGCGGGCAAGGGCGTCGTGATCGCGCCGACGCGGGCCGAGGCCGAGTTCGCCATCGATGAGACTCTGGGCGGCCGCTTCGGCGACGCCGGCGCGCGCGTGGTCATAGAGGAATTCCTGGAGGGCGAGATCGCATCGCTGTTCGCCCTGTGCGACGGCGAAGCCAGCGTCCTGTTCGGCGGCGCGCAGGACCACAAGCGCGCGTTCGACGGCGACAAGGGCCCCAACACCGGCGGCATGGGCGCCTACGCTCCCGCGCCGATCCTCTCGCCCGCGACGGTCGAGGCCGCCCGCCTTACCCTGATCGAACCAGCCTTCGAGGCCATCGCCGCGGAGGGGGCGCCGTATCGCGGCGCCCTGTTCTGCGAAGTGATGATCACCGACGAGGGCTCCAAGCTGGTCGAGTTCAACGTCCGCTTCGGCGATCCCGAATGCCAGGTGCTGATGCTTCGCCTGGAAAGCGACATCGTTCCCTATCTGCTCGCCTGCGCCCGGGGCGGGCTGGCGCATCTTCCGTCACCCGTCTGGCGCGACGAGGCCGTCGTCTGCGTGGTCCTGGCCGCCAAGGGCTACCCCGACGCGCCGCAGACCGGCGCCGTGATCACCGGCGCGGAAGCCGATTTTGGCGATGACATTATGGTCTTTCACGCCGGCGTGAAGCGCAACCTGGACGGCGCCCTGGTCTCCAGCGGCGGACGTGTGCTTAATGTTTGTGCTCGCGCGCCCACGGTGCGCCAGGCGCGCGACCGCGCCTACGCCGCCATCGACCGCATCGACTTTCCAGGCGGCTTCCACCGCCGCGATATCGCCTGGCGTGCTGTCTTTTGAAAAACAGATGACCCCTCGCTAAGAGGGACACGATAAGACCGTTGGAGGAAACCATGGCCGACGATACTCCCACCGCCGAACAGATCCGTGAAGCGCAGAACACCGGCGTCAAACCGGTCGACGAGCGCAATCGCATCGACGAGGGCAAGCTAAACGCCTGGATGCAGGCCAATGTCGAAGGCTTCGAGGGTTCCCTCACGGTCGAACAGTTCAAGGGCGGACAGTCCAATCCGACCTATCAGCTGACCACGCCTGGCCAGAAATACGTGTTGCGCCGCAAGCCCCCGGGCAAGCTTCTTCCCTCCGCCCACGCCGTCGACCGCGAATACCGGGTGATCTCGGCCCTGCACCCCACCGGTTTCCCGGTGGCCAGGCCCTATGGCCTGTGCACCGACGACGCGGTTCTGGGCACCATGTTCTACGTGATGGAGAAGGTCGAGGGCCGGGTGCTGTGGGATCAGTCGCTGCCCGCCTATGCGCCGCCCGAGCGTCACGCGATCCACATGGCGGCGCTGAAGACCCTGGCCGACCTGCACAACACCGACTACCACGCCGTCGGCCTCGACGACTTCGGCCGGCCCGGCAACTACATGCTGCGCCAGATCTCCCGCTGGACCAAGCAGTACAAGGCCTCGGAAACCGAGCACTTGCCGGACATGGAGCGTCTGATCGAATGGCTGCCGCAGTCGGCGCCCGACGACGACCAGACCACCATCGTCCACGCCGACTACCGCCTCGACAACATGATCATGCATCCCACCGAGTCCCGCGTGTCCGCGGTGCTCGACTGGGAACTGTGCACCCTCGGCAATCCGCTCGCCGACTTCACCTATGTGCTGATGCAGTGGGTCAACGGCCCCCTGTCGGCCATCCCGGATCTGAAGGAGCGCGGTCTGCCGACCATGGAGGAATATGTCGACGAGTACTGTCGTCTGACCGGCCGTTCTGGGCTTCCCAATCTCAACTGGTACTTCTCCTACAACGCCTTCCGCCTCGCCGGCATCCTGCAAGGCATCGTCGGCCGCGTCCGCGACGGCACCGCCAACAGCCCCCAGGCCGCCGAGCAGGCCGCGCGGGTGCCTGGGCTGGTGGAGACGGCATGGAAATATGCGAAGCTGGCGGGGGCTTGAGGGGCGCTCGCGTGGAGCTAGCGTCGGCACACATGTCTAGGAACATATTGTGATCAATGGTTTGTGGGAAAGTCGCGCGTTTCCTTCTCCCCTTGCGGGAGAAGGTGGCTGCGAAGCAGTCGGATGAGGGGTTCGCGCCGACGCGAAAGTGTAAGCGTTTGAGTTCATCCGGATAATCGTTGAGAGCCCCCTCATCCGGCCCTCCGGTGTCCAGCGGATAGTTGGGTGACATAATGTACCGGATAGATAGGTTACACATTTGCCGGTTCGTTGGCCTGCGCCGCATTG
>JBBRAV010000015.1:0-83697 GCA_038206535.1 Caulobacterales bacterium
TATTGGACGAAGTTCCGGACCCTCGCAGATTCAATATCCGTCACGATCTGACGGACATCCTGTTTGTGGCTCTGGCGGCGGTGCTTTGCGGTGCGGTCGATTGCACGGGGATGTCGGTGTTTGCTCAGTCGCGACTGGAGCTTCTGCGCGAGTTCGTGCCCTTGAAGGGCGGCGCGCCCAGCCACAACACCTTCAGCACCGTCCTGGGCATGCTCGACCCGCAGGCGTTCAACACCGCATTCAGCCGCTTCATGGCCGCTTTCGGCGCTCAGGCGCGAAGCGACATCGTCGGTGAGCGGCGCCTGGCCGTAGACGGCAAGAGCCTGCGGGGAGCCTACGACAAGGGTCGCGCCCACATGCCGCCGCTGATGGCCAACGTGTTCGACTGCGAGACCTTCATGAGCCTGGCCCAGGTGCTGGCGGCCAAGGGCGGCGAGGCACAGGGCGCGATCGAAGCCCTCGAGATCCTGTCTCTGAAGGGCTGCACTGTCACCGCAGACGCTCTCCACTGCCATAGGCGCATGACCAAGACCATCCGCGAGGATGGAGGCCACTATGTGATCGCCATCAAGGCCAATCAGTCCAAGCTGCACAAAGAGGCCATCGCCGCGCTGGACAAAGCCGCCCCCAACCCCAGAACCCCGGTCTTCGAAACCGAGGATACCGCCCACGGACGCCACGAAGTCCGCAGCGTCGTGGTGACGCCGTTCGCTCAGACGCCTGGGCCCAAGGCTCTGGTCGGACTGGTCGCCGTCGCCCGCATCGACGTGGCGAGAACCTGCGAAGGCGTCACCAAACACGAGAGCCGAACCTATGCCTTGTCCAAGCGCTTCTCCCCCCTCGAACTGCTCAGCATAGTCAGAGGACACTGGCAGATCGAAAACAACCTCCACTGGCAGCTCGACGTCTTGCTCAGAGAAGATCAGGCCCGAACCCGAAAGAACCACGGACCCGCCAATCTCGCCGTCATCAGACAACTGGCGCTCAATGTCCTCAGAAGCGACCCTCGAAAGATCCCCATGAGCCACAAACGACTCAAGGCCGGATGGGACCACCAGGAACTCCTCAACCTGATGACTCATATGCGATAGCCCTGCACTTCGCGGGGAGAGGGTTGGGTGAGGGGTCCTTCCGTGCAACGATTTCCTGAGCGAATTCAGGGTCGGCAAGCCCCCCTCACCCACCCCTCTCCCCCGCTGAAGAAGCGGGGGAGAGGGCTATAGGCTGCAGTTCTTTGCTTGAGCGAGCACCTATGGGCTGGAAGCCCGCGCTACGAGAAAGGCGCCGCGTGACAGACCGCTTCGATCTTGTTGCCCTCCAGGTCGAGCACGAACGCTCCGTAATAATGGGGTCCATAGCTCGGCCTTGGCCCCGGGGCGCCGTCGGAGACGCCGCCGGCGGCCAGCGCCGCCGCGTGGAACGCGTCGACCGCCGCCCGCGTCGCGGCGCGGAACGCGACGTGCGCGCCATTGCCGGGATCGGCGCGCCGTCCGTTTGTCGGGGTCTCGATGCTGAATTCCGGCTCGAGCGGCCCGGCGGCGCCGAAGTCGACGAACCGCCCCGGCGCCTCGTCGACGACCCGCAGGCCCAGCGTCGCCAGCACCGCCTGGTAGAAGGCCTTCGCCGCCGCGATGTCGTTGGCGCCGACGGAGACGTGATCGAGCATGTGCCGCTTTAGTCCTTTCTGGCGAACTCGGCGTCGATCACCAGTTGGACCGTCGGGCCCAGCACCGCCGGCAGTCCGAAATCCGCGGTCTTCAGCTCACCGCGCGCCTCGATGCCGATGCGCGGATGTCCCATGAATCCCTTGCCCGCGCCGAGGAGGTCCACATCGAACGTGAGGGGTACGGTCTTGCCCATCAAAGTGAAGACGCCCTCGACGCGGCCGTGCGAGGCGTCAATCTGGTGAAACGAGGTCGAGACAAACATCGCCTTCGGAAATGCCGCCGCGTTCAGAAAGCCGGCCCCGGAGAGCTCCTTGGCAAAATCTGGCACCGGGGTGTCGATCGACGCGCTGTCAACGATGACCGATAGGTGTGACGCGCCAGGATGCGCCGGGTCCCAGGTCAGCGTTCCGTCGCTCTTGTCGAAGCGAAACACACTGAGCGAGTAGCCGATGTGCGAGACCTTGGCGAGCACGGCGGTATGGCTGGGATCGAGCGCATAGTCACCCGCGGTGGCCTGCTTATAGTCATGTTCGCCCGCGTAAACTCCGGGCGGGAGCTGGGCCGCCGCCGGGTGTGCGATCAGAAGCGCGAGGCCGATGGTGGCGGCGACTTGAGCTGATTTATTCATGATGAGTGTCACCAAGGCTGGTTTGGCGTTGAACAGCGGCCAATGTGCAGGATCGGCCAGCCACTGTCATCCCTGGTCGCCGCGTCGGGCGTAACTCGGACGTAACGTTGGGTGACGCTTGCGGTGCGCGGCGGCGGCGATAGAGTGCGCCGCCGGGGGAACAGTTCGAGGACAAGTCATGGCCGACTTCGGCGTAACGGAACTGGACGCCTTCCGCGCGGAGGTGAAGACGTGGCTGGCGGATAATTATCCGCCCGAACTGCGGGCCTCGAAAAAGGCCGCCGATCCAGAGGCGCAGTGGGGCGGGCGCGCCTTCGCCGGCAGCAACGATCCCCAGATCGTCTGGATGCGGCGCCTCGCCGAACGCGGTTGGACCGCGCCGACCTGGCCGCGCGCCTATGGCGGCGGGGGCCTCAACCCCGAGCAGGCGCGCGTGGTGCAAAAGGAGATCTCCGCCGGCGGCTATCGCGAACCGTTGGCCTCGTTCGGCCTGTGGATGCTGGGCCCGGCCCTCCTGGAATACGCCACCGAAGCCCAGAAGCAGGAACATCTGCCCAAGATCGTCAGGGGCGAGATCCGCTGGTGCCAGGGTTATTCGGAACCGGGCGCCGGCTCCGACCTCGCCAGCCTCGCCACCCGCTGCGAGGACAAGGGCGACCACTGGCTGATCAACGGCCAGAAGATCTGGACCTCCTACGCCGACAAGGCCGACTGGTGTTTCTGCCTGGTGCGCACCGACACCTCAAAGAAGCACGAGGGCATCAGCTTCGTGCTGATCGACATGGCCTCGCCCGGGGTCGAGACGCGGCCGATCAAGCTGATCAGCGGCGAATCGCCGTTCTGCGAGACCTTCTTCACCGACCTGAAGATCCCCAAGGGCAATATGGTCGGCCGGCTGAACGGCGGGTGGGAAATCGCCAAGCGGCTGCTGCAGTACGAGCGCCAGAACATCTCCGGCGGCTTCGGCGGCGGCGGCGGAGCGGGCGGCTCGGCCGGCGATCTGGCCGTGATCGCCAAAAAGTACGCCGGCGAGGACGAGACCGGGGCCCTGGCCGACGGCGACCTGCGCGGCCGGATCACCAAGAACAAGATGGACTTCCAGGCCTTCTACCTGACCCTCAACCGCGTCGCCGCCGAGGCGCGGGTCAGCAACGGCCCCTCCGCCGCCACCTCGATCATCAAGTACGCCGCCGCGACGCTGGCCCAGGAACGCTCCGAGCGGATGGTCGAGGCGATGGGCGCCCAAGGGCTCGGCTGGGAAGGCGAGGGCTTCACCCCGGCCGAACTCATCGCCACGCGCGGCTGGCTGCGCTCAAAGGGCAACTCCATCGAGGGCGGCACCTCGGAGGTGAACATCAACGTCGTCTCCAAGCGCGTCCTGGGCCTGCCCGATCCGTTGCCGCCGTCGCGTTAGGAGAAGTCCACTCATGGCCGTACTCACCGAAGAACAGACTCTGCTGCGCGATTCCGCGCGGACGTGGACGCGGGAAAAATCCCCCGTCTCGGCGTTCCGCAAAATGCGCGACAGCGCCTCGCCACTGGGCTACGACCCCGCCGCCTTCGCCGAAATGGCGCAGATGGGCTGGACCGGCGTCGTCATCCCAGAGGAATACGGCGGCTCGGCGTTCGGCTTTCTGGGCATGGGCCTGATCCTGGAGGAAACTGGCCGCACCCTGACCGCCGCCCCGCTGATCGCCTCCGCCCTGGCGGGGGCCAGCGCGATCGTGCTGGCCGGAAGCGAGGGCCAGAAACGGGCCTGGCTTCCCAGGATCGCCTCCGGCGACGTGGTCGCCACCCTCGCGATCGATGAGGGCCCCCATCACGCGCCGAACAAGGTGGCGCTGACCGCGACGAAGAGCGACGGCGGCTACAGCCTCTCCGGCGCCAAGACCTTCGTGCTCGAAGGGATGGCGGCCGACGTGTTCGTGGTCTCGGCGCGCACCGCCGGGACCCTCGGCGACATCGACGGGATCAGTCTGTTCCTCGTCCCCGCCGACGCGGCCGGCCTGACCCGCAAGGCCCTGAAGCTCGCCGATTCCCGCGGCGCGGCCAACCTGACCTTCGACAACCTCGCCATCGGCGCCGACGCCCTGCTGGGCGCCGAGGGCGCTGGCGGCCCGCTGCTCGAAAAAATCCTCGACCGCGCCCGCGCGGGCCTGGCCGCCGAGATGCTGGGCAGCGCCCTGCAGGCCTTCGAGACCACGCTCGACTATCTGAAGACCCGCGTTCAGTTCGGCCAGGTGATCGGCGCCTTCCAGGCCCTGCAGCACCGAGCCGCGCGCATGTTCACCGAGCTCGAGCTGGCCCGTTCCTGCGTCGAGGCGGCGCTGGCCGCCATCGACGACGACGCGGCGGAACTCCCGCAACTGGCCTCGCTCGCCAAGGCCAAGGTCGGCGACACCCTGCATCTCATTTCCAACGAGATGGTGCAGATGCACGGCGGCATCGGCATGACCGACGCGCACGACGCCGGCCTCTACCTCAAGCGCGCCCGCGCCGCCGAAGCGACCTTCGGCGGCCAGTCCTTCCACCGCGACCGGTACGCGAGGCTGCAAGGGTATTGAGGCCCCCCATTCTCGTATTGCGGGCTTCCAGCCCGCATCCATTCTGACGGGGCTGCGCCGCGCGGCGGGGTGTCGCTTGATCACCCCATCGAGGCGCCTCGGCGGGCGCGGATGACATGTGTTCCCACTCCCCAGCGAACAGACCCGGGCGCGATCCTTTTGGTGCGCGCCGTCTTGATCGCCACCCAGAAATCGGCTACGTGCATGCCGCGCTAGACGGTTCGATGTCTTGGCTTCGCGTTGATTCATTCGGCGCTACGCTGAATTTCTCTTACCTTGACGACGCGACTCCACGGCTCGTGATTACGGGTCGACAACCTCTGTATGCGAAAGGGTTTCCCCCATGACGACGGGAACCGTGAAATGGTTTAATTCTCAAAAGGGCTTTGGTTTCATCGCCCCCGATGGCGGCGGAAACGACGCCTTCGTCCACATCAGCGCTGTCGAACGCGCTGGCATGGGCGACCTGCGCGAAGGCCAGAAGATCGAGTATGAACTCGTGGCCGACCGCAAGAGCGGCAAGATGTCCGCCGACCGCCTCAAGGCGATCTGACCGACTTGACAACTTAAGCGCCGGCGGCGCGCCCTTCCACCGGTTCGGTCAGGAAGCGCGCGCCGTCGGCGTCTTCTATCTCCACGACCCATACGTCCGGGTCGATCCGCGCGGCGCGCGCGGCATAGGCGTCTGCGTCGGCTTCGTCGGCGAAGTCCGCCGGCGTCATCCAGACCCGTTCGCCGTCGCCCCGCGTGGCTTCGGCATAGATCTGCGTCTTGCGTGAGCGAGGATCGAAGGTCTTGACCAGGACCGCGCCGGCCCGCGCGTCTCCCTTGCGCGCCACGGTGGCGAAGGCCCCGGCCAGTTCGACCCGGCGGATCAGCGCCGCCACCCAGACATCGCTCGACAGCATCATGGCGCCGCCTCCATCGTCGGCAGGGCGATGATGACGCTGGTCCCGCCGCCGTCCGCGTTCGCGAACCGCATCGCGCCGCCGCGCGCCTCGACCAACTCGCCCACCAGCCTCAGACCCACGCCGCCGGTCCGCGCGCCCGGCGCGATGCCAGGGCCCGTATCCGTCACCGTCAGCGTCATCAGGCCCATCTCGCTCACGTGCAGCGTCACGCTTACCACGCCGCCGGCCGGCGTATGGCGGATCGCGTTGGCGACCAGATTGACCACGATCTGCACCAGGGCCCCGCGATGGCCGACCCACGGAAGCGAGGGCCCCGGCGTGAAGTCCAAAGCCACGCCCGCCGCGCCTGCCTCCAGCGTCATCAGCCGCAGTGTCCAGGCGAGCGCCTCGGCCGCATCGCACGGCGCGACCGGCGCCGCGTCGACAAGCTCGCCGACGCGCGCGCGCGCCAGCAGGTCCTCGGCCAGGGCCAGCATGTGCCGCCCGGCGCCGCCGATGATCTCGGCATACTCGGCGTAGCGCTCGTCCAGCGGCCCGAACGTCCGCGCGCGCATGGCTTCGGCGTAGCCGATGACCGCCGTCAACGGCGTTCTCAGCTCGTGGGCGAGGTGAGCGAGGTATCGGTCCCTCTGACCTGTCGACTCTGCTTTGCCTTCCATCGCGAGGCGGACTAAACCACGCCGCCATGACTGTGCCCACCCCACGCCCCGCCACCATCGACGACGCCGTCAAGCAACTGGCCGAGACCTTCGACGTGCTTGGCGACTGGGAGGAACGCTACCGCCACATCATCGACCTCGGCCGCGACCTGAAAAGGCTGGCCCCGGCCGAGCGCTCCGAAGAGAACAAGGTGCGCGGATGCGCCAGCCAGGTCTGGCTGGTCACCACCCGCCAGGCGGATGGAACGCTGACCTTCCGCGGCGATTCGGACGCCCACATCGTGCGCGGCCTGATCGCGATCCTGCTCGACTTCTACAATGGCCGCACGCCCGCCGAGATCATCCGATTCGATGCGCCCATGGCCTTTGCGCGTCTCGGCCTCAAGAAGGCCCTGTCGCGCCAGCGGGCCAATGGCCTGGCCAGCATGGTCGAGCGCATCCGCGCCGACGCCGTCGCGCCCGCCTCATAGGCGCGAGACAAACTGCGCGAACGCCAGAGTGGTGTGGTCCTCCAGATAGGGGCCGATCGCCTGCAGGCCGATCGGCAGGCCCGCGCGTGTCGCGCCGACCGGTATCGCCGTGGCCGGCAGGTTGGCGAGCGTCGCCATGGCCGGCCAGGCGATCTGCGCGGCATAGGGTGTCGGGACTCCGTCGATCACGTGGATGCGGCTGTTGAAGTCGGTCTGATCGTGAGGAAAGGCCACCACGCCCATGACCGGGGCCAGCACGATGTCGAACGCCTCGAACAGCCTCGCCCATTGCCGGCGTGTCGACAGTTGCGCGTCGAGGGCGTCCATCCAGGCGTGCGCGGACATCGCGCCATCCGCCAGGCCCGGCTGAGGCGGGCCGCCACGCGACAGGGTGGTCATCAGCAGGGATAAGTAGGTCGCCTGGGCCGCGGCCAGATCGGGCAGGGCGTCACTTTGGCGCGCCACCCTGGCCCCTTCACGCTCGAGGCGTCCCGCGAGCTCATGCAGCGCCGCGCGGATTTCGCTGTCCACAGCGGCCAGCGGATGTGAGTCCACGATCAACACGCGGAAATCGCTCAGGCGCTCATGGCGCGGCGCCGGCAGATCCAGTCGATAGCCGACCGCGTCATCGTCTCCGGGCCCGGCCAGGATCCCGAGCGCCAGCGTCAGGTCGCCTGGCGTGCGGGCGATGGGACCGACGACGTTCAGCGGCGGGTCCACGCCATCGAACCCCGGGGGGGCATGCCCCCTCTGCGGCACGAGGTTGTAGCTGGGCTTGTGGCCCCAGACGCCACAGAACGCCGAGGGCACGCGGATCGAGCCGCCGATGTCGGATCCGAACTCCAGGGGAACCATGCCAGCCGCCACCGCCGCCGCGCCGCCGCCCGAAGAGCCGCCGGGCGTACGCGTGGGGTCCAGAGGATGATTGGTGCGGCCATGGATCGGATTGCCGCTCTGCCAGTCGGCCAGCATCGGCGGCACGTTGGTCTTGCCCAGGATCACCGCGCCCGCCGCCTTCAGGCGCGCCACCCCGGTCGCGTCGGTCGGCGCGACCCAGTCCTTCGCCGCCGTCAGTCCCCAGGTCGTCGGCAGGCCGGCGACATTGAACGCCTCCTTCACCGTCATCGGCACGCCCAGCAACGCCCGCCGCTCGCCCCGCGCCAGCGCCGCGTCGGCCGCTTTCGCCGCCTCCCGCGCCCGATCGAAGTCGCGCACCACCACCGCATTGATCGGCCCGTCCAGCCGCTCGATGTGCTCGATCGCCGTCTCGCACAGCTCGACCGAACTCACCTCCCGCCCCGCCAGCGCCGCCGCCATCGTCCCCGCGGAGGCTGTCGCGTAGTCGTCGATCAATGGCATCGCCTGCTTCCTTCCCCTTGTTCCCGCGTCCGCCAGCGACCGCGGCGTCAACATCGGTATAGGCCGAAGTCTCCCGTCCCGTGCCCTGAACGCTCGCCGTTTCCAAAAAGAGTTGCCGCCGCCGCGAACAGCGCACTGTTGCAACGTAGCACGCAGGCGGTGATGCGTGAGATGACGGTGCGCGAAGCCAATCAGAACTTCTCGCGTCTGATCGCGGCGGCCGAGCAGGGCGAGACCATCTTCGTCACCAAGAACGGCGTACCCGTCGCCAGGATCGCCCCGCAATCGGCCGATCGATCGAGCGATCCCGAGTGGCGGGCCGCCTACGAAGACCTCGTGGCGAGCCTTCGCGACAAGCCCGCGACAGGCTGCCGCGTCGGCCGCATCACCGAGGACGACAAACACCGCGACGCCGAACCGTGACGCGCGTCGCAATCGACAGCAACATCCTGATCTACGCCGAACTGGAGCCGGAGACCGACAAGGGGCGTGTGGCGGCGGACGTCATCACCCGCGTGGCGCGCGACGGCGTGATCCCGGTGCAGGTCCTGGGCGAGTTCCTGCGTTTTATCCAGCGGCGGGCCCCGCACGCGCTGCCGGACGCGGTCCGCCAATCTCGACGGTATCGGGCCACGTTCATCACGCCGCCCACCACCGAAGCCATCCTGGAGACCGCCGCGGCGACCGTCTCGGCCCACGGCCTGCGGTTCTGGGACGCGGTGATCCGCGCCGCCGCACAGGCGGCCGGCGCCCGCGCACTCTTCACCGAGGACATGCAGGATGGACGGGTTCTCGGCGGGCTTGCACTGATCAACCCCTTTGCGCCGGGCCCGGACACCAGGATCGACGCGCTTCTGGGCGCCTGAGCGCCAGGCCGACGCCAACTCTATCCGCCGGATCGCCGGCTCCAAGCCCATGGTAGCTAGGTAGAAAAAAACACGCACCTAACTGTTTCGATAAAGGTATTTGCGGCATCATTTCTGATAATAACGACCCCCCGCATGACTGACTGTGCGCACAAGGCCATTATCGGAAATTTCTACTGTATTCTAGGCTGCACGGCAGCCAACGGGTTGGATTGAACCTATTCCGCGCTCACGCGCCGAATGAGATCAGCGAGACCCGGCGCGATGAGCCGTAGCTCCTCGAGGTGGACCCCGGCCAGGGTGCTCATAATTTGTTCCCCCCGCGGAGTAAGCCTGAGCAAAACCACGCGTCCATCCTGCGGGTTGCGTTGCCTCACCACGAGGCCCGCGTCGACCAATCGCTTCACGAGCTCGACCGCTGTGTGCTGTCGCACCATCAATTGAGCGGCCAAATCGCTGATCGAGGGCGGGTCCTCGCCGCCATAACCCTTAATCGCCAACAGGGCTTGGTACTGCTGCGGCGCAACACCCGCCGCCGCGGCAGCCTCCGCGCTGAAGGCGAAAAACCGACGAAGCTGCAGCCTGAATGCAGCAAGGGTTTGATAATCCAGCTGAGTGGGTTGTAACGCCATGACACTCGAAGATGGGCTGCCGGAGGCGACCAGGATGCGACGCCAAAGTACACTCGATCCCGAGCTGTGAGGCCCCATTTATTTTCACTTGGGCGGGAACCCATCAGCCAAGCTGCAGTTTGAATTTAACACCTCGGATTACGAGGTAGTGACCGGCGCCGCTGGCGGAGGAAGGCGGGGGATGATGGGCCTTACGCACATAGCCATTCCATACTGTGGAGCGCCCCCCATACCGGGCAGTCTCTGGGGACGCTGGAATCTCGATCCGATCTTGATCTCGGTATTGCTCCTGGCCTTGGTATTTTACCTTGTCGGCTCTAGGAGGCAGACGACCCGTGGGAGCGGCCCTCCACGCTGGCGGGCATGGGCGTTTAGCGCCGGCTGGGTTGTCCTCACGCTGGCCCTGATATCCCCTCTTTGTCCGCTTTCCGTGGCGCTGTTCAGCGCTCGCGTAGGCCAGCATATGGTGCTGAGCCTCGTCGCGGCGCCGCTGCTCGTTCTTGGAGGGCCGGGCCAGGCTTATGGGCGGGTCCTGCCTGCATTTTTCCTATTGCAGCGTGGACTGACGGTCATGCGAGGGCCAATCGTGGCTACGGCAGGCTTCGCCATCGCCATCTGGTTTTGGCATGCGCC
The DNA here is from genome assembly GCA_038206535.1 of Caulobacterales bacterium. Lineage (GTDB taxonomy): Bacteria > Pseudomonadota > Alphaproteobacteria > Caulobacterales > Caulobacteraceae > Acaudatibacter. Next base: position 10,390 of record JBBRAV010000015.1, read on the forward strand.
CGGGCCTTACGACGCCACCTTTTCGAGCGACCTTGTCTACTGGCTCATGCATATCACGGTGATCGGCACAGCGTTGATGGTCTGGTCAGTTCTGCTTGACCCATTGCGGCAAGGCACGGTGTCGATCCTGGTCGTGGGCGCAATATCGACCCTGCAGATGACCTTCCTTGGCGCACTTATCACGATGGCGCGCCACCTACTCTATTTGCCCCACATCCTGACGCCGTACGCATGGGGGCTAACCCCCGCGGGCGACCAACAGCTTGGAGGCCTCATCATGTGGGTGCCGGGGTGCAGTGTTTTCCTGGGCGTGACGCTCTACGGCCTCGCTCGAATCATGTCCGAGCGGCCGCAGCCTGCAGCCCTGGCCTGAGGGACCAACAATGGCGCGAGCACAGATGATCCTGCGGCGCATCACATTGCCCTTGGCGTTGGCGGGTCTGCTAGCAGTGGGCGCCTGTCAGAAGCCAGCATCGCCGAAACAGGGCATGGTCGTCCCAATAGAGCACCTCCCAGGATGGACGGGCGCGACAGCAAATTTGGCGCCTAACGGCCCTGCTGGGGAGTGGCGAAGCGAAGGTCGCGACGACGCCAACACGCGATATAGCCCGCTAACGCAGATTACGACCGCCAACGTCGACCAACTGCACATCGCCTGGACCTTTTCGGATGGCGCGCAGTACGGCCACGAGGGTGCGCCCCTGGTGGTGGACAACACCATGTACGTGGTGACGCCCTACCCCAACATCGCCTACGCGCTGGATCTGACGAAGCCCGGCGCGCCCATCAAGTGGAGCTTCGCGCCCAATCCCTCGCCAATGGCGATCGGCAAGGCCTGCTGCGACGCGGTGCTACGCGGCTGGGCGTTGGCCGACGGCAAGCTGATCTACAATCTGCTCGACGCCCACACCGTCGCCGTCGACGCCAAGACCGGCAAGGAGGTCTGGCGCACCAAGATGGATAACGTCGAGAACGGCGCGACCATGACGATGGCGGCCACCGTCTATGGCGACAAGGTCTTCGTCGGCAATTCGGGCGGCGAGCTTGGGGTCCACGGCTGGCTGGCGGCTTTGGACGTGCATACCGGCAAGGAACTCTGGCGCGCCTACAACACCGGTCCCGACGACCAGGTGAAGATCGGCGCGGACTTCAAGCCGTTCTATTCATGGATGCAGGGCAAGGACCTTGGCGAGACGACATGGCCCAAGGGCATGGCGGTGCACGGCGGATCGGCGTCCTGGGGCTGGGTCAGCTACGACCCCGACCTGAATCTGATCTACTATGGCACCTCGAACCCCAGCCCGCGGGTGCCGGCGCAGCGTCCGGGCCTCAACCTCTGGAGCGCCGCGGTCTGGGCACGCAATCCCGACACCGGTATGGCGAAATGGGCCTTCCAGTTCACGCCGCACGACCAATGGGACTATGACGGCGTCAACGAAAACGTCTTGATCGACGTGCCTTGGCAGGGCGGGACCCGCAAGGCGATGGTTCAGTTCAACCGTAACGGTTTCGCCTACACCATCGACCGCGCCACCGGCGAAGTCCTGGTCGCCGCCCCGTTCGGCAATCTCAACTGGGCCACCGGCATCGACATGAAGACCGGCCAGCCCATCGTAAACGCGGCGATGCAGCCCAAGCCGAATATCAAGCTCGAGAACGCCTGCCCGACCGACATCGGGGTGAAGGATTGGCAGCCCTCGGCGTTCTCACCCCGGACTGGGCTGCTCTACACGGGAATGTTCAACGTCTGCATGGATGTGACTGATCACCCGCAGTCCTACATCGCCGGCACCCCCTACGACGGCATGGAGATGACCCGACACCCCGGTCCCGGCGGCAATTGGGGGGCGTTCATCGCCTGGGATCCGGTCCACGGGAAGAAGGTCTGGGAGATCAAGGAGAAGTTCATGGTGATGAGCGGCGCCCTCACCACGGCGTCGGATCTTGTCTTCTACGGCACTGTCGACGGCTGGTTCCGGGCGGTCGATGCCCGCAACGGCAAGGTGCTCTGGTCGCAGAAGTTGGGCTCGGGGATCGTGTCTCAGCCGATGACCTACACGGGACCAGACGGCCAGCAATATGTCGCCGTCTACACCGGGGTCGGCGGTGCGGCGATGGTAGAGAGCAAGCAGCCGGGTTTCCCCGCTCGAGGCAACACGCTCTACGTCTTCAGCCTGGGTCAGAACGGTCTGCACGGCGGGCCAGGTATGAAGGAGACCGTGGCTTCTGGAGCGGCCCCTTCGCCGCCGCCGAAGCCCGACAATTGAGGGCGATGCGATGAAAGCTTCCCTCGTGTTTCTGTTGGGCCTGGCGACCCTCACGGCCTGTAGTCGACCCGCCTCTCCCCCGTCTGGCGAACCGACCGGCTCGCCTAGTGAAATTGCCGCCCTCCCCAGCGGCGATTTTGCCGGCGGCAGTCAGTCTCAAGCCAACGCTAAGATCACAAATCCCCTCGAAGGTCAGACTGCCGCCGTTGCCGAGGGCAAGCGGCTCTTCGTGCAAATGAACTGCGCCGGATGTCACGGCTATGACCTCGGAGGATCGATGGGTCCCAATTTGAAGGATCGGTACTGGCGGTACGGCGGTTCGCCCGGGGCGATCTATCGCAGCATCGCCAGCGGTCATCCCCAGGGTATGCCGGCCTGGGCCAAGGCGCTGCCGCCCGACCAGATCTGGGAGCTGGTCGCCTATATCCAATCCTATGGAGGGGCAACGCCGGCTGGCGACTATCAAGGCGCGCTACAGGGCGACTTCGCCGTCAAGACGACGTCACCGCCCGGCGGTACGGGCGCGCAGGCCGGGGCAAAGGGCGGCACGGCGCCCGCTGCCCAGACGGCAAACCCGTGAGCGACACGCCGCTCTCCTATCTGGAAGCGGCGGGCCCGGCAGCGTCACCCCTGACGCAGCTGGCCTGGGGACTAGGCGCGGTCTCCGTCACCGTCGTCGTCGTGATCGCGGTTGCGCTCGCAGCTGCCATCTGGCGGCGGCGGCGCCCCCCCATCGATGAACGAACGCTCGAATCCGTCGGTCGCCCGGGCCTCGGGATGTCGTGGATTTATGTAGGATTGGCGGTTTCCGTCCCGGTTCTGGCGATTTGCACCGTCTGGATACTGATGGTTTTGGGCCAGGTGCTCCATCCCTCCCGTCCGCCTGCGCTCACACTTCAGGTGACCGCACACCAGTGGTGGTGGGAGGTGCGCTATCTCAGCCCGTCGGGCGGCGAAGCTTTCACGACGGCCAACGAGATTCACATTCCGGTCGGAGAGCCGGTACGCGTGGAGCTGACGTCCCCGGATGTTATCCACTCCTTCTGGGTCCCAAAGCTGGCCGGAAAAATGGACGTCATTCCGGGCGTCAAGAACGTCACCTGGATCCAGGCCGCCGCGCCGGGACGTTATCGCGGCCAATGCGCCGAATATTGCGGCCTCCAACATGCGAAAATGGCGTTCTACGTGGTTGCAGACGCCCCCGCGGTGTTTGCCGCGTGGCGGGCCGGGCAGCTTTCTAGCCCCTCCCCGCCGCCAATCGGCGCTGCCGCGGCCGGCGCAATAGTGTTCGCCACCCGGTGCGCCAGTTGCCACACGGTGGCCGGCACGCCCTCTGGCGGGATTGTGGGACCAGACCTCAGCCACCTTGCCGGCCGGGCGACGCTGGCAGCGGGCATGATCCCCAACGACACCGAACATCTCTCGGAGTGGATTCGAAATCCGCAGGCCATCAAGCCAGGCGTCCTTATGCCTAAGGTGCCGCTGACGCCGGCCGAGCGGGCCCAAGTCGTCGCCTATCTCCAGACGCTGAACTAAGGGGGCGAAGCCATGGCCGACACGACATTTCAATCCGACGCCCCCGCCCTGGACCCGAATCTGGCCGCACTGTGGGAGACCCGGCCCGGATTCATCGGCTGGCTCTCCAGCGTCGACCATAAGGAGATCGGCAAGCGCTACCTCATCACCGCTCTGGTCTTCCTGCTAATCGGCGGACTCGAAGCGCTGGTGATGCGGGCGCAATTGGCGCGGCCGAACCAGACGCTGCTCACCCCCGCGCAATATAATCAGCTCTTCACCATGCACGGCGTGACCATGGTGTTCCTCTACGCCCTGCCAATGCTCTCGGGGTTCTCCAACTTCCTGTGGCCCCTGCTGCTGGGCTCCCGGGACATGGCGTTCCCGCGGCTGAACGCCTTCTCTTACTGGGTCTACCTCGCCGCAGGCGTCTTCATCTATTCCACCTTCCTGATCGGCCAGGCGCCAAACGCGGGGTGGTTCAACTATGTGCCCCTCGCGGGGAAGGAGTACGACCCCGGCGTCAATATCGACGTCTACGCTCTAGGCCTGATCTTCCTGGGCGTCTCCACAACCGTGGGGGCGATCAACTTCATCGTTTCACTGCTGCGCACGCGGGCGCCGGGCATGTCCATCAACCGCATGCCGATCCTCGTGTGGGGGACCCTCACCGCCTCGGTCGCCAACCTGTTCGCCATACCGGCGCTCAGCGGCGCTTGCCTGCTGCTGTGGCTGGATCGACGCTTCGGGATGCATTTCTACGACCCGACCGCCGGCGGGCAGCCATTGCTGTGGCAGCATCTGTTCTGGGTATTCGGCCACCCTTGGGTCTACGCCCTGGTCCTGCCCGCCATGGGCATCGTCTCGGACGCCCTGCCGACCTTCTGCCGGCGACCGCTCGTGGGCTACACCGCCGTGGCGTTGGCGACGGTGGCGACGATGGTGGTAGGCTTCGGGGTGTGGGTCCACCACATGTTCGCCACCGGTCTGCCGGGCTTGGCCCTGTCATTCTTCGGCGCCGCGAGCATGATTATCGCCATCCCCAGCGCGGTTTCAGTGTTCGCCTGGATCGGCACGATCTGGACCGGGCGGCCGGTGTTCAAGACCCCATTCTACTATTTCGCGGGCTTCATTCTCCTATTCGTCATCGGGGGCGTCTCTGGCTTCATGACCGCGGCCGTGCCGTTGGACTGGCAGCTGACCGACACCTATTTCGTCGTCGCCCACCTCCACTACGTCCTGCTCGGGATCAACGTCTTCCCCGTCATCGGCGGGCTCTACTACTGGTTTCCAAAGTTCACGGGCCGGATGGCCGACGAGCGCCTGGGCAGGGCCGGGTTCTGGATCTCGTTCGTCGGTTTCAACCTGGCCTTCCTGCCCATGCACCTGACGGGCCTGAGGGGCATGCCCCGGCGGGTCTACACCTACCCCGCCAACATGGGCTGGGACCTATCGAACATGGCGATCTCGATCGGCGCCGTGATCCTGGCCATCGGCATCGGGGTGACGTTATTCAATTTTGCAGTCAGCCTGAGGCGCGGCGCGCCCGCCGGCCCCAATCCCTGGGACGCTTCCACCCTGGAATGGTCTGTCGCTTCACCGCCCCCGGCCTATAACTTCCGCCGGATCCCCATCGTCGCCAGCCGCCACCCCCTCTGGGAGGACCGGCTCGAGCATGTGGAGGCCCGGTCTGTGCTGGAAAGTGACATCGTCCTGGACCGCGGACGAGAGACCATCGCCACCACGGTGTTGGACGCCGAAGCCGACAGTATCCTGAAGATGCCAGGCGACAGCCTGGCCCCCCTTCTGCTGTCCCTGGCGCTGATGGTCTTCTTTTTTGCCCTGCTGTGGAGTGGATGGTGGATTGCGGGCTTAGCTGGCCTGCTGTGCGTGGGGGTCACAGCCGTCTGGCTGGCGCCCGCCGCTGAGCCGGTCGTCGCTGAGGAGACCGCCCGTGGCTGACACACTCTTCCCTGAGGGGCCGCTGCCCGTCGCCCTCACCGGCCGGCTCGCTTCGGGCTGGTACGGCATGATCTTCCTCATCGCCACCGAGGCGGCGCTCTTCGTCTACCTGCTCTTCAGTTACTTCTATCTCGCGTCTCAGGCCCCGGGGCCTTGGCCTCCGTCCGGCGCGCCGGATCTGCTGGTGGCCAGTCTCAACACGGCGATCCTCCTGGTCTCGAGCCTGGCGGCTTGGTTGGGACAGAAGGGGATTGAGACGGGAGCCCGCGGACAGCTTATCGGAGGCCTTGTCGCGGCTTTTGCGCTCGGCTCGATCTTCGTGGGCGTACAAATCCACGAGTGGCTGGCCAAGAGCTTCACGCCTGCAACGGACGCCTACGGCTCACTTTTCTTCACCATCACCGGGTTGCATATTGCCCACGTGGTGGTGGGCCTCCTGATCCTGGCCTGCTTGATTTTGTGGGCGGCGATGGGGCGTTTCACGGCGGCTCGCCACGTGCACATCACCGTCGGCCTACTCTACTGGCATTTCGTTGATGTGGTCTGGCTGGTGGTATTCACCAGCCTGTTCCTGACGCCGCGTCTGGGGTTTGGTTGATGGCGGCCGCCCCACCAGAAATCCACCCCTCCGCGGCGCGGGGCGAAACCAGCATCTTGCTACTGCTCTACGCAATGGTCGCTCCACCTTGCGCCTGGATCATGGCGCAGGTTTTCTGTTCAGCGCTCGTGACCGAGGCCTGCCACCCCAAATACGACCCGCTTCCGGCCCCGGAGTTTGATGGGACGCACCTCGCCCATGCGCTCGCGTTGGGGGTGGCGGTCTTGGTTTGCGCCAGCGGCGCGGTTGTCGCCCAAGGCGCATGGCGGCGAACGCGCGCTGAGCACCTGGGCGGCAGCCAGACGCTGCTGGCCGTAGGCGAAGGACGCTCGAGATTCATGGCGCTGGTTGGACTGCTGACGAGCCTCGGGTTTCTTTTGGCCGTGTTGTTTTCGGCGCCTGCGGACCTGCTCGTGCCACTTTGCTAGCGCGTCTCATCCCGCCTAAGGCGAAAGACAATCCTTGCGCACCAACAGCGCGTTTCGCGTTTTCCAGCTGCGACCTGACCAGGGCCAGGGCACACTTTCGAACCCCGTTACGATCCAAGTCGTAAACCGACGTCGGCTTGGCGCGCCGTCGAATTCGCAATTTCGGGCGCCTGGACCGTTCAGTTCCCAGAGGAAACTAGGTCGCGAAGCGCTCGATCCAAGGCTTCGAGCGTGTAAGGCTTTCGGAGAATGCCAATACCCTCGGCTTCCGCCTCTCGAGATGCGGCTTCCGCGTAACCCGAGGAAAGCAGGAACGGTAGTTCGGGGCGCCGCCGGCGGAGTTCGCGCGCTAAGTCGAGACCATTCATTTCACCCGGCATCATGATGTCTGACAGGACGAGATTCAGGGATCTGTTGTTTGCCAGCGCGCCCAGCGCGCTTTGTGCAGTCGCGGCACGAACGACCCGATAGCCGAGGGCTCCGAGCATCTCGGTCACCAAAGCCGCCACTTGCTCGTCATCCTCAACAAGAAGCGCCACGCCTGACGAGCCTTCGGTCCGTTCTCCAACTTTAAGATCGACAAGGTCTCGCGCACCGCTTCGAGGAGCAATGTCGGATCGGGGCAGATGTAACGTAACGGTCGTGCCTCGGCCCGGCTCGCTTTCCAGATGGACCGAGCCGCCTGATTGGTGCGCAAAGCCCTGGACCTGCGGCAGGCCCAGGCCGGAACCCTTGCCAATCTCTTTCGTGGTAAAAAAAGGGTTCGAAAACGCGGGCAACGACGTCCGCGGGCATACCGGTACCGCTGTCCCGCACGGACAGGCTTACAAAATCGTCAGGCCCCTCCTCTGTATTCTGGCCGCTCAGGTTTTGGGCGAAAATCACGATTTCGCCGCCGTCCGGCATCGCGTCCCGGGCGTTAACGCAGAGATTTAGGATCACCAGTTCGAGCTCTGCCGGATCGACAAATATGGGCCACAGGTCTTCCGCGAGTTCCGTCCTCACGTGCACGTCGCCGCGGAGCGTCCTGTCGAGCAGATCGTGCATGCTGCCAATCTGCTCGCGCAGGTCTACGGGCTCAGGCTTGAGCGGTTGGCGGCGAGAAAACGCTAGTAGCTGCCGGCTCAGCGAAGCGCCACGGTCTGCGGCCTGGCGCATTCCGTCCATAATGCGCCCGCGACGGTCCGGTGGGATGTCTCGCTCAATCAGCCCCAGCCCGCCGGAGATGACCATGAGCAAGTTGTTGAAATCATGGGCCACACCACCCGTCAGCTGGCTGATTGCCTCGATCTTCTGGGCTTGACGTAGATGAGCTTCGGCTTCCGCAAGCCTTGCCTGATCGCGTAGGCGATCGGTAACGTCATAAGCAAACTGGAACGCCCCAACCAGCCGACCCTCCTTGTCGCGCAGGCTGTTGAACTTCATTTCGTAGTATCGGCGGTCGAGATGCGCCTCCCCAAACTCGTCGATAGCGGTGAAATCTTCACCGGCTAGGGCGCGAGACCAGACCGCCTCTACGGCTGCTCGCTGATCGGGCGAGTCCCGGAGCAGATCCAGCATGTGATCGCCCACCTTGGGCCTCACGCCAAATACCCTTTCGAACTCTGCGGCGCTGGCGCGATTGATCGCTAGGAAACGGAAGTCAGCGCTGACGACCTGTATGAAGGCATCAGTCGACTCGACGATGTCGGCGAGAATTTGCCTCTCCGCGACGGCGGCCTTAACGCGTCGCTCTAACGTCTCATTCAGGTCCCGAAGCTCCGCCTCGACCCGCTTGCGGGCTGTAATGTCGCGGGCTGTGCCGAGCACCCTGCGGCATTGATCGCCTTCGAAAGTCGCGCGGCCTTTGGCGGCCACCCAGCGGACCACGCCGTCCTCTTTGCCGATCGTTCGGTATTCCACGTCGTAGAGCGCCCGGCGGGTGGGATCGAGTGCGGCATTCAAAGCCGCGACGACTCGCTCGCTGTCCTCACGATGAAGTCCGGCGTAAAAATCCGTCATCGAAATCGGCTGATCGGCCGAGATCCCGAACATCGCTTTGACGCGACGCGGCCAGATAAGGACGTCAGCGCCGACATCGAGATCCCAGAAGCCGATTTCTGCAGCCTCGGTTGCCAAACGAAGCTGCTCTTCGCTTTGCCGCAACGCTTGGTCGAGGCCCGCTTGGGCCGTCACGTCCAGACCCTCGAAAAAGATTCCGGTCACCGCACCTGACGCGTCTCGGATCGGCTGGTAGACGAAGTCTAGAAAGCGCCGCTCAATCGGTCTGTCCGGCGCGTTTTGAATGCTTAGCTCTGCGTTCGTTGTCGAGAACGCCTCGCCCGAGCGGTAGACCTGATCCAGAAGTTCGAAAAACCCTTGCCCCTCGATCTCGGGAAAGACCTCTCTAACCGGCTTTCCGATCAGTTCCCGGTGACCGACGAGTTGGGAGTAGGCCGGGTTCGCGAATTCGAATATGTGTTCGGGGCCGCGCATGGTGCACATGAACCCCGGGGCCTGATCTCCGCGTAGGCGTTGTTGTAGATCTTCACCAGCTCGGGACCCCACCAGACCAAGATGGGGAAACTGCAGTTCAGGCAGGTGCTCACCGACGTCCGCAAGCTTTCAGGCCAATTTTCGGTCGGCCCTAACGGTGTTGCGGCCCAATCGTGAGCGCGCACCAACGCGCCCATCTCTCCGCCACCCTGGAGGAAGTCAGAATCTAGATTCGAGCGATTAGGCACGCGTTCTGAGGACCTGAAAGCCGGGATCGATCTTGCTCCCACTATCGGGCAACTTAGCCGCAAGGCGGCGCACTTGGAAGCGGCCCCGACTTGCGGCTCTCCACGATCATCCGACTTGAAATGCTATGTATATGCTGTCGATCCAAAAGCTCTCACTTAATGGACTGCCTACTTACCGATGGTCACTGGCGGGTAGGACTGAAACGTGCCCACAAAGTCACAATCACCGGTAAGTCTGAAACTCCAAACGCCTTTTTTCGAAATTGTTATGGGGACCGGTGCAAGTTCGCAGGCTCGTCCACTCACGATAAAGATAATATTTTCAACTTGGCCCCCGATGTGCGAATTTATGACCACGTTGTACGGGAAATTCGTAAAGCTCAACGTCGAACACTGGCGCTTTTTCGATTCGACCGTCGCTCCTGTAATCTTCGCTGCAACACTTTTTGTTTCCGGCGGCGATGTTGTGCCGACCATCACAATTTTGCAATTCTCGAATTTATTGGTCTCGCTGAGCATTACCTTCCCGCCAATTTGAAAATTGGTGCCGGCTGGTATAAGCGAGTGAGCAGCCAGTGCCGGCTCGGCTAGCAAGAAAAATACTACACAAATTGCAATTAACTCTCGCCGTCGGCGCATCAGCCGTCTCCTTTTGTTCTCGCGATGGCAAAACGTCGACAGGATACATATTGCATTAATTGCACTACAGCTTTTCCAGGTCGGCGATGAACTCGGGCGCACCGACCGGGGGCCCGTAGCCCCATCGTCGCAGAGCCTCGTCGCCGCCGTCCCGATCGTCGGCCAACAGCGCGGCGAAAAGCGGTCGGTTCGCACGAGGTCCCCGATAGCTCGCGCTGGCGTCTCGCGGCGTCCCGCGAGCACGGTTCCTGCTTCCACATAGTTCGCCAGCGACATCGGTCTTTCGCCCGGCGGTGTCTGCGCGAGGCGACCTGCCAGGGCCCCGGCCTCGGGCTCACCGAGCATCATCGCCACGATCACCGATGAGTCGACGACGATCACGCCCGGCGTCCGTCTACGTCCTCTCCGCCAGCCCAGTCCCACTCGGCCCGGGAGATCGGGTGAGCGTCGTATTCGCAACGCACCCGATCGGAATACGCCTTGATACGGGCGCAGATCGGCATCGGGCCGCCGAGCCGCCGGTTCCGGCTCGTGACGCTCGCCGAGCGCCGCCGTCACGGCGCGGACAGCGCCGTTCTTTCCGCCCAGTACGCGTGCGTTCCGCTGCAGATCTTGTGCGGCAGGGCGATGCGGCACACGGGGCCGTCCGGGATGTGCGCCGCGTCGAGCACCAAGCACTCCGACGTCCCGGTGTTCTCGTCGGTGACGAAGCTCACCAGATAGCCGTCGTCCTCCGCCGTGGCGCCGACGCGCGGAGCAAACGGCGCCTCGCTGGCGTAGCGGCCGAGGGCAAGGTCCCAGATCCAGCGCTCGCCGGTCGTCAGGTCGTTCTTGACGAAGCCGGTGAACAGGAACCAGCCCGGCTTGCTGACGGTGGAATAGCCGTAGCGGTATTTGCGGCCGGCGAAGCGGGCGTTGATCATGCCGAACTCCATGATCGCCTCGTCCAGCCGCTCTTCCCGCGTCGTGCCGTCGGCGAGGTTGAAACGCCATCGGTGCAGCTTCGGGCGGAAGCTGTGTTCGTCCAGATAGGCCATCATCGCCCCGAAGCCCTTGCCAAAGGCCTCGGCCATGTCGGTGCGCGGCGGCGGCATCGGCTGCTCCTGGAAATAGCCGTCGAGGATCACCTCGTCGCCGTCCTCATAGGCGTTGAGCCAATGCAGCACATAGGTCGGCGCGGCCTCGAACCAGCGGATCTCGCCGCCGGCGCGCGGGACGAGCGCGAAGCGCGAGGGCAGGCCGTCGTGCATCCGCACCGCGTGGATGTCGCGCTTCAGCAGCTCGGCGTCCCAGAACATCGGCAGGTCGTTGAGGATCGCGTAGTGTTCCGTGAACGCCATGTCGTGCGGCAGGCGCGGACCGGGCACAGGGACGGGACGGTAGCTCTTGAGCCGATCATCGGCGCCGACGACGCCGAAATGCAGGTAAGGCGCGGTCTTCGAATAGTTGAAGAACAACAGCTCGCCGGTCGCCTCGTCGACCTTCGGATGCGCCGAAATGCCGTCGATCGGAACCCATGGCGCGACGCCGATCATCTCCAGCGTCAGCGGATCGAACCGATAGCCCTCGCCGCACTGGTAGAAGGTCGAAAGCCCCATGCCGGCGTGCACGACGACGTCGGTGCTGGACGAGTCCTTGAGCGATCCGTGCGCGCCATACCCTGGTCGCTTCGACAGGGTGACCGGATCGGCGAGGCCGCCCCATAGCGACCCGCCCGCCTCCTGTTCGGCCGCGAAGCAGCGGGTGCGCAGGAAGCGGTTGCGATAGCTCGCCTTGCCGCCGTGGAAGTCGATCTGGTGGATCATGCCGTCGCCGTCGAACGGGTGGAAACGCCCGAGCGGCTGATGGATCTGGTTCTCGGTGTTGCGCAGGTAGACGCCGTCGATGTCGTGCGGGATCGCGCCCTCGATCACGGGCAGATCCTCGGCGTCGACCTCCTCGTGCAGCGGCGTCCAGGCGCCGGTGAGATAGGGGTGGTTGCTGGGCTCGAGCGAGCTGACGATCGGCGGGCGGCGGGTCAGGATCATCGGCGGGCGGCTCCGTAGATGGCGTCGATGGCGGTCATCGTGGCGATGGCGTCAGCCCCGCCGGTCAGCGGTTGGGCGGCGCCGGTCAAGACGTCGTGCAGATGGTCGAGCTGCGCCGAATAGGTCGAGGGGCCGTCGGTCGGCTGCGCCGTCGTCTCGCCATCGATGAGCGTCGTGAACAGGCAACCCGCTTGCGGGGCAATGAAGTTCTTGATCTCCAGGCGCCCCCGCTCTCCCGCGAGCGACAAGCGGGCGATGGGTTTTGCCAGGACCATCGAGCAGGAGATCGACACATCGACGCCGCCGGGAAACACCAGTTCCGCGGACATCGAGGCGTCCGCGCCGTCCTCGAATCGCCCGTGCGCGCTCGCGATCTCCGGTTCGGCGCGGATCAGGGTGCGCATGGCGTGCAGGGGATAGCAGCCCAGGTCCATCATCGCGCCGCCCCCGAGATCATGGCGCCAGCGCAGTTCGTCCGGGCTTTTGGGAATCGATACGTTGAACGCCGCCGTTCCACTTCGAAGCTTCCCGAGCGCACCGCCGCGGACCATGTCCAGCGCCCGCCGCATGACTGCGTGGAAGCGATAGTGGAAGGCTTCGAGCAACGGGCGGCCGGTGGCGGTCGCCGCCTCGACCATCGCCCGCGCCTCCCCGGCGTTCCGCGCGAACGGCTTCTCGCACAGCACCGCCTTGCCCGCTTCAAGCGCCGCGATCGACCAGTGGGCGTGGCCTGCCGGCGGCAGCCCATTGTAGATCACGTCGACATCGTCGCGGTTTATCACTGCCTCATACGTTTCGGCGACCGAAGCGATCCCATGCTCGTCGGCGTAAGCCCGAGCCCGCGCCGGATCGCGCGCGGCCACGGCCGTCACTACGAAGCGGCTGTCCTCCCGAGCCGGGGCGATGATGGCCGTCCGCGCGATCTTCGAGGCGCCCAGCAGGCCGATGCGATACGCCTGGGTCATGTCCGACCCTCCCATAGCCCTCTATACGCCGCCCCATTCTGGTCGCTAGACTTCGACGCGTGAAAACCCTCGACTTGCGCAACCGCGAAGCCCTGTTCGCCGACCTGGAGTCCCGCGTCTTCGACGTCGTGGTCATCGGCGGCGGCATCACCGGGGCGGGCGTGGCGCGCGACGCGGCGATGCGCGGACTGAGCGTCGCCTTGATCGAGGCCCTCGATTTCGCCTCGGGGACCAGCAGCCGCTCGTCGAAGATGATCCACGGCGGTTTGCGCTATCTGGCGCAGGGCGACCTGGCCCTGGTCCATGAAGCGGCTTCCGAGCGCAAGATCGTCCAAGCCATCGCCCCGCACCTCGCCCGCGAGACCGCGTTCGTGATCCCCGCCCGCAATGCCGGGGCCATCGCCAAGCTGCGCGCCGGCCTGTGGACGTTCGAGAAGCTCGGCGGCGTGCCCAAGAGCGGCAAGCATGAGGTGTGGTCGCTCGCCCACCTGAAGGCGCGCGAGCCGGCGATCCTGGCGGAGGGTCTGGCCGGCGCCGTCGTCTATCCCGAATATCTCACCGACGACGCTCGCCTGACCCTGGCCAATATCCGCAGCGCCGCCGTCGCCGGCGCGTCGGTGGCCAGCTACGCGTCGGCCGTCGCCATCCTGGTCGACAACGGCAGGGCGAGCGGCGTCGAAGTGGTCGAGACGTTGCCCGGCGCCGCCGAACGCCGCGCGCGGCTGGCCGCCCGGATCGTCGTCAACGCCGCCGGCCCATGGGTCGATGCGGTCAGGGCGCTGGAGTCGGGCGACGCGGCCCCGCGTCTCAGCCTCACCCGAGGCATTCACCTCGTGGTTCCCCACGAAAGGCTGCCGGTGAACCGGACCGTGATCATGACCGCACCCGACCGCCGAAGCGTGTTCGCCGTGCCGCGAGGGGCTGTCGCATATGTGGGCACCACCGACACCTTTCATCCGCACGCACAGACCTGGCCCCCGGTCACCGCCGAGGACGTCGACTATCTGATCGACACCGCCACCCGCACCTTTTCGACCCCACCCCTGACCCATGCCGACATCACCTCTGTTTGGTCCGGCGTGCGCCCGCTGGTCGGCGAGGCGGGCAAGTCGGCCTCGGACATCTCCCGCCGCGACGAACTATGGACTGGTCCGGCCGGCGTCCTCTCGATCGCCGGCGGCAAGCTCACCGCCTACCGCCGAATGGCGCAGCGGGTGGTCGACGAGGTCGAGATCGCCCTGGGCCACAAGCCATGTCCCTGCCGCACCGCCGACGAACCGCTGGTCGGCGGCGACGAAGCCTCCGATATCGCGGGCGTCCCCGGCGGCCCCGCCGGCCAGGCCGCCTACGCCGTCACCCACGAAGGCGCCCTCACCCTGGAAGACTATTGGGTCCGCCGCAGCGCCCGGGCCTGGTTCGACCTCGACGCGGGGATGGCCGCCCTCGAACCGGCCGCGCAAGCCATGGCCCCGCTGCTCGGCTGGAGCGACGCTCGGACAGGCGCCGAAATCGCCGCCTGCCGGGCGATCCACGCTCGTGACATGAGCGCCCTTTCTCCCTCCCTCCCCTTCATGGGGAGGGACAGCCGGCGCAGCCGTCAGGGTGGGGAAGTCTGATGAAACCCCGCACGGCTGTTGATTGCGTCACACTTCCCCACCCTGGATGCTTCGCATCCTGTCCCTCCCCATAAAGGTGAGGGAGGAAAGACTTGATGTCCCAAGATCTTATTTCAACCCTCCGCACAGCCCTGGACGAGTCGAAGATCGACACCTCCGACGCCGTCCTCGAGGCTCGCCGCCACGACTATTGGGTCGCCAGCCACGTCCGTGATTTCGCCGGAACGCCCGGCCCCAGGGCCGCCTGTGTCGTCCGCCCTACGTGCATCGCCGACATCCAGGCCCTCCTGCGCATCGCCAACGATCTCCGCACGCCGGTCATCCCGTTCGGCCTCGGCAGCGGCGTGGTCGCCAACGCCGACGCGATCATTCTCGACATGGGCGCGATGAACGCCATCCGTTCCATCTCTCCCCACAACCTCCTGGCCTCCTTCGGCGCCGGCAAGAACGGTCTCGAAGCCGAGCAGGCGGTCGCCGAACAGGGCCTGACCATCGGCCACTGGCCGCAGTCGGTCGCCGTCAGCACCGTCGGCGGTTGGGTCGCCACCCGCGCGTCGGGCCAGTTCTCCACCGCCCACGGTAATATCGAGGACATCGTTCACTCCATCGAGGCGGTGCTGCCGAACGGCGACCTCGTCGTCCTGGGCAAGGGTCCGCGCGCCGCCGCCGGTCCCGATCTGCGCCACGTCATGCTGGGCTCGGAGGGCACGCTGGGCGTGATCACCGGCGTCACCCTGTCGCTGCGCCGCGCCCCACAAGCGCGCGCGGTCAGCGCCTTTGAGGCCCCCGACATGCGCACAGGGTTCGAATTCCAGCGCGAAATCATCCAGGCCGGCTGGCGCCCGCTGGTCGCGCGCCAGTACGACGAGCGCGAGAGCCGGCGGCTGGACGATCGCGCCACCGCCTGCCTGATCCTCCTGGTCCACGAAGGTCCGGCCGAAGTCGTCGCCGCCGAGACTGCCGCCGTCGCCGCCTTGGCGCAGGTCGCCGGCATACTCGCGGCGCCATCGGATATCGTCGATCACTGGCTGAGCCACCGCAATACCGTGCCGTCCTGGGACCAGTTCCTGTCGCGAGGCATCGTGCTCGACACCGTCGAGGTCTCCGCCGACTGGACGGCCATCGCGTCCATTTATGACGACGCGACCCGGTCCCTGCAGTCGGTCGAGGGCTGCCTGACCGGCTCGGCGCACAGCTCGCACCTCTATCGCAGCGGGCTGAACCTCTACTTCACCTTCGCGGTCCAGGTCGGTGGCCCGGCCAGGATGGAGGGCGTCTACCACGAGTGCTGGCGGCGGATCATGGAGGCCACCGACGCCCACGGCGGCAGCCTCGCCCACCACCACGGCATCGGCCGCGTGCGGCGTGGCTATCTGGAACGCGAGCTGGGCGCCACCGGAGTCGCCTTGCTGAGCAGCCTCAAGCACACCCTCGATCCGAATGGGATCATGAACCCCGGCGTGCTGCTCCCCGATGCCTGAGCTGCTGCTCGCCCTCGACGTCGGCACCACCACCGCCCGCGCGCTGGTGTTCGAAGCGGATGGCGTGGTCATCGGCCTCGGACGAGCCTCGCTCCGCTCCCATGCGCCGCGGCCCGGCCTCGTCGAACAGGATGCCGGCAAGGTGTGGCTGGCGGCGCGCGGCGTCATCGCCGATGCCTTGCGCCGGGCGCATCGTGCGC
Source organism: Caulobacterales bacterium (assembly GCA_038206535.1). Taxonomy (GTDB): domain Bacteria; phylum Pseudomonadota; class Alphaproteobacteria; order Caulobacterales; family Caulobacteraceae; genus Acaudatibacter. Next base: position 26,811 of record JBBRAV010000015.1, read on the forward strand.
CAGGTGACGTCGCCGCAATCGGCGTCACCACACAGCGCACCAGTATCGTCGTCTGGGACCGCAAGAGCGGCAAGCCACTGGCGCCGATGGTCGTGTGGAGCGACCTGCGCGGCGGCATCCGCGCCCAGGAACTGCTGAAGGCCGGCTTCGTCCTCGGTCCCCAACAGGCGGCGACCAAACTCGAATCCGTGATCGCCGATGTCTCGGCGCGCGGCAGCGACATCGCCTGGGGCAATATCGATTCCTATCTGATCTGGCGGCTGACCGGCGGCGGCGCCCACGTCACCGACCGCAGCCAGGCCTGGCCCACCGGCTACCTCGATCTTGGAACGATGCAGTGGAACGAGCGGCTGATCTCGCATCAGGGTTTCGACCTTCGCATGTTCCCGACGCTCGCCGACACCTGGGGTCCGATCGCCGTCACCTCGCCTAAGGTGTTTGGCGCTGCCGTCCAGATCGCCGCCGATGTCGCCGACCAACAGTCGGCTCTGATCGCCCACGGCGAAACGGCCAAGGTCACCTATGGCACCTCCGCGTCGCTCGATGTCGCAACCGGCGCCGATCTGGTCTTCAAAAGTCCCACCACGCCGCCCTTCGTACTCTTCTCCAGTGGCGGCGAGACCCGTTTCTGCGTCGAAGGCATGGTGCTGAGCGCCGGATCGGCCCTCGACTGGCTGCGCGGCGCCTGCGGCCTTGGAGGTTGCATCCAGTTTGAGCGCCTCGCCCGTTCGGTAGAGGACACCGCTGGCGCAGCCTTTTTGCCATCGCTCCAGGGCCTCGGGGCGCCCTATGGAGATCCGGCGCGCCGCGGCGCCCTCGTGGGATTGAGCGCATCGGTCTCCCAGGCACATATTGCCAGGGCGGGGTTGGAAGGCGTGGCGTTCCGGACCCGCGAAGTTTTCGATAGTGTTTTTGAGTTGACCGGTCGCGCACCGCCGGAGGTCATCGGCGTGGATGGTGGCCTGACCGCGAACGAGACATTCTTGCAGATCCAGGCAGATCTTCTCGGACGGCCCGTGCGCCGCCACGCCGTTCACGAAGCCACCGCCGCGGGCGCCGCCCTGGCCGCCGCCCGCGGTGTCGGCCTGGTATCGGTCACCGACACGGGCCCCATTTTTCGATACGACCGCACGATCGAACCGCACATATCGGCCGACGAAGCCGAAAGCCGTTTCGTCGCGTGGCGGGCTCAAGTCTACCCTTGAACGAAAGAATCAACCCATGCGCACCGTTACCCTCGGTCCTCTCGAAAACGTCAGCCGCCTCACCCTCGGCGGCGGCGGCCTTGGCCAGCTTTGGGGCGAGACGACGAACGAGGAGGCGATCGCCACCGTCCACGCCGCGCTCGACGCCGGGATCACCCTGATCGACACCGCGCCCATGTACCGTCACTGCGAGGCGGTGATCGGCGAGGCCTTCGCCGGCAAGCCGCCGGCCCACGTGCGCTTCACCACCAAATGCCAGCTGGGGACGCCGCCGGCCGGAACCGTGGCGGAGCGGCTGGAAGCCTCGCTCGACGCCAGCCTCGCCGCCATGCGCCTGGATCACGCCGACATATTCTTCCTGCACAGCAACATCTGCGAGGACGGTTACGGATATGCGCGCTACAACCATCGGCGCGATCGCTTCTCGACCACCTGGTCTCTGTACGAGAGCGAAGTCGTGCCGGCGTTCGAGGCCCTGAAGGCCAGGGGCCGCATCCGCGCCTGGGGCATCACCGGCGTCGGCATCCCCGAGACGATCATCAAGGCGCTGAACCACGCCCAAAAGCCGGCCGTCGTCCAGGCCGTCGCCAACCTGCTCGACAGCCCCGGCGACATGCGCAACTACGACGAGCCGGCCCGGCCCCGCGACATCATCGCCGCCGCCGTCGCCGCCGGCGTCGGCGTGATGGGCATCCGCGCCGTCCAGGCCGGCGCCCTCACCGCCGCCGTCGACCGCGACCTGCCCCCCGCTGGCGCCGACGCGGGGGACTATGTCCGCGCCGCGCCGTATCGTGCGTTATGCGCCGAGTTGGGCGTCGATCCGGCCGTGCTGGCGCACCGGTATGCGCTGGATATCGCCGGCGTCGACACGGTGATCCTGGGCGTCAAGAACCGTACGGAACTGGCGCAGTGCGTGGAGGCGGAGGCGATGGGGCCGTTGCCGGGCGATGTGCGCGCACGGATTGATGGACTGGGTCTGCGCGAGGCGCCTTCCTAGGTCGGCTCACTCGAGCGGTCGTCGCGCAACCGGAGCAAGTTGCCCACCTATTTACCGCGTCGGTCCCGGTGCATCCAGGCGACGATCGGCAGCAGATCGTAGGCGCGATCCCGCCGACGTCGCAGATCCTGCTTGTCCTCGGTCATGACTGTTCGGACGCCCCCGCCGTTTTTCCTCAGTTCGCTTGACTTGAGGAACGCGGGAGTCTAGAACAAAAACAGAACATCGACAAGGGCGGCGCCATGCGCGACGACGGAAAGATCGACTACATCGAGTTCCCGGCGACGGAACTCGCGGCCACCAAGGCCTTCTATGCCGCCGCCTTCGGCTGGTCGTTCACCGACTATGGTCCGGACTACGCGGCGTTCGAAGGGGAGGGGACCGACGGCGGGTTCACCTCGGATCCGCAGAGCGCGCCGGCCAAGCCGCTGGTGGTGCTCTACGCCCAGGACCTCGAAGCGATGGAGGCCAAGGTCCGCGGCGCCGGAGGGCAGGTCACGCGGCCGATCTTCGCCTTCCCGGGCGGCCGCCGCTTCCATTTCCAGGATCCGTCCGGCAACGAACTGGCGGTCTGGTCGGAGGTTTTATAAAGCGTTATAAAACAATAGATTAAAGTTCCACGCGGGGCCATTTGGCGGCCAATCGGGAGCCGGATCGCAGCCGGGACGCGGCCAGGGAGCGGCCATCCTGCGGCCAAGATGTGGCCAGCCGGCGGCCAATGCGCAGCCAGGACGCGGCCGGCGAGCGGCCATCTGGCGGCCTCGCCCGCAATCCGGGTAGAGTAGCCGCTCAGCACCCTGAGGCTATTGCATGCGCCGCCGTACATTTCTCGCCACGCTTCCCGTCGCCGCCGCGGCCTCGGCGGCGTCCAGCCCGACGATGGCTGCCATGCCCGCCGAACCGCCACCCGCCGCCGATATCCACGCCGGCGACCGCATCGCCGGCGCCAACTTCGCTTCGCGCTCCACGGTCTGGGGTGTGCACGGCGCCGCCGCGACCGCCCATCCGTTGGCGACCCTGACAGCCATCGACACGCTACGGGCCGGCGGCTCGGCGGTCGACGCAGCCATCGCCGCCAATGCGGCGCTTGGGCTCCTCGAGCCGGTGTCGAGCGGCGTCGGCGGCGACTGCTTCGTGATGCTGTGGGATCCCAAGGCCCGCAAGGTCGTCGGTCTCAACGGTTCTGGCCGCTCGCCGCGCTCGCTCAGCCTGGAAACCCAAAGGTCTCGTTCGAAGAACGGCTTCATCGCCTCGTTCGGCGCGGTGTCGGTCTCGACGCCCGGCGCGGTCGACGCCTGGTGGAGCCTGCACCAGCGTTATGGACGCCTCGAATGGGCCGACCTGTTCGCGCCGGCGATCGATATGGCGCAGCACGGCACGCCGGTTCCCCAGACCATCGCCCACTACCTCGCCGGCTCCTACCGCATCTTCACCCGACCGGACAGCGGCATCGAGGAGATCGACAACTTCAAGAAGGTCTGGGCGCCGAACGGCCGCACCCCGGTCGAAGGCGAGGTGTTCGCCAATCCCGCGCTCGCCCACACCTATCGCCTGATCGCCGCCGGCGGCCGCGACGGCTTCTACGGCGGCGAGGTGGCCGACACGATCGACGCCTACTTCAAGCGCATCGGCGGCTGGCTGACGAAAGCCGACCTCGCGGCGCACCACTCGCAATGGGTCGATCCGATCTCGACGAACTATCGCGGCGTCGACGTCTGGGCCCTGCCGCCCAACAGCCAGGGCATCGCCACCCTTCAGGCCCTGAACATCCTCGAACAGTTCGACCTGCAGGCGATGGGGTTTCAGTCCACCGCCAGCCTGCACGCCCAGATCGAAGCCAAGCGCCTCGCGTTCGAGGATCGTGCCCGCTACTACGCCGACCCCGATTTCGCCAAGATCCCGATCGACTGGCTGGTCTCCAAGACCTACGCCGCCGAGCGGGTCAAGCTGATCCGCCGCGACGCCATCCTTACCCCCGTCCATCCGGGCCAGGCGCCCAGCCACGGCGACACCACCTATTTCACCACGGCGGACGCCGACGGAATGATGGTCTCCATCATCCAGTCCAACTACCGCGGCATGGGCTCGGGCCTGTCGCCCGATGGCCTGGGCTTCATGTTCCAGGATCGCGGCGAGCTCTTCGACCTCACGCCCGGCCGGCCCAATACCTATGCGCCCGGCAAGCGTCCGTTCCAGACCATCATTCCCGGCTTTGCGACCAGGGGCGGCGAACCGTGGATGGCGTTCGGCGTCATGGGCGGCGACATGCAGCCGCAGGGCCAGGCGCAGATCATCATCAACCGGGTAGACTATGGGCTCGGCCTGCAAGAGGCCGGCGACTCGCCGCGCTGGCATCATGAAGGCTCGTCCGAACCGACCGGTGAGGAACAGCATGGCGTCGGCACGCTACACCTGGAAACCGGCGTTCCAGAAGAGACCAAACGAGGTCTGGCCGCGCTCGGCTGGTCACTTGGCAAGTCTGACGGCAGCTTCGGCGGCTACCAGGCCATCGAACGATTGCCCGGCCGGTACGGCGCCGCCACCGAGATGCGTAAGGACGGCGTGGCGCTGGCCTACTGAAGGAGAGCTGGAACGTGACCCCCGACGAGATGCGCGAGATCTGCCTGTCGTTCCCCGGCGCGGCCGAAGGGGCGTCCTATGGCAAGCCGGCCTTCCTGGTGAACAAGAAGTTCTTCACCCGCCTGCGCCGCGAGGACCAGAGCGTTGTGCTGATGGAGATTCCGTTCGACGAGCGCGAAATGCTGATGCAGGCCGAGCCGGACACCTTCCATTTCACCGCCCACTACAAGGACTACCCCTGCGTCCTCGCCCGCATCGCCACCCTCCACCCCGGCTCCTTCCGCGCCTTCCTCGAACGCCGCTGGCGCAGGATCGCGCCGAAGGCGGCCGTGAAGGCGTGGGACGCGGGGAGGGCGGGTTGATGGGATTACCTCCTCCCTCCCCTTCATGGGGAGGGACAGGACGCGTAGCGTCCAGGGTGGGGTTCTCTCCGCCACAGCCCCACCCTGACGGCTTCGCCGTCTTTCCCTCCCCATGAAGGGGAGGGAGGAAAGAGTTTCTCCCTCCATGGCCTACCGTAGCCTCCGCGACTTCATCGCCATCCTCGAAGCCCGCGGCGAATTGGTCCGCGTCGCCGAGCCGGTTTCCACGGTCCTGGAAATGACCGAAATCTGCACCCGCCTCCTGGCCACGGGCGGCCCAGCGGTGCTGTTCGAAAAACCGGTCCGCGCCGATGGGCAGATCTCGTCCATCCCCTGCCTCGCCAACCTGTTCGGCACGGTCAGGCGCGTGGCCATGGGCGTCACCCTGGAGGGCAAGGCGCGCGAAACCGCCGGCGATCTGCGCGACGTCGGCGAACTGCTCGCCTTCCTACGCAGCCCCGAACCGCCGCGGGGACTGAAGGAGGCCTGGGACCTGCTGCCGCTGGCGCGCACGGTCATGGGCATGCGCCCAAAGACCGTCGGCCAGGCGCCGGTGCAAGAGGTGGTGCTCACCGGCGCCGACATCGACCTCTCGCGTCTGCCGGTGCAGACCTGTTGGCCGGGCGAACCGGCGCCGCTGATCACCTGGCCGCTGGTGGTGACCAAGGGGCCCTCGGAGAGCCGCGAGGACGACTACAATCTCGGCATCTACCGCATGCAGGTGATCGGACGCGACCGCACCATCATGCGCTGGCTGGCTCATCGCGGCGGCGCGCAACACCATCGCCGCTGGAAGGCCGCCGGCAAGCCCGACGCCCTGCCGGCCTGCGCGGTGATCGGGGCCGATCCCGGGACGATCCTGGCCGCCGTTACCCCGGTGCCCGACACCCTGTCGGAATACCAGTTCGCCGGCCTGCTGCGCGGATCGCGTGTCGAGCTAGTCGCCGCCAAGACCCAGCCCCTGCTGGTCCCCGCCCACGCCGAGATGGTCATCGAGGGCGAGGTGCGGCTCGACGAATACGCCGACGAAGGTCCCTACGGCGACCACACCGGCTACTACAATTCGGTCGAAAAGTTCCCCGTCTTCCACGTCACCGCCATCACCATGCGCCACGACCCGATCTACCTCACCACCCACACCGGCCGCCCGCCGGACGAGCCCAGCGTGCTTGGCGAGGCGCTCAACGAGGTGTTCATCCCCCTGCTGCGCGGCCAGTTCCCCGAGATCGTCGACTTCTGGCTGCCGCCTGAGGGCTGCAGCTATCGCATCGCCGTCGTGTCGATGAAGAAGGCCTACCCCGGCCACGCCAAGCGGGTGATGATGGGCGTGTGGTCGTATCTGCGCCAGTTCATGTACACCAAGTGGGTGATCGTGGTGGACGACGACATCGACGCCCGCGACTGGAAGGACGTCATGTGGGCGCTGTCGACCCGCATGGACCCGGCGCGCGACATCACCCTGATCGAGAACACGCCGATCGACTACCTCGACTTCGCCTCGCCCGAGAGCGGCCTCGGCTCCAAAATCGGCCTCGACGCCACCAACAAATGGCCGCCGGAAACCAAGCGGGAGTGGGGCCGTCAGATCGAGATGGACCCGGCGGTGATCGAGAAGGTCACGCAGATGTGGGGGCGTCTGGGTTTGCCTGGCCCGATCCGCAAGGTCTGAAGGTCCGCCCTGGACAACGACGCCCGTCGCCACTAGAAGCGCCCGCTTTCCCGCGACCGCTGTTCGAACCATCGGCCGGGCTCACTGAAGAAGACCCCCATGGCCCGCCCACCCCGTTCCGGCCGCCGCGCCGCCGCCGGCCCCTCGCAGCGCCAGCTTCGCGCCGGCGAACTCGTGCGTCACGCCCTCGTGGAAATCCTGCGTGTCGAGGATTTCGCTGACCCGGCCCTGGCCGGCGTGTCGGTCACGCTCAGCGAGGTGCGCGTCAGCCCCGATCTCAAGCACGCGCTGTGCTTCGTGGAACCGCTTGGCGGAGTGCATGCGGAGGAAGTGATCGCCGGTCTGAACCGGGCGTCGAAGTTTCTGCGCGGCAAACTTGGCCACGCCATCGAGATGAAGTTCACGCCGGCCCTGAAGTTCGTCCACGACGATAGCTTCGCCGCCGCCACCCACATGAACCAGCTGCTCGCCGATCCCCGCGTTCGCCGGGATATCGAGGCACGTGATGAAGAGTAGGGTGACGACGTCTTTACCTCTCTCCCCTTTATGGGGAGAGACAGGATGCGAAGCATCCAGAGTGGGGCGCCGCCGCGCAACGACTGTTGGCGCCTTTTGCGGGGAGAGCCCCACCCTGACGGCCTCGCCGTCTGTCCCTCCCCATGAAGGGGAGGGAGGGATCTCCTGATGGCCCGCCGCAGGAAAGGCGACGCGATCTCCGGCTGGGTCTGTCTCGACAAGCCGCGTGAGCTGGGCTCGACGCAGGCGGTCGGGCGGGTGCGGCGCGCGTTCAACGCCCAGAAGGCCGGCCACGCCGGAACCCTCGATCCGCTCGCCACCGGCATTCTGCCGATCGCGCTCGGTGAAGCGACCAAGACCGTGCCGTTCCTGATGGACGCCGACAAGACCTATCGCTTCACCATCGCCTGGGGTGTCGAGACCGCCAGCTTCGATCGCGAGGGCGCGGTCGTCGCCACCTCGGACGTGCGCCCCTCCCTGGAGGCGGTGCGCGCGGCCTTGCCGGCGTTCGTCGGTGACATCGAACAGATCCCGCCCGACTACTCCGCGGTGAAGGTCGACGGCGAGCGGGCCTATGACCTGGCGCGCGAGGGCGTGATCATGGATCTCAAGGCGCGCACCGTCACCATCCACGACGCGCGCTGCCTCGAAGCGCCGGACGCCGACCACGTCACGCTGGAGATCGACTGCGGCAAGGGAACCTACGTCCGCGCCCTGGTGCGCGATCTGGCGAGCGCGCTGGGCGCCCGGGCCCATGTCGCCAATCTTCGCCGGTTGCGCGTCGGCGCCTTTACCGAGGCCAACGCGATTACGCTGGAACACCTTGAAAATTTGTGCAATACAGCCGCGCCTCTGGAAGTCTTGCTTCCGGTCGAGACCGCCCTGGACGACATCCCGGAGCTGGCCGTGACCGACGAAGACGCTTTCAGGTTAACGCAGGGACGTTCGATCGTCTTGCTCCCCCGGCAGGTAGAGACCTTGAGGGCGCGGCTCACCGCCTCCCGCATCGTTTCCGCCCGCCATGGCGCGAACATCGTGGCGCTCTGCGAGATGCGGGCGGGAAAGCTCAATCCCACCCGCGTCTTTCACACCAACTGAGCGGAAAGAACCTTTTCCGATGTCGATTACCGCGCAACGCAAGTCCGAAGTCATCCACACCCACGCCCGTTCGGAGGGCGACACCGGGTCGGCCGAAGTCCAGGTCGCGATCATGTCCGAACGGATCGCCAATCTGACCGAACACTTCAAGACCCACAAGAAGGACAACCATTCGCGCCGGGGGCTTCTGAAGCTCGTGTCCGCGCGACGGTCCTTGTTGGACCATTTGAAGGAGACCGACGAAGGCCGCTATCAGGCGCTTATCGGTACGTTAGGTCTGCGCCGCTAGCGCCAGACCGCCTCAACTCACCGTCGCCCGCCATCGACAGGCATGAGGGCGGCGGCTTCGCCCGGCCGGATGTCCGGCCGCGGCGCATACGCCGAGGGTTCAGATGCAATCCTCTTACCCGCCTGTCGCCTTGGAGAGGATTCGGCAACCCGGCCACAAAGCCACACCGTCCCCTATCCGCCCCATGTGGAATCCGCCCGTGGGAATGAGAGAAAGAATCAAAACGAAATGTTCGACATCAAGCGCAAGTCCATCGAGTGGGGCGGCCGCAAGCTGACCCTGGAAACCGGGCGCGTGGCCCGCCAGGCCGACGGCGCGGTCCTCGCGACCTACGGCGAGACCATGGTCCTGGCGACCGCCGTGTACGCCAAGTCCGCCAAGCCCGGTCAGGACTTCTTCCCCCTTACCGTCAACTACCAGGAAAAATTCTACGCTTCGGGCAAGATACCGGGCAGCTTCCCCCGCCGCGAAGGCGCCCCCTCCCAGAAAGAGACCCTGACCTCGCGCCTGATCGACCGGCCGATCAGGCCGCTGTTCGTCAAGGGCTTCAAGAATGAAGTCCAGGTCGTCTGCACCGTCCTGGCGCACGACCTGGAAAACGATCCCGACATCGTCGCCCTGGTGGCCGCCTCGGCCGCCCTCGTGCTGTCCGGCGCCCCGTTCATGGGACCGATCGGCGGCGCCCGCGTCGGCATGATCGACGGCGAATTCGTCCTCAACCCGACTCTGGACCAGATGAAGGAGACCAAGATGGATCTCATCGTCGCCTCCACCAGCGACGCGGTGATGATGGTCGAATCCGAAATCCAGGAATTGAGTGAAGACCAGGTGCTCGGCGGCGTCATGTTCGGCCATGCCGGCATCCAGCAGGTCATCGACGCGATCATCGAACTGGCTGAGCATTCCGCAAAAGAGCCGTTCGACTTCGCGGTCGACGACACCGACGCCGTGAAAGCCGAGATCAAGGCGATGATCGGCGCGGATCTCGCCAGCGCCTACAAGATCGTCGCCAAGGGCGCCCGCCAGGACGCCGTCCACACGGCCAAGGACAAGGCGCTCGCAAAGTTCGCCAAGTCCGAGGCCAATCCCTCCGGGACCGACGCCGCCAAGCTGGGCGCCGTGTTCAAGGAGCTGGAGGCCGACGTCGTTCGCCGCAACATCCTCGACACCGGCATCCGCATCGATGGCCGCACCGTCGACACCGTTCGTCCGATCGTCTCGGAAGTCGGCATCCTGCCCCGCGCCCACGGCTCGGCCCTGTTCACCCGCGGCGAGACCCAGGCCCTGGTGGTCGCCACCCTGGGTACCGGCGACGACGAGCAGATGATCGACGCGCTGGAAGGCAAGTACTACGAGAAGTTCATGCTGCACTACAACTTCCCCCCGTTCTCCGTCGGGGAAACCGGCCGCATGGGCGCGCCGGGACGGCGTGAAGTCGGCCACGGCAAGCTCGCCTGGCGGGCCATCCGCCCGATGCTGCCCAGCGCCGAAGAGTTCCCCTACACCCTGCGCGTCGTCTCCGAGATCACCGAGTCCAACGGCTCGTCGTCGATGGCGTCGGTCTGCGGCTCGTCCCTGGCCCTGATGGACGCAGGCGTCCCCCTGAAGAAGCCGGTGTCGGGCATCGCCATGGGCCTGATCCTTGAATCGGACGGCTTCGCGGTGCTGTCCGACATCCTCGGCGACGAAGACCACCTCGGCGACATGGACTTCAAGGTCGCCGGCACGGCCGATGGCATCACTTCGCTGCAGATGGACATCAAGATCGCCGGCATCACCGAAGAGATCATGAAGAAGGCCCTGGCCCAGGCCAAGGACGGCCGCATCCACATCCTGGGTGAAATGGCCAAGGCCATCGACGGCGCCCGCACCGACGTCGGCGAATATGCGCCGAAGATCGAGACCATCACCATCCCGGTCGACAAGATCCGCGAAGTGATCGGCACCGGCGGCAAGGTGATCCGCGAAATCGTCGCCGTCACCGGCGCCAAGGTCGACGTCAACGACGACGGCATGGTCAAGGTCTCGGCCAGCGACGGCGCCAAGATCAAGGCCGCCATCGACTGGATCCGCTCGCTGACCTCGGAACCGGAGATCGGCCAGGTCTACGACGGCAAGGTCGTGAAGGTCGTCGACTTCGGCGCCTTCGTGAATTTCTTCGGCGCCAAGGACGGCCTGGTGCACGTCAGCCAGATCGCCAACGAGCGCGTCGCCAAGGTCTCCGACGTCCTCACCGAGGGCCAGACCGTCAAGGTCAAGCTTCTCGGCTTCGACGACCGCGGCAAGACCCGGCTTTCCATGAAGGTCGTCGACCAGACCACCGGCGAAGATCTGACCAAGAAGGAACCGGCCGAAGCCGAAGCCTAGCAAGGCGCCACCCCCTCCCACCCCTTCTGGGGAGGGAGGGGACGCGAAGCGTCCAGGGCGGGGAAGCGTGACGCAATCGACGACAGCGTGGTGTATCTCGATACGTCCCTCTGACGGCTCGGGCCCCCTGACGGCTCGGCGCCATGGGCGGAGCCGTGCATGCCGTGCTAAGCTCGGACCGTCACGTGGAGAACACCATGAGCAAGATTGTTGTCGGCGCGCCAGGCTGGACGGAGACGCACCTCGCGGCCTACCTGAAGACCGACGGGGCCGAGGGGTGGCTGGTGGAATTTCCGATCCCGGGCGGGCCGGTCGAGATTCCCTGTCTGATCCTGAAGACCACCGGGCGGCGCAGCGGCGAGGCCAAGATGATCCCGCTGATCTACGGAGAAGACGCCGGTCGCTTTGTGATCATCGCCTCCAAGGGCGGGGCGCAGGAACATCCGGCTTGGTATCTCAATCTCGACGCCAAGCCCGAGGTCGAATTCCAGGTGAAGGACAAGAAATATCGCGGCCTTGCGCGGACGGTGCAGGATCCCGACGAACGCAAGCGGCTCTACGCGATGATGGGCGCGATGTTTTCCCCCTATATCGACTATCAGGCCATGACGGAGAGGGAGATTCCTGTGGTCGTGCTGGAGCCGCGGACCCCGATCGACCGACTTTAGGGCCGCAAACCAAGGCTACGCTCTCGTCTGGCCACGAGCCTTGCGCTGGGACAAAATGGCCCCGGCGCGGTAAACGCTTTCGTGAATTGAATCGCCCCACTGACTGAACCTCGCGAGCGCGCCGCGGACCACGGTCTCGCTTTCGACGAACCCGTGATCCGATCGGACTCGACCGGTCAGGCGCGAGGCGCCGTCGTCAGCTCTCGAGCGAACTTCGGACCCTGCTTGCCACGCCGACGATACCGCTCGCGGTTGGCGTCGGCGTGATCGCGCAGCGTGTCGACTCCGTCGTCCGCCGCGAAGCGATAGGTTGGCGCAACGCCGGCCCGGGCGGCGGTCAGCCAGAGGCGAGCTTGCGCCCTCAGCAGGGTCGACAAGGTCACGTCATCGCCCGGTCCTGGGACCAGGTTCGCGATGCGGAGAAAGACCGCCCGAAGCGCAGGATCGCGCAAGCTGAGTTTCTGCGCCCAAATGAGCGCGGGCTGTAACAGCGAATAGCTTTCGGGGCGGTGAAATTTTGTCGTTTCGTACAGCATGTCCAGGGTCAGGGACTGGTTCCAGGGAACCGAGATCGTCTCCAGGGTCCGGGGGTAGAAGTCCCTCCAAAGTCCGTCCAGCCTTTCGTCCCTTCGCCGGGTCAGGCAATCGGCGAGGATCTCCACTTGCTGGGCCGCGATCGTCATGCCCCGTCCATAGACCGGGTTGAGCGAACAGACCGCGTCCCCCAGGGCGAGGAAGCCGTCTGGATGCTTGGAGAGCAGGTCGACGCGGCGGTGAAGGCTGGCGGCGAAGCGATAGCGTTTCACCGGTCCGATAAGTCGCGCGCGCCTAATGAGGTCGTGGATCAAAGCCGACGGCAGTCCCCGCGCGAAATCGCGAAAGCCTGCCTCGGTTGCGTCCAGACGCTGCTCGCCGCGGCCGCCGAGCGAGACGAGCCATCGGCCGCCCTCGACGACCTGAAGAAACGCGGCCTTGGTGTGGGGCGCGTCGGGTCCGATCAGTAGCGAACTCCAATCTGCCTGAAAGCCATCGGGAATTTCGAACATTGCCGAGGCGCAGCCGAAATCCAGGGAGACGATGTCTTCCCGGGGCGGCGGGAACACGTGGGGCTTCAAAGAACCGAGGCCCGCCGCGCCGCGGCCGGATGCGTCGATGACCAGATCCGCGTCGACGTCCTCGCTACCCGCGCCGGTATTCGCCCCCACGCTCACGCCGGTGACACGCGTTTGCGCGATGTTGGTGCGCAAACCAGCCACGGCGACGCCATACCTGAATAAGGTGTTCGGCAGCATTTCTACACGGCGCCGCATGGCGTATTCGAGGAGAGGCCGGCTAAGCTGGAGCGTACTGAATCCCGCGACACAGTTTGCGGCCCAGTCGCCGAACATAAAGGACCGCTGGGCGGTCCCGGCGTCGCGATTGACGATGGCGCCCCCGACGACGAGGTCCTCGATCAATCCTGGAAACAAGGCCTCGATGACGAGCTGCCCGCGCCGGGCGAGGGTGTGGAAGTGATCGCCCTGAGCGGCGCCTGGCCGCGACTCGTCTCGGCCGGGGCGCGGGTCGCGCTCGAACACGATGACCTTGTCGAATTCGTCGGCGAGGACGCGCGCGGCCATCAATCCCGCCATGCCGCTGCCGATCACGCACGCGCATTCTCTGGTCTTCATTCAGGGGTCCCCATGCCTGGAGCTATAGTGTATCGCAAGCTTAGATTCGGGACTCAAGCCGTGACCTCCGTGCGCCCGCGCCCCTGCTCGAACGACGCCTCGCCCACCCCCTTACATTGGAGACGACCTGATGTCCGCTGAACCCTGGAACCTCGCCGAAATCGACCAACGCCTGGCGCTCGCCCGCGACAACCTGCGCCAGTTGGTCGAGCAGGCGGCCGCCTTTTCCGGCGCGGCCGATGAAGAGCGGATGGCGTCCCGCATCGCGGAGCAGGAGGCGGACGTCGAGCAGCTCATTAAACAGCGCGAAGCCTCGCTCGGCGGCGGCGCCGTTCCACCCCCCTGATTTCCTCCTCCATCCCTTGATGGGAAGGAGAGGACGCGCAGCGTCCGGGGTGGGGAAACGTGAAACAAGCGACGACGGCGCAGGGTTGTACAGCGAATGACGCGGTTGTTGACAACGAATCCTCAGACTCCACGGGCGAAGTGGCTAACCAACAGGATCGAGCCGTGGCATTTTCTGATCCCTGAGGATCGCCCCGCCCCGCCGAGACCGTGCTACGTAGGCCAAGACAAAATTAGCCGGTCGGCATGAGCGCATTTGACTATATTCTTCTCCTACTGTCGTTCGTCTTTGCATTGGCCTTGACGCATCTGCTGTCGCGCATCGGAGAGCTTCTACTGGCGCGCAGGCGCGTTCGGTTTTCGGGCCTGCAGGCGCTGGTCATCCTCAACGCCGTCGCGCAGGTCTATCTAGGCTGGCTGACCATCTGGGATACGCATTCCGTCAAGGTCTGGGACCTCCTGACGATCACCATCTTCTTCGTATTCGCCATCGGAAACTATTTCGTGTGCGTCGCCGCCTCGCCGGAGATGCCGGCGGAGGGGGCGATCGACATGGAGGCCTCCTACTGGAACAATCGCCGACTATTCTATGGCGTGATGGCCATGCTGTCCGTCGTCTCCCTGGCCACGAATTTCGCCTTCCTGAAGACGACGGACACCGCGCTCTTTTTGCAGACGGACCTGCTCACTCTGCCCTTCTTTCTGCCCAGCTTTCTGGCGCTGACGATATCGGCCCGGTGGGCGCAGTGGGCCAGCGGCCTTGGCCTGCTGGCGTTGTCGATCGGCTGGTGCGTCATCTTCGTTGGGGTGTTGCGCTGACGCGCACGCCTTTCCGCGCCGACCTGGTCCCGCCAAAGGCGGAGCCCAGCGGTGGATCCGCCGCCGGCTGCTTGCGATGATTTCCATTTCCATCACCATGAAGGGGAGGGAAGACATTGGAGCGCCTTATCCCCGCTTCCAGAACACCCCGGTCCGCGCCACGCAGCGTTTCGGCAGGTCCTTGCGACCGGCCTCTACGTAGCCGAGGCCGGTCATCAGCTTTCCCACCAAGGCCTCCGCCGACGGCACGGCGGCCGGGTTGAGCCGGTAGTCCTCGCCGAGGCGATCGTGAAGAAGAGTATCGAGGCCGGCCATGGCGGGCAGGCCGTCGAGCGTGGCTTCGATGGCGGCGGCGCGCGCCGCCGGCGACTCGAACACCACCTTCATCCGCGCGATCAGCGGGTCGTCGTCCCCCAGGGGCTCGGGCTCGGCATAAGGCAGGCCCAGGCGTTCGATCGCCCGCGCCAGGTGGTTGCCCTCGGCCGAGTGCAGGGCGCGTGCGCGCTTCCACACCTGGTGACGTTCGGTCTGGCTGCGCTCGCGCAACCGCTCGCGGGTCCAGCCGCCGATGAAGACTTCGTTTTCGTTCATGCGGAAGGAAATAAGACTTCCGGGACGCTTTGCTCAAGGGGGGGCTTGCGGTTAGGCTCGCGCGCATGGCGACCTTCCAATCCGGCGACCTGACGCTCGCCTTCGACGATCTGCGGCCCGGGGGGGACGAGGCGGGGACGGTGGTCATGGTGCATGGCTTCGCCACCAACCGGACCGAGAACTGGCGCCGCCTCGGCTGGTACGCGGCCTTCGAGCGCAAGGGCTATCGCGCCGTCGCGCTCGATCTGCGTGGTCACGGCCAGAGCGACAAGCCACACGACCCGGCCGCCTATGCCCGCGACGCCATGGCCGGCGACATAGTCGCCCTGCTCGATCACCTGGGTCTGGGTCGCGTCGACATGCTCGGCTACTCGATGGGCTCGCATCTTTCCCTCGCTGTGGCGGCCGCGCATGGCGAGCGCGTCGCCAACCTGATCCTGGGCGGGGTCGGCGCCAGGATGGCGACCGGCGATCCGCGACCGCTCAGCGGCGCCATGACAATGGGCGAGGCGATGCGAGCGGACGATCCCTCCGTCATCAACGATCCGACCCTCAGGGGCTTTCGCCAGTTCGCCGACAACCAGGGCGAGGATCGCCTGGCTCTGGCCGCATGCGGCGAGGGCAGGGGCGAAGGCGCCGCAGATCCCGGCGATTTCCTGCGCCTTTCGATGCCGGTGCTGGTGGCGACGGGCGCGCGCGACGAGATCGCCGGCGATCCCCAGGTCCTGGCCGACGCGATTCCCGGCGCCCGCGCGGTCGCCATTCCGGCCTGCGATCATTTTTCCGCCATCCCGCACGCCCTGTTCAAGGCGGCCGTGTTCGACTTTCTGGAAGGCTGGCTGGACGAGTAGGCGGCGGATCGGACTGGCGACGTCTCGTCGCCGCCTTTAAGAAGGCCGGTTGGCGGAACACGCCGCCGGGCCTAGTGTGCGACGATGAGCGGCATCTTCGTCATCCTCGTTCCCCTGGCCCTGGCGGCGGTGGCCCTCACCCTGGGTGTGGGTATCTACAGCATGTTCCGCGGCGGCGAGTTCTCGCTGAAATGGTCCAACAAGCTCATGCGCCTGCGCGTGGCCCTGCAGGCGGTGGCGATCCTGATCATCGTGCTGGCGATCATGTCGCGCGGCCACGCTCACTGAAGGTCGGCGCCCATGGTGGTCCTCAACCGCATCTACACGCGAACCGGAGACGCGGGCGCCACGCGCCTGGTGACCGGCGAGAGCGTCAGCAAGGCCAGTCTGCGCGTGGCCGCCTATGGCGAAGTCGACGAACTGAACGCCGTCATCGGCCTGGTCCGTCAACAGACCCACGACGACGCCCAGCTCGATGTGATCATGGCGCGCGTCCAGAACGACCTCTTCGACCTCGGCGCCGACCTGGCGACGCCGGACAGGGGCCCCGCCGCGGCGGGGGCGTTGCGCATCGTCGCAAGCCAGGTGGAGCGCCTTGAGCACGAGATCGACGCCCTCAACGCCGACCTCGCGCCGCTGACCTCCTTCGTCCTGCCCGGAGGATCGGCGTCCTCCGCCGCCCTGCACCTGGCCCGCACCGTGTGCCGCCGCGCCGAGCGGGCCGCCGTGGCCTTCGCCGAGGGCGAGGACGCTTCGGCCCATGGCGAGGCGTTGCGCTATCTCAACCGGTTGTCCGACCTGTTGTTCGTCGCCGCCCGGTTCGCCAACGGCAAGGGGGCCGGCGACGTGCTCTGGGCCCCGGCGGCGACCCGGTGAGGGTCCGCTGAGGCGTCGGCCGGACCCTGCGTCAGGCGCCGTCCGGTGATGCGCCAGATCGGCATCGGCGTCAGGCACTGGTGGTCCTGCGGATCCCACCAGGCGCCGCGCTCGTCGCAGCGCTGCGCGGGCCAGACGTAGTACATTTCGTAGCCCACCGTCGCCAGGCTGGCGAACAGGAAGGCGCCCAGCACGAACAGCTTGGCGGAGGTGAACCAACGGGTCATGCGACCGGTTCTACAGAGCGCGAACGCCTCGTGCCAGGGCCGCTGAGCGCACCCGGCTTGCAATGCGCGCGCAAGGCTTTATTTCCCTTGCCCGCACCACGTATGGCGACGAACAGGCAGTGAGGCCGATGAAAATTCTGGTCCCGGTGAAACGGGTGATCGATTACAACGTCAAGGCGCGCGTCAAGTCCGACCAGAGCGGCGTGGATCTCGCCAACGTCAAGATGTCCATGAATCCGTTCTGCGAGATCGCCGTCGAGGAGGCGATCCGCATCAAGGAAAAGGGCGGCGCCACTGAGATCGTCGCCGTCTCCATCGGACCGATCCAGGCACAGGAGACCATTCGCACCGCCCTGGCCATGGGCGCCGACCGCGGCCTCCTCATCCAGACCGACGCCGATCCGGAACCGCTGGAAGTGGCCAAGCTGCTCAAGGCCGTGGCGCTGGCCGAAGAGCCGGGCCTGATCCTGATGGGCAAGCAGGCGATCGACGGCGACAACAATGCCGTGGGCCAGATGCTGTCGGCCCTGCTGGACTGGCCGCAGGCGACCTTCGCCTCGAAGATCGAGCTCGATGGCGCGGTCGTGCGGGTCACCCGCGAGGTCGACGGCGGCCTGCAAACGCTGGAGCTCGACCTGCCGGCAGTCGTCACCGCCGACCTGCGCCTGAACGAGCCGCGCTACGCCTCGCTGCCGAACATCATGAAGGCCAAGAAGAAGACCATCGACATCAAGACCGTCGACGACTTCGGCGGTCTGGCCGCCGGCCATCTGAAGGTCGCCAGGGTTACCGAACCGCCCAAGCGCGTCGCCGGGGTGAAAGTCGAAAACGCCGCCGACCTGGTGGCCAAGCTCAAGACCGAAGCGGGGGTTCTGTAAATGGCCGTTCTCGTCGTCGCCGACCATGACAATGTCGCGCTGAAGGACAACACCCACAAGACCGTGACGGCCGCGCTGGCGCTGTCGAGCGAGGTCGACGTCCTGGTCGCCGGGCAGAGCGTCGACGGCGTCGCCACCCAGGCCGCCAGGATCACCGGCGTGCGCAAGGTGCTGAGCGCCGAGAGCGATGCGCTGGGCAAGCAGATCGCCGAAGCCATGAGCGGGGCCGTCATGCCGCTGATGGCGAGCTACGACGCCGTGCTCGTGCCGGCCACGTCGGTCGGTAAGAACTTCGCGCCGCGCATCGCGGCCCTGCTGGACGTGGCGCCGATCTCGGAGATCATCGAGGTCGTCGACGCGGGCACGTTCGTTCGCCCGATCTACGCCGGCAATGCGCTGGAGACCGTCAATTCGGCCGACGCCAAGAAGGTGATCACCGTGCGCGCCACGGCGTTCAAGGCGGCCGAGGAGACCGGTTCGGCGCCGATCGAAGCGGTCGATCCGGGCCCCGGCGCGCCCAGGACCCGCTTCGTCGCCGACGAGATCGTCAAGTCCGACCGTCCCGAGCTGGCTGCCGCGAAGATCGTGGTCTCCGGCGGTCGCGCCATGGGCTCGGCCGAGGAGTTCCATCGTGTCATCGAGCCGCTGGCGGACAAGCTCGGCGCCGCGGTCGGCGCCTCGCGCGCGGCGGTGGACGCCGGCTACGCGCCCAACGACTATCAGGTCGGACAGACCGGCAAGGTCGTCGCGCCGCAGCTCTACATCGCCATCGGCATTTCGGGCGCCATCCAGCATCTGGCCGGCATGAAGGACTCCAAGGTGATCGTGGCGATCAACAAGGACGCCGACGCGCCGATCTTCCAGGTCGCCGACTATGGCCTCGTCGCCGACTACAAGGCCGCGGTGCCGGACCTGATGGAGGCTCTGACCGCCGCCGGACTCTGAGGCCTGTACGCTGCATTGCAGCAGAAATATTTGGAGCCAAGGCCCCGGCGTGTGTAAGAGTGCTGTGACAGACGGTCGGCGCTCGCGCGACGCCGTGCAATCGAAGTGGTCCGAGGCGCATAGATGGCGGAAATCAAGACGGTCGGTGTCATTGGCGCGGGCCAGATGGGCGGAGGAATCGCTCATGTATGCGCGCTGGCCGGCTATGAGGTTCTGCTGCACGACATCGATATCGAGCGGGTCACCGACCGCCTGAAGGTCATCGAACACAATCTGGCCCGCCAGGTGGCGCGCGGCGTCGTCAGCGAGGAAGACAAGGACGCGGCGCTCATGCGCATCCATCCCGTCGCGGGACTGGACTCGATCGGCGCCGCGGATCTCGCCATCGAGGCCGCCACCGAGAACGAAGAGACCAAGAAGCTGATTTTCCGGGCGCTGCAGCCATACGTCGCCGCCCATACCCTGCTGGCGTCCAACACCTCGTCGATCTCCATCACGCGGCTGGCGTCGACCACCGATCGGCCGGAGCGGTTCATCGGTCTTCATTTCATGAATCCCGCCCCGCTGATGAAGCTGGTGGAGATCATCCGCGGCATCGCCACCGACGCCGACACCTATGAAAAGGCTGTGGCCTTCACCAAGTCGCTGGGCAAGACGACCGCCAACGCCGAGGACTTCCCCGCCTTCATCGTCAACCGCGTGCTGGTGCCGATGATCAACGAGGCCATCTACACCCTGTACGAGGGGGTCGGCACTGTCGACGCCATCGACACGGCGATGCGGCTGGGCGCGAACCATCCGATGGGCCCCCTGGAACTGGGCGATTTCATCGGCCTGGACACCGTGCTCTCGATCATGAACGTCCTGCACGACGGGCTGGCAGACTCCAAGTACCGCCCTTGCCCCCTCCTGGTGAAGTACGTCGAAGCCGGCTGGCTTGGCCGCAAGGCCGGCCGCGGCTTCTACGACTATCGCGGCGAACACCCGGTCCCGACCCGGTAGTCTTGCGTCAGGTCTAACCCTCGGCCCGGGGCAGGACGAGTTCCAGCTTCAGCCCGCCCATGCTTGATTGCGCCAGAGTCATCTCGCCGCCGTAGGCCCGCACCAGTTCGTCGACGATCGACAGCCCGAGCCCGGACCCCGGCGCGTTCTCGTCCAGACGCGCGCCGCGCACCAGCACCTCATCCCTCTGATCGGCCGCCAGTCCTTGGCCATCGTCCTCGACATCGAGCGTCCAGGTTCGCTCGTCGCGGGCCGCCGCGCAGATCCTCACGCGTCCCGAACACCATTTGCAGGCATTCTCCGCCAGATTGCCGACGATCTCCAGCAGGTCCTGGCGCTCGCCCAGAAAGGCCAGATCGTCGGGGCAGCGCCAGTCGATCGAGGTCACCTTGTCGCGGAAGATCTTTTCCAGCGTGCGCGCCAGTTCCTCGAGCACGGGGGCGACGGGCGTCCGCTCGCCCTGGCCCTGGGCGCGCGCCGCCGCCCGCGCTCGGCGCAAGTGGTGATCGACGTTGGTGCGCATGGCCTCGGCCTGACGCAGCACCACGTCCGCCAGGGGGCTGGGTCGCTGTTGGGCTTCGGTCAGCAGCACCGACAGCGGCGTCTTGAGCGCGTGCGCCAGATTGCCCACGTGGGTGCGCTGGCGTTCGATGACGTCCAGATTGTGCGCCATCAGCGCGTTCAGTTCGGCGGCCAGTGGCTCGAGCTCTAGAGGATAGGACCCGCTCACGCGGTCGGACCGGCCGGTGCGCACCGCGGCGACCTCGCGCCGCAGCGCGAACAGGGGCAGCAGCCCCACGCGAACCTGTACGATCACCGCGGCGATCAGACCGACGGCCAGGAGGACCAGCGCCAACGCGATCGTCGTGACGAAGGTGCGTACGTCCCGGTCCAGCGCCGACCGGTCTGCGGCGATCATGAACACCACGGGCGTGGCCACGCCCGGCAGGCGCCCTTGGAGGGCGGCGACCCGCAGCGATTGGCCCGCCGGGCCGGGACTGTCGTAGAAAAGCGTCTTGCCTTGGGCCGCCGTCAGGCGGCCGGCGCCGCCTGACGGCGGCGCGAGCGCGCCGTCCCACAGGGACCGCGAGCGGGCGACGGCGTGCAGTCCCGCCCCGCTGGGCACGGCGATCTCCCAATAGTCGCCGCTATAGGCGCGCGAGGCCCGCGGGTCGTCGCTGACCGGTGCGATGATGTGTCCGCCGTCGACCGAGGTGCCCGCGAGCAGGCCGTCGACCTCCACCGACAGTTCGTAGTCGAAGCGCGACGTGCTCGACTGAGAGAAGAACAGTGTCAGGGCCACGCCGCCCGCCGCGAGGACCGACAGGCTCCAGATCGCCGCCAGCGCGACCAGGCGGCGAACAAGAGAAGGGCGCGCCAGGCTGGGGTGTCGCGCCCACGGAATTTTCACGCCTCGCTCGCTTCGCCTTCCAGGTTGACGAGACGATAGCCGAGGCCTCTGACGGTTTCCACGCGGTCGGAGCCGATCTTTTTGCGCAGCCGGCCGACGAACACTTCGATCGTGTTCGAATCGCGGTCGAAGTCCTGGTCATACAGATGTTCAACCAGCTCGGTGCGGCTGATCACCCGGCCCTGGTGCATGATCAGATAGTGCAGCAGGCGATATTCCAGAGAGGTTAGCCGCAGCGGCTCGCCGACGACGCTCGCGCGCGCCGCGCGCGGGTCGAGGCGCAAGGCGCCGCAGGTCAGGCTGGGCGCCGCGTGGCCGGCCGAGCGCCGCACCAGGGCCCGGAGCCTCGCCAGCAGCTCCTCGGTGTGGAACGGCTTGGTGAGATAGTCGTCGGCGCCGGCGTCGAAGCCGGCGACCTTTTCGCTCCAGGCCCCGCGTGCGGTCAGGATCAGCACCGGGGTGGTCTGGTGTCCGCGACGCCACGCCTCCAGGACCGACACGCCGTCGATCTTCGGAAGGCCGAGGTCCAGGACGATGGCGTCATAGGGCTCGGTTTCGCCGAGGAACTGCGCCTCTTCGCCGTCGGGCGCGTGATCGACCGCATACCCCGCATCGCCCAAGGCTTGCTTGAGCTGTCGCGACAGGTCCGGGTCGTCCTCGACAAGCAGAATTCTCACGCGCCAACCTACCTTTCGCCAATATACCGACCGGTGGCCGCGTCGACGATGTAGTCGACCCTGCGACCCTGGTTGGTGAGCCACCGCACCCTGTACACCGCTCGACCATCCTCGAACTCGACCGCCGTGTCGAGTTGGCGTCCGGGCGCCCGCCTCTGCAGGTTATCGATCACATAGCCGAGCGGCGCCAAGCGACCGCCGCGCACGCCCGTGCGCACCGCGTCCTGCTGCCCTCTCCACGGCCCGGGCGACATCACCGGACCTGGGGGGGGCGGCGCCCAGGGCCCGACCGGCAGCGGCGCTTGCGGCGGCGGCCCCTGGCGATGGAACTTCGCGAACCCGCCATGGCGGAAGCCGAAGCCACCACCGCCACCACCGCCACCACCGCCGCCACGCGGCTGCGCCCCGGCGGCGATGGGCATCGCCGCCGCGACCAGCAGGACCAGCAGGAGTTTGACGATCTGGCGCACGCTCCTCAATTGCGGCGGCGCGCCTGAATAGAGGCTGAACGGCTCCGGCGTGAACGTGACTCAGGCCCGGCGCTTGGGCGTATAGGGGCGATCGCGCCGCCAGCCCTCGGCGAACGCCACCAGCTCGTCGTCCATCGTCTCGGGCAGGGTGACGACGAGCCGCGCCAGCAGGTCGCCACGGCGCCCGGCGCCCTCACTGAGCCCCCGACCCTTCAGCCGCAGGATGGCGCCGGAATTGGACCCCTTAGGCACCGTCAGCGCCACCGGCCCCTCCGGCGTCGGCGCCTGAATCTTGCCACCCAGGATGGCGTCGGGCGCTGAAATCGGCAGGTCCATGACCAGGGTGTCGCCTTCACGGCGAAACACCGGGTGCGGTCTGATCGACAGCTCGATCAGGGCGTCGCCCGCCCCGCCGCGGCCGGGCGCGCCCTGTCCTTTCAGGCGCAGCACTTGGCCGTCCACGGCCCCGGCCGGGATCGTCACGTCCAGCGTGGGTCCGTCCTGGAACGAAAGGCGCTTCTTGGCGCCGCTGATCGCCTCTTCCAGGTCGATTTCGAGAGCCGCGCGAACGTCCCCGCCGCGGCTGGCGAAGCCGCCGCCACGCCGGCCGGCCCGGCCTCGGCCCTGCCCGCGCAGCATGTCGCCGATGATGTCGTTGATATCCACGCCGTCGAACTCGAAGCCTTCGGGCGCGCCCTGGCCGAACGGCCCGCCGCCGGCGTAGCCGCGCTGGATTTCCCGCCCGTCCGCGTCGATCTCGCCGGCGTCGAACTTCTTGCGCTTGTCCTCGTCGCCCAGCAGGTCGAAGGCGGCGCTGGCGCGCTTGAAGCGCTCCTCCGAGGCCTTGTCGCCAGGATTGACGTCGGGGTGGTTGGACTTGGCCAGCTTATGAAAAGCCTTGCGGATCTCCGCGGTGCTCGCGCCACGCCCCACGCCCAATTCCTGATATGGATCCCGCGCCACCTAATCCGACCTCGAAAACGATGAGCCGTCAGTTAAGCCTGTGGCCCGCCAATGCAAGAGGCCATGTGATATAAATGCCACATTCATTCGCTGCGGTCGATCATCAGGTCGGGCGCGAGGTAGTCGACGGCGTCCTCGGGACAGTCGAGGACGTCCTCGCTCGTCGTCTGCCCGCGCACCGAAACCCCGGCCAGGTGCACGCTTTCCGGGTCGCCGGTGATCAGCGGGTGCCAGGCCGGTAGCGGCTTGCCCTCGTGCAGGCGGCGGTACGCGCAGCTGAGGGGCATCCACGGCAGCTGGTCGATGTTGTGCGGCGTGAGCTTGATGCAGTCGGTGACATACAGCCGCCGCTTACGATAGTTGGAGCAGCGGCACGTCTGGTCGTCGAACAGGGTGCAGGCGACGCGCGTCGGCGTGATCTCGCCGGTATCCTCGTCCTCCAGCCGAATCAGGCAACACAGGCCGCAGCCGTCGCACAGACTCTCCCACTCCCGCGGGGTCATCTCCGGCAGCGATTTGGTTTCCCAGAAGGGTCTCGTCGTCATGCCCCCTTTCCTAACCCCTCCACCCGCCGTCCCCTAGTCAAAGCGGTCGAACCCAGACGCGCAGGAACATCTCGGCGACGCCGACGAAATGCGCGGCTGTCTCGATCGCCCGGTCGGCGAGACGGTGGCCAAACTGTGCGCCGCGCTCGGCCTCGACCGGAAGCCTGCGAGCCCGACGTCGACGCCTGGCGCATCCGCCGCCCGCCGCTGGATTTCGAACTGCGGGTGGAGGAAAAGGCGCGGAAATACGGCGCTTCTTCCTCCCTCCCCCGAAGTGGGGAGGGACAGGATGCGAAGCATCCAGGGTGGGGCTCTCTCTCCGCGTCCGCGAACTCAGATGATTATCCCACACAGCCCCACCCTGACGGCTTCGCCGTCTGTCCCTCCCCATAAAGGGGAGGGAGGGGGACGCTGGTTATCCGAAAGGGGCTCGTCGCAAGGGCGCGGCTGCCCTAAACGCATCCGTCGCGTTCCTTAAAATCCAAGAGGTCGATCCTAAAGCGCCATGGCCGCTCCATTGCTCGCCCTGCGCGACGTCCGTCTCGCCGACGGCCGGCGTCAACTGTTCGATGGCGTCGACATGGGTCTCGAAGCCGGCGGCCGGGCCTGCCTCGTGGGCCGCAACGGCGCGGGCAAGTCGACGCTGCTGCGGATCCTCGTCGGTTCGGCGCAGGCGGATTCGGGCGAGCGCATCGTCACCCCGGCGCTAAAGATCACCTTCGTGCCGCAGGAGCCGGAGATCGCCGGCGCGAGCCTCGTCGACTATGCCATGGCGGGTGGCGCGCCGCGGCACGAGGCCCAGGCGGCGCTGGAGTCGTTTGGCGTAGATCCCCTGCGCGGAACCGATGGCCTGTCGGGCGGAGAGGCTAGGCGCGCGGCGCTGTCGCGCGCCTTCGCCGAGGCGCCGGACATACTGCTGCTGGACGAACCGACCAACCACCTCGACATCGCCGCCATCGAACTGCTCGAGCAGAAGATCGCCCGCAGCCGCGCCTCCCTGCTGGTGGTCAGCCACGACCGCGCCTTTCTCGCACGCGTCACCCAGCGCTGCTTCTGGCTCGAGGACCGCAGGGTGCGCCGGCTTGACGCGGGGTTCGCGGACTTCGACGCCTGGGCGGACAGGGTCATGGCGGCCGAGGTCGAGGCGGCCCGGCGCCTGGACAAGGCCATCGAGCGCGAAGCCTACTGGATGAGCCATGGCGTCACGGGACGGCGGGCCCGCAACGAGGGCCGGCGCCGGCGCCTCGTGGCCCTGCGCGGGGAAAAGGCCGAACGCCTGCGCCTGGCCCGCGGCGAGCTGGCGATCGGCGCGGCGGCGGCCGATCCGTCCGGGCGCCTCGTGATCGAAGCCAAGGGACTGAGCAAGGCCTATGGCGACCGGCCCCTGCTGCAGGCCTTTTCGACCCGCATCATGCGCGGCGACCGCGTCGCCATCGTCGGTCCCAACGGCGCGGGCAAGACGACGCTGGTCAAGCTGCTGCTGGGCGAGATCGAACCCGACGGGGGCGCCTCGCGCCTGGGCGCCAACCTCACCATCGCCTATGTCGACCAGGCCCGGGCCGATCTCGCCGCCGACATGACGGTCACCCAGGCGCTGGCCCCGCTGGGCGGCGACCAGGTAATGGTCCATGGCCAGCCGAGGCATGTCGCGGCCTATGCGCGCGACTTCTTGTTCCGCGACGACCAGCTGCGGCAGCCGGTGAGCAGCCTCTCGGGCGGCGAGCGCAATCGCCTGCTGCTCGCGCGGGCCCTGGCCACCCCGGCCAACATGCTGGTGCTGGACGAGCCGACAAACGACCTCGACATGGAGACGCTGGACCTCTTGGAGGACCTGCTGGCCGAGCACGCGGGCACCCTGATCCTGGTCAGCCACGACCGCGACTTCATCGATCGTCTGGCGACCTCGACCATCGCCCTCGACGGTCGCGGCCATGTCGTCGAGACCCCCGGAGGCTGGTCGGACTTCGTCGACCAAAATCCCGGCTTCCTGGCGCCGCCGGAGCGCGCGCCGGTGAAGGCGCGCGCCGCGGCGGCGCGGATCGCGGCGGCGCCGACCAAACTCTCCTACAAGGATGAGCGCCGGCTTGCCGAACTCGACGCGGCCATGCCTCGCCTCGCCAAGCAGATCTCGGCGCTGGAAGCGCGGCTGGCGGATGCTGACCTCTACACGCGCGACCCGGGCGCCTTTCACGCCGCCAGCGCGGCGCTCGACAAGGCGCGCGACGACCTCGCGGCGGCGGAAGAGGCCTGGCTGGTGCTGGAGGAACGCCGCGAGGCCATGGCGCGGTGAGCGGCGCCGATTCGCCGGGTCTGTCTGCTTGACCGCGGGACGCGCCATCCCGAAGGTCGACGGGGTGTAGGAAGGGATCGCCGATGGGGCCCATGGCGCGATTGCGGCGCGACTGGCGATACGCGCGCGGTCTGCTACGCACCCTGGGGGGTGTGCGCACGATTTCCGGCGCCTCCGCCCATCTCGTCTGCGACGATCTCGATGCCGCCGTCGACCGCTGGTCCGGGCGGTCGGCGATCGCGTGCGGCGGCGTGCAGCTGAGCTATGCGCAGATGGAGGCGCTGGCCAACCGCGTCGCCCACTGGGCGCAGGGCCAGGGCCTGACGCGCGGCCAGGCGGTCGCGATGTGTCTGCCCAACCGCCTGGAATATCTGCCGATCTGGTATGGCCTGACCAAGGTCGGCGTGGTCGGCGCCCTGATCAACAACCAGCTCGCGGGGGACCCCCTGGCGCACTGCCTGCGGATCTCGCGGGCGGCGATCTGCATCGTCGACGACACCACGGCGGCGGCGTGCGAGGCCGTGCGTGACCACGTCGAGCCCCTGGCGCAGGTCTGGACCCTGGGCCAGGTCATCGGCCGCCTTCGCGACCTGACGGCGGCGGTCGCGGCGATGAGCGACTCGCGCCCAGACGCCGCCGTGCGCGCCGGCATGACAGCCCGCGACACCGCCTTGTACATCTACACCAGCGGCACGACCGGCCTGCCGAAGGCGGCGCGCATCACCCACATGCGCGCCCAGCTATTCATGCGCGGCTTCGCCGCCGCCACCGGCGCCAGGGCCAGCGATCGGATCTATGTGACCCTGCCGCTCTACCATGCGACGGGGGGCATGTGCGCGATGGGCGCGGCCCTGCTCAACGGGGCCAGCGCGATCGTGCGCGACGGATTTTCCGCCACGCATTTCTGGCCTGAAGTCGCTGAGAGCCAGGCTACCATGGTCGTCTATATCGGCGAGCTCTGCCGCTATCTCGCCGTCCAGCCGCCCGGCCCGCTGGAACGCGGCCATCGCCTGCGGCTCGCGTTCGGCAACGGTCTGGCCCGCGACGTCTGGGCGACGCTGCGCGATCGCTTCGCAATCCCGCAGGTGCTGGAGTTCTACGGCTCGACCGAAGGCAATGTCTCCATGTTCAACTTCGACGGCCAGGTCGGGGCGATCGGCCGCGTGCCGCCGTTTCTGGATCGCCTGTTCAACATCGCCCTCGTCGAGTTCGATGTGGAAACGGAGGAAGCCGTGCGCGGAGCCGACGGCCTGTGCGTCAAGGCAGGACCCGGGGTCGTCGGCGAATGCCTGGGGCGCATCGCCGACGACGTCCGCACCGCCTATTCGGGCTACCTCGACAAGGCGGCCAGCGAGACCAAGATCTTGCGGGACGTCTTCCGGCGCGGCGATCACTGGTTCCGCACCGGCGATCTGATGACCCGTGACGCGGACGGGTACTTCTATTTCGTCGATCGCGTCGGCGACACCTTCCGCTGGAAGGGCGAAAACGTCTCCAGCACGGAAGTGGCTGAACACCTGATGGCGGCGCCCGGCGTCGAGCAGGCGCTGGTCTACGGCGTCAAGGTCGGAACCCGGGAGGGACGGGCCGGCATGGCGGCCCTGGTCGTCGCCGCCGACTTCGACCTGGCGGCCTTCGCGCGCCATGTCGCATCGTCGCTTCCCGCCTACGCACGGCCGCAGTTCCTGCGCCTGGCCCCGCGGCTCGAAGTCACCGGCACCTTCAAGCCCCGCAATGTCGACCTCGTCGCCGACGGCTTCGACCCGGCCCGGATCGCCACGCCGCTCTACCTGCTCGCCGGTGATGGCGGCTACGCGCCGCTCACGCCCGCCGCCTTCGGCCAGGTCATGGCCGGCGAGATCAGGCTCTAGGCGCCCGCTTGGCCAGGCTCGTGCTCGAACACCTTGCGCAACGAGGCCTCGATCTGGCCGCCGCAGTAGGCGTCGCCGTAGTCTTTCCGCGCCTTGGCGGCCAGAGCGGCCATCGGCGGCAGGTCGGCGATGCGGCGAGTCAGGGCCGCGGTCGTCGGCGCGGTCTGCTCGAGGAGCGCCGCGATCGCGGCGAAGCGGTCGGCCATCGTCGACCACAGGGTGCTCGTCACAACGTCGGCGATGCCTGCCGTCTCGCCGCCCAAGAGGAATCCGGCGTCCGTCTTCAGACCGTGGCGGCGCCCGGTCTCCTCCCAGAGCGACATCCATTTCGCCAGGCGGGGGACGAAGGCCTCCCAGCGCTTTTGCGTCCACATCTCGCGGCCGCCGTCCAGAGTGAGCTCGTCGATCACGTCGTTGGCGTCGTTGACGATCTTGATCGTGAGGGCGCGCAGGGCGGGGGTGGCGGGCATCTGGTCCAGGGTCTCGCCCAGGTAGAGGACGATGGCCGGCATCTGGGCGATCGCGACATCGGCCTTGCGGTCGATCAGCATCGGCGGCCCCATGAACGGAACCGGCATGTCCTCCACCGCCACGCCCATCAGCTTCGAGATCGCGGCGTCGCCGCCCTCGGTCCAGGTCTTGCCGGCATGGGCGAGAACGGCCCGAACGAACTGACCGCGAAAGGGCACGGACCAATAGTAGAGCACATAGTCGGACATTTCAGGCTTCCTCATCCTTGGCGGACCACGCGCCGCACGACTTAAGGTTGTCGCGGCGCATCGCATCGGGCACGTTGGCTCCGCTCCATTTTAAAGAGATGACATTGGAAAAACCAACCTCGGCCCAAACGTCGCCATCGCTGGTCGCGGCCGGGACGGCTTCGACCTCGACCCAGCATTTCGCCGTCATGGATGGCCTGCGCGGTGTCGCCGCCGTGGCGGTGGTCATGCTGCACAGCTGGCGCAATGACGCCATGATGGTCAACGGCCAGCTCGCGGTCGACCTGTTCTTTCTGCTGAGCGGCTTCGTCATCGCCCATGCCTATGACGATCGGCTTCGCTCCGGCATGCCGGTCCACGCCTTCCTGCTGCGCCGTTGGATCAGGCTCTATCCGCTGATCTTCGTCGGCGCGGTCGGCGGCGTCATCCTCGCCTTGATCCACGACAAGACCGATCCGGCGCGCGCCTACCCGATCGGATCGCTCCTATCGTCCGGCGCCCTTTCGATCTTCGTCCTGCCCTATCTTGGGCCGCATATCAGCGAAAAGGCGTTCAGCTTCGACGTCCCCATGTGGTCGATGTTCTTCGAGATCGCCGCCAACCTCGTCTACGTCGTATTCGCCCGCTTCCTCTCCAAGACGGTGCTGGTCCTCATCGTGGTGGCCGGCTTGATCGGAATCGTCGTCGGCGGTCCGCTGGGCGGATTCGACAAGGCCAATTTCGCCTTCGGGTTCGCGCGGGTCGCATGCGGCTTCTTCGGCGGCGTGCTTCTGTTCCGCTTGAGGCGAGAGGGCCGGCTGCCGGCGATCAACGGAAATTTCTTCCTGCTCGCCGCCGTGCTGGTCGCGGTGTTCGCCATCCCCAGGCTGATCGGCGGCTGGGCGTTCCTGCCGGTGTTTGCCGTCTTCGTCGCCGTCATCGTCTGCGCCGCCGGGGCGCGCGCCCAGCGCGCCGACCGCTACTTCATTCTGATCGGCGCCTTGTCCTATCCGATCTACCTGCTGCACTGGCTCACGATCTACACCGTCACCTGGGCAGGGACGAAGGCCGGCCTGGTTCCAAAATATTATGACGCGGTTTCGACCGCGCACCTGTTGCTGTTGCCGCTCTTCGCCTGGTTCGTCGTGCGCTTCTACGAGACGCCCGTTCGCAATGCGCTGACCAGGATGTTGCGACCGCTGTTGACCGGCGGGAACGTCAAACCGGCGGTGGACGTCGCGGTGTCGGCGGCCTGAGCGCGTCTAGACCATGGGCGCGACCCGGTCGGCGTGGCTGAACACTTCGAAGCCGTCCGAACGCGCCACGCCGACCAGGGTGATGCCGGCCGCCTGCGCCGTCCGCACGGCGAGCGCCGTCGGCGCGGACACGGCGCATAGGACGGGCGCCCCCAGCACGGCCGCCTTCTGCACCATCTCGACCGACACCCGGCTGGTCAGCAGAAGCACGCCGCCGGCGCCGCCGCCCTTTGCGGCCATGGCGCCGATCAGCTTGTCCAGCGCATTGTGGCGGCCCACGTCCTCGCGCGCGACGAGGGCCTCGCCCGCCCGCCAGAGCGCGGCGGCGTGCGCGGCCCGGGTCGCATTGCCCAGAGGCTGGGCGGCGTCCAGCGACCGCATCGCCGCCATCAGGGCCTCGGGCGTGACCGTGAAGGCCGCGTCGCCGACGCGCCGGGGCGGTCTGACCGCTTCGATCAGGCTGTCGATGCCGCAAAGGCCGCAACCGGTCGGCCCCGCCAGGTATCGGCGCCGCGCGGCGAGGCGCGCGGACATGTCTCGTACGAGCCAAAGCCTGACCTCGACGCCGAACTCGCCGTGCGCGATATCCAGCTCGCGCACATCCTGCGGCCGCTCGACGATGCCTTCGGAGAGACTGAACCCCAGGGCGAAGTCCTCGAGATCGTGCGGCGTCGCCATCATCACCGCCGTCGTCGATCCGTCGTGGATGATCGCCACCGGCGCCTCTTCCGCCGTCAGCCGCTCACCGGCGACAGCGCCCTTGGAAAGACGCCAGCTCATCCGCGGCATCGCGGTCGCGCCAGGAACGGTCATCGCGGCTCCAACGTCGCAATCCTGTCGCGGGATGCGTCGCCGCGACCTAGACTGCGTTAGGGGACCAAAGAAGTAACCGGAACGGCGATGGCAAAACACCCGAAAGGCAAGATCAAACCCTATGAGGGTCCCTCGGGCGGCTATGGCTCCGTTTTTTCTGTGGCCGACATCATGGCCCGCGAGGGCATTCCCCTGGAGGGTTCCGAACTTCTGCTCAAGCAGAACAAGCACGACGGCTTCATGTGCGTCAGCTGCGCCTGGGGAAAGCCGGCGGAGCCTCACCCGCTGGAAGTCTGCGAGAACGGCGTCAAGGCGACGGCGTGGGAGGTCACCAGCCACCGGGCCAACGACGCCTTCTTCGAGCGCCATACGCTGGGCGAACTCGAAGGCTGGAGTGACCACGATCTCGAAGAGGCCGGTCGTCTGACGCGTCCCATGCGCTGGGACTGCGAGAGCGACAAATACGTACCCATCGCCTGGGACGAGGCCTTCGCCGGGATCGGACAGGAACTGCGCGCGCTCGGCGCCGTCCCCGACGCCACGGTCTTCTACACCAGCGGGCGGGCCAGTCTCGAAGCCTGCTACATGTATCAACTGCTGGCGCGTCTTTACGGCACCAACAACCTGCCCGACAGCTCCAACATGTGCCACGAATCGACCTCGGTGGCGCTGCCGGAAAGTATCGGCGCGGCCGTGGGCACCGTCACCCTCCAGGATTTCGAGCAGGCCGATCTTCTGCTTTACGTCGGCCACAACCCGGGCACGTCGGCGCCGCGGATCTTGCACCAGCTGCAGAGCGCCGTTCAGCGCGGCGCCAGGATCATCGGCGTCAATCCGCTGCGCGAGCGCGGCCTGGAGCGGTTCAAGAATCCGCAGAACCCGGTCGAAATGCTCACGCCCAAGGCGACGAACATCGCCGACGAGATCCTGCAGGTGCGCAACGGCGGCGACATCGCCCTGCTCACCGGCGTGTGCAAGGCGCTGATCGACTGGGACGACGCGCTGTCCGCCAAGGGCGAGGCGCACGCGACGGACCGGAAGAGGCTGTTGGACGAGACGGAAGACGACGCCGGCTTTTCCATCAAGGCGGCGGCGGCCAACAAGGAAAACCGCCGCATGCTCGACCATGACTTCATCGCCGCCCACACCCACGGCTTCGAAGCCTTCGCCGACTATTGCCGCGGCGCCGACTGGGCCGAGATGGAGCGGGTGTCGGGCCTGACGCGGGCGGCGATGGAATCGCTGGCCCGGACCTACGCCGAGGCCGACGCCGTCATGGGAATCTACGGAATGGGCCTGACCCAACACGTAGCCGGCGTCGAAAACGTTCAGATGCTCGTCAACTTGCTTCTCCTGCGCGGCAATATCGGCAAGCCCGGGGCGGGCATATGCTCGGTGCGCGGCCACTCCAACGTGCAGGGCCAGCGCACCGTCGGCATCACCGAAAAGCCCGAACTGGCGCCGCTGGACGTCTTGAAGGAGCTGTACGGCTTTGAGCCCCCGCGCCACGAAGGCCTGACCACGGTCAAGGCGTGCGAAAAGATGATCACCGGCGAAGTGAAGGCCTTCGTCGCGCTGGGCGGCAACTTCACGCGCGCCGCGCCGGACATTCCCCGCGTCGAGGCGGCCTGGCGCAGGCTGCGGCTCACGGTCGCCATCGCAACCAAGCTCAACCGCAGCCACGTGGCGCACGGCCAGATCGCCTATCTGCTGCCGTGCCTGGGCCGGATCGAGATCGACGAGCAGGCCAGCGGGCCGCAGGCGGTGTCGATGGAAAGTAGCCTGGCGCACT
Organism: Caulobacterales bacterium; assembly: GCA_038206535.1. GTDB lineage: Bacteria > Pseudomonadota > Alphaproteobacteria > Caulobacterales > Caulobacteraceae > Acaudatibacter. The sequence goes on from JBBRAV010000015.1 coordinate 59,552, forward strand.
TCCACGGCTCAAAAGGTCAGGCCAAGCCGGCAAGCCCGCATCTGCTCTCGGAACCGGCGATCGTCGCCGGCATCGCCAAGGCGGCGCTGACGCCCAACCCAAGGGTCCCCTGGGACGAGTGGGTGGGCGATTACGCCAAGATCCGCGCGGCCATCGAGAGGACCTGGCCGGCGACCTTCAAGGGGCTTAACGAAAAGATGTTCCAGCCCGGCGGCCTGACCCGGCCGCTGGGCGCGCGCGAACGCAAGTGGGCGACCCGCAGCGGCAAGGCCAACTTCATTGTCCCGACCCAGATGTTCGCCGGCCATGCCGCGAGTCTCGATCGGGCCGGGACCCTGCAACTCGTCACGCTACGGAGCAACGGCCAGTTCAACACCACCGTGTACAGTGATGTCGACCGGTTCCGCGGCGTGAAGGGCACGCGCATGGTGGTGTTCATGAACGCGGCCGACATCGCGCGCCACGGACTGAAGGCCGACGACATGATCGATCTGACCACCGCGATCGACGCCGACGTCGTCCGCAACGTCCGGGGGTTCCGCGTCGTCCCCTACGACATCCCCGAGGGCTGCATCGGCGCCTACTTTCCCGAAGCCAATCCCCTGGTGCCGCTCTCCCACCACGATAAGCAGGCGCGCACGCCGGCCTACAAGGCCACGCCGGTGCGCCTGACACGCTCGTCCGACGGCGCCTCGAACGCCGCCAGCGCCTGAAGCAGCAGGCTTCGTTCGGCGGGAGTGTTGGCGCCGCGCAGGCGCGGGGCCGCGTCGGGCGGGCACGTCAGCCGACGCAGGCCGCACCGATCCACCAGTCGTCCGATGGGCCAGTCCGCGGTAATCCCCGACACGTCGGCGTCCGTGGCGATCAGGAGGGGCAGCGGATATTCGGCGTAGCTGGCGCCCGGCGGCCCCTCCTGCAGCAGAGGCGCCAGGTCGGCGGCGAGCAGGGTGGGGGCGTCCACCGCCAGCACCAGGGCCTGGTCGCAGGCCTGGGCCCGCAGCGCCGCCAGTCCGGCGAGGATGCCGCCCGTGGGTCCTCCGAGCGCCACGCGGTCCGGCGCGAACGGCAGGCCGTGGCTGGCCCGGCCGACGGTCAGCACGAAGGCCGCGCCGACATCGCCGGCAAGCTGCGCGACGCGGTCGACCGCGCGCCGGCCCAGCCAGTCGGCGCCCGCCTTATCCTCGCCCATCCGCGAAGACGCGCCCCCGGTCAGGATGATGGCGCCTAGCTTGGCCAAGAGGGGGCTATAGCAGCTTCTCGACCCGCACCGGCAGGTCGCGGATGCGCTTCCCCGTGGCATGGAACACCGCGTTGGCGACGGCGGCGTTCATGCCGACGATGCCGATCTCGCCGATGCCCTTCACGCCCAGCGGATTGACCCCTTCGTCATGCTCGGGGACCATGATGATGTCCACAGATGGGACGTCGGCGTTCACCGGCACCAGGTAGTCGGCCAGGTTGTCGTTGACGTAGCGGGCGTGGCCGAGGTCCAGCTCGGTCGCCTCGTGCAGGGCCGAGGACAGGCCCCAGATGGCGCCTCCCATCAACTGGCTGTAGGCGGTGAGCGGGTTGATGATATTGCCGGCCGCAAAGGCCGAGACGATGCGCGGCGCGCGGACTTCCCGCGTCCTGGCGTGCACCCGCACCTCCACGAACTGCGCGCCGAAGGCGAAGGTGGTGAAGTCCTTGCGACCAGAGCCGCGCGCCATCTTCGGCTGGCCCTTGTAGAGCGCCTCCATGGCGTCGGGCTCCATGCCTTTGGGCACATTCTCGGCGTAGACCTCGAGCTTGGCGCCCAGGCGACTCACTGCTTTCTGCAGCGGTTCGGAACGGCCTCCCGGCCCCTTCAGCGCGCCGTCGGCCAGGGTGAGGCTCGCGGGATCGGCGCCGTGGAACGGGCTGTCGGCGGCCTCGACCGCCGCGCCGGCCATCCTGCCGAGCGCCTCCATGCACGCCTTGTGCGCCACGTGGGTGGTGGAGGCGGCGTTGTTGGATCCGCCCGCCACAGGGATCGGCGGCAGGTCACTGTCGCCCAGATGCACCGTGACCGACTCGACGGGAATGCCCAGCGAACGGGCGACCGTGATGGCGACCGTTGTGTAGGCGCCCGTGCCGATCTCGTGCGCCGCCAGGCCGATGGACGCCTTGCCGTCGCGGGTGACGGACAGCCGGGCCGCGCCCGGGCCGATGTTGGTGGGATAGCAGGCCGACGCGCAGCCATAGCCGATCAGCCAGTCGCCATCACGCATCGACGCGGGCTTGGGGTTGCGGTTCTTCCAGCCGAACCTCGCCGCCGCCTGATCGAAACAAGGCATCAAGGAGCGGGAGGAGAACCTCAGGCCCGACACCGGGTCGATCCGCGTGTCGTTGACCCGGCGCAGCTCGATCGGGTCCATGGCGAGCGCATAGGCCAGCTCGTCCATCGCGCATTCCAGGCCGAACATGTAGGGCGTCTCGGCCGGCGCGCGCTGGAAGCCGGGCGTGTTGCGGTCTGCATGCACCACGCTCACCGCCGTGGCGATATTTTCGCAGGCGTACATGCGCGCGGTCGCATCCACGCCGGCGACGTTGTAGCCGGACGGGCGCGAGGTCAGCTCCCAGCCCTCGTGCGAGAACGAGGTCAGCTTGCCGTCCCGGGTCGCCGCCAGCTTCACACGCTGGCGAGTTTCGGCGCGGAAGGTGCCGATGGTGAAACACTGGTCCCGGGTCGCCACGAACTTGACGGGCCGTTTCAGTCGCCGGGCGGCGATAGCGATCAACGCCGTTTGCGGCCGCGTCGCGCCCTTGGAGCCGAACGCGCCGCCGACATAGCGTGAAACGACCCGCACGTCGTTCGGGTCCATCCTGAGCTGCTTGGCCAGCGCGTTCTTCAGTCCCCACATGAACTGCGAGCCCTCGTAGACCGTCAGCCTGGGACCGCCCCAGAGGCAGGTGGTGGCGAACAGTTCGATCGGATTGTGATGTTGCGCCGGAATGGAATAGCGCGCGTCCACCTTTACCGGGGCGGATTCGAACGCGCCGGCGGCGTCGCCTTTCCTGGGGTCCTCGGCGCCCATCTGCGACTTATGCGGTTCGCTGGTCGTCCCTGGGCTGTCGAAGGTGGCCGACGGCGCTTCGACGGCGTACGCCACCTCAACCTTGTTGGCCGCCTCTCGCGCGGCCTCGAAACTTTCGGCCAGAACCACGGCGACGATCTGCCCATCGTGCCAGACCTGGTCGCTGTCGAGCGTGCCGGTCTGACCGTCCTTCCCGCCGAACGGCGCCGGCGGCGAATACTCGCCGGCGACGGTCTCGTGGGTCAGGATGTCGATGAAGCCGGGCACGGCGCGGGCGGCGTCGAGCTTGAACCCTGTGACCCGCCCTCGCGCTATGCTCGACGTGACGAGATAGGCGAAGGCCGGATTGGCGGCCGGCTCGTCTGTGGCGTACCGCGCGTCGCCGGTGACCTTGGCCACCCCGTCGATGCGTTTGTGCGGCTGACCGCCGAACAGGCCATCGGGCGTTCCTGCGTCATAGGCCATGCTATGCCTCCATGTCCCTGGCCTGCATCAGCGCCCGCACCAGGGTGCGCCGGCCGAGATCAGGCTTGTAGTCGTTATGTCCGTGCGTGATAGCGCCGCGCAGGGCTATGTCGGCCGCTTGGGTCGCGGCCTCTTCGGTGAGCGGCTTGCCGACCAGCGCTCCCTCGGCGTCCTGCGCCCGCCAGGGTCGATAGGCCATGCCGCCCAGTCCGATGCGCGCCTGCCTCACCACCCCGCCGTCGAAATCGAGCCCAACGGCCGCCGAGGCGATGGCAAACTCGTAGGATTGCCGGTCGCGGATCTTCAGGTACAGCGAGCGCCGCGCCAATGGGCCGCCCGGAATGCGGAAGGCCGTGATCACCTCGCCCGGTTGCAACGTGTGCTCGAGATGCGGCTGGCCCGCCGGGCGATGCAGGGCGTGGAAGGGGATCCGCCGCGCGCCGCCCGAACCCGCCAGCTCCACCTCCGCCTCCAGGGTGACCAGAGCCACCCCGAAGTCGCCCGGGTACTGGGCGATGCATTTGTCGTCGACGCCCAGCACCGCGTTCTGGCGGTTGTAGCCTTCGATCGCCGAGCAGCCCGAGCCGGGCGTTCTCTTGTTGCACGCCTGCCAGGACGGATCGCGGTAGTAGGGGCATCGGGTGCGCTGCAGGACGTTCCCGCCGAGGGTCGCCATGTTGCGCAACTGCGGGCTGGCCGCCAACATCAGCGACTGGGCGATGGCCGGATAGCCGGCCTTTACTTCTGGATGGTCGGCCACGGCAGACATGGTGGCGAAAGCGCCAAGGCGCAGTCCCCCAGCGCCAATCTCGATCTGACTGTGCCGCTCGCCAAACGAAGTGATGTCCACCACCCATTGCGGCCGCAGGACGTCCAGCTTCATCAGGTCGATCAGCGTCGTGCCGCCGGCCAGAAACTGGACCTCGGCGTCGGTTTGGCCCTGGGCGGTGGCGTAGCGCGTGGCCAGCATCGCATCCTGGGCCCGCTCATAGGCGAAGGGCCTCATGCCTTGGCGCCCATCTGTGCGCGCGCCTGCCGGATGGCGGCGACGATCTTGGGATATGCGGCGCAGCGGCACAGGTTGCCGCTCATATATTCCTGGATCTCGTCGTCGGCGCCGGCGTGACCCTCCTCGACGCAGGCGACCGCCGACATGATCTGGCCGGGCGTGCAGTAGCCGCACTGAAAGCCGTCATGGTCGATGAAGGCCTGCTGCATCGGATGCAGGGCGCCGTCGGCGCCGGCCAGTCCCTCGATGGTCGTGATCTTGCGCCCCTGCGCCGCCACCGCCAGGGTCAGGCAAGCGAGCGCCCGCTTGCCGTCCACATGCACGGTGCAGGCTCCGCACTGGCCCTGGTCGCAGCCCTTCTTCGAGCCGGTCAGGTCCAGATGTTCGCGCAACGCGTCGAGCAGTGAGGTGCGCACGTCCATGGTCGCGCGGCGATCGCGGCCGTTGACGTTGAGGGCCATCTCGACGGAACCACGGCTGGCGGGAGGCGGTGGCTGAGCCGCGCTGGCGGCGGCGCGGACCACCGCGGGCGCCGCCGCGAGCCCGGCCGCGCCGCCGATCAGGTGGCGGCGGCTGGGTTCGGTCAGTGTGGATGGAAGTGGCGGGGTGGCCATATGCTGCTCCGTGACGTTGACTGCCATAGCGTGTTCGACGCGGCTCCGTTCCTCTGCGCCGCCGGCCGGCGCCTCAAGCCAGCGTCGCCAGCCGCGGCTTCAGCTCGCGCTGGAAGAAGTCGATGAAGCCGGGCTGGTCGTCGCCAACGCCGGTCAGGACGATGTGGTCGAAGCCCGCGTCGACGAATTTGGCGATGGCCTTCAGGTGGCTTTCCGGATCGGGGCCGAGGCCCGCGCTGTCCTTGAGGTCCTCGGGCCGGATGAATTTGGTGGCGGCCTCGAAGCTCTCCACCGACGGCGCCTCGCTCATCACGCTCCAGCCAAGGGCGCCGAAGCGGAAGCGATCGTGGACAATTTTCAGCGCCACCGCCTCGTTCTGGGCGTAGCTGAGGGTCACCTCCGCATAGCGTGGCCCCGGCCGCGACGCCTTGCTCTGGTAGCCCTTGACCAGGTCGGGCTTCGGTTCGGTGGCCATTATGCCGTCGGCCTTCTCGGCGGCGAGCGCGACCGAGTGTGGGCCGCTGACGCCGACGACGATCGGGATCGGCTGCCTAGGCGCGTCGTAGAGGCGGGCATGGTCGACGATGAAGTGCTCGAGCCGGATCGTATGCACTCCGCCGCTCCACAGCGTGCGGAAGATCTGGATCGCTTCGGCCAGCATGTCGTGACGTTCCAGGACCGAGGGCCAGCGCGCGCCGGTGACGTGCTCGTTCAGCCGCTCGCCTGCGCCGATCGCCAGGGTGAAGCGATCATTGCTCATCGCCGCGATGGTCGCGGCCGCCTGGGCGATGATGGCGGGGTGATAGCGGATGATCGGACACGTGAGGCCCGTCGTGATTCCGATGCGCGAGGTGGTCGCGGCGATGGCGCCCAGCACGCTCCAGGCGAACGGCGCATGCCCCTGGCTTTCCAGCCAGGGATGAAAGTGGTCGGAGATGGAGACGAAGTCGAACCCGGCGTCCTCGGCGCGCCGTGCGTTCTCGACCAGGGCCGAGGCGCCGTGCTCCTCGGTCATCAGCTTGTACCCGAATTTGATCATCGCAATATCTCCGCTCGTCAGAGCCTCGAGGCTCGATGTGCGCAAACCCGTGAGGCGCGCAAACGATCCTTCGATCCGACCGGCCAGGTCTCGGCGGCCTTAGTAATCGTGCGAATACTTCAGCCCGACGTTCGACGTGCCCAGCGCCCCGACCGCCGACAGCAGCTTCAGCGAGCGGGTAAGCGCGATCTCGATCTGGGTGGCGGTGTAGCCCTTGGTGTCGGTGGTCACCTCCACATAGATGTTGGAGGAGATGTACTTTCCCGCGCCGACCGCCGGCCCCTGTCCGGTCGCCTGGTTGGCGCCATAGAAGTTCAGGCGATCCAGGCCCGCGACCGAACGCAGCTTGCCCAGCGGGTTGAACCCGCCGCCGCTCGATCGCAGCGAATTCAGCGCCGCGGCCAGCTGCACCGCCTGCAGCGGCGATATCTGGGCGACGGACGCACCGAACAGCAGGCGCGAGAGCACCTCGTCCTGGGGCAGGGCCGGAGTGGAGCTGAAGGTGATCTGCGGGGCCTGCGCCGTACCGCCGATGGTGATGGTGGCGCTGGTGGCGTCGACGGTGGCGGAGGCGACGATGTCGAGCGTGGGGTTGGGCGGGGTCGAGCCGTCCAGGTGGATCACGCCGGTGGAGAGCGTCAGCTGACGCCCGGCGAAGGAGAACGTCCCGCGCACCAGCCGCACGTCGCCGATGATAACCGGATGGGCGGCGTCCCCGGTGATGCGCAGGAAGGTGCTCCATTCCGCATCCAGGCCCATGCCGCGCACCAGGACATGGCCGGGCGCGTCGACGGCGATGTCGAGCTTCCACACGCTGGGCGGTCCGGCCGGAGCGGGCTTGGCGTCCGTGGGGGTGATCGGCGCGCCGATCGGCTGGCCCTTGCGGCGCACGCCCGTCAGCTCGACGACCTGGCCAGCGCCCTGTTTGACGATCTCGTAAGCCGCGTTGTTCAGCGTCAGCTTGCCAGATACGAGCGCGCCCTTGGCCTTGTCGTTGGTGATCGCCAGGTCGCCCGAGACGGTGGCGTCGACGTCGTCGCTTCGCGCAAGCACGGCGTTGGTCAGCTTGGCGTTCAGCGCGATGGGAAAGCCCTTCGCCGATGACAGGTCCGCATAGCCGGATGCCGCGAGCGTCCCCTTGCCGGCCTGGCCGGTCAGCTTGGCCAGTTCGAGCCGGGTGTCGGTGAAGTCGCCGTCCACTACGATATGGTCGACGACCGTGCCCAACGTATCGTTGGCGTAGCGCAGGGCCTGCGCCCGGATCACGCCGCGCACCTGCGGCCGCTCCAGCTGGCCCGAGATGTCCACGCCGATGGCGACTGGCCCCGACAGCGACTGGCCGGAAATGCCGCTCAGCCCCCACAGCGCCTCGGACGGTCCGTCATAGCGCACGCCGCCGGTGAGCGGGGCCGCCTTCAGCCGCTCCAGCCAGGGCTGCCCGTGCGCACCGCCCGCTGGCGTGAGCCTCCCCTGCAGCCGTCCGATGATCGCGCCGCGGCCGCGGACCAGCGCGTGCGCCTCCGCCCCGCTTTGTGCCAGCGTCGCCAGCACGGATACGTCCACCGGCTCGGACACGGTGGTCAGGCCCGCGCGTGTGAAACCGGCGATCTGCAGATTGACCTTGCCGGTCGGCATCTCGCCGCCGCTGGGCAGGGTGACATCCGCGGCCCCGGACAGCTTGCCGGCGACGCCCAGGGTGGGGGCGAACGCCTGGGCGAGGGACAGATCAACCGCGTCGGCGCGCACGGAGGCGGTGGCGCCGGACGCGCCGCTCGCGCCGGCCAGCACCAGCCGGCCCTGAGTCAGCAACACGGTGGTCGGCGCCAGAGCGTAGCCGCCCTTGGTCTTGCGGATGTCCGCCGGCGCGGCGAGGCGGATCGGGATGCGGTTGACCGAGCCTTGGCCGTTCACCCGGATCAGCGACGGCGTAATGCCGGCGTCGGCGGCGATTGAGAAGGGCACGCCGTTGCTCCCGTCGGCGAAGATGTTCACGCGCCCCGAACCGCCGCGGTAGTCGATGTCGGCCTTGGCGTTGGCCACCGTAAGCTGCTCGCGGCGCACGCCCGCCAACGTCGCCTTGGCGGTGATCGCCGGCGCGTCGGGATAAAGGATCGCGGTGATGGCGGCGCTGCCGCGCGCGATGGTCACCGGCGGCTCGAGCGGCAGGCGCGCGTCCCGGGCGCGCAGGGTGACGTCGATGCGCTGCACCTTGCCCGCGGCCGACAGCGTGGCCGTGCCGGAAAGGCCCGAACCCGATAGCCGCAGTGCGCCCGCGAACGGCCCCGCCGCCGTCTGGCGCAGCGTGCCGCCCACGGTGATCCCGTCGACGCTGGCGCGATGGATGTCGGCCTCCAGCGCACCCTTGCCCAGCCGCAGCTGCGCTTCGGCCTGCACCGGCCCGTACGGCGATTGCGCCGCCAGGGTGACGAGATAGGCGTTGGGGCCCGTGCTCCTGACCAATAGGTCGAGGCCGGTGAAGCCGGCGACCTTGGGGTCGGGCGCCTGCAAGTGGGCCTGAGGCGAGTTCGCCGTGCCGCTGATCCGCAGCGTCATCGGGCCATAGGCGTCGGAGACCGCGCTGGCGACGAAATCGATCCGCCCGTCGACTCCATAGCGCCCGTGGCCGTTGGTAATGCGAAACTTGGGCGCGGCGAGTCGCAAGTTGGCCACGCCGAAGGCGCCGTCGGGCGTGCGGCTGAAGTCGGCGTCGATCACCGCGCGTCCGCCCAGCTGGGCCGCGACGCTGGCGTTGTCGATCCGCTCGGTGACGACGTGAACATGGCCGCCGACGCGAAACGCGCCCTTGCCCGTCGGAATCAGGTGGGCGTCGGTGACCAGGTCGACCACGCCCAGCCCCTTGACCTCATAGCGGTTGATCCGCCCCTTGATCACCGCGCTGTATCGCCCCGTGTCCAGCGACAGGGCCATGACCAGGGTGGCGTCCAGCCGGTCGGAGCGAATGCGCAGATTGTCGGAGGCGATCTGCTTGGCGCCGACCAGAACGTCGCCGTCGACCTTGAGGTTGGTGGTCAGGCCGCCGGCCGCTTCGGGAAGGCCCAGCACCCGGGCCGCGGTGGCGTGGACCGGCAGGCGCAGGGTGCGGTTCGCATCGACCTGCGCCTTGCCGAAGACGTGGAGCGCCTCGATCAGGGTCTGGTCGAAGCCGACCTGCGCCGCCGCGATGTCGTAGTCGACAACGGGCTGGGCGATCGCCCCGTTCAACGTCAGGCTGGCGCGCACGTCGCGACCGCTGAGGCTGGGCGAGGCGGCCTGCGGTTTTAGCAAGCGCGCGTCGACCTTGACGCCGACGAAGCGGCTGCGCGCCAGGTCCAGCCGGCCCTTGGCGGCCAGGTCGATCGCCGAGGAACCGATGCGGGCGTCGATGTCGAGCTGGCGTTCCTGCATCCGGGCGGTGACATCGAAGGCGAGCGCGGGGTCGCTAAGCGCCTTTACCGGCCCGGCCTTCACGATCAGCGCGGGCTCGGCGACGCCCTTGACGTGGAAGACCCCGCTGTGCGCGGCGATGGCGGCGTCGATCAGCGACTGGCCGCCCAGGGTGGAGACGGCGCGGCCGTCCCACGCGGCCCAGGTCCCCGCGCCCGATAGGTCGAATGTCAGCGGGGCGCCCAGTCGGGCGAGGCGATCGGCCACGCCGCCCTGAGGCGCGTTCAGGTGCGCATCGATCGTCAGCCGGTTCGCGGACGGCTCTGCGTCGATCCGCACGGTCAAACGGTCGCCGCCGGCGTGGCCGTCGATGGCCTGGGCGGTGATGCTCGCGCTCACGGTCGCGCGCCGGTGCAGCAGGGCGATGGAAGCGCCGATCGTGAGGCTGCGCCGGTCGCCGGTCACCGCCGGCTCCAGCACCAGCTCGCCGACCTGCAGCCGCTTCACCGTCAGATGGATGTCGGGCAGGATCGGCTCGTTCGGCTTCGGCGGCGTGGGCTTGAGGTCCGGCGTGCGCAGCAGGCGGATGGATGGCGAGGCGACCTCGTTCAGCAGCACGTGCTTGTGCGCCAGCTGGCCGGGCCTCCAGTCGAGCCGAAGCGCCGGCGTGGTCAGGAAGACGCCGCGCGCATCGCTCAGGGCGACGTCGTTCAGCGTCATGCGCCCGTAGATCGATCCGTCGATCCGCCCGATGTGGATGCGCAGCCCATTCGACAGCGTGACCCCGTCGACGAGCGAGACGAGCAGCCGGCGCCCGGGTGTGGTGTTGATCGCCACCATCGCCAGCAGGACAAGGGCGACAAGCCCAAGCAGGATCCCGCTCGCCCAATAGCCGATCAGGCGGGAGGTGTGGCGGGGCCCGCGCGGCGGCTTGCCTTCGGTCCTGGCCGGCGGCGATTGGGACTCGACCGCGTCGGTCATCAGAAGGCCTGGCCGATCGAAAGATAGACCGACACCACCGATTCGCCTGGCTGGCGCGCGATCGGCGTGGCGATGTCCAGCCGCAGCGGGCCGAAATTGGTGTAGAACCGGGCGCCGACGCCCACCCCATAGCGGATATCGCTGAACCTGGGCGAGGCGGTCTCATAGACCTGCCCGCCGTCCAGGAAACCCACCAGGCCGAGGTTGCCGAAGCGATAACGCCCTTCGACGGAGAATTCGGTCGAAGACGCGCCGCCGATGGGACCATTGTTCGGGTCCTTCGGCCCAAGCTCCTGGTAGCCGAAGCCGCGCACCGATCCGCCGCCGCCGGCGTAGACCCTCTGCGATGGCGCGATGTCGCTGGCGCTGGCGCCGTATAGGCCGGTGACCTGCAGCCGGCCGGCCAGAACGAAATGGGCGGCGATCGGATAGTAGCCCGTGCCTTCGACGATCCCCTTCAGGTAGGGCCGCGTGCCGTCGCCGACCGACAGCGCCGGGCTGGCGCGCGCGATCAGGCGGAACCCGCGGGTGGGGTCCAACAGGCTGTCGGAGTGGTCGTACTGCAGCAACAGCGGCAGCACCCCCACCTCATAAGTCCGCCGCACCGTCTGGCCCAGGTTCAGGTCATAGCCGGATTCGCTGGAGACGATGGCCTGGACGCCGGCCGAATAGGTCCAGCGCTTTTGCCAGATGGGCGTGGAGTTGCGCGACAGGGTGAAGCCGAGGGTGGCGGTGTTGGCGTTGTAGGCGTCGAGATTTTCATGCGAATACTGCGCCAGCGCCTGCAGGCTGAGATCGCGCAGGCCGGCGTTGGAGCGCACGAAGGTGACGCCCAGCTGCTGCTGCTGGGTGCCGCCCACGCCCTGCACCGTCAGCGCGCCCTCGTCGGGAAACAGATTGCGGTTGGTCCAGGCGGCCGAGAGGCTGGCGCCCAGGCCCGTGTCGTAGCCGAGCGCCGCGCTGAGCGAGCGCGGCTTGGCCTTCGCACCCCGCACCTGCAGGTCGACGACCTCCGTCCCGTCGGCCGCGGCGACGCCTGTGTCGAGGTTGGTGACGGCGACCGAATTGTAAAGGCTCGTGGCCACCAGCGCCTTGCGCAGATCGTCCACCTTGCGCGCGTCATAAAGCTGGCCGGCCTTGAAGCGAGGGATCACCTGGAGGTGGCGCTGCGAGAGCACCGGCGCGCCTTCCACCAGGACGTGGCCGAAGCTGGAGCGCTTTCCCGGATCGACGGGCAGGGCGTAGTCGCCCGTCTGTTTTTCGCTGTCGAGCAAGACGTCGCGCTGGCCCAGCTTGACGAACGGATAGCCCGCCTCGGGCAGGCGAAGCGTCACGTTGGCCTCCGCCGCCTCGACCTCGGGGGCGACGATCGGCTCGCCGGACCGCAGCGTCAACGCCCTGCGCGCCAGACCCGGCGGCCGTGTCGGCGGCCCGTTCACGGCCACCTGGCCAAGGCTGTACCGTCCGCCCGGGGTGGCCGCGATCACCACCTCGACCTCGCCCGAGGCGTTGGCCGCCGGCGTGATCGTCAGGTCCGCGCGCCCGTCATAATAGCCCTCCGAGCGCATCAGGCTTTCGGCCGTCTTGACGTCCTCCCTGGCCCGCGCCGCGATCTGGGCGGTGCTGACCGCTTTTGTCTTGCTGTTCTTCAGGCTCGACAGCCCAAGGAAGCGCGCCTTGAGAGCGACCTTGTCCAGCCCGGTGACCTCGAGCCTGTAGCGGACTGGCGCCGGCTGCGGCGCCGGTCCGCCAGCCGGGCTCTGCGCCGCGGGGGTGAACTGGTCCAGGGGCGTCAGTGGACGCAGGAGCTCCGGATCGACCGACGCGGCGTCAGGCGCCGGCGCGGTTTCCACGGCCTGTGCGTTCGCGTTAAGAGCCGGGGCCAGGCTGAAGAGCGAGGCGGCGCACACGCTCGCGATCCCCCCGCGGGTCCATCCAACACAAGCCACTCGACATACCCGTCACCGTCCAAAGTCGTAGCATAACGCGCCGACGCCGCTTGCGAACCCGTGATGTTCGAGGAAATTTTTCCGCCGACCGCGAACACGGCCGCCGCCGCGTAATCGCGGAGGCGGCCGTCCCGGGGCCTGGGCGTCTCAGACCCGACGCCGCACCACGGCGTGGTAGATCAGAAGCACCGCCACCGCGCCGACGACCGCGACGAGAAGGCTGTACAGGTTCAGGCCCGTCACGCCCGAGGCGCCGAACATGTTGAACAGAAAGCCGCCGGCCACGGCGCCGACGACCCCCAGGACGATGTCCATGACCAGGCCCTCGCCGGTCTTGTTGACGATCTTGCTGCCGATGAAACCGGCGATCAGACCAAGGATGATCCAAGCGAATATTGACATGGTGCGCTCCTAAAGCTCCTTAAGCCAGAGCCGGGGGCGATCCCCGGATGGTCACGGGAATCTAGGACCGCCGGGAGGCGCTCAGAAGATGCCGGCGCACCAACGCCGTGGGTGCGTGTGCTTCAGTTCAGCGCGCCGGACCCGATTTTCCAGCGCCTTTCGCCGAATGGCCGCGATCGCGGGCCCAGATGATCGCCTCGCCGCGGTTGTGCGCGCCGATCTTGGCGTACAGCCGCGCCACATGGTTGCGCACCGTATTGCGGCTCAGGGACAGCGTCCTGGCGATAAGGTCGTCGCCGGCCCCCTGGGCGATCAGCGCCAGCACCTCGCTCTCGCGCGCCGTCAGATCCGAGCTGGTCACGCCGCCGTGGGCGCCGGCGCCGCGCGGCGAGCGGACCGCGGCGAGCTTGTCCATGATCTTCTGGCTCAGCCATGAGGTATCCTGCATCGCCGCGTCGATGGCGGCGACGAGTTCGAGTTCGGTGCGCTTGCGCTCTCGGATATCCTGGAAGGACGCCAGAACGCAGCGCTCGTCGTTGATGGTGACGCTCTCGGCCGAGACCAGGCAGTCGACCAGATCGCCCGACTTGGTCTTCACCTTCAGCTCGTAGCCGCGGAAACGTCCGCTCTCCGCCAGGCGCGCCTCGACCTCGCGGCGCGTCACCGACGACTGCCACAGCTCGATCTCGCCCGGCCGCCGGCCGACGACCTCCTCGTGACGCCATCCCGTCATCTCCAGGAAGGCGTGGTTGACGTTGAGGATGCGGTGGCCGTTCAGGCTGGAGAGCGACATTGGGATGGGCGCGAAACGGAAGGACTTGGCGAACCGCTCCTCGCTCTGGCGCAGCGCGATCTCGGCCTGCCGCCGCGGCTCCAGGTCGGCGAAGGTGAACAGCATGCAGCGCTCGCCGCTGATCTCGATCGGCTGGCCGGCCAGCATCACCAGCCTGGTCGCCTCGTGCGGCAGCGGCAGTTCGGCTTCCATCTGCGGCACGGTGCGCCACTCCGAAAGGTGGCTCTTGGCCAGGTCGCGCCGCTCGGCGCCGTGAAGGAGATCGACGTCGTAGAGTCGCTGGCCGACGATGTCCTGGGTGCGCCAGCCGGTCATCTCCAGGAATCCCTGGTTGGCGCGCACATAGCGCAGGTCGGCGATGCGCACGATGATGGCCGGGGCCGGGTTGGCGTTGAACATCCGCTCGAAGCGCTCTTCGGCTTCGAAGGCCTCGGTGGCGTCGGTGGCGATGAGGACGTGACAGTCCGCTTCCCCCTGGCGATCGGCGAGTGGCAGCCCCCGCAGGCACTGCACCCACTGCTTTTCTGGATGGCTCTTGGCGCTGACCTCGACCACCAGATCGCCGAACGCCTCGCCGCGACAGAGCCGCTCCATCGGATAGCTCTGCGGCCTGACCGCCTGGCCGTTGCGATAGCGCAGAGCGAAACGCTCGCGATAGGCCGCCGTCGTGGCGCCCAGGTCGGCCAGGCGCGACACGCCGTGCATCCGCAGCATCGCCTCGTTGGCCCAGGCGACGCGCCCATCGCCCTCGATCAGGAGGACCCCGTCCTGAAGGTCGGCGATGATCGCGCGAAGCTGCGAGCGATCGGGCGCGTCGTCGGGGGCAGACTTCGCCTTCGTCATCAAAGTATTCCGTACAACGCCGGCTCTCGCCCGAACATCGGCCGGCCCGATCCGTTACCGTCTCGGGAGAACACGTCAATGACCGATCCGCCGCGCCCCATCGGCGAAGACAATCCGATCGGCGGCGACGAGGCCCGCCAGAGCGTCGAGCCCTATCGCATCTCCTGGGCGCAGCCGGCGCTTTGGCACGGCGCAGCCGGCTGTCCGCGGCGGACTGAAACTAGGCCGCGGTCGACCCTTCCGTCGCGCCCGTCCGGTTGGCCGTTCAACTCCCGGAGTGTTTGGTCACCTTGTCCCATTCCTCCTGGAGCGACTTGCCGTCCTTGCTCTTGTGGATCCTGCCGTTGAGCACATCGTCCCAGGTGATCAGCGGATAGAGCTGGTGATCGCGCGCCTGCTGCTCGAAAAGGGCGCGCAATTCCGCGAGCTTCTCCGGGTGCTTCTTGGCCAGATCCACGCGCTCGGTGTAGTCCTCGTTCATATCGTACAGTTCCCAGGCGTTCTCATCGAACGTCTTGCCGGCGTCCGGCCCGTTGACGCCAAGGAAGTCGTTCGGATAGGCCAGTGACGCCTTCCAGCCGTCTTTGTAGATCGCCCGCGAGCCGAAGATATAGTAGTATTGCACCGTGTGCCGCGACGGCGCATTGGCGTCGTCCAGAGCATAGGCCAGCGACGTACCCTGAACAGGCTGCTGATGGACGCCGCGAAGCGTGTCGGGCGCGCTCAAGTGCAGGAGTTCGAGCGTCGTGGGCAGGATGTCGATCACGTGGCCGTACTGGGCGCGGATCTCCCCGTAATGCTTGATCACCTTCGGATAGGCGACGATCATCGGATTGCGCGTGCCCCCTTCGCTGTTGGCGTCGGACTTCCAACACCGGAACGGCGTGTTGGCGGCCTGCGCCCACCCGAGCGGATAGTTGCCCTCGGTGGCGTTGGGGGTGCCGATCTCACCGCTCTTGGCGAGATTGTACTGGATATTGTCTTTCTGGCTCAAAGGCTTGGTGATGAGGCTGCGATCAATGTCGCCGTTGAACGTACCCTCCTTGCTGGCGCCGTTGTCGCCGATCATCACAATGAACAGGGTGTTGTCGAACTGATGGATGGCTTTGAGATGGTCGACCAGCACCCCGACTTCGTGGTCGGTGTAGGTGAGGTACCCGGCGTAGACCTCCATGAAGCGCGCATAGAGCTTGCGCTCCTGGGGCGACACGGATGTCCAGGCCTTGATGGCCGGGTTGCGGTCGGGCAGGATCGCGCTTGCCGGGATGATCCCCAGTTTCTTCTGCTGGTCGAACACCCTTTGGCGATAGGCGTCCCAGCCGTCGTCGAAGGCCCCCTTGTACTTGTCGCTCCACTCGACGGCGACCTGGTGCGGCGCGTGCGTGGCGCCGGGAGAATAGTACAGGAAGAACGGCTTGTCCGGCGCGGCCTTCTTTTCACGGTCGATATAGCTTATCGCCTTGTCCGTGATCTGCTCGTTCAGATGGCGGCCATCAGGCTTCACGTGCGCCTGGTCTTCGATCAGATCAGGCTTGTACTGGTCGGTCTGCGAGCCCAGGAACCCGAGGTAGTGGTCGAAGCCCATGCCCGTGGGCCAATGGTCGAACGGGCCGGCATCGGTCGCTTCCTCGTCCGGCGTGACGCCGTACTTGCCCACGCCGAAGGTGGCGTAGCCCTGGTCGCGCAGGATCGCGGCGATCGTCCCGTCCTCCGCCGGGACACGTCCGTCCCAGCCGGGGAAGCCCGCCGAGAGGACCGTGTGCGAGAAGCCCGACTCGTGTACGGACGAACTATTCCGCCCAGTGAGCAGCGCCGCGCGCGTCGGCGCGCAGATCGCGGTCGTATGAAAGTTGGTGAAGCGCACGCCCTGCTGCGCCAGCGCCTCGAGATTAGGCGTCGCGATCCCGCCGCCGAAGACGCTCGGGGCGCCGAAGCCCACGTCGTCCAGCAGGATCCACACCACGTTCGGCGAACCGGCCGGCGGGCGGACCGGCTCGGGCCACCACTCCCTCGATTGGGCAAGGGTGCGGCCGACCTGCCCCTGGTAGGCCGGCGACTGACCCTGCGCCGACGTCGCCAGGCAGGCGGCCGACACCAGGGCCGTGGCGAGCAGAGTGGCTCTAAGACGCATCGCGTAACCCCCGACGTTTCGATCGGGGCTTGCTACGCGGCGGGCCTCGGCATCCCTAAATAGTTTTTCTCGCGAGACTCTTAGGCGCGGTGTTTCACGCGCGTCCTACGGCACGGTGATCGACACCGGCGCCGAGGGGATGCCGTTGGCGACCACCTCGAGCGAGCTCGCCCCGGATTCCACGCCCGCCGGCACGTCGAAATTCGTCGACACCGTCGCCGCGCCGGTCGCCACGCCCATGGTGCTGTGATCGTGCGTGCGGGCATAGACCACGTGCCCCGACGCCGTGTTGGTGATCCGCACCAGCGGATAGTTCGTGGCCGTCTGCGCCTCGTCGCCGAAGGCGTTGGCCTGGCTCAGGCCATTGAACTGCGTTCCCGAGATCTTGTACGTGGAGCCCGGCGCCACGCTCGCCGGACAGTTCGAGATCGTCGGCCGCCAGGCGGGATTGTACGCGCCCGTCCCGGTGAACACTTGGGTCCCGTTGACCAGGACCTGGCCGGTGGGCAGGACCATCAGCAGTCCGCCGGAGCCGCTGAGGCCGGTATAGGTCAGCGTGCTCCCGTTGAAGTCATACAGGCGGCGGCTCGTGCCCTGGACGAGGACGTCGCCGTTGGGGAGTAGCGCCGCGAAATTATCGCCCGCGTCGTCGCTGCCGGGGAAGTCGGGCCCCGCCGCCCAGCCCGCGCCCGGCGTATAGATCGCCGTATGGCCGGGCTGGCCGACGGCGATCGTGGCGCCGGCGGCGAACACCGTTCCGTCGGGCCGCAGAATCGTCGGCCCCACTTCGCCCGGCGGGCAGTATTTCGCGTGATCGGGCGGAAAGTGGAAACAGCTGCAGCACGGCGCCCCGGCGAGATTGACGACGGTGCCGCCCAGACTGCTCCACCGTCCGCTTGCCGGATCATAATCCTCCGAGTTGGGATGATCGAGGACGTCGACCGTCAGCACCGAGCCGTCGGGCATCAGCGTCCAGCCCTCTTCGGCGTTGAAATCGGCCTTCCCCTTGTGCGGCCTCTCGGTCCAGGTCAGCGTGGCGGGATCGAGCTCCGCGTCGTTCTTTTCCAGTTTTTCGCCCAGCAGGAAGTGGCCGTTCGGCAGCACCACCCCTGGAGAGTCGCCGATATAGGGCCAGCCCGCGGGCGGGGCGACGGGCACCCACCTGCCCTTCTTGGGATCGTAGATCGCGCCCATGTTGGTCAGGCGGAACTTACCGTAATTGTACTCCCCGCCCTCCACCAGAACCCGGCCGTCGGCCAGAACCGCCGAGGCCTCGGCGGACGGCGAATAGCCGGACGGCAGGCGTCCGACTTCCTTCCAGGTTCCATTGACATAGCTGCCGGTATTGTCGGGCGTGAGCACCCAGAAATGCCGGCCGTTGTTGGCCTGGGCCAGCACCGTGCCGTCGGTGAGCTGGAAGGTAAGCTGCGCGCCCTCGGGTGGCTGGTTCTTGAGCCGCTGCAGCGACTGTGCCGACGCCCCGCCTGCCGCCATCGCCGCGGCCGCGCAGGCCGCCATGAGCGCGAACGCGATCCTCTTCCGATCCGGCATTTCGAGAACCCTCCTGTTGTGTCGGCCTGGCGTGCGCGCCGGTCGATCTTGGCCGAGGATGTGCCTCTTGCCCCGGGGCGGAACTTGCTTCGTCCGCCGCGTCGGGTCAATCCACAATGGAGTGATCGCGCGGCGGTTCCGCGCCTCGGTTCAGACTCCCGGCCCGGCGTGCGGCGCCCCCTGGCCGCCCAGGGCGCGGATCGCCTGCTCGACGGTGTCGAACATGCGGCCTGGCCCCAGGCGCTCGGTGACGCCGAAGCGCTCGAACGCCGCCAGCGCGCGCACCGACTCCAGTCGCGCGACGGCGAAATCCAGGCCGGCGGCGTGGGCGGCGTCGATGACCTCGTTCAGGATCGTCGAGGCGGTGAAGTCGATCTCCACGATGCTGCTGGCCTCCAGCACGATCAGGCGCAGGCTCGTCGGCCGGCGTGTGATCACCGCCATCAGGCCGCGGCGGAAGTCGTGCGCGTTGAGAAAGGAGAGCGGCGCCTGGAAACCCATGACGATCGCCCCCGGCCAGGTCTCGCCGCGGCGCGTGGGCGAGGCCGGCCACCAGACCGTGGAGCCGACGACCCGCTCGAACGGGATCGGCCGCGTGCGGGAGATGGTGAACACCCCGTGCATCAGCGACAGGACGACGGCGACCGCCACGCCCGTCTGGATGGGCAGGACGAACACCAGCGCCGTGGTCAGCAGGCCCAGGGCGAATTCGGCGGGCGAGCGGCGCGCGACCTCGGCGAACGCCCCGACGCGGAAGATCCGCTGGGCGACGAACAGCAGCACGCCCGCGAGCGCGGCGGTGGGGACGTGCGCCAGCAGGCCGGTTCCCAGCGCCGCCAGCAGCAGCACGACCACCGCCGCCAGCAGACCGGCCCACTGCGAGCGCCCGCCCGTCTGCGCGACGATGGCCGTCCTGGGCGGGCTGGCGTTGACTGGAAAGCCGCCGGCCAGGCCCGCCAGCACGCTGGCGGCCCCGACGCCGACGAAATCGCGGTCGACATCGGGATCGCCGTCCCCGTCGCTGAACGAGCGGGTCGTCGCGGCGGTCTGCACCATGATCACCAGGGAGACGACGAACGCCAGGCCGACCAGGGGAACCAGGGTCTCGAAGTCCAGGCTGGGCGCGACGAACCGCGGCAGCTCCCCCGGGATCTGGCCCAGGGTCGCCAGGCCGCGCCGGTCCAGGCCCAGGGCGATCGTCGCCGCCGTGGCGCCCACCAGGGCGATCAGGGCGCCTGGAATGCGCGCGTTGATTGTCTCGGCGATCACCATCGCCGCGAATACGCCCAGCCCGATGGCCACCGCCACGCCGTTGGTCGCGCCCGCCTGGGCCCAAAGCGCGGCGAGCCGGTGATAGACGTCGCCCGACCCCTCCGCCACGCCCAGCACCGACGGCGCCTGGGAAAGCACGATGTGCAGCGAAATGCCGGCCAGGAAGCCGGTCGTCACCGGTTGTGACAACAGGTCGGCGACCCAGCCCAGCCTGACCAGGCCGGCGAGGATCAGCAACACGCCGACCATCAGCGCCAGGGCCGCTGCCAGGGCCAGGTATTGCGCCGACCCGGACGTGGCCAGCAGCGCCAGGCTGCCGGCGAAGATCGGCGTGATCGTGGAATCGGCCCCGGCGGACAGTCGGCGGCTGGAGCCGAACGCGGCGAAACCCACCGTGGCGGCGGCGAAGGCGAAAAAGCCGACCTGCGGCGCGAAGCCGCCCAGCCGCGCCGTCGCCATCTGTTCGGGAACCACGATCGCCGCCAGGGTCAGGCCGGCGATCAGGTCGTGACCGACATCGGCCGGCGTCACCCCGCGCAACGGCCGGAAGATCGACCATGCCCCGCCGTGTGTCGCCGCCCCGGTCATGGCGCGCAGTCTAGAACCTGTCCGACCACGTATCAAAGACATGCGCTTCCAGCATGCCTGGGTTTCACGAGCGTGGTCCGGATCCTGGCGCCCTGCAACGCGTCCGATCGCCCAGGTTCAGTTCCCTTCGCCGGCGAAATCACCCGCGCGGTCGCCGAGCAGAAACCGCGGTCCCGGCCCGCCGCGCGCCGCGCGGTCGTCTGGATTGTAGAGCGCGCACCGCTCCAGCGACAGGCAGCCGCAGCCGATGCAGCCGTCCAGCCGGTCGCGCGTGGCCGTAAGCTGTGCGATCCGCTCGTCCAGCGCGCCGCGGATGCGCAGGCTCACGCCCCGCCAGTCGTCGAGGCTGGGGGCCTGATCGCGCGGCAGCCGGGCGAGCTCAGCCTCGATCTGCGCCAGGGTCAGGCCCAGCCTCTGGGCGATCATGGCGAACGACAGCCGGCGGATGTCGGCGCGCAAGTACCGCCGCTGATTACCGCCGCTGCGCAACGGGCTCACCAGCCCCTTGGCCTCGTAGAAGCGGATCGCCGAGACCGACAGCCCGGTGCGCCGGGCCAGGTCGCCGATCGACAGGGTGGGGGCAGGGCGCAAAAGCGAATTCCTTGAAATCATAGCTTGACCTCAAGTTAGCTTGAGGATGCAGGAAGCACAAACGCGCGAACGGCGCGGATCAGACGAAGGGAAAGACGACCATGGCGGCGCCCCGCATCGAGCACGTCAACATCACCGTCGGCGACCCGGACCGGGCCGCCGCCCTCATGCAGGCCATCTTCGGCTGGGGCGTGCGCTGGCGCGGCCCCGCGCGCGACGGCGGCCGCACCGTGCATGTCGGCTCCGACGACCACTATCTCGCCCTCTATGCCGAGCGCGAGCCGGCGCCCGCCACGCCCTTCGCCAAGGGCGTCCCGCTCAATCACGTCGGCGTGGAGGTCGACGACCTCGACGCCACCGAGACCAGGGTCCTGGCGGCGGGCCTCGTCCCGTTCTCGCACGGTGATTACGAACCCGGCCGCCGCTTCTATTTCTTCGACGCCGACGGCATCGAATTCGAAGTCGTCAGCTACGACGCCCCCCGGTCTTCGATCCAGGATCCCCGAAACGCCAGAGTCAGTTGAGCTGGATCAGGCCCGTCAGTGCCGTAAGGTCGAAGAATTCGTTGCTGTTGGCGTCGATGACGATGTTGATCCGGTCTCCGGTCGCCACCGCGAACCCGGCCGAGACCGGACTGGACGACAGCGGGCTGGGCGTCGTCGAGTTCACCGCGCCGGTGGCCACGGTGGTGTAGGTGGCGCCGACCTGGTGCTCGAGGCTCCAGCTGACGCCGTCGCCGCCGTTGTAGTCCACGTCGGTGATCTGGCCCTTGATGCGCGCCGACGAATAGGACTGTCCGGTGGGTTTGGCCGGCACCAGGAAGCTCAGCACCGCCTTTACCCCGTTGGCCCCGGGGTGAATGAAGATCGACTGCGCCGGCAAGGTCACCGGCCCGCAGCAGCTGCCGCGCACCCACCACAACTGCGTGCTCTGGTGATTGAAGAACAGCGGCACGCCGTTCTGCAGGCTGGGACTGTCCCAGCCGAAGGTGTTGCCGGCGAGGCCGGGCGGGCCGAAGGCGTTGCGCCAGATATGAAACGGCACATTGCCGGTGGTGAGCAGGGTTTCCGAGCCTTGCGCGCCCGGGCGTTGTTCATACGACCAGTCGTTCGGCGCGCCGTTCACCGTGGCGCTGAAGTTGGTGTAGAATTTGAATATCGCCGCCTGCGCCGGCGCCGCCAGGCCCACGCACGCGGCGGCGGCCGCGGCCAGCATGGCCGCCCTGGCAGGCATGGATCGCGCCCTGGCGGCGCGTGTGATCACGCGTTCGTTCGACATGTTTCCGTCCCTTCGTTTTCGCCTTTTTTGGGTCCTGCGGACCAGGCGGTTGCTCTCTCGCGGCCTCGATCCCCCGACGCCGCGGCCCCAGCCTAGCATTGAATCGGCGTCTCCAAGTTCAATTCTTCGCGAGGACACACGCCTAAAGGCGCCTCCATAGAAATCCGGCGCCGCCGCCAAGCTTTCGCCGCCGCCGCCCGCTCCGACATCTTGCGGCGTCTGCCTGATATAAGACAGCCCTGGCGCCCGAAGCCGGCCGCCGCCGCGCCTAGGGACGCACCTCGTAAAGCGTGCCGCATCCACAGTGCTCGGTCCCGCCCGCGATGGTCGTCCCGTAGAGCCAGCGGCCGATCTTGACGAGCGCCCCATCGGGAAAGAAGCCCTCTGCGCCGCCCTTGAAGCGGTGGACCAACGCTTCCGCGCCTGTCGCGGGGTCGACAGAGAACACAGTTCCATAGCCGGCGAAGCGTCTGCGTCCGGCCCCGGAAATGGTTGTTCCGTACAATATGCCATCGACACTGATCAGATCAGACCGGGGATTCAACGCGTCCCCGCCCCCGTGGAAAGCATATACGACGCTCTCCGCGCCGGTCGCCGGTTGCAGGGCGTACACCACGCCGCACCCATTTGGGCAGATGCGGCGCACGGACTGGCCTCCAAAACCGGTCGTGCCATAAAGCTTGTCGCCGACCGCCAGCAGGCCGGCATAGGGCGTGGCCCCATCGGTTCCCCCCTTGAAGGCATAGACGGTCGCCAGCGCGCCTGTCTTCGGATCAAGCGAGAACACCGCGCCACAGCCATTGCCGTTGCAGTAGGAAGAGCCGCCGCCGCCGGCGGTCCCGTACAGCAAGCCGCCGGTTTTGATGAGATCGGAAAAAGGGTGGGCCCCGTCGGCGCCGGTAAAGGCGTGCACCACTTTTTCCGCGCCGGACACCGGTTCGATCGAATAGACCGTGCCGCAACTGCACGGCCCCACGGAACCGCCGTACAGGGTCGCGCCGTACAGCCTCGCCCCGAATTGGACGAGGCCGGACTCGGGAGAGGCGCCATCGCGTCCTCCTTCGAATGTGTGCACGAGACTCTTTACCCCGGTGGCGAGGTCGAGTGAGAAAACCGTGCCGCAGCCAGTCTTGCTGCAGCGCGAGGACCCGCCGTAAAGCGTGGTGCCGTATAGTTTCCCGCCGGATTCTATCAGACCGGGTGCGGGGTCGACGCCGTCCGCGCCCCCGGCGAAAGCGTAGAGCTGTACCTCGGCGCCGGTTTTAGGGTCGAACGAGAACACCGTGCCGCAGCCATTCTTGCAGTTCGCGGAACCGCCCGCGCCGGTCGTTCCATAGAGCTTGCCGCCCAAGGCGAGCAGGCCGCCTGTGGCTATGCCGCCGCTGCTCCCGGCGCTGAAAGAGTATTCGACATGAAATGCGGTCGCCATCGCCGGGCCGCGGCCGGCAATGGCCGTGCCGAGCAGCGCCAGAAACGCGACGATCCTTGAAAGCCGCATTGCGTTTTCTTCCCGGCCGCATCTTGAACCTAGCCAGGTCATCTATCGGCGCATTGCGCCCCCTGTCCAGCCGATCCATGACGGGCGGGCGACCCATTTGGAACAGCGTGTCAGGGTCCGTGAAGTCCTCGGCGTCTATCCCCTGCAGCGGTGCGCCGAACTCGGCCAAGGCGCGATGGACCGCCCTCGCGTTTTCGGCGTCGGATCTGATCCACAGATCCAGGTCCTTGGTGGCGCGCGGCTGGGCGTGGAACGAGACGGCATACCCATCGACGATCAGGTAATCGACCTTATGCGCGTCGAAGACGGACAACAGGTCCCTGAAGTCTTGGTCGAACATCCGGCGCCAAATCCTTCATCTGATAGGCCGCGAGCGACAGACTGGCGGCCGCGTTCAGCCGCTCTAGCCCCGACATGGATTGCCAGGCCCGATACGCGTCCGACTTCATGGCGGCGTGACTCGAAAAACGCCGGATCGTCTTGTCCATCTCTTGATCTTATCACGCGCAGCACGGTGGTGTCAGCCGGGGGGAATGCCCCGGCCTGAATAGGTTGGAACGTCATCCTCCCCCACGCCCTTGCGTGGGGGAGCAACCATGTAACGCTGTCTTTTTCGACGGGCGGTTGGCCTGTGGATTTGTGGACGAGGCGCAGGGTTGGGGCTGGGACAGCGTTGTGGCGCCTCGCCCACAACTCCACAGG
>JBBRAV010000016.1:0-83541 GCA_038206535.1 Caulobacterales bacterium
GGATGCCGGACGGCGCGGGGATGTCGATGGCGGCGAACTCGAGCAGCGTCTTCGCGAACAGGATCTGCTGCTGCGCGAGCTACAGCACCGCGTGAAGAACAACCTGCAGATGATTACCGCGCTGATAAGACTCGAAGCGCGCAATATGCCTGATGACGCGAGCCAAAAAGGGTTCGATCGATTGGCCGGAAGAGTGGAAGCCCTGGCCCTTCTCTATCGATTCCTCTCCGCGGACGATCAGGAACAGGCTGTCGATCTGGGCGTCTATCTCAGCGAGATTGCCTCTGCGGTTATGCACGCGCATGCGATCGAAGGCATTCACCTTAATCTCCAGGTAGACAGCTGGCTGGTGTCGATCAACGTGGCCATGCCGACGGGCCTTCTCGTCAACGAGTTGCTGACCAATGCGCTGAAATATGCGTTCAACGGCCGCAATGGAGGAACCATTACCTTGCACAGCTTGGTCGATGCGCACGGCTGCCGAGTGATGGTGTCGGATGATGGCGTCGGCTTACCCTCCGGCGTCGGGTGGCCGCAGCCCGGCAAGCTCAGCGCAATGATCGTTCGATCGCTTCGCGAAAACGCCAAGGCTCGTGTCGCGGTAGAGCCAACCCCCGGCGCCGGCACGACAGTTACGGTCTTTTTCGCGCGAGAGGACGCGCACCCTATCGCACGAGACTAAACGGCGGGTGCTGCGGCTCCGGACTGTTTATCGATGCGCTCCACTAAACGTTCACCTTGCCGCAAGGCGATGGCGGAGTTGTGTGACGATGCCCGCAAGCCCGCGACCTGGCGGAAGCGAAACTCATCCGAACCCACAGGCGCCGCATAGAAATAACTGACAGGCCCAGCATGGAGGCGCTGGATTGTGAATGCTACGGCGCGGTCCGAGACCATCTCAAGCGTCTGGTAGGCGCCGTTCCCTGATTTTCAACTGACGATTCAATTCCGCCGCGAGTGCGGCGCGTTGGCGGCGACACACATCCAGGCCACACGGATCAAGTCTTCGTCAGGGAACTTTCCTCGTCGATCGCCGTTCAATCGCGCGGTCGTGTCGGAACGAAAGAACTCTTTCGCGTCGCGCACGCGAGAAGGAAAGCTCAATGTCGCTCGTAAGTGTGCTTCTCGTTTTGATCGTTGTCGGCGTATTGCTTTGGCTCGTAAACAACTACATTCCGATGGATCGTGCTATAAAGGGGATCCTTAATGCCGTCGTTGTCATCGGCGTCATACTGTGGCTTTTACAGGCTTTTGGACTGTTAAGTTCGCTCAACGCTATCCATGTCGGAAAATGAATGACCAGACGAGGGTCGTTATTCGAGGGTAAATCGTGAAAAATATTCGCACCATTCTAGCCGTAACAGGTATCATAGCTGGCGCTTCGCTGGGCGCTTGCCAGAAGCATGATGACAACGCCGCGGCCTCCGCCGAGAACGCGGCCGCTGCATCGGCCAATGCCGCCCAAGCTTCTGCCAACGCCGCACAGGACGCGGCTGCGACCGCAAGCGCCACTCAAAGCGCCGGCGCGGCCGCCAATGACGCCGCCGCGGCCGCGAACAGCGCTGAGCAATCCGCCAGCGACGCAAACGCCGCCGCGCAGTCTGCAAAGCCCCCCACGCCCTAAGCGATTGCTGCACCGGGTGGCGCGCCACACCGGGCGAGCGTCCGGAGCGATCGCCGCTTTCTCTTCGTCATGAGCCTTGCTAGTGCGCGCTTTGGAAAGACGCAGGTCTGTTGAGTTTAAATCCTGCACTAGGCAAGTCTTCGAAACGCGGAATTGGCTTGATGGTATCGGCGGGCGCCGTCGTTTTCGTCGTCGTCATCGCCGCGCTGTTTCAATGGAACTGGTTGCGCGGACCTTTGGCATGGGTCCTGGCGCAGAAATTACAGCGTCCGGTCGTCATATCAGGGGATTTGGAAGTCCATCCCTGGAGCGGCTCGCCCTGGCTCAGGATCGGCGGCCTTGCCGTTGGCGACCGGCAAAGCGAGCCCTCCGGATTGTACGTGGGCCTTCCCCGGCTGACGGTCGGATGGCGCTGGCTATCGCTGTTCGCCCCTCGAGCCGTTCTGCCCCTCGTTTGGGCTGATCAACCGGTCTTGGATTTAGCTGATGTTTCAACGGCCGGCGGGCGGCAGACGCTTTCGTTCGCGGGTTTGCCGCGGATCGAACACCTGGTGATAACCCGCGGCAGGTTGTCGTTTGTCGATGGTCAATACCGATCGAGATTCACCGGCGGCGTCTGGGCGAACGAAAAGCGGGCTCACGGGAATGGGCCAAACGACTCGGTCATCACCGGCGCCCTGCTGATCGCAAGCCCAGCGTGGGCGGGAGCGCGTCCGCTCGTGGATGCGCCGCACCTTCTGGTCCGCGTAAAGCTGCTGGCGTTGATGTCAGGCAAGCCAGGGGTCTCCCTGATCAACGTCGACAAGCCGTCGATTTATGGCCTGCGCGACGCCTCCGGCCATGTAAACTGGCAATTCCCCGAGGTTGCCGCGCACGCGTCACGCAAGGTTCCGCCAATCGGCAGGCTGATCGTTTCGGACGGAGCGGTCCGATATTCGGACGCGCGCTTGCAGCTTACCTTTGTTGGATCCGTTTCGACCGATGAAACAGTGACGAGTGTCGGTCGCGGCACTTTCATTGTACGGGGCCGCGGGACTCTAAGAGGCGCTCCGTTCACCACGCAGGTGACCGGAGGCCCCTTGGTAAATATCGACATGCACCGGCCGTATCCATTTGGCGCATACTTGGACATGCAAGGCACGAAGGTCAGCGCGGCCGGGACGATGGCCCGCGCCCTCGACGGGCAAAATGTGTCTGGAACCTTGCGAATCACTGGGCCCGATCTCGCGGACCTCTACCGACTCACGGGGGTCGCATTGCCCAACACGCCCCCCTATGACCTTTCAGCCGCCTTCGCACGATCGGGCTCGCGATACGCCCTGCGGAAGATGGTTGGCCGCGTAGGCGAAAGCGATCTCGAAGGCGACATCTCCCTCGATGACTCCAACGGGCGGCCCCTTCTCGCCGCCGATCTGGGGTCGCGACGGCTAAATCTTGCCGACCTTTCCGCAGTGGCGGGCGGCGTCCCCTTGCACCCGGGGAGACGCGCCCTATCGCCGATCCAACGCGAGACCTCGGCTCAATTGGCCGCAGAGCACCGTATTCTTCCGGATACGCACCTCGATATGAATAGAATTCGCAGCACGGACGCGGATGTTACGTATCGGGCGCGGGGTGTCGCGGCGGGCGGAATTCCTGTCCGGGGCCTTTTCATGAAAGTCGCGCTTCACGGCGGGCGACTCCGTGTCGATCCTCTGACGATGACCTTGCCGCAAGGAAGTCTCACAGGCGTGGTGGACCTCGACGCCAGGAGGGCGGTTGCGACCGAGAACATCGATCTTCGCCTTGACAACGTAAAGGTGGAAAACCTTGTGGGCCATGGCGGCGCCAACCCGCCGCTGGAAGGCGGTCTCTACGCCCGGGCCAGACTTAGTGGCCGGGGCGATTCGATCAGAGCGTTTGCGTCCAGTGCGGACGGCGACGTCAGGGCCGTCATGCCCCAGGGGCAAATGCGCCAGACGATCGCCGAGCTCATGGGCATCGACGCGTCCAAGGGTCTTCTGATGTTGCTCACGAAAGACAAAGGGCAGACGCCGGTCCGCTGCATGGTCGCGGATTTTCATGCGCAGGATGGTGTCCTCACCACTCGGAGATTCATATTCGACACGGGCGTCGTGTTGGTCGTCGGCAAAGGCGACGTCGATCTTCGCGACGAGACGCTGAATCTGCAATTGAACGGCAGGCCTAAGAAGTTCCGTCTCGTCCGGATTGGCGCTCCGATCCTTTTGACGGGTTCATTGGCATCGCCAAAGTTCGGCGTCGATGTCGGTAAGGCGGCGGGCCAGTTGGCTATCAGCGGACTGCTGGGAGCGGTTGTCGCGCCACTTTCGGCGGCTTTGCCCTTCATCAGTCCAGGCTTGGCGAAGAACGCGGACTGCGCAGGCCTCGAGCGAGAAGTCGGCCTCGCCGCTACGCCGGCGCCGCCGGCGAGCTGACCACAACCAGGGCCAACCAAAAAAACGGGCCGGGTAGACAACCCGGCCCGAATTTATGGACAAATTACTGATCGCATCAGGGTTGGCAGGTCCTGAATACGCGGGAATTACTTTTCCGTTTTCGACGTGTCGCCCTTGCCCGTTTTGATGCGGGCGGCTTCCAACTCGGCGGCTTCGGGTCCGTCAAGCGCCTCCGCGGCCTTGCGGGCGTTCTCCGGAACGGCGCCGCTCTGGACGAACTTCGCTTCGGCCTTGTCGAAATTTCGCGCGGCGTCGTAGTTGCCTTCGCCTTGCATGGCGTCCGAATCTTTATTTGGGTCTGGCATGACAGTCTCCGAAAAGGTGTGCCGAGAAAGCGTTGAACCTGCCGGTTGGTTCCCCATCGAAAGTCGAGACCGCTGACACGAAAAAAGGCCCGGCCGAACGCGACGTTCAGGCCGAGCCTCAGTATGCCGCCCGCGATCTGGGGGGAAGCGATCGGTGGCGGTGAAATAACGTAACGCGACGCAACGCCGCCGGTTGCATGTCGCCTGAGATTTTTCGCGTCGGGGTCACAGTGAGTCGCCGCGCGGGTCTGGTCGCCGTCAACCGTTTATCGTGGCGCAAGGGGCCACACCAAGGCGATGAGCGGTGCGCCAATAACTATCACGAGAACGGAGAGCGGAAGCCCAAGCCGGGCGTAGTCCGCAAACTTGTAACCGCCGGGACCCATGACAAGGGTGTTGCACTGGTGGCCCACCGGGGTGAGGAAGTCGCAGCCGGCGCCGGTCGCCACCGCCATCAGGAACGGGTCGGGGTTCAGATGCAGACGGCTCGCCAGCGCCACGCCGACAGGACCCAGCACGAGGACAGTGGGGGCGTTGTGCAGGAAGGGGGCACATGCCATCGCCGTGACCATCAGGATCCCCAACGTGATCAGGATTGGTAGCCCGTGCATGATCGTGGCGAGGCCGCCGGCGATGAGCGCCGTCCCGCCGGTAGATTGGATGGCCTCACTCAATGGCGTGAGCGCGCCGATCAGGACAAGCACCTGGCCTTCGAGCGAGGCGTAGGCCTGGCGCATGGATAATGAGCCCGTCGCCACCATCGCCACGGCCGCGCCAAAAAAGGCGAGCGCGATCGGAGCGATCTTGAAAGCCACCAATATCATGGCGATCGCCAGGATCGTAGTCGGCAGGAACCGGCGGGTGGCGCCCCCTACCTGCACCGCCCGTTCGACGAGAGGCAGAACGCCGAGCGCTCGCAACACACCCGGCAGCGCGGTCTCGCCCGCCTGCAGCACGATCACGTCCCCGGGCCGCAGGCGGATGTCACGCAGGCGTTCGGTGAAACGGGCGCCGCTGCGACTGACAGCCAGAAGATTGACGCCGAACTCCTGCTGCAGATGCAATCGCGCCGCGGAGCGTCCGGCAAGCACCGAGCCACTTTGAATGACGGCTTCGATCGATCGCATTTCCTCGCGCGCCTCGCCTTTCTCGACTTCCTTGCCGGCGCGGACATGGACGAGGGGCGTGCGCGTGAAGACCGCATTCAGACTCTCCTGCGCGCCTTCGAGCACGAGCAAGTCACCGGGCCGTAGATCTCTGTCCAGGTGAGGCGCCTGCGACCGGTTCGCACCGCGCGCCAGTGCGGTGACGGTCACGCCGTCGTCCTCCAGCTTGAGATCGGCGATCGTGGCAAATTCGGAGGGCCAGGTCTCCGGAAGCTTGGCCTCGGTGGCGTAAGGCACGGAGAGCGTCTCGGTCATGTCGCCGCCGGCCGCTTCGCGGTCTTTGGGCAGCAATCGCCAGGCGAAGGTGACGTAGATGAAACCGAGGGCGGTCAGCCCCAGGCCGACAGGCGCGAAATCGAACATCTGGAATGGCTTTCCAAGGGTCGACTCGCGCACTTGGCTGACGATGATGTTGGTTGAGGTGCCGACCAGTGTCACCAAGCCGCCTAGGAGTGACAGGAACGCCATGGGCATCAAAAGGGACGAACGTGACGTCTTCGTCGTGCGCGCCACGCGTATGGCCACCGGCATCAGGATTGCCAGCGCGCCCACATTTTTGGTCGCCATTGACAGCAGCGCTGTCGCTCCGGCCAGAAACGGGACCTGTGTGCTTGTGGTCGCAAGGCGGGCCAGTAGCGGCTGCAGAGACTGCTCGACGACGCCCGAACGGCCAATCGCGGCGCTGATCACCAGTGCGCTGGCGTTGATGACCACAACGTCGCTCGTGAACCCCGAAAAAGCATGTTTGGCCGGGACCACGCCGACGGCGACGCTCAAGCAAAGGGCCACGAGCGCGACGACGTCATAGCGGAAGCGTCCCCACGCAAACAGCGCAACCGCGCCGCCAACTATGCAAAAGCTCATCGCTTGCGGTAGCGTCATGAATCCTCCAAACCGATCGAACTGCAACGGAAGCCTCGTACTGCGGGGAGGTTCCGACGCGTCGCGCCACTCCCTTGTGGCGAGAACTGTGAGAGCATTGCGCGACGGCCGCGCTCCCTCTGTCAGCCGCTGATTTGGATTGCATCATACTCAGGGTCGCAACGATTCCAGCCTAGGCTCGTTGTCGCTCGGCGCCTCCGACCCTAAGGCCAGATCAACGCGACCAGAAAAGTACAGGGCTCGGTCGACGTCTCGGGCCTGACGCGGGTCATCACCGACACATAGGAGCTCATAATGCCCGATACGACCTTGAACAACCGCAGGATCGCCGTTCTGGCCACCGATGGATTCGAACAATCCGAACTGGAAAGACCGGTCGAAGCCTTAAAGGCCGCCGGCGCGCGGGTAGAAGTGGTTTCGCCCAAAGCAGGACAGATCCAAGGCTGGAACCATCAAGAGAAAGGCCGCGCCGCTATGGTCGACCGTGAGCTTTCGAAAGCGGACGCAGGCGCCTACGACGCTTTGGTTCTGCCCGGCGGGGTCATGAATCCAGACACACTTCGACTGGACCCGGACGCGATCGCGTTCGTCGCGGCATTTGTCCAAGGTGGAAAGCCGATCGCGGCAATTTGCCATGGGCCTTGGACACTCATCAACGCTCGCGGCGTTCAGGGGAAGACCATGACGTCCTGGCCTTCGCTCGAAGCCGATCTGCGCAATGCCGGCGCAAATTGGGAGGACAAGGAAGTCGTCGTCGACGGCAATCTCGTCACGTCGCGCAAGCCGGACGACCTGCCGGCATTCTGCGAGAAAATGATCGCGGCGTTCGCCTGATTAGGCGTCGATTGACTGATCCGGGACGGCATACGGCGCCTTTGATCTGGGTCAATGTCCCGGGCGCTCGGAAACCCCACAACACACCCTCTGGCCGAAGAGGTGTGTGGTTCATGTCTGCTGTCGAAACTGGATTCTTGTCGCTCGTCATCGCAAGCTTTGGACTGTTTGCGGTCGTTCTCGGTGGCACGGCGTGGTACTGCCGTGACAATCCTCACAAGCGTGGGCATCCGACCAAGGCAGGCGGCCGTGGGGATTTGTAGTGTTTTGAGTTTCGGCCCGGTCGTGGGTGGGCAATCCGCGGCGATCGGGTCGTAGCAACGAGTGCTGTCGCGCGCGATCGGCGCTCGTGGGCGTGGCACAGATGTTCGACTCGCTTTTTTGCCGCGGATCCCAGACGCGTCGGATGCGCCGACGGCGCCGTACAAAGATCGTCAGTGGAGAGCCGTCGCTTCTCATGACGGGTCCATGTGACCTAGGCGCGCAACCTGGCCCAGCCTTTTTCTGCGCTCGTCGAACGGGAGGCCCACCTGGACCTCCTCGGCCACCGCCTTGAGGCCGGCCAACCGCTTGCGATGACGTTTCTCGCCGCCTCCGGGATTCCCCTTAGGTGTTCGACCTGAATGTTCCCGTTGGCGGGACGCCTGTAGCCATTACCCGTCCACTACGGGCGGAGGCAAGCCATGCAAACCTATTCCTCGATCAGCGCCAGGCTCCCCGGACCAACCCCGTTTCAGAGCTCAGCCGATCCCGACCAGATCCACTTGGTGGGCCTGCCCATCGGCTATGAACGTGATCGGGAAATCTTCGGCGAAGGCGAAGTCGCGAAGAACATCTACAAGGTGATCAGCGGCGCTGTACGTGTGTTTCGCATCCTGGCGGATGGACGGCGGCAAATTCTTCAGTTTTGCCTGCCCGGCGATGTTTTTGGAATCGAACTGGCCGCCGAACATGGTTCCAACGCGGAATCCATCGGCGACAGCCTGATCCTGGTCGCGCGCCGTTCCCATGTGCTGGGTGACGACGCTTCGCTCTTGCCCCGCCTCTGGCGCCTGGCGATGTCGGACTTGCGCCGCAGCCAGGATCAGGTCCTGAATCTCGGGCGTCGCAGCGCGAGCGAGCGTTTGGCGAGTTTCCTTGGTGAGTTGGCCGTGCGCCTGGGCGAGGAAGATACGGTCGAACTGCCGATGTCGCGTCAGGACATGGCCGACTATCTCGGGCTGACGATCGAGACCGTTTCTCGCACACTCACCCAGTTCCGCGCGTCGGGACTGATCACCATCCGCGATTGCCGCACGATCATTATCGAGCGACCGTCGGCTATGACGGAGCTGTGCGCCTAGCGGCGCCGATCTTCAGCTAACGTCACCTGGAAGGCGGTTCCGAATGTCCCTCGCCGTCAAATCCGCCTGTGACATGTAGCCGTTGTCGCGACCCCGCCGGCGCGCCGCCCAGGCGCGCAAGCCGCCCAAAGCCGCTGCGTTTGCTTCGATGAAAGAGACGGCTCGTACGG
Source organism: Caulobacterales bacterium (assembly GCA_038206535.1). Classification (GTDB taxonomy): domain Bacteria; phylum Pseudomonadota; class Alphaproteobacteria; order Caulobacterales; family Caulobacteraceae; genus Acaudatibacter. Next base: position 8,781 of record JBBRAV010000016.1, read on the forward strand.
CCTCGCCTCTGTTTGGCGAACACAGGGCGTCTAGTCTGCCCGCGCACGGCGGACGCTGGTTGCTCACACCTTTCACTCGTTTTGGAGCGGCCATGTCGCTGGCGACCATCATGGCGATCGCACTCACCGCATCTGGCGCCGCATCCGGCCAGGACGGCGCGTGCCTGCGGGCGAACGGGCGCGCGCCGGCGAGCAGGCTCGTGGCCGAATACACCGCGCCAGCGCCATTGGTCGGAGAACCGTTCGCGGGCCCGGTCTTGCAAGTGATCGATGGACGCACGGTCTGCATCGCCGTCGGGCCACCTCTGACCAGTGGATAAGGGTCGATCTGGCCGGCGGCAAGGTGGCGACTCCGCGCGCCGCGCCGATGGCGGTGGTATTCGCCCAGCGCGTGGTCTGCTTGAGTGATCGCGTCAACGGACAGGGGGTTGTCGCTTACTGCGCGCTCGACGGCCTATCGCTCGGCTCGCTGGGCGGAAGCGCGTCAACGCCTGAGCCACCCGCGGCGCAACCTTGATCTTGCGGGCTGGGCGCGGTGGCGTGAACGCCGAGGGGCTCAGCGCACGTCCGGAGGGCGTTTCGAATACTGTCGGCCAGGGACGTATCGAGAAGCGGCTTTTCGATAATGTGGGAAATGCCCGCGTCCGCCGCGCGCCGGCGCAACCGGTCGGTCGCATGCGCGGCGATCAGGATGACGGGCGTCCTGACGCCGAGCGCCTTGAGCTTGTTCATGATCGCAAGGCCGTCCATCGGCGCCATACGGTAATCGAGCACGATGCACCTTGCGTCCGCCAGGCGCGGCTCAGCCAGAAGGTCGGGTCCGCCATCGAAGACACGGACTTCCAGGCCCTCGAGCTCGAGCAAGAACTGCAATGACTCGCGCACGGCCCGATCATCGTCCGCCACCAGGATGAGCGGTCCGGCCGCGGGAGCGGAGTGGCTTTTTGATTGGGGCATCCACGCCACCTCTATGAATTGTGAAACGGACATTGGTCCCACCGGGCGGCAAGGGCTTTGATCCAGGGCAATATTCCACGCGGATGGTTCGAGAGTCGCGACAGGTGACTAGGCGGACGCCGCGGCGTCGACAATCAAGGCCATGCGCACCAGATCCGACAGGCTGCCGGCGCCGGTTTTGATCATCACGTTGGCGCGATAGATCTCCACCGTGCGCGGACTGATGTTCAGATCGCGTGCGATGGTCTTGTTCGGATGGCCGGCGACCAGACCGTCGAGGACTTCGCGCTCGCGCCCGCTGAGAGACGCGAGCCTGATGCGGATCGCGGCGGCCTCGGCCTGCTTCTGTCCAAGCTTTTCGGAGCGATCGAAGGCCAGGCGAATGGCCGACAGCAGGACCTCGTCGTCGAACGGCTTTTCGATGAAATCGACGGCGCCGGCCCGCATCGCCTCCACGGCAAGCCGCACATCCCCGTGGCCGGTCATGAGGATCATCGGCAGGTCGGCGCCGACTTTCTTCAGGCGCTGTTGGAGTTGCAGCCCGTCGATCCCAGGCATGCGGATGTCGCTGACGACGCAGCCCCGCGGAGCGTCCTGAAGACGCTCAAGAAAGGCGACCGCGGACTCGTAGGGCTTCACGACCAGTCCCGCCGCCGCAAGCGAAAACGCAAGCGAATCGCGCACGCCGGAGTCATCGTCGATCAAGTGCACGATCCGGTCACTCGTCATCCGACCCGTCCCCTTCGTCGATTCCAGTTTTCAATGTCAGATGGAAGAGCGACCCGCCCCCTGCGGCGGCCTCGACCCACAGCCTGCCGCCATGGGCCTCGATGATCGTGCGTGAAATCGACAGGCCCACGCCCATGCCCCTGGGCTTGGAGGTGTTGAATGGCTGGAACATCCGCGCGGCGATCTCGGGCGCGATCCCCGGTCCGGTGTCGGCCACATCGACCTGGACCGTGTCGTCATCGACGCGGAGGGTGGAGATGGTCAGGTCCCGCACGGCGGACTCCTCCATGGCTTCGATCGCATTGCGGATCAGATTCAACAGGACCTGCTGAATCTGGATCTTGTCGACGAACACCATTTTTATGTGAGGATCGAAAGCGAATACCACACGCGCCCCGCTTTCCTTGACTCCGACCAGGGCCAGGGCGGAGGCTTCCTGGACCAGTTTGACAAGGTCCTCAAACTGCCGGACGCTTTCTCCCCGCGACACGAAGTTGCGCAGATGGCGGATGATCTCTCCGGCGCGCAGCGCCTGTTTCGTTGCGCGGTCCATGGCGTCCAGCACGGTTGGAATGACCGCCGGCTCTCCTTGCGACAGCAGCCTTTGTCCGCCTTTGAGGTAGTTGGCGATCGCGGACAGCGGCTGATTGAGTTCGTGCGCCAGCGCCGAGGCCATTTCGCCTAAAGCCATGAAGCGCGACATGTGGATCAGTTCCGACTGCATGTCGCGCAGCTTTTCCTGGGCTTGCTGGCGTTCGGTGAGATCACGGACGAATCCGATGAAGAAGCGTCGGGCGCCCGACCGCGACTCCCCGACCGAAAGCTCGATGGGAAAGGTCGAGCCGTCCTTGCGCTGACCCACAATCACCCTGACCAGGCCGATGATGTGCTTTTCGCCGGTGTCGAGGTAGCGCTTCAGATAGCTGTCATGGCGTCTGGCGTGTTCCCTCGGCATCAATAAGCTGATGTTGCGACCGACCGCTTCTTGGGCGCTATAGCCAAACTGGCGCTCGGCTGTCGCGCTGAACGACTGGATAATTCCGCTCGGATCGATGAGGATCATCGCATCAGGCACGGTTTCGAGAATAGATCGAAGGTGCGCCTCACGATCCTCGAGAGCCGCCTGGGCGCGCTTGGCCGGCGTGATGTCGCGGGCAATCTTGGCGGCGCCCGTCAGCCGTCCATGCGTGTCATGCAAGGGGGAGACCGTGATCCACACATCGATGATTTCGCCGTCCTTGCGCCGCCGTTGTGTCTCGTAGTGGTCGACCCGCTCGCCGCGCCCGAGGCGCTCGAGAATAAGGTCTTCCTCGTCCTCGCGACCAGGAGGCAGTAGGAGCGTGATCGGCTTGCCGATCATTTCGCTCGCGTCGTAGCCAAAGATCAGCTCCGCGCCCCGGTTCCAATCGGTGATGATCCCATCGGGTGTCTTGGCCACGATCGCGTCGTCCGACGCCGCCGCCAATGCGACCAGTCCGCCATAGGATCGTTCGGTCTCCTTCCACTCGCTGATGTCGATCAGCACGCCGACCACCTGCGCCGCGTCCCCATCGTCGAGCCCGCTTCGTCCGCGCATGCGAAGCCACCTTTCGGCGCCGACGTCGGGCCAGACGCGGAAGTCGACGTCCAGCGTGTCTTGCTGGGCTACATGGCTAAGGGCGTGATCCACAAAATCACGGTCGTCCGGATGCACGCGCGCCAAAAACGCCTGATAGCCGGGCTTTTGTTCAGCGCCGAAAAGGGCGCTGGCGCCGTCCGCCAGGACGAAGGTCTTTGACGTCGGGCTCCATCGCCACACGACGACGCCCGCCGCCTGCATCGCCAGAGCGCTGTCTACGCCCTGCGCGCGCGTCTCGCGCAGCGTGTCTCGAACCGTTGTGGTCATGGCACTCTTGGACACCGGCGCAAACGACCGAACGCCGACGCAGCCTTATTCCTCACCCGCTCGCCGCACAACGAGAGGCGGCGTGATCGCGCCATGTCATTTGCGGCCTCTCGCGAATGCTCACGAATCCCTCGTTGAGGCGGGTCAGGGCGCGACCGGGGGCGCTGGTTGGGTGGGCCGCCAGGGCGCGGCGATAACGAGGTCGGCAGCCCAGGCGTTGTCCGCGAGGTCCTCGGCCAATGGCGAGTAGGTCACGCTGGCGCGCCACTCCAAACGCCGCGCGCGCAATCCGAGCATGTCGTGAAACTCGCCTTCAGAAGCCTTCAATTCTTTTTTGATTTCCGCGTCGTCTTGCTCGATCTCACAGCCGGAGTACAACCCGTCATAGTATACGATCTGCATCGGTTGGCAGAACGCCATACCGATCGCGTCGGCTCCCATTCGCTCCGCGAGATCACCGGCGACCCGCAGGACGCTCCGGTTGGACCGACTAACTTCCAGAGTCACCATCAAGGTGTCAGAAGGCGCGTTGATTTCCCTGATCGGGCTGGCAAACACTCAATGCGAGACGAGCACGCAACGTTCGGCCCGCAAGAGAAGGTCGCGTGTTACACCTCCGAGGACCCACTCACGGAAGCGGCTGTGCCCGTACGCTCCCGCGACAATGACGTCGGCGGCGCCTTCGTCGGCAATCGCGGCCATTTGCACGGCATTGTCGCCTTTCGATAGAACGGTTTGCGACAGGGCCGACACGCCATGGCGCGCCAGCCACCCCGCTATGTCGTCGACCCGCGCGCGCGCCGCCGGCAAAGCATTCTCCTGCGCGATCTCCACAATGGTCACCCGCCCGGCTTTCGCCAGAAGGGGCACGGCGTCGAGCACCGCGCGCCGGGATTCACGCGTGTCTTTCCAGCCGACCATGATGTGATCCAGGCGAAGGCCTTCAGCCCGTCGCGGTACGATAAGCACTGGCCGCCCCGCCCGCATGACGAGGTCGCCGATATCGACGTGGCGGGAACTGTCGAACATGCCGCCGCTGTGATCGACACTGGTGACGATAAGGTCCGCACACCGCGCCTGATCGGAAATATAGTCGCACAGCAGGCTCGCGCCTGTCGTGCCGCGCCACTCGACGCCAGCCGCTTGGCCGCTCAACGCGCCGCGGCACTCGGACTCCGCGACTTTTATTTCTCTTTCGGCCTCCTGAAAACACTGATCCACCAATTCAGCGGTGATGGCCCCCTCGCCATAAGCAAGCCTTATCGGCTCGCAAGCGGCGATGCCGATGACCTTGGCGCCGAACTGCCCCGCCAGATCGCCAGAGACCGATAGCACCGCCGCATTCGGACGGCCGAGCTCCAGATGAGTCATGATGGTCTTGTAGGTCATTGCGGCGGGTCCCAGCAGCGAGGTTGGGCGGTTAGAGAGCATCCATGTGTTCAACGCCTTGATCCATCTCAACCGCAGTCTCCCGCCTTGACCAGATAAGGCGTACAGGCCGTGTATGTGGCCGATCTCAGCATCAGCCGTTGAGAGGGTTGTTTGGGCCCCCCAGGGCGCGGACCATCGAGGGCAGCGGGCACGTCGCTTGTTCCATCGATCCATCGCCACTCAGGGCAGCGTCCGCCAGCCCTTGATCGGCGGACTCGCCTCGTGAAGTGGGACTGGGGGCGTGCTGCGGGCAAACTATTTTCGACGCGAGCGATCGTCCCAGCCTGGAGCCCGCCTGGAAATTTCGTCGGTCGGGTCGGGCCGACTTCGCGGCGACCCGCTCCATGCGCCGGAAGAAAAAATGGCCGGGCCCTCGGCTCAGCCTGCCGACGACGTTCTAAACCAGCTCACTTTGCCCAAGACCGAGCCGGGCTCGATGATGGCGTTCCTGTCCGCAAGGATTTTGAGCCGGCCACTGGCCGGCGTCGAAATCTCATGCAGGGCGTCTTCAATGCGAACTTCCACGACGCGATCTCCCCTTGCGACGACCGCACCGTCGGTGACGAACCACCGCTCCACGGTGCCCTCGGGCGACATCCTGGAAGCCCACAGATCTTCATCAATTCTGATGTTCGACATGACGCTCTCCTCTACTGGAAAGGGAGGTAGTCCCTCACGGCCGCCTCCACATTGATCGGGGTCAAGCCACGGGGCGCTCCGCACCGTCCGAGCCACCAGATGGCGACAGTTCACCTGAGCCGGCGAGCGAACGGGATTGCCTGGGTCGCGACGTCGGTGCAAAGGGCGGGAGGCCAGATCATGACACCTGAAAAGACCCCTTCGGCCGAAGCTTCCAACACCCACGCGTGGTATGGCGCCCTGCTGGCGCGCTGCGGGGCCCTGCCGCCCGTGGCGACCGCTGTCGCCCATCCTTGCGATCCTCACGCCCTGGCAGCCGCCGTCGAGGCGGCCGCGCTTGGGCTGATCGCGCCGATACTTGTCGGACCCGAACTCAGGATCCGCCAGGCGGCGATCGAAGCGAACGTCGAGATTGCCCATTTGGAACTTCAGCACGCCCCTCACAGCCACGCGGCGGCGGCGCAGGCGGTGGCGCTGGTTCGTTGCGGCAAGGCGCAACTCCTGATGAAGGGCTCGCTGCATACCGACGAGCTGATGCACGAGGTGACGGCGCGCGATACCGGATTGAGAACCGAACGAAGGATAAGCCACGTCTACCTGATGGATGTCCCAGGCTTTGGCCGCCCGTTGCTGATCACCGATGCCGCGATCAACATAGCGCCGGACCTGGCCGTCAAGCGCGACATCGTCCAGAACGCCATCGATCTGGCCCACGTCATGCTGATGCCCAATCCAAAGGTTGCGATCCTGTCGGCCGTCGAGACCGTCAATCCCCAGATCCAGTCGACGCTCGACGCGGCCGCGCTCTGCAAGATGGCCGACCGCGGCCAGATCACCGGCGGTATCCTCGACGGACCCTTGGCTTTCGACAATGCGATCAACGCGGAGGCGGCCCACGACAAGGGCATCGTCTCGCTGGTCGCCGGACAGGTCGACATCCTCGTGGTCCCCGACCTGGTGTCGGGAAACATTCTCGCCAAGCAGCTGATCTTCATGGCGCACGCCGACGCCGCCGGCATTGTGCTTGGCGCTCGCGTGCCCATCATTCTGACCAGCCGCGCCGACGCCGAACGCACCCGCATCGCCTCGTGCGCGGTCGCCGCCCTCATGGCCCAGTTGCCGATGATCGCCATGAAACCGGACCCGCGATGACAGGAGCGATCCTGACGCTGAACGCTGGGTCGTCGAGCATCAAGTTCTGCTTGTTCAAGATGGACGGCGATTCGCTGGACCGGGCCGCGGAGGGCCAGATCGAGGGCGTCGGCGTGGCGCCGCGCCTTCGGGTCAAGACCGCCCAAGGCGCCGCGAGAGAACATGGCTGGGATGGCGGCGCCGAGCTTTCGCATGAGGCCCTTCTGGGCGAAATTCTGAGCTGGACGCAGGACCATCTGGGCGGCGCAAGTCTTCGCGCCGTTGGTCACCGGATTGTTCACGGAGGTCCCGCTTTCCACCAGCCCATGCGACTCGATAGGGATCTGCTCGTCCAGCTCGATGCGCTCACGCCGCTGGCGCCCCTTCACCAGCCGCATAACCTCGCTCCGGTGCGGGCGCTGATGGTGAGCCACCCCGATCTGCCACAGGTCGCCTGCTTCGACACCGCCTTCCATCACGGCCACGACCCGGTGGTCGATCGCTTCGGTCTGCCAAGGAAATGGGAGGCGCTGGGCGTGCGGCGGTATGGATTTCACGGGCTGTCATATGAGTTCGTCACCGGCCGCATGCGAGCGCTTGACGCGAACCTCGCCGCGGGCCGAATGATCGTCGCGCATCTGGGCAATGGCGCCAGCCTCTGCGCCATCAAGGATGGTCGCAGCTGCGACACGACCATGGGGTTCACGGCGCTGGACGGGCTGGTCATGGGCACGCGCTGCGGCGCGCTCGACCCTGGCGTGATCCTGTACCTGGAGCGGCAACACGGCCTCGACGCCGCCGCGGTCGAGGATCTGCTCTACAAGCGATCGGGCCTGCTCGGCGTTTCGGATATCAACAGCGACATGCGCGTGCTGCTCGCCAGCGGTGATCCCCGGGCGAAGGACGCGATTGACCTCTTCGTCTTCCGTATCGTGCGGGAGATCGGCGCCATGACGGCATCGATGGGCGGATGTGACGGGCTTGTCTTCACCGCGGGGATCGGAGAACACGCCGCTTCCATCCGAGAGCAGGTGTGCGCGCGCCTGCGCTGGCTCGGGTTCGAGCTGGATCCGCAACTCAATGAACTGGGCCAAGGGCAGATCGCCATCGACGAAGCGAAACCGGTCTGGGTCACACCGACCGACGAAGAGCGCATGATCGCCGTCCACACCCGCGCGCTGCTTTTTGGGCATTCAAAATAAGACTCGCGCCGCCGCGACTGCGCGCTCTCAAACAGCGCGATTTTCGTTTAAGATCTTGCCAAGACCTGGGGGCGCACTTGGACGCCAGGCTGTTACCGCTCGTGAATCTTGTATGGCGGCCGCTGGGTCTATCGGCCGTATCGCTATGGGGATTGGTGGCGTCACGGCTACTTGGTTCCTGGGTGGCGCGCGCGTCCCTGGCATGACCGCTACCGCCGCTGGTAGGAAGCACGCCATTGCGCGACGGGCGACGCCGCCGCTCATCGTTCATCGCAGATGGCCAACAAACAAGCGCAACGCGACCAGCGCGACGCCCACGACGATCAAGGGTCCAAAGACACGGAATGTGTAGCGGGTGAACCGCTCGGGCAGGCAGGTGTCGGCGCCCTCGTCGGCCCCGAAGTGGACAGCCACGGCGGTCAGCGGGCATCTGAAGCCATTGCCCAGGAACACCGCGCTCTCGACACCGACCAGTCCGAGCGCGGCCCACAGCCACGCCCCCGCCATGCCGGTGACGCCGGCGTACAGGACGACGAATGTAGCGCTTGCCATCACCGCGTATATGACCGTGTGGATCGCCCGTGTGATCGCAAGCCCGCTCCATGTGCGCCACGTCAGCGCCAACGGAATGAATGCGAAGGTGATCTGCGCTCCCAGGCCCACGGCGCCGGCCAAAGTTCCATAGCTCGCCAGGTGCTGGGCCAGAGAGAGATGCATCAGGAACAGGGACAGAGCCAACTCGGCGGCCATCAGAAGAGCGAACGCCACGCCGCCCATCGCCAGCCTCGCCGGCGGCGTCGCCGGAACCTTCAGGCGCGCCGCGCACCAGGCCGCCACAAGCCAGCTGAGCACCAGCATGACCGGCGCTTCGAGCGCGACCGCGCCCACCTCGCCCAGTGCGGGGGCGGTGACGAGCGTGCGAGCGGCGCCCAGGGCGAAGCCGATCGCAAAGACCATGGCGAAATAGGCCGCGCCGGCCATCACCCTCGCGCGCATCGCGGCTTAGATGCTGACGAGGTCGGTGTGGCCGAAGCCTTGGCGTGCGGCCACCCGTCCGGCCGCGGGGTGGCGACGGTCATGATGCGTTCCCGATGGAGCATCTCGACGATCAGGCGTCTGATGATCTTATCCATTCTGTCGTCCTCTCGAGCTCGACGCAGCATGGCGGTCGGCGCGGGATGGGGGGGTTGAGGCAAATCAAAAGTCCGGCATGCTGCGACACCGTCTGGAAGCACATCATGAGCCACTCAGCGTCGGATCCAAGGCGCTTGACCTGGATCAATGCGAGGACGGCGCGGTCCCTTCATAGACGCCCATCCGGCCTTTCCCGTCCCCGTGGCCGGAACGGCGGGAGCACGCCGGCAAGGGCGTCCGCTTACCACCCGCCGCGGTCTCGCGTGTCTGTGACATACGTGGCTGGGTGAGGCGCCGACCCGGGGTCCAATCGAGGCAAGTCACACGTCTCGCGAGCTGTTGGTGTGCTGCGGCGGCACGGACGAAGTTGATCATGAACAGATAGGCGAAAATGGCCGCGTCTGGATCGACGGTTGGTCGCGCTGATTTTTGAGCCACATCAACGCCGCCCGATCCGATGGGCTCTTAGGTCGCCGCGTGTTCGGTGTAGGCGGGACGGTTGCGGGCGGGGCGATGACGGCGGGCCAGGAAGATGAGGCGTTGTTCCTGCGCGAAGTGCGCGCGTTTCTCGACGAAGCGCTGACCCCGCGCTTGCGGGCGGCGGGCGCGGCGACACTGGGCGTGCATAGCGAGATCGCCGCTGCGGGCGAATGGCATCGACGGCTTTACCAAAAAGGCTGGATCGCGCCGGCGTGGCCCAGGCAATGGGGCGGCGTGGGCTGGAGCGCGCGCAGGCGGTTCATGTTCGACCGCGAATGCGCCTTGAATGACGCGCCGATCCTGTTCGCCGCGGGCATCCGCAGCATCGGCCCGCTGCTGATCGAGAAGGGAACACCGGAACAGCGCGCCCGCTACATTCCCCCTATTCTGTCGGGCGAGGATCTGTGGTGCCAGGGCTTTTCCGAGCCGGGCGCGGGTTCGGACTTGGTCGCGGTGACGACGCGGGCGGCGCGCGAGGGCGATCACTATGTCGTGACCGGCTCAAAGATTTGGACCACCGGCGCGCATCACGCCAATCGGATGTTCGCGATCGTACGCACCTCGGACGGCGCCCGGCCGGCGCATGGCCTCACCTTCCTGCTCATCGACATGGCGAGCCCGGGTCTCAGCGTCGTTCCGATCGTCGGGCTCGCCGGCGACCACGACTTCAACCAGGTTTTCTTCGACCAGGTTCGCGTCACCGTCGAAAACAGAGTCGGCGAGGAAAACGCCGGATGGACCGTGGCAAAGCGGCTCATGCAACTGGCCCGATCCAACAATACGCCCTCTGCCTTGGTTCGACGGGCGTTTCGCCGCGCGGCGGCGGCCGGCTCGCGCCTTGAGCCGGGCGTGCGTGCGCGGCTTTCGGCTCTTTCGGTGGAGCTGGACGCCTATGAAGCGTTGGAACTGAGCGCCCTATCGCGCGGGCCGGTCGACGCGCACGACCCGCGAGGCTCGTCGATGCTCAAACTGGTGGGGAGCGAATTGCACCAGAAGATCGCCGAATTGGCAATGGAGGTCGAGGGCCCCGCCGCCGCGGCCCTGATGTCGCGCCCCGCGGCCGAAAGCCCTGTCATCGCGGCGGGCGCGTGGGCGATGGCCAAGCATCTGTCGCTCAGGGCGGCGTCGATATACTCGGGGACCAGCGAGATACAGCGCAACGTCCTGGGGCGCTATCTGGTGGGCGCGTAGGAAGCTGCAGGCAGGTTTTCGCACAGGGCAAAACCGCGCCCGCGACCTCGACAAGATCTTTGGATCAAGACGCTGCCGCCCGCGCAGACGCGGACTGCCTGTTAAATCCGCGCGCCGCGCGGAGCGCTGGCGCTTCATCAGGGACTTTTCGGCTGAAACTGGTTTTGTCATTGATCGCGTGTATGATTTGGTGAATCGAAGACCGTGCTGGCCTGACAGGAATAATCGCGTCAAGAGCTCCGTTTTTTTCCTTTGGGGGGAGCCGTCGTCATGGCTTTCGGCGCAGACGTTCTCGACCACCTGCCCAAAGAAGATCTGCCGCAAGTCGTGCCGAAGATGCGCGATGGCGACATCCTGCTGTGCTCCGCGCGAGATCCCTTTTCCAAGCTGATCTGCTGGAGCACGAAGAGTCCCTGGTCGCACGTCGCGATCGTCTATTCGTGGCCGGCGACAGGACGCGTGCTCGCGTTCGAGTGCGTGCGGCAACTGGGGGTGCACGCTGTGTCGTTGACCCGGTTCATCAGCCAAACAAGCACGGGAACCCACCCATATCCTGGACGGATCATTCTGGCGCGCCATCGCGACGCCCCGGCCGGAAACGAACTTCGACCGCTGGCGGATTTTGCCATCAACGCCATGGGCGATCGATTCTCCCCCTTGGAAATCGCCCGGATCGGGGCTCGCATCGCCCTGGGCCGCCTCGACCACATTCCCAAGGCCGTGGGCGCTCGCAATGAGTTCATCTGCTCCGAGTACGTCGCCGCATGCTTCAAGGCGGTGGGCATAGAAATCGAATGGGATGGCCTTGGATTTATTGCGCCAGGCGATTTCGCTCTCGACCCTAAGATCGATGCAATCGCTCAGTTCAAGACACGGTGACCTCGATCGCCTGCCGGGCGCGGTGCGGATGACCATGGTTCGTCAAGGGGAACTGCGGGCGTGGTCCGGTGTTTCTGAAAGGCGACGCGAAGCCGTCGCCGCGAAACCTGGAGATGTCCATGGCCGACCAGTTCGCCCACGCTTCTGATGAGGCCAGACAGGCGCGCGCCGCCGTGAACAGCGCCACAGCCCATGGGCAACGCGGTCTGAACGAAGCCTTGGGGGCTGCGGAGCGGACGATTATTGCGGCAACCAACGCGGCTGAACGGCTATTGAAGGACAGCCTCGGAGTGTTCAGGAGCTACACCGCTCCGTATACGGAAGAGGCGGTGCGTCATCTGGCCGACGGACGCCGCTACGTCTTGGATCACGTCAGGCAACGGCCGTTGACGGTCACCCTTGCCGGACTGAGCGTCGGCCTTTTCTTGGGCATGCTATGGTCGAGCCGGTCGAAACAGGCCGCCCCGAACTGAGCGCCAGCGATAGCCTGGCCGATCCGGCAGTTGGCAAAAAGGCTGATGAATTCTCCTGCAGAAGACTTTCGTCAGGACTCTAGACACGCACGTGGCAGAAATACTTTCGCCGTCGGCGTAGAACCCAGGCCTTCGCCAGTCTAGGGTTTGCTGGTGTCAGCGCTGCTCTTTATGCTTTGCCCAGCGTTTTCGAGAGCCGAGCCTGCCTTGTCGGCAGCGGCGTGCACCGGGCTTTGAATCATATTGTCGATCACTGCTCCAGCATTGCTGAACGAGCCGGTTTTGATCGCAAGAAAGATGATTGCGAGCGCGATGACGACCAAAATGATCGTCAAGATCGCTAGGAGGGGCGAGCCTCTGTGTCGCAGCCGTTCATCTCGCCGACCGCGATCGTAGGCGTCACTGGCAGCCCGATCGACGTGAACGCCGTCTTTTTGTAGTCTCTGCCGTTCGTCGGCGCGTCCTTCCTTGTAGGCATCCAGCCCGTTGGCTGGCAACCCCTCGGACGAGACCACGGCCGGGTCCGTCGCCATCCGCCGTTCAAACCATGACCTCATCGTCGCACCCCTAACGTCGCTATCGACTTCAGCGCTCCGTCAACGAAACTACGCGATCTTTGTTCCTTAGGCGGCAAGTGCGTCTACACCTCCTTCGTTGAGCCCGAGGGCCAGCGTCGCCCGTCGCCGCAGCGGGAACCCAAAGGGCCCTCCACACATTTAGGTTTGAACCGACGCCGGGTTGGGTAAGGAGAGGAAAGCTGTCGTGCTGGGTACAATTCTCATCGTTGTTCTGATCCTGCTGTTGATCGGGGCTTTGCCCACCTGGGGGCACAGTCGTTCATGGGGTTACTTCCCCAGCGGCGGACTGGGGCTCGTCTTGCTGATCGTGATCGTTTTGCTTCTGATGGGACGATTGTAGCGCTCAGATGTAGCGCTCAGATTTCGAAATCGACGATGAGAGGCCTGTGATCCGACGCGGCCCGCACTTGCGGCCCGGAGGGGACACGCGCGTCGATTACGCGCACGCGATGATTGATCAGGACATGGTCGATCCTCAACACGGGGGACCGCGACGGAAAGGTCGCGATCCGGCGGCGATTTGAAATCTGCTTCGTTGCATCCGCCAGGTCATTGGTCAGAATCCTGTATGCGTTCGTCCCGCGCGTCGTGTTCAGGTCGCCCACCAGCATCAACGGGTCGTGCCGCGCCGCGCAACCCAACCACCGGGGCCCAGCGAGCTCCTTCGCCTGGGCGTGCTGTTCGCGGGGAATCAGCCCCAGATGGGTGTTTATAATCTGCACCGGTCCTGCGAGGGTTTCGATCGAGACCCAAAGCGCGCCACGTGGCTCCAGACGTGGAAGCAGAGCATATCCAGGGAGGGTGCCCGCCCTGACGCGGGTCATGGGCAGCGCCGTCAGCACTGCGTCTCCATATTGCTCCTCCTCTACGCGCAGCGCGGGCTGAAAGCTCGACCTCATGCCAAGTCGTCTGGCCAGTTCGTGCGCCTGGTCAACCCCATCGGTACGGCGGCGCCCCACGTCGACCTCCTGCAAGGCGACGATATCGGGCGCCTCGGCGGCTATGACCGCAACGATGCGGCCCAGGTCCAGGCGCCCGTCGGCGCCTCTGCCGCTATGGATATTGTAGGTGAGGATCCGAGGCATCTGTCCCCTGGGGGGTAGGGCGTAGCGATAGACAACGCAAGCGATGGGCGCGGCGGCAGCCCCGTCCTTCTCGTGAAGGGTCCGCGGCGTCGCGCGCCTCTAGGGTTTCGATCCGTCCTTAAAGGCAAGGATAACCTGTCCGAACGCGTCACCGCGCGCCTCCAATGATTGCGATGCAAGCATTGCCAGCGACGCTTCATCCGCCATATGTTCCGACCATGGCGAGCCTCACCATCCGCAATCTCGACGATGCGTTGAAAGCCCGCCTGCGGGTGCAAGCGGCCGTCAATGGGCGATCCATGGAGGAGGAGGCGCGCACGATCCTGCGCGCCGCCCTGGATCGGGCGCCGCCGAGGTCTGAGAATCTGGCGAGAGCCATCCGCGCCTGCTTCAGGCAGAGCGGTGGCGCCGACCTCGAACCGCTGCCCCGCGAGCCCATCCGCGAGCCGCCGACCTTCGATTGATGATCCTGCTCGACACCAATGTCGTGTCGGAAATGATCCGGCCAACACCGGAGCGCTCGGTGGAGCAGTGGTTCGCTGTCCAGTCATCGAATGAAGTATACATCTGCGCCACGACCGAGGCGGAATTGCGCTTTGGCGTGGCGTTGCTGGCTGGCGGGCGTCGGCGATCCCTGCTCGCCGCTGATATCGAAAGGATGCTGACCACGGTTTTTTCAGGGAAGATTCTGGCGTTCGACAGTCCGGCCGCCATTGAATTCGCCGCCCTCGCCAGCGACAGACGCCGCGCCGGCCGACTGATCACGATCGTCGACGCCCAGATCGCCGCGATCGCCCGCTGTCATGGAGCCGCGCTCGCCACACGCAATGTGAGCGACTTTGAGGGCTGTGGCGTCGACATCATAAATCCCTGGGCGGGGCCGAACGCCTGACTTGCCCCATATCAGGCAGGGGGGACAGGAAACACCTGTCACCTTATATCGCTATTTTCTAGCAGTGATATGTAATGGTCCGGTCACGCTACAGGGGACCAACGTCGCGGGGAGCTTAACAGCCAGCTTGGCAGGAAATTTCAGTGCGATCAATCCAAATACTGGCATGAGTGTTACTACCTCGAGGTTTTCGCTCCCAAGCGTGTTTGGCGGACTTGGATATAACTCGTCGAACTCGCCAAATATATATGTTCGTCAGTAGTGTGGTAGCGAGACGAACGTCGTGAGTTTCGTTCGAATGAAGGGAAGGTAATTCAATGAAGAGTTTCTTTTTAGTGCTTTTAGCTGTATGTGGTGCGGCGTTGGCGACTAGCTCGTTCGCCGGTTCCTACTTGTTCGGCCCGACGGATGCTAATTTCAAGTTGAAGGGTAAACTGAATATTGTCGCGAAGGGCGATGGAGGCAAAGGGACCTGCTCGGTTGTTTGGACCGGAAAGACTCGTCCCACGGGAGCGAGCGCAGAGGTTACAGATGCTGTGTTTCGAGGCCACAAACCAGTGTGTCAGATTAATTCGACCCTTCTCCGCATTGATTTTGCGCCGGCTGGGTTTGAATACGTAAAGTCGCACCAGATTGGTTGGACATTGGACGGGCCCAAAAAAGGCTCCTGTGACGGCATGTTGGAGGCCTCGGTTGACCCAAACGGTCTCTGGACCTTTAACAGCGTGTTGGGGGCTTGCACCATTACCGGTGCGTTGCAATCCTATCCGGCTGTAACGGTAGTCACGCGTTGAGAATTTTTAGATTTCTGGTAGTGCTTAATTCTGTTTGTTTGGGAAATTTGGCGCGTAAGCCTTGAGCAAACGTGAAGCTCCCAGTTGATAGTGAGTGAGCACCAGCGCGGCGGCGGCGAACAGCGCCATTCGGCGATCTTCGCTCTGCCAGGGTTTTCGCTTTGGCGGAAGTTTGTGGCGTAGAGCCTCGATATTGCGGACAATCGCTTCAGCGATCTCATGTCGGCTGCGCGCACCAACGCTCGCAAAACAAGCCTGGACCTCGCTGCGCGCGTAGACTGCTACCTCGACGCCCCGAGCGACGGCCATGCTTACGATTCCTCGACAGAGACGTGTGATGCGATCAACCTTTGACGAGGCTCCGCGTTCAAACTCTTCGAGGACCAGGGTGTGCGGTAGCAATCGTGTCAGCATCTGGTCCACCCGGTGCAGGCACTTTTCGTTCTTGTCGCGCTGGGCGAACACGAGGCCCAGTCGTAGGGAGAGAAGGGACCTTCAAAGGCGACCCAGCCAAAGCCGCGATGCACCGGATGGATCGAGAGCGTCAGACCTAATGCCGAGGTGGGTGCAGCCGTCATCGTGGAAGGCTTTAGCTGTTAGATCGTGCGACCATCGCCGCAAGGAGTTGCCGTTCAAACGGGTCGGAGTGATTTATCTGCAGCACCTTTTTCTCGACGCAGCCGCGTTCCGAACTTGCTTCGTCCACAATATTCCATAAATTGTGGACGGAAATGGAGGTCGCCTGATGACCAAGGCATTGACGCTGAACGTGAGGGTCAGCGGCGCGCTCGGCGAATTCGTGGCGGAAAACGTCGGCGATGGAGGCTTGTATGAGAACGTCAGCGAGTACGTCCGCGATCTGATCCGTCGCGACAAGGCCCGCGCCGATGATGAGCGTTTCGAACGTTTGAAAGCCGAGCTGGCTCTGGCCTTTGCCGCGCCCGACAGCGCCTATCAACCGCTCGACGTCGAGCAGGTGCTGGCCCGCAACGCGCCGCGCGAGCGAGGGTGAATGCCTTCAAGGTCCAGGACGGCGCCAGCCATCGCCTGGACGAAATCTACGAATACACCCGCGAGGCTTGGGGCGAGGCGCAGGCTGAGCATTACCTGCGCGGCCTCTTCGAACGTTTCGAGGCGATCGCCGCGCTGCGCGTTCCGTGGCGCGCGGTTCCGGCCGCTTTTGGCGTGCAAGGCTTCGTCTGCCGCTACGAGAAACATTTCATCTATTGGAAAGTGCTGGACGATGGCGCGGTCGGCATCGTCACCGTTCTGCATGAGCGCATGCATCAGATCGACCGTTTCCGAGACGATCACGGGTAATACCAGGCTTTGTTGATCTTGCCTCACCGTCATTCCCAAAACGGAATGGCATATCCTGGCGTCAACGCTACCCCACCTTGCGCCGGGGATTCCGAGCGTGACCATCGCAACTCAGAGCGAAGGACACGATCCCACAGTCGCGACGCCTACGTCGCTTCCCCGGCAATCGACCGAAGCGCGCGTTCGAAGGCGGCCGCCGGCTGACCCCCTGAGATCAGATACTTGTCGTTGATGATCACCGCCGGCACGGCGCTGACGCCCGCTTCATGCCAGCGGCGCTCGGCGGCTCGCACGTCGTCGCCATGGCGGCCCGATGTCAGGACATCGCGCGCCGCCGCTTGGTCCAGGCCAGCCTTGCCGGCGGCGGCGACCAGCACGTCGTGATCGCTGGGATTCTCGCCATTGGTGAAATAGGCGTCGAACAAGGCGTGTTTCAGCGCCGATTGGCGCCCTTCCAGGCCCGCCCAATGCAGCAGCCGGTGGGCGTCGAAGGTATTGTAGATCCGGCTCTGCGCGCTGGTCGCCATCTTGAAGCCCACCTCGGCGGCGCGATCCTGGATCATCTTGCGGCTCGCGGCCGACTGCTCGGGCGTCGCGCCGTATTTCTGGGCGACGTGCTCGACGATGTTCTGGCCCTCCGCCGGCATGGCCGGATTGAGTTCGAACGGCTCGAAATGGATGTCCGCCTCGACAAGGTCGCCGACCCGCTCGAGGGCCTGCTCCAGGCCGCCCAGGCCGATGTTGCACCACGGACAGGAGACGTCCGAAACGAAGTCGATCTTCATGGGCTTGGGCATGGGCATGGCTCCTGGACTGGCGAAGCCCTGACATAGGCCCTGGGCTGGAAACTTTCACCTATGCGAGCTGGTATTGCCCGTCCACGTGCGCCGCGCCCGACGGCCCCGGCGCGTCAGCCGCCGCTCGCGTCCACGACGATGGCGACCGTCTTGCCCCGGGACAGCGGCTCCCATCCCGCCGCCAGGGCCGATGCGATGGCTTTCGCCACGAGGTCCCGGGCGATCTGCGAGGCTTGCAGCCGGGGCGTGCCGAATTTGGGTTGCGGGCCTGGCGGAAACTCCAGCACGGCTTCCCGCTTGCCTTCCACGTGGCGCACGGCGATCGCCATGCCGCGCCAATTGGCTGCGTCCCTGGACCACTGGGGCTGGCTCTGCAGCCGCCAGACATAGTGCTCCCCATCGACGACGATCTCGAACTCGGGGCTCTGCTTGGTGCGTGACATGCGAGACCTTTAGGCGACGCTGAAGAATAAACGATTGATTTCGTCCGTGTCCGACGCCGGATTCAGGCTCGCCAGCGTCACCACCCATCCGTGCGGCGCGAAGCGCCATCCGCGTTCATCCGAGTTTTCTATCCCCAGCGCATCCGGCGCCGCATGGCCGGGACCACCCACCCTGACGTCATGGCCGCGCATCAGTCCCAGTCACTCATCGCGCTGCCGGGGGTGGTCAGGACAGCCGCCCGACACGGCATCCGATCAACGCCCGATCACGGAACGACCACGCGCACGTCGAGAGCCTCAGCCGCGCTCGCCAGCCTGCGGTCGAGCGTAACCAGCGTCAGGTCGGCGCGTCGACAGACCGCGGCGTGTACGGCGTCGGGCGCGCGCAGGCCCATGGCGAAATTTCGCACGAATATGTTGGCAAGTCGAAAGTCGGACGGCTGGAAATCTGCGCCATCGGTTGCCGAGGCGCGCCAGATGTCGAATTCGCGCAGCCGCGCGATCGCCTCCGCATCCGTGACCAGAGCCATGCGCACCAGCCGTGAAAGCGCCGAGGCGACCTCCGCGGCCGCGAAATCGCTGACGGTCAGGCGGTCGGTCGCCTCAATAAGGAACCGCGCCATCGCCGGGCTGCTGGCTTCCTCGATCAGGGTGGGAACGATCGCGCTGGCGTCCAGGTAGAAGCTCACCGGGCCGGTTCGTCGTAGATCATGTCGAGCAGAGCCACCGACGTCGGCGCCCCCTCACGCGTCCTGATCCGGCCCGAAAGCAGCCGCTCATGGGCCGCCGCGAGCGTCGTGGCCGATGCAACCGGCGTCGCCGGTCTCAACTCCACCATCGGCTTGCCGTGGCGTGTGATGATCACCTCCTCGCCGGACAAGGCGCGATTGATCAAGCCGGGGAGGCCAGCCTTCGCTTCGGCGACGCTATAGGTGCTCATGGGAGACTCCGATTTATGGCCATAGGTAAGGCCATTTTTTTGGCGCGTCCAGAGGCGGTAGGAAAATTACAATTTGATGATCTTGACGGAGAATCTCAGACCTTCCTCGCTTATCAAGACTAAATGCACTTGACAAATTGAAATCATTGTGCGATAGCCCCTGCATGCTTCATCGCGCCCTCCAGGACCCGATCCCGCCCGCCGAGACGGACGCCGCGGCGGAAACGTCGATCGCCGACGAACGCGGCGAGCGGCGCCTTGAGATGCTGGCGGAACTGGCCGACATCAGCATGAAAGCGGCCAGATCGCTGGGAGATCTGGTCGAGTTGCGGTTCGAACGCGAGAAAAAGGGCGAAGCCTCAGCTGGGCGGAGCGAAGACGCGGCGTCCGCCCTCGCCAAGATGGCCCAGACCCTCCGCCGCACCCTGGCCCTGGAGGCCAAGTTCGCCGAGGGCATGAAGGCGCGCCGCGAAAAGCTGATCACCGACCGCGCGGAGCGCCGCGCGACGCGAGAAGCCGCTCACAAAACCGCCGTGGACGAGGCCATCGTCGGCGGCCTGCACGACGCCTGGGCCGCCGACTGCTCGGACGACGAATACCACGACTTGTGCGACCGCCTGCTGGACGACGCCCAGGAATATCTCGGCGACGCCGACGAAATGCGCGGCTACCTCGATCGTCCGGTCGGCGAGACGGTCGCCAAACTGTGCGCCGCCCTCGGCCTCGACCCGCAAGCCTGCGAACCCGACGGCGACGCCTGGCGCGTCCGCCGCCCGCCGCTGGATTTCGAAGCGCGGGTCGAAGAAAAAGCCCGCAAGTACGGCGCTTCTTCCTCATCCTCCCTCCCCCGAAGTGGGGAGGGACAGGATGCGAAGCATCCAGGGTGGGGCACTCTCTCCGCCTCCGCGGACCCTGGTGATAACCCCACACAGCCCCACCCTGACGGCGGAGCCTGTCCTCGGGCGCGCGCTTCGCGCGACCCGGGGGCCGTCGGTCCCTCCCCATAAAGGGGAGGGAGGGAAGAAAACGACCTCTTCCTCACCACGCGTCGACGAACCGCCGCTTCGGGGCATGCCGCGTCTTGCACGTCTTCAGCCCCTGCGCGATCCAGTGGCGCGTGTCGGCCGGGTCGATGACGGCGTCGATCTCCAGCATGGCGGCGACGTTGATCGCCTTGCCGACCGAATAGAGGTTGCCGAGCAGCTTCTCGAACAGGGCCTGCTTCTCGGCCGGGTCGCTCAGCGCTTCCAGCTCGCGGCGATAGCCCAGGCGCACCGCGCCCTCCAGGCCCATGCCGCCGAACTCGCCGGTCGGCCAGGCGGCGCAGAACACAGGGGCCAGGGTCGAGCCGCCGGCCATCGCCTGCGCGCCCAGCCCATAGGCCTTGCGCAGCACGATGGAGAACATCGGCGTCCCCAGCCGCGCCGCGTTGATGAACAGGCGCGAGGTCTTGCGCACAGCCGCCGCCGCCTCGCTGTCGGGCCCGACCATGAAGCCTGGCGTGTCGATCAGCGACAGCACCGGCAGGTCGAACGCGTCGCACAGCTGGAACAGGCGCGATCCCTTGTCCGCCCCGTCGCAGTCGACCGCGCCGCCCAGGTGCATCGGGTTGTTGGCGATCAGCCCCATCGGCCGGCCCTCGATACGCACGAAGCCGGTGATCAGGCCCGGCGCGAAGGCCCGGCGCAGCTCCAGGAACGAGCCGGCGTCGACGAGCGTCTCGATCACCGTGCGCACGTCATAGACGCGCAGGCGGTTCTCGGGGATGGCGCGGCGCAGCGCGCGCTGGTCGGCGGCGGTCCAGTCGGTGGTCCTGCCCTGGAAGTAGCCCAGGGTCTGCTTGGCGATCCGTGTCGCGTCGGCCTCGTCGCGCGCCAGGATGTCGACGACGCCGTTGGCGGTCTGGATGTCCATCGGCCCGATGTCCTCCGGCGCGAAGACACCCAGGCCCCCGCCCTCGATCATCGCCGGTCCGCCCATGCCGAGATTGGCGCCCCTCGTGCAGATCAGGATCTCGCTGACGCCCGCGAAGGAGGCGTTGCCGGCGAAGCAGCGGCCGGAGACCACCGCGATCTTCGGCACCACCCCCGCCAACTGGGCGAAGGCCTTGAAGCTCGGCGTCGCCAGGCCCGAGGCGCCGCCGCCGTCGGTGTCGCCCGGACGCCCGCCGCCGCCCTCGGCGAACCACACCACGGGCAGCTCCTGGTCGGCGACGATCTCCAGGACGCGGTCGGTCTTGACGTGGTTCATGTGGCCCTGGGTGCCGGCCAGCACGGTGAAGTCATAGGCCAGCGCCGCGCATCTTGCCTGCTCGGGCGGGAACAGGGCGCCGTTGACCGATCCGACGCCGCAGACCAGGCCGTCGGCCGGGCTCATGACCTTCAGCTCTTCCACCGAGCGGCGCCGGCGCTGAGCGGCCAGGGCGAAGGCGCCGTATTCCAGGAAGGTGCCCGGATCGATCAGGTCGTCGATGTTCTCGCGCGCCGTGCGCTGGCCGCGCTTGCGGCGGCGGGCGACGGCGTCGGGGCGCGCCTCGTCCCTGGTGATACGCCAGCGCTCCAGCGCCTCGGCGAGGTCGGGGCGGATGTGGTCGAGATCGATCTCCTGGTCCTCGTCGGCCTGCGCGGCGTCGACCGCCTCGGGCGCGATGAACATCAGCGGCTGACCCTTGTTCAGCACCTCGCCCTTGATCGCGGCGATGCGCGCGACGCGCCCGTCGATCGGGGCGACGACGACATGCTCCATCTTCATCGCTTCGAGGATGGCCACCGCCTGGCCGGCCCGCACCAGCTCGCCCTCGGCCGCGTCGATCGAGCCGACCGTAGCCTGCAGGCCGGCGGTTACGGCGACCGCGCCGGCCATGGTCTCCACCGGCGCGGCGGCGACCGCGGCCGGATGCTCGTCGAAGGTGCGGGTCTGGAAGGCGGCGCCCGCCTCGATCAGGGCGCCGGCGTGGTCCTCGATGAACCGCGTGGTCGCGCCGCCCGCCAGGACCTGCGGATCGGCCAGCAGCGCGCGCAGAACTCCGGCGTTGGTGTCGACCCCCTCGATGCGGAACTCGGCCAGGGCCCGCGCCGCGCGCGCCGCCGCTTCGGGCAAGGTCTCGCCGCGCGCGATCACCTTGGCGAGCAGGGAGTCGTAGTTGGGACTGGTCTGGTAGCCGGCGTAGCCATAGCCGTCGACGCGCACGCCCGGCCCCGACGGCGGCTCGTAGGCGCTCAGGATCCCGCCGGTCGGATGCGCGCCGCCGTCGGCCGTCAGGGTCTCCAGGTTGACCCTGGCCTGGATCGCATATCCCCGTGGCGCCGGCGTGTCGGTCAGGCCCAGCGCCGCCAGGGTGTCGCCGGCCGCCAGGCGGATCTGCGTCTTGACGAGGTCGACGCCGGTGACCTCCTCGGTGATGGTGTGCTCGACCTGCAGACGGGCGTTGGCCTCGATGAAGGCGAAGTCGCCGCTCTCCGTATCGACCAGGAATTCGATTGTGCCCAGGGTGCGGTAGCGCACCGCCGCGCCCAGGGTGACCGCCGCGTCGAACAGCTGCTCGCGCTGGGCGTGCGTCAGGTTGGGCGCCGGGGCGATCTCGACGATCTTCTGACGGCGGCGCTGCAGGGAGCAGTCGCGGTCGCCGACTGCCAGCACCCCGGTGCGGTCGCCGGCGATCTGCACCTCTATGTGCCGCGCGTGCTCGATCAGGCGCTCGGCGTAGAGCGTATCGATACCGAACGCGCCCTGCGCCTCGCGCGCGGCGGCGGCCCAGGCGGCGTCGATCTCGCCGGCGGCTCGCACCACCCGCATGCCGCGCCCGCCGCCGCCGGCCACCGCCTTGATCATCATCGCCGCGCCGTCCGGCAGGCTTTCGAAGAAGGCGTGCACGCCCTCCAGGCTGGCGGGGCCGTCCGTGCCGGCGACGATCGGCACGCCTCTTTGCGAGGCCAGGGCGCGGGCCTTGGCCTTGTCGCCGAACGCGTCGAGCGCCTCGGGCGAGGGGCCGATGAAGGTGATGTGGGCGGCGGCGCAGGCGCGGGCGAGGCCGGCGTTCTCCGACAGGAAGCCGTAGCCCGGATGGATCGCGTCGCAGCCGGCGCGCCGCGCGGTGTCGACGATCGCTTCTATGTCCAGATAGCCGCGCGCGCCGGAACCGGGCAGGGCGATGGCGTGGTCGGCGGCCTTCACGTGTAGCGATCGCGCGTCGTCGCTGGCGAACACCGCGACGGTGGCGAGGTCCAGTTCGGCCGCGGCTCTGGCGATGCGGATGGCGATCTCGCCGCGGTTGGCGATCAGCAGGGTTTGCAGGGTCATGCCCCACCATAAGGAGCCCCGGCTTGACTCTCCAAGCCCCAAGACTAGAACAAAACAGGAACTTTGGAGTTTGATGGGCATGTCCCGCGAAGCAAGATTGCAGACGGCCAGGGCCCTCGTATCGCGGGCTTCCAGCCCGCTGGCCCCCGTCCTGCCGTTCGGCGACGCGCGCATCGACGCCCTGTTGCCGGGCGGCGGCCTGCCGCTGGCGCGCTGGCATGAAGCCGGCGGCGAGGGCCTGGACGTCGAGACCGCGGCGGCGTCCGGCGCCTTCGTCGCCGCCCTGATCACCCCCCTGGCGCGCAAGGCAGCCGTGGTCTGGGTCATGCGGCGCGACGACCTACATGCGCCGGGACTGCTCGGCCTCGGCTTTCCCCCCCGCTCGCTGATTCAGGTCAAGGTGCGCGACGAGACGCAAGCCCTGGGCGCCCTGGAGGACGCCCTGGGGTGCGCCGGCGTCGTCGCCGCCGTCGGCGAGATCGACAGCGTCGACCTGACCGCCGGGCGCCGTCTTCAGCTGGCCTGCGAGCGCCACGGCGCCCTCGGCTTCGTCATCCGCCGCCGCCCGTTCGGCGGTCCGGCGCGACGGCCGGCCTCCGGCTCGGCGTCGGCGACCCGCTGGACCCTCGCCCCGGCGCCGAGCGAACCCGAGCCCGGCGAGTTCGGCCTGGGCGCGCCCCGCTGGCGCGTCAGCCTGGACCGCTGCCGCGGCGGGCGCGGCGGAGCCTGGATCATGGAGAAGACCGATGGTGCGTATCCTCTGCGTGTGGTCGCCGACCTGGCCGATCGCCAACTGGCGCCGCCGCAACCCCTGCGCCTCGTCGGCTAAAGACTCCCTTCTCCCCTTGCGGGAGAAGGTGGCTGCGAAGCAGACGGATGAGGGGTCCTCCCCGCTTCCTCCATTCGCCCTGATAACCACTGACCGAGGCGTCCGGCGATTATACGCCGTGGACGAAACCGCCGCCGGTATTGGGCTGTTCGTCGGCCAGAAGGCCACCGACGCCGCCGCCCTGGTTCCCGAGCTCGCCGTGGCCGACGCCGATCCGGCCGCCGACCAGACCGCGCTCGAGGCCCTGTGCGACTGGTGCGCCCGCTTCTCGCCCGCCGTGGCCCTCGATCCGCCCGACGGCCTGTTCCTCGACATCACCGGCGTCGATCATCTGTGGGGCGGGGAGGGGGCCATGGCCGCCGATCTCGCCGCGCGGCTGGCGGCCGGCGGCATCCCGGTCCGCACCGTGATCGCCGGCACGCCCGGCGCCGCCTGGGCCCTGGCGCACTTCGGTCAGGACCGGGTCATCGCCGCGCCCGACGCGACCATGGCCCATCTGGCGAAATTGCCGATCCAGGCTCTGCGCCTGGAGAGCGCGACCGCCGCCCAGATCGCCCGGCTGGGACTGATCACCATCGGCCGCCTGGCCGGAACCCCGCGCGACCAGATCACCCGCCGCTTTGGGGCCGGCGTCGTGCAACGCCTGGACCATGCCCTCGGCCGCACCGAGGAGGCGCTGGTCTTCCGCCGCCCGCGCACGCCCTGGTTCACCCGCCTGGCCTTCGCCGAGCCGATCAGCACCCCGGGCGACCTGGCCCGCGTCGCGACCGACATCACCGGCGCGATGTGCGCGCGCCTGGAGGCCGAGGGCCGCGGCGCCCGGCGCTTCGAGCTCTGCTTTCACCGCCTCGACGGCCTCGCCCAGCGCGTGACCATCGGCCTCTCCCTGCCGGGACGCCAGGCGGCGCCCATCGCGCGCCTGTTCCTGCCCCATCTGGAAACCATCGACCCGGGGTTCGGCATAGAGGTGGCGACCATGACCGCCCTCGAGGTGGAGCCGCTCGCGGCCCGCCAGCAACGCCTCGACGCCCATGCCGAAGTCGCGCCGGAGGACGGCCTCGCCCCCCTGATCGATCGTCTCGCCGGCCGCCTGGGCGCCGGCGCCATATGGCGCGCCGACCCCTTTCCCAGCCATGCGCCCGAGCGGGCGGTCATCCGCCGCCCGCCGCTCTCCGCCGCGCCGGACGATGGCTGGGACCCCGCCCGTCCGCGGCCCCTGCGCCTGTTCCGCCGCCCCGAGCCGATCGAGGCCATGGCCCCCATTCCCGACGATCCCCCGGTCTCCTTCCGCTGGCGAGGCGCGCTCCACCGCGTTCGCCGCGCCGAGGGCCCCGAGCGCCTGGCCCCCGAATGGTGGCGCGCCCCCACCGCCCGCACCCGCGACTACTACCGCGTCGAAGACGACGCCGGCGCCCGCTTCTGGCTGTTCCGCGCCGGCCTGTATGGAGAAATTCCTTCTCCAAAATGGTGGTTACATGGCCTGTTTGGTTGAAGACCAACTTCGTCCCTCCCCTCCTGGGGAGGGACAGACGGCGAAGCCGTCAGGGTGGGGAACCGACGGGAAACCCGCGATGCCGGTGGTTGCG
Organism: Caulobacterales bacterium; assembly: GCA_038206535.1. Lineage (GTDB taxonomy): Bacteria > Pseudomonadota > Alphaproteobacteria > Caulobacterales > Caulobacteraceae > Acaudatibacter. The sequence goes on from JBBRAV010000016.1 coordinate 34,475, forward strand.
TCGGACTTCCCCACCCTGGACGCTTCGCGTCCTGTCCCTCCCCAGAAGGGGAGGGAAGATAGGCGCGTCGTCATCAAGCGCGCCCGCGAACTCCGAAAATCCATGACGCCGCAGGAAATCCGGCTCTGGTCGCGACTGCGCCCTCTGCGCGCCGAAGGGTTCCACTTTCGCCGGCAGTCGCCTTTCCTCGGCTTCTATCTCGATTTCGTCTGTTTCAAGCGCAAGCTCGTCATCGAAGTCGATGGCGGACAGCATAACGACCCCATCCAGGCCGACCACGACGTCATGCGGGATACGATCCTCCGCCGCCACGGCTTCCACACCCTGCGCGCCTCCAACGCCGACATCAACACCAACCTCGAAGGTGTGATGGACATGGTTCTGAGGCTGTTGGTTCGATGACCTACGCCGAGCTGCAGACCACCACCAACTATGGCTTCCTGCGCGGCGCCTCGCATCCGCGCGAGCTGGTGCTGACGGCCAAGGCGCTGGGGCTGTCGGCGATCGGGATCGCCGATCGCAACACCCTGGCCGGGGTGGTGCGGGCCTGGTCGACGGGCAGGGAGGTGGGCCTGCGGGTGCTGACCGGCGCGCGACTGGACTTCGCCGACGGCGCGCCCAGCGTCCTCTGCTATCCGACCGACCGCGAAGCCTGGGGACGGCTGACGCGGCTGCTCACGCTGGGTCAGCGGCGCGCGAAGAAGGGGCAATGCCACCTCACCGGGGACGACCTGCGCGCGCATGGCGAGGGGCAGCTGATCATCGCCATCCCCCCCGCCATCCTGGACGAAGCGTTCGAAGCGGCGATCAAACGCCTGGCGCGGGACTTCAAGGATCGCGCCTGGCTTGCCGCCGCCCGCGCCTACGCCGCCCAGGACCTCAAGCGCTTGTCTCAGCTGGACGCGCTGGGCGCCGCCGCCGGCGCGCCGATGATCGCCACCAACGACATCCTCTATCACGGGCCCGAGCGGCGCCCCCTGCAGGACATATTGACCTGCATCCGCGAGGGCTGCTCGATCGCCCAGGCCGGCCTGCGCCTTGAGGCCAACGCCGAGCGCCACCTCAAGTCACCGGCCGAAATGAGCCGCCTGTTCGAAAAATGGCCGCGGGCGGTGGCCCGCACCGGCGAGGTGCTGGCGCGGATCGGCTTCGATCTGGGCCAGCTGAAATACGAATATCCCGACGAGCCCGTGCCGCCGGGCAAGAGCGCCATGCGGCATCTGACCGACCTCGTCTGGGCCGGCGCCGCGTGGCGCTATCCGCGGGGTGCGCCGGAGAAGGTCCGCAAGACCCTCCTCCACGAACTGGCCCTGATCGAGGAGCTCGACTATCCCAACTACTTCCTCACCGTTCACGACATCGTTCGCTGGGCGCGTGACCAGAACATCCTCTGCCAGGGACGTGGGTCGGCCGCCAACTCCGTGGTCTGCTTCTGCCTGGGGGTGACCGCGGTAGACCCCACCCAGCCCGACCACGACCTGCTGTTCGCCCGCTTCATCTCGAAGGAACGCGACGAGCCGCCCGACATCGACGTCGATTTCGAGCACGAGCGGCGCGAGGAGGTCATGCAGTATGTCTTTGGACGCTATGGCCGCGATCGCGCCGCCATCTGCGCCACCGTCATCCACTACCGCCCGCGCAGCGCCATCCGCGACGTCGGCAAGGCGCTGGGGCTGACCGAGGACATCACCGCGGCGCTCGCCAACACCGTCTGGGGCGGGTGGGGCGACGGCATCCCCGAGGATCACATCCGCCAGGCCGGTCTCGATCCGCAAAGTCCCGAGATCGCGCGCGCCACCGACTTCGCCACCCAGCTGCTCGGCTTTCCCCGCCATCTGTCGCAGCATGTCGGCGGCTTCGTGCTGACGAAGCGGCGGCTGGACGAGACCGTGCCGATCGGCAACGCCGCCATGAAGGACCGCACCTTTCTGGAGTGGGACAAGGACGACATCGACGCGCTCGGCCTGATGAAGGTCGATGTCCTGGCGCTGGGCATGCTGACCGCCATCGCGAAGTCGATGGACCTGCTGGGCATCGCCGACATGGCCGACATCCCGGCTGAGGATCCGGCCGTCTACGACATGCTCAGCCACGCCGATTCCGTGGGCGTGTTCCAGGTCGAGAGCCGCGCCCAGATGTCCATGCTGCCGAGGCTCAAGCCGAAGCGGTTCTACGACCTGGTCATCGAGGTGGCGATCGTGCGGCCGGGCCCCATCCAGGGCGACATGGTCCATCCCTATCTGCGCCGTCGCGACGGGCTTGAGCCAGTGACATTCCCCGAGCCGGGTCCCGGGCATGACAAGGACGAACTGCGGGCCGTGCTCGGCAAGACCCTCGGCGTGCCGCTGTTTCAGGAACAGGCCATGCGCCTTGCCATCGAGGCGGCCAGGTTCACCCCCGAGGAAGCCAACGGCCTGCGCCGCTGCATGGCCACCTTCCGCAACCTCGGCGACGTCGGCGATTACCGCGCCAAGTTCGTCGGCGGCATGGTCGCGCGCGGCTACGACACAGAGTTCGCCGAGCGCTGTTTCCGCCAGATCGAGGGCTTCGGTTCCTACGGCTTTCCCGAGAGCCACGCGGTCAGCTTCGCCAAGCTGGTCTATGTCTCCGCATGGATCAAACGCCGCCATCCCGACGTCTTCCTGGCGGCCATGCTCAACAGCCAGCCCATGGGCTTCTACCAGCCCGCCCAGCTCGTCCGCGACGCCCGCGACCACGGCGTGGACGTGCGGCCAGCCGACGTGATGCTGAGCGAATGGAATAGCGGGTTGGAACCAGCGCACGCTCTTCCTCCCTCCCCTTTATGGGGAGGGACAGACGGCGAAGCCGTCAGGGTGGGGCACGGCCGCGCAACGTCTGCTTTTTCCCTTTCCGGGGAGAGCCCCACCCTGGACGCTTCGCGTCCTGTCCCTCCCCATAAAGGGGAGGGAGGAAGAAGACCCCTCCAACCCGTCCGCCTCGGCCTGCGGCAGATCACCGGCCTGAAGGAAGACGAAGGCAGGCGGCTGATCGCGGCCCGCGAGGCCGGGGCCCGGACCCTGCGCGATCTCGCCGCCCAGGCCGGCGTGTCCCGCAGGGCGCTGGATCTCATCGCCGAGGCCGACGCCCTGCGCTCTCTGGGCATGGACCGGCGCAATGGGCTGTGGGCTGTGAAGGGCCAGGCTCCGGAGGCCAGGGTGGAAACCGACGCGCCGCTGCTGGCGCTGATGGGCGCGCCGCCGGAGGGTGCGATCGACCTGCCCGCCATGGCTTTGCCCGCCCACGTCGCCGAGGACTATCGCACGGCCGGCCTGTCGCTGAAGGCCCACCCCTGCGCCTTCTTCCGTCCGCTGCTGGCCAGCCTCGGCGCCGTGCCGGCCGACGCCTTGAGGACCATGAAGGACGGCCGCCGGGTCGCCGTCGGCGGACTGGTGCTGGTCCGCCAGCGGCCGGGCACCGCCAAGGGGGTGGTGTTCGTCACCCTGGAGGACGAGACCGGCCCGGCCAATGCGGTGGTCTGGCGCGACATCTTCGTCCCCAACCGGCGCGTCGTCATGGGCTCGGGATTCCTGGTGGTGCACGGCCGCCTGCAGCGCGCCGGGGAAGTCATCCACGTGGTCGCCGAACGCTTCACCGACCTGACCGGCCGGCTAGGCGAGATGAAGCGCGAATCCGTCGACGGCGTTGGCCGGCTGGTGCGCAGCCGTGACTTCCATTGACCGCGTCAGCGCGACGTCGTCATCGTGGACGGCACCCAACCGCGGTTGCCGTTCTCGTCATCGATCTCCATCCAGACACCATTGCGCTGCCCGGTCGGATAGACCGACGCGCCGGCGGCGAGGCTGTAGACCACCTTTGCCGCGCTCGATGGACCGGCGCGAACCTGGAGAGGCGCCGTGGTCCTCTGGCTGGCGGCGGGTGCGCTGGCCGCCTGCTGGCCGGGTTGTTGCTGCTGCATGTAGTGGACGAGGTCGATGAAGGCGTTGAAATAGGCGGCGCTGATCACCTTGCCGATGTCGGTGTCGCTGTAGCCGCTCCCTGCAAGGGCGCCGAAACCGCTCCAGCTGCCCAGGCCGCCCCCGCCGCCAAACGACATGTCGCTCTTTTGCGCGTTCCCCTCTGCGACATACAGTTGCTCGGTGGTGCGCGCGTCCTCCAGGGTAATGAGGGTGTGAGCCTCGGATTTCTTGATATGGATGCCGCCCGCCAGGGCGCCGAAGCCGCCCGGCAACAGGCCGCCAAGGGCGCCGCCGATATTGCTCCCGCCGGAATTGCGGTTGGAATTGGCGATGTCGGGAATGATGAAGTAGTCGGCCGCGGCGATCTGGCCGTGACCGAGGTTGGACCCTCGCTGCAGATCGCCCGAACTGTTCAGCGCGGATTCTTCGTTGCGCATCGCCAGTCCGCCGTTGCGATCGACGATGCGCAGGCATCCCGACCGCAGGGCGAACAGCTTGAGCAACGCTTCGGGATTGGAGAGGCCGAGACCCTCCCACCAGCGGGTCGCGGGCTCCTGAATCGCCGCGCGTCCAAGCGGACGGTCGCAATGCGGCAGATCCGGTGTCGCCGAGTTCTTCGGCGCGTTCTTATCCATGCCGTATTGCGCGGCCGCCGGCGTCGCCGACCCAGCCACCACCGCGCAGCATGACAAAGCCACTATTAAACTCGATCGCATATTCCACCCCTGCGCCTGAGTGCGGAAAGGTTAGACGCTATCTACAAGCTTTGAAACCCCTTGCCCTCCGCCACCAGCGTCTCGAGCAAGGGCGAAGGCTTGAACACCTCGCCCATCTCGCCCTCGAATTCCTTCATCCGCTCCAGGATCTTGCCGAGGCCGATATGGTCGCCCCACCACATCGGGCCGCCGCGATAGATGGGCCAGCCGTAGCCGTTCTCCCAGACGACATCGATGTCGGAGGCGCGGATCGCCTTCTTCTCGTCGAGCAGCTTCGCGCCTTCGTTGACCATCGGATAGAGGCAGCGTTCCAGGATCTCCTCGTCGGAGATGTGGCGCGGATTGACGCCGGCCTTGGCGCGGAAATTCTCGATGATCTTTTCGGTCACCGGCGAGGGGAGGGCGTTGCGGTTCTCGTCGTAGTCGTAGAAGCCCGCTCCGGTCTTCTGGCCGCGCCGGTCCATCTCGCAGAGCACGTCGCGGAGCGTCTCGCCCTTAGAGGTCTCCTTCACCCAGCCGATGTCGAGGCCGGCCAGGTCGCTCATGGCGAACGGCCCCATGGGGAAGCCGAAGTCGTAGAGCACCCGGTCGACATCCCACGGCATGGCGCCCTCCAGCACGAGCTTCTGCGCCTCGCGCTGGCGCTGGGCGAGCATGCGGTTGCCCACGAACCCTGGCGTGACGCCCACCAGGACGGCGATCTTTCCGATCTTCTTGGCCAGCTTCATGCAGGTGGCGATCACCGACCCGGACGTATGGTCGGCGCGGACGATCTCCAGCAGTCGCATGACATTGGCGGGCGAGAAGAAGTGCAGGCCGATCACCGCCTCCGGCCGCTTCGTCACCGAGGCGATCTCGTCGATGTTCAGGGCCGAGGTGTTGGTCGCCAGGATCGCCCCTGGCTTGCAGATGGCGTCCAGCCTGGTGAACACGTCCTTCTTGATGTCCATGCGCTCGAACACCGCCTCGATGACGAGATCGGCGTCCTTGAACGCGCTCATGTCCAGCGATCCGGTGATCAGGCCCATGCGCGCCACGACGTCGGCGCCGGTCATCCCGCCGCGCGCGGCGGTGCGCTCATAGTTCTTGCGGATCACGCCCAACCCGCGATCGAGGGCCCCCTGCTCGACCTCGACGATCGTCACCGGGATGCCGGCGTTGGCGAAGTTCATGGCGATGCCGCCGCCCATGGCGCCGGCGCCGAGGATGCCGACGCTGTTCACCGCTATGAGCGGCGTATCGTCCGGCACGTCGGGGATCTTGTTGGCCTGACGTTCGGCGAAGAAGGCGTAGCGCTGGGCGGCGCTCTGCGGGCCCGTCATCAGCTCCATGAACAGGGTGCGCTCGGTCTTCAGACCCTGCTCGAACGGCTGGTTTACCGCCGCCTCGATGCAGCGGATGTTGTACTCCGGCGCAAGGGCGCCGCGGAACTTGCGGGCGTTCGCCTTTCGGAAGTCGTCGAAGATTTCCGGGTGACCGCGCGCGGCCTCCACCTTGTCGTTGGAGTCACGAACCTTCTTCAGCGGGCGGCCCTCGGCGACGATCTTGTGGGCGAAGGCGATCGCGCCTTCGCGAAGCTTGCCCTCTTCGACGATCTCGTCGACCAGGCCCATCTCCAGGCAGGCCTTGGCGGGAACGTGCTGGCCGCTGGTGACCATCTCCAGCGCCTTCCGCGGGCCGACGATTCGCGGCAGACGCTGGGTGCCGCCCGCGCCCGGCAGCAGTCCAAGCGCGACCTCCGGCAGCCCGCAGCGGGCCGAGGGAACGGCGACGCGGTAGTGGCAGGCGAGGGCGGTCTCCAGGCCGCCGCCCAGGGCGGTGCCGGGGATGGCGGCGATCACCGGCTTAGGCGAGCCTTCCATGGCGTCCTGCACGTCGAACAGACTGGCGCCCTTTTGTGCGCCGCCAAATTCAGTGATGTCGGCGCCGGCGATGAAGGTGCGTCCTTCGCAGATCAGAACGATCGCCTTGGCCCCCGCGTCGGCGATTCCCATCTCCATGCCGCCGGCCAGGCCGTCGCGCACGGCGGCGGAAAGCGCGTTCACCGGGGGCGAATTGAGGGTGATCACACCGACGTCGCCTTCAAGCGTGTAGTCGGTGACGGCGTTGATGGCGGTCATGGCGTTTCCTGTTTATGGCGGTTCCGCAGATCGATAGCGCGCCGCCTCACCGAGTCAAACGCCCAGCGACGCCAGCGCCGGGTTCAGCGGCCTGGAGACCGCCACTTAATTCATCAATCCGTAACATTTGCGTCTCCCCTGCAACAGTGCGGCGATCGCGTGTCCACAATGTTTCGTTGTTCGGTTGACCCGCTCTGGAGGGCGCGGCAAGGCTCGGATTACTTGTCGCCACGAGGGTGAATAGGGCGTGTGGGGTAATGATGAGCGCGGCGCGAAACCGGGGTGAGGGTGACGTGAATGGCCGCGTGTTGCTGTTATCGTGTATCCTTGGCGTCCTTGCAATCTATGGTAGCGAAGCCCTGGCGGGGACCGCCCCGGCGCAGGCCTACGCCAATTCGTCCGGCGCAGGCACGACGGTGGGCGAAGTGGTCGTCACCGCCGAGCGGCGTTCCGAAAACCTGCAGGACACCCCCGTCGCGGTGTCGGCGTTTTCATGGGCCTCGCTTCAGACAAAGAAGCTCGACGGCGGCCAGAACCTGCTGCTGCAAATTCCCGACACCAACTATACGCGCTCGAATTTCGGCGGATACAACTTCAAGATTCGCGGCATAGGCACGGACGTCACCACCTTCGGCGGCACGAGTGGCGTCAGCATCAACGAGAACGAACTGCCCGTATCGGACAACAACTTCGCCAACACCGACTTCTACGACATGGAGCGTTTGGAAGTCTCGCGCGGGCCGCAGGGAACCTTGTATGGTCGTAACGCGACCGGGGGCGCGGTCGATCTGATCACCGTCAAGCCGAACGATAGCTTCAACGGTTACGCCACCGCGGGTTACGGAAACTACGACGGTTTGAAGATCACCGGTGCGGTGAACCTCCCGCTCGGCGAGAAGGTGTCGCTGCGCATAGCGGGGTTCAACGACACGCAGGACGGCTTCGGCGAGAACACCTACCTGAACCAGGGCGTCGACGGCCGCGACCTCCATTCGATCCGCGGCACGCTTCGCTTCCATCCCAGCGACCGGTTCGACGCCTGGCTGATGTTCGAGCACTACGGTGAAAAGGACGATCGCAGCCGCATGCAGAAACAGCTGTGTATCGCCGATCCTGGTCCGGCCAGCGTCGGCGGCGTGTCGACCGGCGGAGACGTCGGGGCGAACGGGGAGGCCGGCTACCGGGCCTTTCTAAGCCAAGGCTGTCTGCCCGGCTCTTTGTATCAATCCTCAGCCTATGGCGCGGTAAACAGCAACGCAACCATCGGCGGGGTGATCGGCAATCTGTTCGGCGTCAACAATGGAACCAACCTCTTCGGCGCCAATCCGCTGCAGAACACCAATCTGCATGACATCCAGGCGGCGTTCCAGCCACGGTTCAGTTCCCAGGAAGAACTGGCCGAGCTGCACATGCAATATAAGCTGACCGATAATCTGACCCTGACATCGATAACCGGCTTCAACAAATCGAGCTTCGACGGCTCCGAAGACTATTACCGATCCGTACCCGCCATTCCATACCAGCCCGTCGGCCTCGCGGCGGCCCTGTTCCCAGGCGGAACGATCGCCGATCCGCAGGTGGGCGCAACCAACCTTTTGCGCAGCTTCGATCTCTATACGGCCCAGTCGAAGGAAAATACCGAGGAACTTCGCCTGGCCTCATCCTTTAACGGACCTGTGAATTTCTCCGCCGGCGGTTTTTTCTCCGAACGCACGACGATACCGGGCTCCGGCAATTTCCTCGTCGCTAGCAACGGCTTTACCGGCGCGGCGATCTTCAACAACGTCGTCGGTGGTTTTGGGGCCGGGTATCCGCTCGGCGGGCCCATCTATATCGACCCGAACTCTCCACCACAGGGCGTGGGCCACAACTATTTCGATTCCCGAAGCGGCGGCGATACACTCAAATCCTACGCCGGATTTGGCGAGATATACTATCAGATCACCCAAGCGTTGAAGTTGACGCTCGGTGGGCGCTACACCGTCGACCAGCTGTACAACGTGCAGTATCCGATCGAGCTGTTCGTGACCGGGCCGAACGGCACATCGCCGATCGATGGCGCATATGCGGGGTTCCCCAATTCGGTCTGCACCACCAGCATCGCGACATGCCTGATCCCGCAGAGCGTCACCTACCGGAAGTTTACCGGCAGGGCCAATCTCGCCTGGACGCCGAGCGTGTCGTTCACCGACAAGACACTGGTCTACGCGTCATACGCCCGCGGCTATAAGGGCGGCGGCTTCAATACGCCGTGTCAGGCCTCGCTTGGAGGCGCCGGCGGCAGCGCGCAGGCGTGCGGATATCCGCTGTCCTACAATCCAGAATTCATCGACGCCTTCGAACTCGGCGCGAAAAACACCCTGCTTGGCGGCCGCCTCACCCTAGATGGCGATGCGTTCTACTACAATTATGACGGATACCAGATCTCCACGATCGTCTCGGAAGCGGTGGTCAACCTGAATATCAACGCCAAGATCTATGGCGCCGAGTTCGAAGGCGCCTGGTCGCCCCTGCGCAACCTGACGTTCGACGCCAGGATCGGCTATTTGCATAGCCAGATCGACAATGGGCAGTCGTTCGTCGATCAGATGAACCTTGCTCAGAACAACGCACAGTATACCCTCGTCAAGACCACCAACGCCGCGAACTGCCTGGCGCCGACGGGCAACGCAACGACGCCTGGAACGGCCGCGTGGTATATCGCTCGAGGCTATCCGGCCGCCGGGCTCAGCTCGATGTGCTATCCGGTCGGCAGTCCGCTCAGGAACGGCGTGGCGGCGGATCTCGGCGGCAATCAATTGCCCAACAGCCCAGCCTGGACGGTGTCGCTCGGCGCCCAATACACCTACGATCTGTCGAGACGATGGTCGGCGACGCTGCGCGGGGACGTCTATTGGCAGGACGACAGCTGGGCGAGGGTGTGGAACGCGGTGAATGACGTTCTGCGGTCGTATCACAACGTCAATGCGACCCTGACGTTCGACAACGCCCCGGACGGCCTCAGCCTGCAGCTGTGGGTCAAGAACATGTTCGACGCCCAGCCGATCACCGGGGTCTACCTCACCGACCAGACCTCCGGCCTGTTCCAGAACGTGTTCACCCTCGATCCGCGCACCTTCGGCGTACAGCTGACGAAGAGATGGTAGGCGCCTGACTTTCGACCTGATTGGCCATTGGATCGGCGAGGCCTATAGATAGGCGCATGTCCCGCGTCGCCCCTTGCGCCGCCGCCCATCCGAACCGGCCTGTCTGATGGAAGCGCGAACCCCGATCTCCGCCCGATCGGTTGTCCCCCCGCGCCGGGAATCCGGCCGCCGCGATCTGACCCAGGGGCCGATCACGCGCACCTTGCTGGTGTTTTCTCTACCTTTGATGAGCGGAAACGCACTGCAGTCGCTGAATGGTACGGTCAACCAGTTCTGGGTCAGCCACACCCTGGGCGAGACGGCGATCACGGCGCTTGGCAACGCCAATATCGTGATGATGCTGATGATGGCCGCGATCTTCGGCGTCGGCATGGCTGCCAACATCCTCATCGCCCAGGCGGTCGGAGCGAAGGATCGAGCCCTCGTCAAACGCGTCATGGGCACGTCCGTCAGCTTCTTCGTCGGCCTTTCGGTGCTGATCGCCGTGTCCGGCGGCTTGCTGTCGCCGTACATCCTGGGCCTGATGCACACGCCGCCGGAGTCGCGCGCCGACGCGATCATCTACCTGCGCATCATCTTCGCGTCCGCGCCCTTCATGTACTTCTTCATGTTCATGCAGATGGCGCAGCGCGGCGCCGGGGACTCCACGACGCCGTTCTGGTTCCTGGCCTTGGCCATCGTCTTCGACATCACGCTCAATCCGCTGCTGATCCGCGGCATTGGACCTTTCCCGCGCATGGGCATCGCCGGTTCGGCCACCGCGACCCTGATAGGGCAGGGCGTGTCGCTGTCGTGCCTGATCGTCTACCTCTATCGCACGCGCAGCCTGCTCACGTTGTGGCCAGGAGAATTCCGGCTGCTCATCCCGGACCGGGACATATTGCGGTCGCTGACGACGCGCGGCCTGCCGATGGGCTTCCAGATGTTCATCATGAGCGGGGCGGCGGTCGTGATGATCAGTTTCGTCAATGCGTTCGGCGCTTTGACATCCGCGGCCTACTCGATATCGTCGATCGTGTGGATGTATCTGCAGATGCCGACCATGGCGATTGGCGCGTCGGTGTCGTCCATGGCGGCGCAGAACGTGGGGGCGCGGCGCTGGGACCGTGTGACCCAGGTAGCCCGTGCCGGGGTGATATGCGGCGTGGTCATCACCGGCTCGATCGCTCTGCTGCTCTATGTGTTCAACGACCAGGTGCTCGGCATCCTCCTGCCGCGCGGCTCGCCATCGCTCCCCCTGGCCCGCCACATCAACATGATCGTGCTGTGGGGCTTCATTTTCTTCTCGATCACCTTCGCGCTGAACGGCGTCGTCCGCGCGACCGGGGCCGTTTGGGCGCCGATGGCGATCCTGATCATCTCGATGATCGGGGTGCGCATTCCGTTCGCGGCTTTTCTGATCCCGAGGTTCGGCGCGGACGCGATCTGGTGGAGCTTTCCGCTCGGCACGATAACATCAGCCGCGCTGACCGGCCTCTACTACAAGTTCGGCGGCTGGCGGCGAGTGCATATGCTGTCGGACGCGCCGCACGTCGCCGGCGCCACGGCGGAGGAAGGCGCCGCGTCGCTGTAAGGCCTTGCACACGAGGAATCCGCGCGCATCGGGGGCGAAGTCACCCTGCTTCGCCCCACATCCTGAAGAGATTGTTGCGGACGCATTGTAACCGGGTGCGATTGTCCCAGCTCATGTTGTAGCCTTCGAGCGCCGCGATCTCGTTGAGTTCATAGAGCGTTTCGCGATACTGTTGGTTGGGGATGCGGCTTTCGATGAAGGTCAGCCCGACCAGACGCACGCCGGCGGTGACTGGCCTCACCTCATGAAGCGTGTTGGATGGATAGATCACGGCCGAACCGGCCGCGCCCTTGAACGCCACCCGCCGGGAGCCAAGCTGCACGCTCAACTCACCCCCTTCGTATGTCGAAGGGGCGCAAAGAAACACGGTGCAGGAAAGGTCCGATCGCATCGGGCGTGGCCCCAGGGGCAGGAACGCGGCATCGGCGTGGACACCGTAGCTCATCCCCGGCCCGTACCGCGTCATCATCGGCGGGGCGAACATGCGTGGAAAGGCAAAGTCACGCACGGGCTCGCTGCGGTGTAGGGCCGCCGCCAGCAGCTGGGACGACTGCGCATAGGCCTGGTCGGTATGTTCGATCTGCAGGTTGTTCTTGACCGTCGATTGGGGGTTCGAAAGCCGCCCGTGGCTGAATCGCGCCGCCGCCGCCAGCGCGACCAGCTTCCCGACCTCTTCCGCCGTCAACAAATCAGGGACTTCGAGAAACATTGGGATCTCCAAACCAAACGAGGCCATTCCTTAGTGCCCGACAGCTTTGCAAGGAACCGATGCGACGGCGCAAATGTGAACAATTCCTTGCCTTCGCCGGTTAACCGTTACCCTGGCGGCAGGCGAAAGCGCACTTCGTCGCGGGAAAAATCGAGGCTGACGTGTTCGAAACGGCTCATGACATCCACGCCCAGCAGGATCGCCGGTCGTTCCACCAGCTTCCACATGCGAAATGTGTACAGATCGGCGAACGCCACAGGCCAAATCGGCAGGCGCAGGGTTCCTACGCGCAGGTCGGGAAGATCCGCCATCCTGGCTGAAATGGTCTGGCCGGTCGCGCTGACGATGGGCGTGTCGATCCACGGTCCCGCGCTGCCCCGGTTCAGAGCCAACGACAGCAATGCCAGGTTGCCTATGGTGCTTTGAGCTCCCGAGTCGAGGAACGCGGTCAAATGGACGCCGGCCAGATCCGCGTCGACCAGTGTCAGTTGACCGTTGCGCCGCCGCGCCGGAAGGGTGATTTCATCCGGATCCCTCCATCTGCGCCGTGGACGGTCGATCCTCAGCACCTGCCGGTGGAAATCCAGGGTCAGCACATCGCCGGCGACCCCGTCGAGGCCCAGCATGCCGGCCCCCCCAATGGCCGCTTCTGGCAACACCGAGAGCAAGGCGTCCACTCCCCGGCGCGCACCGACATCCAGACGTGCATGCGTCGTGGGCGTCATTTGCACGCCGGCAACGCCGTTGAGGGGCTCGTCGGGTCCGTGCGCCAGCCCCAGCGCGTTCGCCAGCTCGGCTGATATCACCGATTGGTTGGCGCCGGTGTCGACGACGAAGGGGAACGGGCCGGCGCCGTTGACGCGTATCGGCGCCGTCATTCTGCGGTAGAGGTCCCGCACCGTCTCCAGGCTGGTGGGCGGCGTGTAGACTTGGTCGGCGGGCGGTGTCAGGCGCGAAGCACTCTCCGGAACGAGCCGCGCGTAGGGAGTCGCGATCGCCGGCCGGGGACAGACCATGCCACCCGCAGCCAGAAGCACCATGCGCCGGCGGCTAAGTAAATCGAGCGCCATCGTTGTGGCCTCTTCTCCCGCGTAGGCGCCCACAGTATCATAGCTGGAGTGAAACTAGCGCCTTAGGATGGGCCGGCCGACGTGGGTCGGCCGCGGACCTTGACCACCCCCGTTGCCGCCGACGATTGAGGCATTCTCGAAACAGGACGATGGCCACGGTGTCAGGCGATTCCGAGCGGATTGAGGCGGTGAAGGCGGCCATCCAACGGCGTGACGGCCGCACCGCCCTCGCGTTGCTGGAGCGCATCGAGCCCGCCGCTGTCACGGCTGACGTTCTGTTGGACAAGGCGCTCGCTATGCGCCTGCTGGGGAATCTCGACGCAGCGATCGCGGCCCTCGACGCCGCCCTCTGCCTGGAGCCGCTCAATTTCCTGGCGCTGCTATCGAAGGGCGCCCTTCTCGAACGGCTCGGACGCATCCGAGCCGCCGCTGAAATCTACAAGAGCGCGCTGGCCGTGGCGCCCCCCGCTGATCGGCTGCCCGCGGCCTTGGAGGCCCCCGTCGGTAGAGCCCGCGAGGTGGTGCAATCTCAGGCTCTGGCGCTGGCGGCCCACCTTCGCGCAAGTTTGTCCGATCTTCGCCATCAATTCGAAGCCGAAAAGCTTGACCGCTTCGATGAAAGCATCGGCATATTCGCGGGGGTCACCCGACCGTATGTTCACGAGCCGCTGCTCCTGCACTATCCGCGGTTGCCGGCCATCCCTTTCTATGATCGCGGCCTTTTTGCCTGGCTGACGGCTCTGGAAACGGCGACGGCCGACATTCAGCGAGAATGCATGGCGGTCATGGAGGCACGGGTCGACGAGTTCAGACCTTACATCGCCTTTCCGCCTGGGGCGCCGGTTAACCAATGGGGCGAACTCAACCACTCGCGGCGCTGGAGCTCGTTTTTCCTTTGGCGTGACGGAGCCAGACAAGACGGCGCGTGCGAGGCCTGCCCGCGGACCGCCGCGGTGCTGCGCGATCTGCCCCTGATCGACCAGCCAGGGTTCGCGCCCACCGCCCTGTTTTCGGTCCTGGAGCCTCACACCCGCATTCCTCCGCACACCGGTTCGGCCAACACGCGGCTCCTGGTTCACCTGCCTTTGGTTTTGCCCGGTCCGGCCCGTTTTCGCGTTGGAAACGTGACCCGGCAATGGCGTATGGGCGAGGCCTGGGTATTCGACGACACGATCGAGCACGAGGCCTGGAACGACGCGGACGCGCCACGCGCCATCCTGATTTTCGACATCTGGAATCCGCTGCTCTCGGCGGCGGAGCGCGTGCTCATCAGCGCCATGATGGCCGCGAGACACGCCTACCAGGCGGGACGAGAGGGATCGGTTTGAGTTGGGCCGCCTCGGCGGTCGGCGCCTCGCCCGATATCTACCCGCTCAAACTCGATCTCGCGGCCGATCGCGTCAGCCTGATCCGTCTGAATGAAGCAGACTATCTCGAAGCGAGCTTTCTCGACGAGCGGCTGTTGTCCGGCGGGGGCCGGGAAGTCTGGGCGACTTGGTCGGAGGTGGTATCTCAGGCCCGCGACCTGAACGGCGGGAGCGATTTCATCTTTCATATGGGTCACGTCGGCTCAACCCTTTTGTCGCGGCTGCTCGGCGACCACACTCGGGTGTTTTCCTTGCGCGAGCCGGCGGTTCTTCGTTCTCTGGCGACGGACGAGACGATCGCCCCGAAAGACCTCGCGGCCCACCTGGGTCTGGTGCTGAAGCTCCTCGCGCGCGTGTACCGCACCGATCAGAGAAGCCTCATCAAGGCCACCAGCTTCGTCAGCGACCTGGGCCGCTCGATCCTGGAGCTCGATCGATCCGCCCAGGCGATCCTGCTGTTCGCCTCGCCTCAGGTATACATCGGCGCCATCTTGTCGGGTCCCGCGTCCCGCGCCGCGCTCAAGGGCGCCGCCAGTGGGCGCCTCGCCAGGCTCCGGCGGCGGCTTGGCGAGGTTCGACTGGAGGCCACGACACTGTCCGACGGAGAGCTTGCCGCGCTGGGCTGGGTGTGCGAGGTCGCGGCCCTGAGCGATATGGCTGTTCGGTTCCCCCAACGCGTTCTTTGGCTGGACTTCGATGATTTCCTCGCGAGGCCCGCCGCGGGACTTGTCGCGGTTCTCGAACGGCTGAACGCCGACGCGTCCCGGTCCACGATCGACGCGATCCTGGCCTCGCCCCATTGGGGGCGCTATTCCAAGGCGCCCGAGCATCCCTACGGGGTCGCTCTGCGCCAGGAGATCCTCAAGCGCGGTCGGGTTCTGGACCGCGTCGAAATGGAACGCGGGCTCAACTGGATCAACGGCTTTGCGACCGCTCACCCCGCTGCGGCCGACGCCATTCGCCTGATCGCCGCGTCGCCGAAGCTGGGCTAGGTCGTGTCGACGGCGATCCTCACGCCGCGATTTTGGTTCAGGCCGCCTCGCCGCCCTAGCGCTCGACCCAGGGGGTGAGGATGGGCATGACCGGCGCGAGGGCGTCTCGATAGCGGCGCCATTGGCCGACGCCCTCGGTGTTGAGACCCCGCGCCAACTGCGCTGCGCTGGGGGTGGAGATATCGCCCGCCCGCCCGGCGAAGTCGACCATTTCCGGGGCCCAGGCTAGACCGATGAAAGCGCAGATGGCTTTGGTCTCACCGTTGAAATCGTGGACGAGTTTCTCGTAGCTCTGCGTCCTCAGATCGAGATCCAGCACCTGGCCATACACGTCCATCAGACGCATGACCGCGTCGTAGAGCCTGGCCGCGCCCTCCAGCGTGAGGAATTCCACGGTGGTGGAGTTGATCGCGAAACGCCGCCGGAAGCAGCTGAGCACGACATCTCGGGGATCGCGACGCAGAACAAGGATCTTGGCGGTCGGAAACAGTTTTACCATGAGCGGGAGGGCCAGGGCGTTCATGGGAAGTTTGTCGACCACGACCTTGCCCGCGACGTCGCCGACGACTCTGCGCACCCGCTGGCAATAGAGCTGGGCGAAATGCTCGATCCCGGCCATGTCGAGCCCAGCAAGGCGAGCGGCGCCGTCCGGGGTCCTGATGAAGGCCTCGACCGCGTCGGCGAGCGGCGCCTCTTCCTCCAGCGTGACGACATTGGGATTCATCGCCAGGGCTTGACCCAACATGGTGGTTCCCGAGCGCGGGAAACCGACGAGGAAGACGTGCCCCCCCATGTCGCTGGTCGCTGCAGGCGCCGTACTTCGCCGCCAAAGCGCCGGCGAAGCGTGTTGAAAGGCTTCGATCAGACGCTCGGCCTGACCCAGAGACGTCTCCTTGCCGGACCAGGCGCGCGCGTACAGGGCGCGGAATCCGGCGTTGCTGGCTGCATAGGCTTCGAAGGCGTCGCCGGGTCGATCCAGGCCATCGAGCACATCGCCGAGCTCACCCAGCGCGACCGCGCGCTCGTGAGGTTCTATGCGCGGGGCCGCGATGGCCTGCCGTAATCTTCGTTCGCCACTGGCCAGGTCGCCTTGCGCCGCATCGGCGGCGGCCAGGGCAGTCAGGGCGACGATCTGGCTGGGCTCCAGGGCGAGAGCGCGCTGGGCGTACGCGCGCGCTGTCTCCGCGTCGCCGGTGCGAACGGCGATGGACGCCAAATTCCCAAGCGCCTTGGCGTGGCGGGGATCGAGCGTCAGCGCCTGCTCGAAGGCGGCGCGGGCGTCGGCGACTTCGCCCATGGCGAGCAGGGTCCAGCCGCGATTATAGTGCGCGGAAGCGAACGTCGGGTCCGTGGCGATCGCGCTGTCCAGCCGGGCGAGGCCTTCGATGGTTTTGCCGTTGCGCGCGAGACAAAGACCGAGGGCGTTCAGGTTGGCGGCGTCGCCGGGGTCGTATTCGAGGGCGGCTTCGAAATCGGCGATGGCCGCGTCGAGTTTGCCGTCGCCCTGGCCGCGCACGCCTCTCAAGCGATAGAACAGGGGATGGCGCACGCCGATGGCCAAGGCCGCGTCCACCTCGGCATAGATCCTGGGCCAGTCGCCGGCCCGCAGCGCCCGCGCGACGGCGTCCAACCGCGCCGGCAGACGCGAATCCGTGGGCGGGGGCCCAGACACAGGCGGCGGTGTCGTTGGGTATCCGTATCGCGCAATCCACGGATCCAGCAGCGGCAGCACGGGTTGCAATTGGGCCTGGTATCGCCGCCATACGCCAACCCCCTCGGCATTCAGGCCTCTCGCCACCTGACTGGCGCTGGGCGTGGCGCCTTCGCCGCCGCGGGCGGCGAATTTCCGTACGCCGGGGTCCCACTCCAGGCCGATGAAATCCAGGACACGTCGGATCTCGTCATCGAAGTTCGACACGATATTCTCATGTCGTACGGTGAACATGGGCAGAGACAGTGTTTCTCCGCATAATTCGGTGAACCGCATGACGTGATCATAGAAACGCGTTGTGCCATCCAGAGTGTTATATTCCAGAAGCGCTGAGGCATACAGTCGCCGAAAGCAGCTGAGCACGACATCGCGCGGATCCCTCAACGCAAATATGATCTTTGCATCTGGGAATATTTTTGCAATCTGTGGCAGTCTCACCGAGTTTAGTGGATTTTTGTCGACAAATACTTTTGATGTGAATTCTTTACCGGCGGATTCGCGCATGTCGCGCCAATACGCTTGCCGGCACAGGGCGGCATCTTCGTCGCTCAGCGTCGCCAATCGATTGAAGGCCGCCTCGTCGCTCATGAACTGGTCCCCGGTCTCCGCCGGCCACGGAGCCTCATCGAGCGCGACGATGTCAGGATGGCTGGCGAGCACCTGCTTGAGCAGCGTCGTTCCGGACCGCGGAAAGCTCAACAGGAAGACGTGCGCGCGTGCGTGTGGGGGGTGTGACCGCGCTCCGCTGGACCGCGTCCGCCAGACCCCGGGGGCGCTCGCGGCCAGCCAGGTCGTCAATCGGCGCGTCTGTTCGATGCGCTGCTCGCCCAGACCCATGCGAAGGGCGGCCGCGCGCGCAAGGGCTGTTTTCCTCGCGTCGTAAACGGCGAAAGCCTCGGTCGGTAAATTGAGCGCGTCCATGGCGTCGGCCAGCCAGGTCAGCGCCGCGGCCCGATGGTCGTCGCTGAGATCGGTTCGCGCCAGCAGGCGCTCGAGACGTCTTGCCGCCAGCGCGGGGGCGTCTTCGGCGAGGTCGGCGCGAGCGATCGCGATTTCGGCGTCGACGAGGTTTGGCCGTAGCGCCAACGCCTGCTCGCCAAGGAGTCTTGCCGCCCTTGGATCGCCTCGACGCGCGGCCAGCGCGGCGAGGGCGCCGACCGGTTCACCGCGACCAGGGGCCAGGTCCGCGGCGCGCTTGTAGTATCGCGCCGCGTTCACGAGATCGCGCAAAGCCAGGCTCGCGTCGCCGGCGCTCACACAGGCGCCGTAGGCGTTGGGATCGATCGCCAGGGCCTCTTCACACGCGCCAAGCGCGTCCTGGGCCTGACCGATCTTTACCAGAATCTTCGCAAAAGCAATTCGCGCCTCGACGTCGCGCGGCGCCAGAACCGTCGCCCCGTGCAGCACGCCGGCGGCGTCTTCCATGCGGCCCTCTTCTTCCAGGCCCTCTGCAACCAGCCGGTGGGTCAGGGGATGCTGCAGACCCCGGCCCATGGCCTCGATGGCCAGATCGATGGCTCGGCTGCGATCGCCCCTCGCAACCGCGGCCTCGACCTCGGCCAGGCCGAGATCGTCTTTTTCGCTGATGCTGCTCATCGACGGATCATATCCTCGCCGCCATCCCAGGTCGAACGCCTATGCCGGCACGACGTCGAAGGCGATGGTGAGTCTCGGCTCGTCGCCTCCGAACGGCACCGTGCCGTGCCACATGTACGAAGGAAACAGGGCCAGAAGGCCGGGCTCGGGCTTGACGAAGTGTTCCGCGGCCAAAACGGGCGTGGTCGGTACGCCGGGCTCGCCGAATTTCAACCAGCCTTCGCGACCGCGCTCCACAGCCGCGGGCAATGCAATGTAGCAGGCCGACGAAAGCCAGCCACGCGGATGCAAATGGTTGCTGTGGTAGCCGTTGGGTTGCAGCCGCACCGACCACACGCCGTTGAACCGGTAGTCGCCGGTGTTGCGCGACCGTACGGGATCGGATCCTGGGCCGAGCGAGGCCATGTGCCGGCGGATCGGACCATCGATCGCCTTGAAGAAGGCCTTGATCACCGGATCCTCGGACAGCGTCAGGCTGTAGCTGGTCTGGCTGCCGTGACGAACCGACTGGCCGATCGGGTGGGTCTTGAACCCGTGCAACCGCTCAAGGCTCTGGGCCAGCGCCGCAAGGAAAGCTTCCAGGTTGGGCCAACCCTCGGGCGTGTCGATCCGACTGGTGCGCACCAGCGAACCGTAGTCATGGAGCGTGGCGTAGCGTGGGTCGCCCGTCAGCCGCCACGCGGTCGCGATCAGGCCGAAGGTGTGCTGATCCAGCGGGCCCATGGCCAACAGCCGCTGCGCCACGTCCAGGGATGAGCCCGCGTCACCGACCGCCAGATAGGCTTCGCAGAGGGCTCCGAGCGCAACCCGATCGTTGGGGAGCGCCCGGGCGGCCTCCCAGGCATGGCGCAAGGCACGTTCGGGTTGCAGATCCGAACAGAGGCGGGACGCGACCACGTGGATCATCGGCTCGGCGTCGGGCCGGTCGGAAATCTCCCTGATCGCCGCGCGGGCGGCTTCGGACTGCCCGACATGTTGCAGGAACTCGACCTTCTTCAAGGCGAGGGCCTGCAGATTTGGATAGTCGGCGATCGCCGCGTCGAGGGTCTGGATGGCGGACGGCCAGTCCCCGGTTCGCATCCAGATCAATTGCGCCAGTTCGGCGTGAGCGTCCACATGGTCGGAGCGTCGGCGAAGCAGTTCGCGAAAAGCCGCTTCGGCCTCGTCGTGGCGGCCAAGGCCCTGGAGGGCGCGCGCGCGGACAAGCCAGGTTTCGGCGGCGTCGAGGCCCTTGAACAGGGCCCGGCCGGTCGCCGCTTCGCTGAGCGCGAAGCGCTCCATGTCGCCGTAGTGGGCGGCCAGGTTGTGCTCCGCCACGCCGCTGCTAGGGTCCGCGCGAATGGCCCGTTCGAAGGCGAGCTCGGCCTCGTCCAAGCGCTGCAGGGCCTTGAGCGCCAAGGCCTGGGCGGTGAGGATGTGAATATCGGCGTCTGCGGTGCGGGCCAGGTCATCGACAGCCGCAAGCGCTTCCTCGCGCGCGCCCCGGGCCAACAGCTGCTCCGAAAGTGCGACCGCCGTCGGGCTGGACCTGGGGTCGAACGCCATGGCATGCCGAAGCTGGGTCTCGGCGCCCTGGTGATCGCCGCACCCGCGTAACGCCAGGGCGTAAAGCCGACGCGCGTCGGCGAAAGTGGGGTATTGCCCCGTCAGTTCACGCAGGACCTGGACCGCTTCGTCCCAGCGGTTGTCGTCGAGCAGAAGGCTGGCCGCGTGCAGCCGAGGCCCGCGATCGTTCGCGGACGAGTGACCCCGCAGATCAACGGTGTGGACCAAGAATTAAGCTCTTTTGTCGACTGGCGCCAACGCAGCCTAGGCGCCTCCAGGCTAAAAGAAAAGGGGCGGATCTTTCGATCCGCCCCTGATCCAAGATCAGGATTCGCGCCTCAGAAGTCGGCGGTGACACCCATGAACAGGTAACGGCCCAGGACGTCATAGACTTGCGCGTAGGTGTTGCCGTTGCCGACAACGCCCGGAAGTTCTCTCGAGCCGATGATCGGCGGCTCCAGGTCGGTGATGTTGTTGCAGCCGACGCGGATCGTGTAGCGATCCTTGAAGTGCCAGCTGGCCTCCAGGTCGACGTAGTTGAAGGCTTTGATGTGCGAATCTGGCGTATCCTGGGCGCCGGTGTCGATATCGGACGGCCCGATATAGCGCCAGTCCACCGAGGCCGACAGACCGCTCCACGGTGTCGTCCAGGTCAGGCGGGTCTTGCCCTTGAAAGCCGGCAGCGGCCCGCTCTGCGGTGTGGAGGTGCCCTGGCAGGTCGGCCCGTACTTGCTGACGCATGAAATCGTCGCCGTGCCGAGCGCGCCCTGCAGCTGATAGTTGCGAGTGTAGGTGCCGAGGAAGTTCAGGCCCAGGCCGCCCCAATCGGGCATGTGCATGTCGGTGAACTTGATGCGATAGTCGAAGGCAAAATCGATACCGGACGTCTTGATGTAGCCGAGGTTCTGCAAGGTGTCGACCACGAAGCCGGTCGTGGTGAGCCACAACGTCCCGCTGCCGGGCGCGCGATGGATCAGTGAACAATAGGTGGCGTTACCGGTCAGGGCGCAGTCATCGATAATGGTGTCTGCGCCGTAGGACTGGATGACGTTGTCGATCTTGATGTTGAAATAGTCAACCGAGAGACTCATCCCCGGGATCAGGCTCTTGGGCGTGATCACGGCGCCGATGGTATAGGTCTTGGCGGTTTCGGGCTTCAGGTTCGGGTTGCCCCCGGTCAGACCATTGTACTGGTTAGCGGGGTTGGGGGCGATGTTGCCATACTGCGCCGCCGAGACGCCTGTGTTGGCGCATTGCGCTTGGGTGTAGACCGGCGTCTTTCCAGAGCAGTTGTCCGTGGTTCCATCCAGGCCGATGTTCTGCGGAGCGAAGAGTTCGTCGACGTTCGGCGCCCGCACGGCGCGGTTGAAGCCGCCGCGAAGGCGAATGGTGTCGTTGATCGCCCAGTCTGCGCCGAGCTTGTAGGCGCTCGTGCTACCCGCCTCGCTATACTTCGAATAACGATAGGCGCCGTCGAAGTTGAGTTCCTTGAAGAAGGCGACGTCCTGGACGAGCGGCACCCGCACTTCGGCGAAGAATTCCTTGACGTCGAAGGCGCCGCTGATCGGCAGAGAGCTGCCGCCGGCTCCGGCGAGGTCACCCGACTGTTCCGCCGCGTCCGGGCTGAACGACAGAAACTCACGACGGTATTCGCCGCCGATGTTCAGGCCGACGCCATCGTGCGCCATCGGGCTCTTGATGCCATAGGCCCCGAGATCGCCTGTGATCGAACCACTGACCACCTGTTCCGTGGTCTTGCCCGTCGAACTACCTGGCACCTGTAGGAAGGCCAGCTGCGCCGGCGTGACACCGCCGACTTGGAAGGGGTTGTAGGGAACGCAGCCGTTCGACTGATCGACGCACACCGCATTGCCGTTGGCGTCTGGAACCGCGTTGAGCGCCTGCGCGATCCTGGAGTTGGAGAAGTAGGCTTGTTGGATGCTTTGGGAATCCGCCTCGTAGAACTGGCCGTAAACGTCGAAGTGCCAGTTGGCGTCGAGATCACCCTTCAGACCGATCTGGGAGCGGAAATCGGTGTGAGACAGATCGGCCACACGGCCGCCGCCTTCGGTGTTGCGCCGCAGGATGAAGACGTTGGTCGCGACGCCGTCCTTCGGGGCGGCGGGCGTCGAATAGCCGAGGTCGACGCACAGCTTCTGCACTTCGTCGGCCGACAACAGCGGATTGTTGCAGGGGATGGCCGCGGTCGTGCCGAAGTCGCCGCTCGGGCCGATCTGGGCATCGGTATGGTCGTGCATGAACATGAAGCTGGCGTAAGCGGTGATGTGAGGCGCGACCTCGTAATGGCCGAAGAATCCGCCCGAATACCGCTCGTCGTTGCGTTGGAAATAGTTCAGTGGCGCGAAATTGTAGAGCTGATTGTTCGCGCTGGTAAACGGATCGAGCGTGGCGTTCTTGCCGGAATTCGGGTTCAGAGAGTAGGCGGCGCCATTCGAAAAGTCGGCGTTATAGGCGAAGAAGTTCGCGTTCGCGGCTGTCGGAGAACCGCCGCAGGCAAAGCCTTGTCCCGCGACATGGAGGTTGCAATTGCTGAAGTCGCGCTGGCTTTGCGCCACCGGGTTGATGTGCCGGTAGTCCAGATAACCTTCGACATTGCCTTTGCCGTCCGGTGAGCTGGCGCCCATGGTGATGGCGATATCCCAGGTCTGGCCGTCGACGATGGAGCCCCTGGGCGCGTTGTAGCCGAGAGCCTTGTTGGCGGCCTGCAGGTCGCCGTTTCCGTTGTCGTGCTGGTAGAAGCCCGAATTGATGTCGAGCTGTACGCCCTCGAAGTCCTTCTTCATGATGAAGTTGACGACACCGGCGACGGCGTCCGAGCCGTACGTCGCCGAGGCGCCGCCGGTGAGAACGTCGACCCGATCGATCAGGGCGGCGGGGATGAAGTTGAGGTCGGCGAATGGCGTGAGGGGGTCACCCGGGCCAAGGCGGGCGCCGTCGATCAGCACCAACGTCCGGGCGGCGCCGAGGTCGCGCAGACTGACCGTCGCGGTGCCGGAGGCGCCGTTGGAGATTCCGCCGCCCTGGTCGGCGATGACCTGCGGCAGCTGGTTGATCAGGTCTTCCACCCGGCTCGTGCCGGAAATCTTCAGTTCCTGGCCGCTGACCGCCGTGACCGGGCTGATGCTGGTCAGGTTGGGCTGGGGAATGCGCGATCCGGTGACCACGAATTCCTGCACCTGGGTGGCGTCGTTGGAGCCGCTGGCGCCAGCCACGGCGCTGGGCGTGCCGGTGGTCTGCGCATAGGCGCCGGCCGCGAGGGTCGCGATGGCCACCCCGGTGATCATGGAAGACGCCAAAAGTCGGGCGCGAACGGTGGTCTGGGTCAAATCTTGCTCCTTTTTACAGCGCGGGGCGGCGGCCATCAGGCCGAGCAGGCGCGGTAAGCGTGAAAGGTCCCGGGCGAACATCCCCCCGATTGAGCGGATACGTATCGGCTGGCCCTCGAACCGGTCAACGCAGATTACGCTTCCGCAATGTGATCGCTGCGCGCGTGTCACTTTCTGGTCACAGATTGACCCGGATAGGGGCGAATAGACCCCGATGGTCGCGCTCATTGGGATTGTGTTCTATCATCCGGCGGCTTGAACGAGCGGGGCGACGAAATGAGGCGACAGGTGGGCTTTCTATGGGTGGCCCTGGCGGGTCTGGCGCCGGCGACCGCGGCGTGGGCTGGACCCGGTCCGATGCGAGCGCCGGTTGTCCAGGCCGTGCTCGATTGCCGCAAGATCGTCGACGGTGCGGCTCGGCTCGTTTGCTATGACAAGGCCGTCGCGGGGGTCGAACAGGCCGAGGCCAGCGGTGATCTGGTGACCGTGGACCGCGCACAACGCCGCGCGGCGCGCCATCAGGCGTTCGGCCTCTATCTGCCCACGCTGTCGTTTCTCGATCGCGGCGAAAAGCCCGAAGAAGTCGACCGCATGACCGTCACGATCGATGCGGCGTCACAGAGCGCCTATGGCAAGTGGACCCTCCGCCTCGACGACGGCGCGCTCTGGCGGCAGATCGACGACAATCCGGTCGATCCGCCCCCGCACCACGGTTCGAGCGCCGTGATTCGCCGCGGCGCCCTTGGAAGTTTCACCATGAAGATCGACGGCCAGCAGGCGATAAAGGTTCATCGTGACCGCTGACTCGCGACGCCCCGCGGATCAGGACACGCGATGAAGGCGGCTTCGCCCTGGCCGGCGATGTCGATCGGCGCCGCCCACGCCCTGCTGACCGCCCCCGGGGCTCCGTTCGAAATGGAGAGCCTGGTGATCCGCGGCGCGCCTACCCGGGTGTGGAAGAACGCGCCGCCCACCTTGCGCGCCGTCGCCCAACTGGGGCGCGCGCACGGCGGGTCCGTCTTCCTCGTTCATGAAGATGAGCGGGTCACGATCGAGGGGTTCTTCCGGGCCGTCGCTGCGTTTGCCGCCGACCTGCGCGCCCAGGGTGTCGAAATGGGCGACCGTGTCGCCCTGGCGATGCGCAACCTGCCCGAATGGCCCGTCGCCGTCTATGCGGCGAGAACGCTCTCTACGACCACCCGGCGGTCATGGTTGCGGCCGTAGTCGGCATCCCTCGCAAGACGCTTGGAAAGGAGCGGGCGCGGTGGTCACGCTCAAGGCGGGCGCGAGGGCCAGCGAAGCCGATTTGTGCGCCTTCGTCGCCGAACGGCTCGCCGCCTTCAAGGTGGTGTTCTGGACCGAGACCTTGCCGAGGAACGCCGACTGCATGATCCTCAAGACCGAACTGAGAAAGCTGTTGGACGACGTTCAGCGTCCCTGACCGGCCCCGGACGCAGAGCCTGCGCGGCCTATCGCGGTGATTCGCCGGCGCCGGGCGCCGGCTCGTTGAACTCGTCCTGACCGGGCGGGGGAGGCGGCGGGCCGTCGCCATATCCTTGACCCTGGTCGTACTCGCCTGGCGGCGGAGGCGGATCGTCGTAGCCTCGATCTCGATCTCGATCTCGATCCGTACCGTATCCGGCCGGCGGCGGCGGATCGCCATAGCCCTGGTTCCGATAGCCGGGAGGCGGCGGCGGCGGCGCGCCTTGGGCGTAGCCTGGGCCGTAATCGTTCGCGCCGTAGGGCCGCGGCGGAGGCGGTGGGTTGTCCGGGCACTTGGCCGAATTCGATCCGATCAGGCCGCCACCCACGCCGCCGAGCCCGGCCCCCAGCGCGGCGCCGTCGCCGCCGTGGCCCTGCGCGGCGATCGCCACGCCGAGCAGCGCGCCGACGCCCGCGCCGATCACGGCGCCGACCACGGTGCTTGCGGTCCTGTCATGGTGGCAAGCCTCCGCGGGCGGCGGAGGGGGGTATCCCTCATAGCCTTGCGCCGCCGCCAGGCCGGGCGAGAGGTTCGCGGCCGCCAGGGCGAGAAGCGAGACGGCGGTGATCACGGATTTCATGCTAAGACATCCCCTGAAGATCGAAGGGCCAAGATGTTCACGATCGCGAACCCTATGGCCGATCGAACCTGAACAAACCTTGAGCGCGGCGTTCACACTTTCGCAACCAGCCGACGGCGGCTGCCCGATGTCACAAGGAAACGTGCTCAAACGATGACCGAACCGTCGATCCTGAACATCCACGCGGTCGGAGCGCTCGGCGACGGCCTAGCCGATGGCGGCGCGTTCGCGCCCTTCACCCTGCCGGGCGAGCGCGTGGTCGCGCGCGTGGACAACAGTCGCGCGGAGGTGAGTGAATGGCTTGACGCCAGTCCCGACCGCGTCGAGCCCCCGTGCCCGCATTTTGGCCACTGCGGCGGCTGTGCGCTCCAGCATTGGGCGTCCGCGCCCTACCTGGCCTGGAAGGTCGGGCAGATCCGCGAAGCCTTGGGGCGCGAGGGACTGGAGACGGACATCCTGCCGCCGTTCGCCGCGCCGCCGGGCTCGCGTCGGCGTCTCGCCCTGCATGCCCGCCGCCAGGGCCGGGGCGCTGTGCTGGGATTCAAGGCGCGCCGCTCGTGGCGTCTAGTGGCCATCGATGTCTGCGTGATCGCCGATCAGCGGCTGGTGGCTGCTCTGCCGCTGCTACGGCGCCTGGCCGAGCCTTTTCTCGAACACCCCAAGTCGGCGCCGACCCTGCACGTCACCGTGACCGAGACCGGGCTGGACATCGACGTCACCGGGATCGAACGCCGCGGTGGCGGCCTGTCCGCGGACGCGCGCATGCGCGCCGCGCAAATCGCTGGCGAGGGCGACATCGCGCGCGTCAGTCTGGCCGGCGAAATTTTCTATCAGGCCCGGCCGGCTCTGGTCCGCATCGGCGGCGCCACCGTGGCCCTGCCGCCGGGCGGGTTTCTGCAAGCCGTCGCCGCCGCCGAGCAGGCCATGGTCGCGTTCGCGCTCGCCGCCTCGGCCGGCGCGCGGCGCGTCGCCGACCTGTACTGCGGCGTCGGCGCCTTCACCTTTCCGCTGGCCACGCTCGCCCCGGTGATGGCGGCCGACGCCTCGGCATCCGCCATCGCGTCCCTGAAAGCCTCGCTGGCGACGGCGCCGGGCCAGAGCCCGATCGAAGCGGCGGTGCGCGACCTTGATCGCAGACCGGTCCTGGCCGCTGAGCTGCGCAAGACCGACGTGGTCGTGTTCGATCCGCCGAGGGCCGGCGCGGCCGCGCAGTCGGCGGAACTCGCGCGCTCGACGGTTCCTCGCGCCGTGGCGGTGTCCTGCAACCTGACGACCTTCGTCAGGGATGCCAAAATTCTGACCGACGGCGGATTTACGCTTCAGCGACTCCTGCCGGTGGACCAGTTTCTGTGGTCGCCCCATATTGAGCTGGTGGGGCTGTTCAACCGGTGATGTCGATGAGTGAGCCCAGACCAAGACTGCGCGCGGCGTTCGCCGCCGACCGATCCGCTCAGACCGCCCGGGCGATGCTGAAGGCGGCCTGGTGGGGCGCGGCCGGCGTCGCGGCGCGAACGATCACAGGCGCGCACCGCACCGGTCCCCAGGACTTCACGCCCAGCCAGCCGCCGCCGCCGCAGGGCTTTTTGCGTCGCGCGTGGCGCGAGGCGTTCGAAAAGGACGGCGCCGACATCGCCGCCGGTCTCTATCCTCCCATGCGCGACGAGCCGATCGCATTGCGCGGCGCGGCCGACATGCTGTCCGACGCCCGCCGCGTCGAGGATCGCCGTCGACGCGGCGGCGCCACAGACGCCCGCGCCGACGCGGGGGCGGCGCGAGGGTATCCCACCTATTACCGCCAGAATTTTCATTTCCAGTCCGGCGGCTGGTTCACGCCGGACAGCGCCCGCCGCTATGAAATTCAGGTCGAAGTGCTGTTCGCCGGCGCCGGAGGGGCCATGCGGCGCCGTGCGTTGTCCCTGCTGGCCAGCGCCTGGCGCGCGCGCGATCATCGCGGCCTGCGGATCGTCGACCTGGCGTGCGGTTCGGGCGCGTTCCTTGGCGATCTGGCCGCGACCTTCCCGCGCGCCCATCTCGCGGGCGTGGATCTCTCGCCGGCCTATCTTCACGAGGCCAAACGTCGCTCGGGCGTGCGGGAATTGCTCCAGGCCAACGCCGAGCGCCTGCCCTTCGCCGACGGCTCGCTGGATGGGGTCACCTGCGTCTACCTTTTCCATGAACTTCCCCCCAAGGTTCGGCCCGTCGTCGCCGCAGAAATCGCCCGCGTGCTCAAGCCGGGCGGCGTGCTGGCCTTCGCCGACTCGGTCCAGCCCGTGGACGAACCGCGCCTGGCGCGCTTGCTGGAAGCCTTCCCCGCCTATTTTCACGAGCCCTATTACGCCAGCTACTGCGCGCTCGACCTAGAGACGCTGTTCGCCGCTGGCGACCTGAGGGTGCGGGCCGCCGACAAGGCCTTTCTCACCAAGGCGATGCTGTTCGAAAAGGCTGGGGGATCTGGCGATGACGGCTCGCCGCGGCGTCTGGACATCGGCGATCACCCGAACAGATCGAGCTGATCGCCGGCCTTGGGGGGCGCTCTGAACTGCCTCGTGCCGAGCGGCGGGAGGGCGCCGTCGAGCCCGAATCGGCGGCAAGCCATCTTGAACCTCTGCCCGATCAGTTCGGCGATCGGGCCCTCGCCCTTCATCCTGCGCCCCCACTGCGCGTCATACTCGCGTCCGCCCCGCATCTGGCGCACCAGGGACATCACCCGTTCGGCGCGATCGGGCAGTTTCGCCGCCAGCCATTCGCTGAACAGGTCCTTGATTTCCAGCGGCAGGCGCAGCACGACATAGCCGGCGCCGATCGCCCCGGCTTCCGCCGATCGGCGCAGGACGGCCTCCAGCTCGTGATCGTTGAGCCCCGGGATCACCGGGGCGAACATCACCACGGTCGGCACGCCGGCGCCCGTGAGCGCCCGCAGCGCGGCCAGGCGTCTCTCGGGCGTCGCCGCCCTGGGCTCCATCACCCGCGCCAGGCCGCGGTCGAGGGTCGTGATGGAAATGGCGGCGCGCGCGAGGCGCGCCTTTCCCATCGGACCGAGCAGATCGATATCCCGCTCGATCAGGGCCGATTTGGTGATGATCGAGGCGGGGTGACGATGCGCGCCGAGCACTTCGAGCAGCTGCCGCGTGACTCGCAGCGACCGCTCCTGCGGCTGATAGGGGTCGGTGTTGCCGCCGATGTGGATCACCGCCGGTTTGTAGGAGGCCTTGCCGAGCTCCCTCGCCAGCAGCTCCGCCGCCCTGGGCTTGAAGAACAGCTTGCTCTCGAAGTCGAGGCCCGGCGAGAGGCCCACGTAGGCGTGCGCGGGACGCGCATAGCAATAGATGCAGCCGTGCTCGCAACCACGGTACGGATTTATCGAGCGGTCGAAGCCGATGTCGGGGCTGTCGTTGCGCGTGATGATCGTGCGCGCCGTTTCGGCGGTCACCGTCGTGCGCAGCGTCGTCGCCGGCGCATCCTCCGGCGTCCAGCCGTCGTCGAAGGCCTCGTGCGAGCGGCTCTCGTAACGCCCCGAAGCGTTCGACTGAGCGCCGCGTCCGCGCACTGATATGACGGTGACGGCCATCGTTCCAGGTTACGCTGGTGACGCGAACAAAACAAGAACTTGTATGCTCTCGACCACCGGCTTCCAGTCCATAGGCGTTAAGATAACGTCGACACTCGCTCTATCCGCCGGAGCGCCGGCAGTGAGGCCAGCGGCCAACCCCAAACTCGGCGCCCATGGGCTGGAAGCCGGCGCTACGAGAGCCTACCGGTCCAGGGCGGCGTCGACGGACCCGGCGCCCGATGCGATCGCGTCGAGCGTAGGGCTGTCGGACCCGAACTGGCGCCGGTAGCTCCAGTAGGCCGCCACCACCTTGTGGACATAGTCGCGGGTTTCGGCGAACGGCAGGCTCTCGACGATCAGGAGACTGTCGTTCATTCCAACCTGGGTCTGGGTCCGCGCGACGGTCGTCGGGCCGCCGTTGTAGGCGGCCACGACACGCAGGAGATCAGGCCCGACGGCGCGTTGCCTCAGCCAGTTCACATATCTCTGGCCCGCCTGCAGATTGGTGGCCGGATCAAAAAGTGGGATCGGATCGCTCTTGAGCGAGTCGTCGCCCAGGACGTCGGCCATCGAGCTGGGCATCACCTGCATCAGCCCGATCGCCCCGACGGGCGAGACCGCGAGCGAATTGAAACGGCTTTCCTGCCAGGTGAGGGCGTAGACCAGGGCCTTGCTCAGAACGAAGCCGCCGAGCGGGTCGAGAGCCGGCGTGGGATACAAGGTTCCCGCGGTCCTGTGGCTGATCGCCACGGATGCGGAGGCGTCGGGATGACTGGGGTTGAGGGCCAGAACCAACGTCGTCCACGCAGCCCTCTCGTCGTCCCCGACGGCCAGGGCCAGGCCGGTGCGCAATTCCATCCCGGCATCCATCGTCCGTCCGATCTGCATCAGGGCGATCGCGCGCCTGGCGCGCGCGTCGGCCCCTATCAGCCGCCGAACGCCGGGCGCGTCGAGGCCAGTGGCCGCGATCGGCTGGGCGACCGGCGCCGGCTCCAAGACGCGATCGAGCGGATCGTCGTTGAGCTCCAGATGGCGGCGGGCGATCATGCCGTAGAAGGTGTCCGGCGCCGAGGCCGCCATGCGCGTGAACGCATCGGCGTCGGTCGTTTGCCCAGCGGTGCGCGCGGCGCGGGCGGCCCAGAAGGCGCCGGCGGCGCGCGTCTCGTCGGCTGCCGTCGAATCGAGCGCCACGGCGGAGAAATGATCCTGCGCCTCTTGGAATTGTCCGGTTCGGTAGGCCGCCAACCCGGCAATCCAGCGGTCTCCGTCCCTGAGGGCAAGGGCGCGCGCGCGGCCCAGGTCACCGCTGTAGTAGGCCTCGCGGGCCGCGGGCGACTGCCGCGCGCCGGCCACGGTCGTTCCGGCGCCGGCCGCCTGGGTCAGCAGCGACGTCGAGGGCGTCGGCGGGTGAGCGCCGGGCGGCTTCATCTTTTCGGCCAGCGCATAGATCAGATTGGCGCCGGGCAAATCCCGGAACGCCTTGAGCCATGCCTCCAGGTCGCCGTACCCGGCCTTGCGCGGCGAGGACGCCGGCGCCGTCAGGGTCAGATAGCGCACCGGTCCGACCAGGCACGGGTCGCGCACCCGGGCGAGATCGGCCTCGGCGGTGGCCGAATCACCTTGTTCGGCCGCCGCGAACGCCGCGGAATAGAGCTGAGCGTCCGACGCGGACAGGATTGACCGGGACTGAGCAAGAGCCCGCGTCGACGACATGGCCGCAAGGGCCAGACTCGCGGAAACCGCGGCGGTGGTGAGACAACGCATCATCGCAGCGCCCATGTCTACGCAGAGTGTTCGATGCGATCAAGCCGTTCGCTCAAAGCCAGCATGTCGGCCCAGGTCTTCTTCTTGGCCGCCGGCTGGCGCAGAAGGAAGGCCGGGTGCAGGGTGGGCAGCGCGGGTATGACGACGGTTTCGTCCGCGGAACGCCAGTCGAGCCATCGGCCGCGAAGGCTGAGAATGCCCTCGCCGACGCCCAGGACCGCCTTCGCCGAAGCGCCGCCGACGATCAGCAACAGGCGGGGGGCGACCAGAGCGATGGCGCGTTCGAGAAACGGGGCGCAGACCTGCTGTTCCGCCGGGCTCGGCGTGCGGTTTCCGGGAGGCCGCCAGAACACCGTGTTTGTGATGAACACCCTGTTTTCGAGGCCGGCCGCGCGCAGCATCCGGTCCAGCAGCTGTCCGGCCTTGCCCACGAACGGTTCGCCCCGTATGTCCTCGTCCGCTCCGGGCGCCTCGCCGATCACCAGCACCGGCGCGTCGGCGGCGCCTCTGGAGAAGACCGCCTGCCGGGCGCCGGTTTTCTTGAGCGGGCAGCCGTCGAACGAGGCGATGGCCGCGGAAAGCGCCTCGAGGGTTGCGGCCCCGGCGGCCATGCGCCGCGCCTCGGCGATGGCGTCGATGGGGGCGACGGGAACCGCCTCGCTCGGCGCGGAGCCGGCGCCGCGGGCGATGGCGATCGACGGCCGCGGCGCCGGCGCGCTCGCCGACCTATTCGTGCGATCGACGGCGGCGTCTTCGTAGCACGCGTCGACCCCCGCCCACGTCCAGAAGGACAGGAGCGCCTCGGCGGCGCGCTCTTCACGCAAGGAGGGTCCGGGCGACATGCAGGCCTCGTTAACACGAAATTGGCGTTGCGTGCTTGACCGTCCGGGCGGACTGTCGGATCGAAGGAGGGCGATCCATTCCGCCACCCGCCCAGCCCTGCAGGAGCTTTGTAGCATGAGACCCAACACCCTGAAGATGTCGCTCGTCCTGGCCCTGTCGCTGGCGACGCTCGCCGCTTGCGACAAGCAAGGCAAGAAGTCGGAGGCGGCCGCGGCGCCCGAAACGACCAACGCCGCTGTCGCCGCCGCGCCGGCGGCGACACCCATGACGCCGGCGACCGTCCCGGCGACCGGCGAGGCTGCCGGCGGCAAGAAGGGCTGGAAGCTGGCGTGCGCCGACGATCTGAAGAAGTTCTGCGCCGACGCCGACAAGCCCGGGCGCTGCTTGAAGCAGCACGAGAGCGAGATTTCCGAAAGCTGCAAGACCGCCCGGGCGGAGGCGAGGGCCGCGCACATGGCCGCCAAGGCCGAGAAGGCCCAATAGTCGGGGCCGTTTCTTCTTGACCGTTGCGCATCCCGCTTCGATTAAGGCGGGATGCTGCCAACGGTGCGTACCAATCCATGAGCGACGACGTCGAACGAGAAGCCATGGACTACGACATCGTCGTGGTCGGCGCCGGGCCGGCGGGCCTTTCGGCGGCGATCCGCCTCAAGCAACTGGCCGCGGCCGCCGGCGCGGAAATCTCCGTGGCCGTGGTCGAGAAGGGCTCGGAGGTCGGCGCCCATATCCTCTCGGGCGCCGTGATCGATCCCAGGGCGCTCGATGAACTGATCCCCGACTGGAAGGAAAAAGGCGCGCCGCTGGAAACAGCGGTCACCCATGACCGCTTCCTGGCGCTCGGGCCGCGCGGAGACATCGCCATACCGATGTTTCCGATGCCGAAGTTCATGCACAACCACGGCAACTACATCGCATCCCTCGCCAATCTCTGCCGCTGGCTGGCGAGCGAAGCCGAGGGACTGGGCGTGGAGATCTACCCGGGCATGGCCGCCTCGGAAGTGGTCTACACCGCCGAGGGCGCGGTGAAGGGCGTCGTGGCGGGGGTCTTCGGCGTCGGCAAGGATGGCGAGCGCAAGGGCGACTACCAGCCGGGCCTGGAGCTGCATGCCAAGTACACCTTCATCGCCGAGGGCGTGCGCGGCTCGCTCGCCAAGGAGATCCAGGCGAAATTCGACCTCACCAAGGGCAAGCAGCCGCAGAAGTTCGGGATCGGGCTGAAGGAGGTCTGGCAGGTTCCCGACGACGCCTTCCAGCCGGGCCTTGTTCAGCACACGGTCGGCTGGCCGCTCGACGACCATACCGGCGGCGGCAGTTTCATGTACCATTTCGGCGACCACTATGTGGCAATCGGCCTCGTGGTGCACCTCAACTACAAGAATCCCTGGCTCTCGCCCTTCGACGAGTTTCAGAGGCTGAAGCACCATCCGGCGATCCGTCGCTACCTCGAGGGCGGCAAGCGCATCGCCTATGGCGCGCGCGCCATCACCGAGGGAGGCTTGCAGTCGGTGCCGACCTTGTCTTTCCCCGGTGGGGTTCTGATCGGTTGCTCGGCCGGTTTCGTGAACCTGCCGCGAATCAAAGGCAGCCACAACGCCATGAAGACCGGCATGCTGGCGGCCGAAGCAGCGTTCGCCGCCATCCAAACGGGCCGCGGCGGCGACCGGCTGACGGACTACGAGGACGCCTACGAAAAGTCCTGGGTGCGGCGGGAGCTGCATATCGTCCGCAACGCGAAACCCCTGTGGTCGCGGTTTGGCACCTGGGTCGGCGGCGCGGTCGTCATGGCCGATCTCATCGTCAGCAATCTCACGGGCGGCTTCTCGTTTTTCGGTACGCTCGGCCACGGCAAGACCGACGCGGCCTCGACGGGCCTGGCGAAGGACTACAAGCCGATCGTCTATCCAAAACCCGATGGCGTGCTGAGCTTCGACAAGCTGTCCAGCGTCTTCCTGTCGGCGACCAACCATGAGGAAGATCAGCCCGCGCATCTCAAGCTTCTCGACCCCAGCGTCCCGATCGACGTCAACCTGCCCCTCTATGGCGAGCCGGCGAGGCTTTACTGTCCGGCGGGCGTCTACGAGGTGTTGTACGACGAGGGGGGCGCCAATCCGCGCTTCCAGATCAACGCTCAGAATTGCGTCCACTGCAAGACGTGTGACATCAAGGATCCGTCACAGAACATCCTGTGGACCACACCCGAAGGTGGCGGCGGACCAAACTATCCCAATATGTAGGCCGGCGTCGCGTCCCTCACCGCGCCACATTGTGAGGGGCAGGAAATAGGTCATGCGCAAAACAAGCTTTCTCTTCGCCTTGGCGCCGGTGCTGGTTCTTTGCGCCTGCGCCACGACGAGCCCCGGTCCCGTGGCCGTCGAAACACCGCCGCCGAGCCCGGCCGAGGCCGCGGCCGCGGCGGCGGACGACTCCGCCTATGGCCTCTTCCTCGCGGGCCAGGCGGCCGTGAAAAATGGCCACGGTCACGCCGCCGCCGCCTATTTCGATCGCGCCGCGGGCCTTGACCCGGGCGAACCCGCCACCTTCCTGGACACCCACGCCTTCAGCGCTCTGCTGCTGGCCGGGGATGTCACCCGGGCCGCCGCGACCGCGCCGACCGATCCGTCGGTCGAGCCGGTGATTCGCAGTCTGGGCGCGCTCACCCAGGGCGTCGAGGCGCTGGCGAGCGGCGATCCGAAGCTGGCCTACGCCAGGCTCACCGGCGCCGCGATCGGTGCGCCGTACAACGGCCTCGCTCAGCTGCTCGCGCCGTTCGCCGCGGCGGCATCCGGCGATTTCCGCGCCGCCACCGTGCATCCGGTGATCGGCTCCGAACCGATCTCGCAATTCTACGCCAACCTGGACCAGGGAAAGCTCTACGAGCGTTTTCGCCGCTACGACGAGGCCGAAACCGCCTTCCGCGCGCTGATCACCGCCGGCGATCCAGGCGGCATCGCCAGCCTCGCTCTGGGCGCCCTTCTGGAACGGCGCGGCCGGTCCGCGGAGGCGGCCGCCATCTATGCGACCGCCATGACGCACAATGGCGACGATCCGATCCTGGGCGCGGCGCGGGCTCGGGCGCTGGCGGGAAGGGCGGCGCCGCCGCTGCCGTCCATCAAGCAATCGGCCGCCGAGGCGATCGTCGCGCCGGCGACCATCTTGATCATCCAGAAGCACTATGAGGTCGCTCTGGCTTACCTTCGCCTGGCCCTGCGGCTCGACCCGGGTCGGGACGAGGCCTGGGTGCTCGTCGGAGACACCTTGACCAACCTGGGCGACAAGGACGGCGCCCGTGTGGCCTACATGACCCCCAAGGCCGGGACCCCCCAATACCTGACGGCGCGCGGCAAGCTCGCGTGGAGCTATCAGGATGCCGGTGACAAGGACAAGGCGCTGGCGATCGCCCAGGCCGCCCATGTGAGCGCGCCAGGTGACGAGCAGGCGGCCACGACATTGGCGGATCTGTTGCGCGCGGACGAGCGCTACGACGATTCCGTCAAGGTCCTCGATCCGATCATTCAGGGTCAGGGCGAGCGCGCCGACTGGCGGCTGCTCTATATGCGCGCCGTCGATTATCAGCAGAGCGATCGCTGGACGGAGGCGGAGCGCGATCTCGCGCGCGCCTTGGCGCAAAACCCCGATGAACCGGAGTTGCTGAACTTTCTCGGCTACGCCTGGATCGACCGTGGGGAGAATCTGGGCCGGGCGATGGCCATGGTGAAGAAGGCGGTCAGCCTGAACCCCCAGTCCGGCGCCATGGTCGATTCTCTCGGCTGGGCCTATTACCGCCTGGGTGACTACAGAAACGCGGTCCAGCAGCTCGAATCGGCCGTGGTGCTGGAAGCCGGCGACGCGGAAATCAACGATCATCTCGGCGACGCCTACTGGCGCGTCGGACGCCTGACCGAGGCTCGATTCCAATGGCGCCGGGTGTTGACGCTGGAGCCGACGCCGAAACTCAAGGCCAGCGCCGAGGCCAAGCTGAAATCGGGCCTGGACGCGGGCGCCGCGCCGACCGTCGCCGGCTCCTGAGATCACCGCGTGATCTTCGAGCGCGTCGCAAGGGCGAAGGTCAATCTGTTTCTGCACGTCGGGCCGCCTGGCGATGACGGCTACCACCCGATCGCCAGCCTCATGGTGTTCGCCGACGTTGGCGACCAGGTCTGCTTCGTCGAGGGCGACGGGCCCGGTCTTCGCCTGACCGGACCCTTTGCGGGCCCGCTGAGCGCCGGCGGCGACAACCTCATCGTCAGGGCGCGAGACCGTCTCCTGGCCGGTCGGACGGCGACGTGGGCGCCGTTTCATCTCGGTCTCGACAAACAGCTTCCGATCGCGTCCGGACTGGGGGGAGGCTCGGCGGACGCCGCCGCGGCCCTTGTGCTGCTGCGCCGGGCGCTGGCGCTGGACGCCACCGACGCCGATCTCCTGGATATCGCCGCCGGGCTCGGATCCGACGTCCCCGCCTGCCTGGAGTCCCGATCGGTCGTCGCCACCGGCAGAGGCGATCGCCTGACGCCCGCGCCGCCTCTACCCGTTCTCGATGCGGTGCTCGTCAATCCGCTTCGACCCTCGCCGACCGGCGCGGTCTATGAGGCCTATGATGGCGCGGTTGCGCCCGCGGGAGACGCGCTTCCGCCGTGGCCGGCCGTCTTCGCCGGCGCCGATGACGTCGCCGCCTTCCTCGTCCGTTGCCGCAACGACCTCCAGGCTCCGGCCATCGCCCTCCAACCATTGATCGCCGGGGTCCTCACGGCGCTCGAAGACGCCCCCGAGACCCTGCTGGCCCGCATGTCCGGCTCCGGCGCGACCTGCTTCGCGCTTTGCCGGTCGGCGACGGACTCCGCTAGCCTCGCCGCTCGGCTGACTGCCGTCCGCCCTGACTGGTGGGTCAGAGCCTGTAGATTTGGAACCTGACACAGACTGCGCGGATCGTGGATCATGAGCACGGGCGCGCGGAGCCCACTGGGGTACACAGACCAGAAAGAAAAGTACGAAGGTGCGGCGCCTGTCCGCGCGGCCGCTTTTTCCGAACCAGCGCGCCAAGCGCAATGAATGACGTCACGCGTTCCGCGCGACCGGAAGGGAGGCGTTCTTCCGGTCTGTGCCGAACAAAGCAAAGCGGGCGCCCTCCATGGAGGACGCCCGCCTCTACGCTCCGGCGAATGGGAACCGGATACTAGGCTTGAACGGTCTCGCCGTGCAGGTTGATGTCGAGGCCTTCTTCCTCGACTTCCTCGCTGACGCGCAGGCCGACCGTGTACTTGATCGCCAGCAGGATCACGAAGGTGACCGCGGCGCAGTAGACGAAGGTGACGCCGACATCCTCGAACTGCAGCCACATCTGGCCGACATTTCCGTCGATGAGCCAACCCTTGGCGGCGGAGTTGATCGCGTTGGAGGCGAATACCCCGGTCAGGATGGCGCCGGTGGCGCCGCCGACGCCGTGCACGCCCCAGCAGTCGAGCGCGTCGTCATAGCCGAACACCTTCTTCAGATGCACCGCGGAGACGTAGCAGACGACGCCGGCGATCAGGCCGATGATCAGCGCCCCCGTCGGGTTGACGTAGCCGGACGCCGGCGTGATCGCCACCAGGCCGGCGACGGCGCCGGAGATCATGCCAAGCACCGATGGCTTCTTGGCGATGATCCATTCGGCGAACATCCAGGCCATCGCGGCCGCCGCCGTGGCGATCTGCGTCGCCACCGCCGCCATGCCGGCCTGCCCGCCGGAGGTCACCGCCGAACCGGCGTTGAAGCCGAACCAGCCGACCCACAGCAGGGAGGCGCCGATGACGCTGTAGGCGAGGTTGTGCGGGTGAAAGTTCTCCGTGCCCAGACCTTTGCGCTTGCCCAGCATGAGGGCGCAGATGAGGCCGGCGGTGCCGGCGTTCAGGTGCACGACGGTGCCGCCGGCGAAGTCGAGCGCCCCGGCCTTTCCAAGAAAGCCGCCGCCCCACACCCAGTGGGCGATCGGGCAGTAGACCAGCAGCAGCCAGGCGCCCATGAACAGCAGGAAGGCCGAGTACTTCATCCGGTCCGCCAGCGCGCCGGCGATGAGGGCCGGGGTGATGATGGCGAAGGTCATCTGGAAGAACATGTAGACGGTCTCGGGGATCGTCGGCGCGAGCGAGCTGGTCAGGTTGATGTTGGTGTTGAGCGGCGTCAGCAGCCAGTACTTGAAGCCGCCTATGTACGCGTTGTTCGCCCCGCCGTCGGTGAATGAGATCGAATAGCCGATGACCATCCATAGTATCGTGATCAGGCAGGTCGCTCCGAAGCTCTGGGCCAGGGTCGCCAGGATGTTCTTCTTGCGCACCATGCCGGCGTAGAACAGCGCCAGGCCCGGAATGGTCATCATCAGCACCAGGACCGACGAGGTCAGCATCCAGGCCGTGTCGCCGGAGTCGATCTTCGGGGCCGGCGCGGCGGCCGCCGCGGGCGCCGGCGTGGCGGCCGGCGCCGCCGCTGGCGTTTCTGTGGCGGTCGCGGCCGGCGCCGCCGCGTTGGTCGCCGCGGCGGGCGCGGCGGCTGTCTGGGCGAACGCCGCGAGGGGCGCCCCCGCGATCATGGCGGCGAGCGCGAAACCGGCCAGCCGTGGGAATATCCTTGATTTCATTTTCGGTGCTTCCTTGATCGGCTGATGAATCGTTAGAGGGCGGCTGGACCGGTTTCCCCGGTCCGGATGCGAAGGGCGCTCTCGACGTCGATGACGAAGATCTTGCCGTCGCCGATCTTGCCCGTGCCCGCCGCTTTACGAATGGCGTCGACCGCGGCCGGGGCCAGGGCGTCGTCCACGACGGCCTCAAGCTTCACCTTCGGCACGAAGTTGACCTGATACTCCGCGCCTCGATAGATTTCGGTCTGGCCTTTTTGCCGGCCATAACCCTTGACCTCGGACACCGTCAGGCCCTCGACGCCCGCCGCCACCAGCGCTTCTCGCACCTCGTCGAGCTTAAACGGCTTAACCACCGCGATTATCAGTTTCATTTCTTGCTCCCGCCCCCGGCCGAAACCATTTCCGGCCGTGTGCCTTTTTGGACGTCGTCGTGTCCAAAACGACGCTAACCGGCGCGACGGGGAAGCGTCTTGCGGCGAGGGCCGAGCGGAGGCGTGCGCGGACGCCGGCGCCCGCGACATGCTCAGCCGCTGGTTGTGGCGCCTTATTTTTGTGCGGCCACTTCCTATGCGGACCTTGTGACCGATGCGCGGGAACCCCTATTGTGCGGTGACGTTGGCTTGATTGACGAAAACCGCGCTAGCCTGTTTAGCCATGCGCGTTGCGCCCAAGGGGGAGCTCTCAATGAGGAAACAGATGCTATTTTCACGCTTGTTCTCGATGACCGCGATTGCGTCGGTCCTTGCCCTGCCCCTGGCGGCGAGCGCCCAGGACACGTCCGCCGGCGCACCCGTCGCGGCGGCGACCGCGCCCCCCGCGGCGGCTTTGCCCCCATCGCCCCACGTCATGCCCAACGGCAACCTGGTGAGCACCCTGCAGGGGTCGGGCCATTTCACGATCCTTCTGAAGGCGGTCGACGCGGCCGGTCTTTCCGACACCCTGAAGTCGGCGCCCAACATCACGCTTTTCGCTCCGACCGACGAAGCGTTCCAGGCCCTGCCGCCCTCGCAACTGGCGCAGTTGCTGGCGCCAAAGAACGCCCCCATTCTTCAGAAGGTTCTGACCTACCACCTCGTCAACGCCAAGGTGGACTCCAGCAAGATCAAAGGAGCCAAGGGTCCCGTGGCGACCGTCGAGAACACCAAGGTCGTCATCGACGGCAGCACCGATGTTCTCAAGGTCAATGACGCCGACATCATTCAAAGCGACGTCATGGCCACCAACGGCATCATTCAGGTGATCGACAAGGTGCTCGTGCCGTCCGACGTGTCGCTGCCGGCGGCGACCGCCGAGGCGGCGGCGGCCCCCACCGGCGGTTGATCGGCAAGGCCGTGGCGTGAGCCCCTTGGCTTGAAGCCTGGGTCGGCGGGCCCTAAGAGGTCCGCCGACATGGTCGCCTCGCCCTCAGCTTCCTTTCAGGACCTCATCCTCCGGCTTCACGCTTTCTGGAGCGATCGGGGCTGCGTGATCCTGCAGCCGTATGACGTAGAGGTCGGCGCGGGCACCTTGCATCCGGCGACCGTGTTGCGGGCCCTTGGTCCCAAACCGTGGCGCGCGGCCTATGTCCAGCCCTCGCGCCGGCCGTCGGATGGCCGCTATGGCGACAATCCCAACCGGCTGCGCCAGTTTCACCAGTATCAGGTGATCCTCAAGCCCAATGCCCCGGACATGCAGGACATGTACCTCGCCTCGCTGGAATGCGTCGGCATCGATCCGACCCTGCACGACATCCGCTTCGTCGAGGACGATTGGGAAAACCCGACGGTCGGGGCATGGGGTCTGGGATGGGAGGTATGGTGCGATGGCATGGAGGTCAGCCAGTACACCTATTTCCAGCAGGTCGGCGGTCTCGATGTCTCCCCGGTGGCGGGAGAGCTCACCTATGGCCTGGAGCGACTGGCGCTCTATGTGCAGGGCGTGGACAACGTCTACGACCTGGCGTTCAACGACCCTGGCGGCCCTGCCTCGCAAAGCTACGGCGACGTGTTCCTGGAGAATGAGCGGGAATTCTCCTCCTTCGAACTGGAGGTCGCCGACGTCGAGATGCTGCGCGCCCACTTCCGAGACATGGAGGCGTCCGTTCCGCGACTGCTGGCCGAGGTCGGCCGCAAGGGGCGGCCGCTGGTGTTGCCGGCCTACGATCACGTGCTGAAGGCCTCGCATCTGTTCAATCTGCTCGACGCGCGTGGCGCGATTTCGGTGGCTGAACGTCAGGGATACATCAGCCGCATCCGCGATCTGTGCAAGTCTTGCGCGCTCGCCTGGGTCGCGTCGGAAAGCGCCAATCCCTGAAGCCATGCCACAGCTTCTTCTCGAACTGTTTTCGGAAGAGATTCCCGCGCGGATGCAGGCCGGCGCGGCGCGCGACCTCCAGCGCCTGATGGGCGAGCGCCTGTCTCGCGCGGAAATCGAGGTGCGGTCGCTGAAGACCTTCGCGGGTTCGCGGCGCCTGACACTGGTCGCCGAGGGGCTGCCCTCGAAGCAGGAACATCGGCTGGAAGAACGCAAGGGACCGCGCGTGGGCTCGCCCGTTCAGGCGATCGAGGGTTTTCTGCGATCCGCCGGTG
The DNA here is from genome assembly GCA_038206535.1 of Caulobacterales bacterium. Classification (GTDB taxonomy): domain Bacteria; phylum Pseudomonadota; class Alphaproteobacteria; order Caulobacterales; family Caulobacteraceae; genus Acaudatibacter. Next base: position 75,702 of record JBBRAV010000016.1, read on the forward strand.
TCTCCCGCGAGGATCTGGCGGAGCGTGGCGGCGTCTATTATGCATCGCTGTCGCGCGGCGGCCGCGCGACAGCGGACATCGTCGCCGAGGCGGTGGAGGGCGTCGTGAGGGAATTTCCCTGGCCCAAGTCCATGGTCTGGGGCGATGGCCGTCTGCGCTGGGTGCGGCCTCTCCATCGCATTCTGTGCCTGTTCGACGGCAAGGTCGTCCCTCTGGCCATCGACGGCGTCACCGCCGGCGACCTGACGCAAGGCCACCGGTTCATGGGCGGCGGCCATGCCTTCGCGGTGACCGACTTCGCCGACTACGAGCGCAAGCTCGCCGAGCGTTTCGTGGTGCTGGATGCGGACGCGCGCAAAGCCCGCATCCTGGAAGGCGCTCGCTCGGCCTGCGCCGTCGCCGGCCTGGAACTGGTCGAGGATCAGGGTCTGCTCGCCGAAGTCGCCGGCATGGTGGAATGGCCTGTCGCTCTTCTGGGCGACATGGATCCGGCCTTTCTGGTTCTTCCGCCCGAGGTCGTGCGCACCTCCATGCGCGCGCACCAGAGGTATTTCGCGGTCCGCACGCCCGGGGCCGAGGGTCTGGCCCCTCATTTCGTGACGGTCGCCAACATCGAGGCGACGGACGGAGGCGCCCTGATCGCCGCCGGCGCGGCGCGGGTCCTGTCGGCCCGCCTGAACGACGCGCAATTCTTCTGGCGCGAAGATCTCAAATCGACGCTGCTGAGTCGGCTGGACACGCTCGAGGGTGTCACGTTTCATGCCAAGCTGGGGACGATGCGCGAGCGCGTGAGCCGGATAGAGGCTCTGGCCGGCGTGCTGGCCCCGATCCTGGGCGCGGATGCGGCGCTCTCCAGACTGGCCGCCCGTCTCGCCAAGGCCGATCTGGCGACCGCGATGGTCGGCGAGTTCCCCGAACTCCAGGGCGTGATGGGCGCCTACTACGCCCAGGCCGAGGGGCTGGACCCCGCTGTGGTCGCCGCCATACGCGACCACTACCGGCCTCAAGGTCCCAACGACGGCCTGCCGCGCGGACCGGTCGCGACGACAGTGGCCTTGGCGGACAAACTCGACACCCTCGTCGGGTTTTTCGAGGCGGGAGAGCGGCCCACGGGTTCGGGCGACCGTTTCGGCCTGCGGCGCACCGCGCTTGGGATCATTCGCATCGTGTTGCAGGCGGGCGTCGCCGCGCCTTTGCGCCCGCTGATCGCCTTTACCGGCGTCGGGGTCGCCGTGTCCGTCATCGGCTCGGTGGCCGAGTCCCGCCTGACCACGCTCAGCTATCGGCAGCTGGTCGCGGCCTTCGCCGACCCGGCGGAGGAGTTCGCCGCGGCCGATCGCCTGGAGGCTACGTTTCGCGACCTATGGAGCCGCGACGCGGACGGGGCCCTCGCGTTCTGGCGCGCGATCGAGGACACGGCCTGGATCGAGGATGTTCTCGGCTTCATCTTCGACCGGCTGAAAGTGCTGCTGCGAGACAGCGGCACGCGCCACGACATCTGCGACGCCGCCTTCGCGATCGGCGACGACGACCTTGTCAGGACGGTGGCTCGCATCCGCGCGCTGGAGAGCTTTCTTCAAGCCGAGGACGGCGCAAATCTCCTGGCGCTCTACAAGCGCGCGGCGAACATCCTCGAGGCCGAAGCCAGGAAGGGCGACATTCCCCAGGGTGACGCGCACGCCGTCTCGGGTCCGGCGGAGGAAGCCGACCTGATCGCGGCGCTGCGGGCGAGCGGTCCGCGCGTCGCCGACGCTCTGGCCCGTGACGACTTCGCAACGGCGCTTTCCTGCCTCGCCGGTCTGCGTGGTCCCGTCGATGCGTTCTTCAGCGGCGTCCTGGTCAATTCGCCGGATCCCGCCGAGCGCGACAATCGCCTCCGGCTCCTATCGGGGTTATGCTCGCTGATCGGGCGACTGGCTGATTTTTCGCTCATAACGGGCTGAGGCGGACGATGACCAATCAGGCAAGCGCCAAGGCGCGTTGGGTCTATTCATTCGGCGCCGGCGAGGCCGACGGCGCGGCCTCGATGAAGGACCTGCTTGGCGGGAAGGGCGCGAACCTCGCCGAGATGTCGTCCCTCGGTTTGCCGGTGCCGGCGGGGTTCACCATCACCACGGAGGTCTGCACCCGCTTCTACGCCGACGGCGGCGCCTATCCGGACGGACTGGCCGATCAGGTGAAACAGGCGCTCGGCCTTGTCGAGGCGCGGGTGGACAAGCGGTTCGGCGACCCGCGCAATCCGCTTTTGGTGTCGGTGCGCTCCGGCGCGCGCGCGTCGATGCCGGGCATGATGGATACGGTGCTCAATCTCGGCTTGAACGACGACACGGTGGAGGGATTGGCGGAGCTCGCCAACGACCGACGGTTCGCCTTCGACTGCTATCGCCGCTTTATCCAGATGTATTCGAACGTCGTTCTCGGCCTCGATCACCACATGTTCGAGGAGATCCTGGACGACCGCAAGGACATGCTGGGCGTCACGGTCGACACCGCCCTTTCGGCCGACGACTGGCAGGCGCTGGTCGGCGAATACAAGGCCGTGGTGCGGCGCGAGCGCGGCAGGCCCTTCCCGCAATCGCCGGAAGAACAGCTGTGGGGCGCGATCGGCGCGGTCTTCGCCAGCTGGAACAACGACAGGGCGAAGTTCTATCGGCGGATGCACGAGATTCCCGACGCCTGGGGCACGGCGGTCAACATCCAGTCGATGGTGTTCGGCAACATGGGCGAGTCCAGCGCGACCGGCGTGGCCTTCACGCGCGACCCCTCCACGGGTGAGCGTCGGCTGTATGGCGAGTTCCTCGTCAACGCCCAGGGCGAGGACGTCGTCGCCGGGATTCGCACGCCCCAGTCTCTGACCAAGTCCGCTCGCCTGGCCATGGGCGATCAGACGCCGTCGATGGAGGAGGCCATGCCGCCGGTGTTCGCCCAGTTCGAGGCTGCGATCGCCCGGCTCGAACGGCACTACCGCGACATGCAGGACATCGAATTCACCGTCGAACGCGGTCGACTCTACATTCTGCAGACGCGCAACGGCAAGCGCACCGCCAAGGCGGCCCTGAAGGTCGCTGTCGATCTGGCCAATGAGGGCGTCATCACCCGAGAGGAAGCCATTGGGCGTGTCGATCCCGCTTCGCTCGACCAACTGATGCACCCGACCATCGACGTCAATGCGGCGCGCGACATCATCGCGGTCGGCCTGCCCGCGTCGCCGGGCGCCGCCACCGGCAAGATCGTATTCACCGCCGACGCCGCCGAGCGTCAATGGGCCGGCGGCGAGCCGGTGATCCTGGTGCGCGAGGAAACCTCGCCCGAGGATATTCGCGGCATGGACGCGGCCAGGGGCATCGTCACCGCGCGCGGCGGGATGACCAGCCATGCCGCGGTCGTCGCCCGCGGCATGGGGCGACCCTGCGTCTCGGGGGCCGGCGAATTGCAGATCGATCTGAAGGCCGGTGAGATGCGGGCGCGCGGCAGGGTGTTCCGCGCCGGCGACACCATCACCATCGACGGCGCCAAGGGCGAGATCCTGGCGGGCGCGGCGGCCATGGTGGAACCGGAACTCTCCGGCGACTTCGCCGAGCTGATGACCTGGGCCGACTCCGTTCGCCGGCTTCGCGTGCGCGCCAATGCCGAAACCGTGACCGACGCCGCCCTCGCGCGGCAATTCGGCGCCGAAGGCATAGGCCTTGTCCGCACCGAGCACATGTTCTTCGACGAGGCGCGCATCGCCGCCGTGCGCGAGATGATCCTTGCCGACGACGAGAAGGGCCGGCGCGCCGCTCTCGCCAAGATCCATCCCATGCAGAAGGGGGACTTCGTCGCCCTTCTGGAGATCATGGACGGCTATCCCGTCACCTTCCGCCTGCTGGACCCGCCGCTGCACGAGTTTCTGCCGCACACCGAGGAAGAGGTCGCCGCCGTCGCCAAGGCGACCGGCCTCGACGCTGAAAAGTTGTTGCGGCGCGCGCGGGAGCTTCGCGAGAGCAATCCCATGCTGGGCCATCGCGGCTGTCGCCTGGGCGTGGCCTATCCCGAGATCTACGAGATTCAGGTCCGCGCCATCATCGAGGCCGCGTGCGAAGTCGCCGCGTCCGGCATGGCCTCGCCGGTCCCCGAGATCATGCAACCCCTCGTGTCCATGGGCGAGGAGATGGATTTCCTGCGCGGCCTCACCGACAGGGTCGCCGCGGCGGTGATGGCCGAACAGGGCCGCGTCATCGAGTACAAGGTCGGCGCGATGATCGAGCTGCCGCGCGCGGCGCTGCGCGCCGCCGACCTTGCGCGGGGCGCGGAATTCTTCTCGTTCGGCACAAATGATCTGACCCAGACGACGTTCGGCATCAGCCGCGACGACTCGTCCCGCTTCCTAAACGCCTATCTCGACAAGAACATCCTGGCGAGGGATCCGTTCGTCTCGCTCGACGTCGACGGCGTCGGCGCGCTCATCGAAATGGCCGCCGAGCGCGGCCGCCAGGTGCGCCCCGACATGAAGCTCGGCATCTGCGGCGAGCACGGCGGCGATCCCGCCTCGATCGCCTTCTGCGAGCGCGTCGGACTCGATTACGTCAGCTGCTCCGCCTATCGCGTGCCGATCGCGCGATTGGCGGCGGCTCAGGCCGCCCTGGCCACAAAGAGGTAGGAGAGGATGTCTGATTCCCCGTTCGAGGAAATGGAAGCCCACGAGCACGCCGAGCACGCCGCGCACGCCGCCGAGTCGAAAGACTCTCTGCTCTCACAGGTCACCCTCACCATCGCGGTCATGGCCGTCGTCGCCGCCATTGGTGGCAGTCTCGAGGAAACCGAAGGGGACAAGACGATCGTCGCCAAGAACGAGGCCGTTCTCAAGCAGGACCAGGCGACCGACCAGTGGGACGAGTTCGAGGCCAAGAGCATAAAGAAGAACCTCTATTCGATCGCGGCCGGGCAGGGCGGACCCAGCGCCGCCGCCAACATGAAGGAATCGGCCAAGAACGGCGCCGATCAGCTCAAGGTGCAGGCCAAGGCCAAGGCCTTCGAAAAACAGAGCAACGCCGCCAACGAGGAAGCCGAAGTCCACGAGAAGCGCCATGGTCGCCTGACCATCGCCTCGACCCTCCTTCACATGGCGATCGCCATCGCCACCCTGGCCATCATCCTTCACAAGCGCTGGCCCTGGATGACCTCTCTCGCCCTGGCCGGCCTGGGCCTGGCGCTCGCCGTCTGGGCCTACCTCTAGCGCGACCGCCTCTTCCTTTGCTTCACAAGGCCCGGCGCCGGCTCTCTGACATCAGCGTTTCGAAGGAGAGTGGAGGGTGTCCACGGCAGCCACCCTTTTCAAGCTTTGGTATGACGCGTCGCTCGCGGCGACTCGCGCCTCCAAACCTGAGACACACTCGCTTTTCGCTTTCCCTCGCGCCCTGGGCGGAACGGGGGTGGCGGCCGCGCCGCCGGCCGCGACCAGTGAAGCGGCGGCGCCCGCGACGATGATCGCAAAGACATGGCGTCTGTTCATCGTCATGACCTGTGTTCCCTTATGGGCGGGCGGCGGCGTCACCATGACCCCGAGCCCGCCCCCGCGAAGACTGATGCACCATCGCATGCGATCGGATCGGCGTGCCGACCGCCAGGGTAACCCTTGGGATTTGGCGCTGACCAGGCCTCAAGCGGCTGCGGCGCATCGGAACGCGCTCGATCTCCTCCGCCCCCTTCGATCTACCTGTAAATCGGGTGCCATCCGCTCCAGAGCCCGGCCCGCCGAACATCACGCTGGCTGTCCTGATCGGTCGACCAAAGTCTGGGACGCGAACTGGCGCTCCGCCGACAGAAGCACGGGACGAGCGGCAAACCTGTATCGAACAGGATGGATCATGAACGTTCTTAATGTCTTTATGGGGAAAGCTCATGCGGCATTGATACTGGGGGTTGTAGAACGTGGCGTACAAGTCGGCAGCGGGCGGCGCCATGATGTTCTCCGTCCCGAGGCGTTTGACTTCACATGATATCGCTACACCCCAAGCGCCCTGTGTTCATCGACGAGACTTCGGCCAAGACGCGGACGGCGCCGATCCTGAGTTGACGGGTGCTCGGTCGAGATCCGAGGCTGAAGGCTGCGCATAGACACTGGGAGACAATGAATTTCCACGGTCTCGCGCCATGACGGCATCGGCTCGCGCTCTCATTTTCGAGGCTCGGGTCAATGATGAAAACCTTCTACTCTGCATTGAGCAGGTGTTCGCTCCCTCCCTGCGGTTTGGCGGTCATGTCGTCATTGATAATATCGGCAGTCGACGAGTCAGGCTGATTCAAAGGCCAGCCGAGTGGTGGCCTGGGGAGTCTTCCTTCCGCCACCTTATTAACCGAACTTGAATCGTATTGCGTCGGTGTTCTCAAAACCAAAAATACCTCTTGCGAAAGATTTGCAAGCGCTCTGCCAAAACAAATCGCTGACGCAGCCGAACCTTGCTCCAATATTTTCTCTCAGCCGAATGCAATCGTTCCGCCGTCAATTTTCGGTCAGTTTCATGCGAAGATCGTCATGCTTATCGCCTCGTGCAATTATAAATTGTGTCAAATATTCCCGTCTGGGTATAATTGCGCACAAATGACGGCAAGTTCCAGGCGAGCGGGAGTCGCGCAAGGCGGCGTTATGTCACACCTAAATAAAGCGCCCGCCCTATGTAAATGAATTCCCACACGATGGAACCAAATACCTTGACGTATTTAGATAAGAAAAATTCCAGGACTGTTTTTTATTCATTAATAATGCTTGAAGATTCGAATATGGGCCTACATATAAATTGATCTCAGGCCTTGTGACCTGAGAACTGGGCCTGGCGGCCCGCTAGGATCGACATGTCCCTTTCAGTATTAGTAGCGTCCACAATAATCAGTATGAGCTCGGTGGGGAGCGCGTTGCATGACAGACCCGCGGATCTCGGCCATGGCGCCGTTTCCGCTCGATACGAAAGTCAATTTAGGGTCGCCGTGGCGGGCGGCGCCGCGGCCGACCCCTTGGCGGCCGTGGGCGCCAAGACTTCCCAGGCCATCCCCCGGTTGTCGGTCCAGGGCGGGTATACGGTTACGCCGGACGGGGCGCCGATCCGTCTTCGGGGCTGGAATTGGGGCGCCAAAAAGTCCGCTCAGGCGCAGGACGCCGCGGCAAACGTGGCTCAGGGCGCCAACTTCGTCAGGTTGCCGCTATCGTGGTATTTCGGCGACGGCACCGGCGCGATCGACTGCGGCAAGGGCCTGGGCCAGGATAGCTACGACCCTTCGGCCCCTGGCCTCATCGCCCCCGCCAGTCTCGCGGCGCTCGACGAACAGGTGCAATGGGCCTCGGACGCCCATTTGTGGGTCGATGTGATGGTAAGGGGCGGCGACTGCGATTTCTGGACAAATCGTAAGATCATTCCGCAATTTGTTCAGATGTGGGAATTTCTGGCGGACCATTACAAAAATACGCCCTATATGGGTACATATTCGTTGTTGTCCGAGCCTCACCCCCCTTCGGGAAGCAACGACGAGGTGCGGGATTTATATAGAAAAGTGATAAGGGGTGTGCGTGCGATAGATGGCGCAACGCCGATCATAATCGGCGGCCAGAAAGATTACGAAATTCGTAATCTTGAACAAATCTATATGCCCGATCAAGTAAATGTAATCTATACAGCGAACTTCTATGAATTGCCCGGCTATGTAAAGCAAGCTAAGGGATCTCAGGCCTCATGAATCCCCTCATTTTTTGATGGCGCCGGGCATGGTGAATGAGTAGACTCTCCATAGTCACGTTTAAGCTATGGGAAGTAGATGCGCGCGCTAAAGGTCGACGATCAGCGGTTTCAATTCGTATCGAAGTTCATAT
>JBBRAV010000017.1:0-83438 GCA_038206535.1 Caulobacterales bacterium
CTACTTTGACCGAGCCGACCCGGCCGACGTCCTGGAAACCTTGAAACACAAAATCAGGGCGGCGGAAATTAGGGCCCGGCACAGGTCCTCGATGAAACTAAGTCTGGTCATCATCGACAGTTATTCGGCCGTTTTCGACCCGCGAGACGAAAGCGATGCGAGTCAGACCAACGCCATTTTCAGAACGCTCAACGAATTGGCGGAACGGTTCAACGTGTTCATGTTGCTAGCGGCGCACCCTGCCAAGAGGGGCTCGCACGTGCCGCGAGGCTCTGGCGTCGCGCACAGCAATGTGTCGACAAGTCTCTATATCGACGCCAGCGGCGATGGCCACCCGCGCGAGGTCCGACTTACGAAGTCCCGAGAAAGCGCACAGCAAAGCTTGGGGTGGTTTGACATCCCGAAATTGGGCGAACGGGCGGGCGTATTCACGCCGTGCGATCGGCCAGCGACGTCGCAGTCAGCCGCCCGAACGCCAAAGACAAAACCCGCAACAAAATATCCAGCCCGCGCTGAAACCGGTGTCAGACCCTCCGTGCGCGAGGCTCTAACCAGGGAATGCTTCACAGAGATCCAGCTTTTCGAAGGCGAGATCCTGGCAGACGGCCGATGTGGCGCGCTGCGGTCTGCCGTGTGGAAGAAGTTTCAGGCGCGCCTGCCCGATGTTGATCCATCCAATCGCCGCCGAGACTTTAAGGCGGGCGTTGCGGGCGCGGGGCTCCTAAGCCTCTCTGTCCAGGGTGTCGAATATCTGGTCAATTCCCAAGCGCAGCAGAATTGGTAAAAATTCGCGGCAACAAACTTGCGGCAAAAGTTAACGGGAGGGAGGTAGGTCAGTAGGGTCACACCCCCAACCCCCGTAGGGGGTGGGGTGACCCCTGACCTTGACCTACCTCTCCTACCTTGTTGCGCCCATGTGTAAGGTCAGGGCTCAAGTAGGTCAGGGGAGGTCATGACCTTCCTGGACCTTACACAAGTGTAAACTCCATCTGCTGGCCTCTTGGCTGATCCGGCGGTCCGCCTACCACCACTCTCGCGACAAACGCGTCGCGACCTGCAACGCCGTCCTACAGGGCGAACTCCTCGCCGCGCAGGTCGTTTTCAATTCTAGCCAGGGCTTGTTGCGCTCTCGCAGCATCGCCCATCGCTCGCAAAGACGCCGCCCGCCGCGCACGAATCCACTCAGAGTCGCGGTGCGCCGCTCTCAAGGCAAAAAGGATTCCGGCGGTCCGCCTTTCAACCTGCGATAGCCAATCCGCGTCCGTCATTGAGATCTGTCCCCCGCCGTCGAATAGTTTCGGGCTCGAACTTGATCACGCGCCAGTTCCTTCCTGACCGCGACGACGGCTGCCACGACCTTTGAGAGGCCGTCCTGAGGCGAGGTAGCGGTGAAGGGGTCTAAGGATTCCAGTGGCTGGCCAGCGGGCTGGGTCTTCCCCCACTGGTCCGGTCGAGGCCGCCTGGCGCGCGGGTTCCGGCCGCCCAAAAGCCTCACCCCTGCCATCTCGGCGAGAAACTCCACCGCGACCTTGTTTGACGTCCGGTCGCTCTCGTGGGCAAGGCGCAGGATCTCCGCCCACAGGTAGTCAGGAATGCGGATGGACCGAACCGAAGAAGGTGGTGCGGGACATCCCAGCAAACAGGGCGTCACGGCCGCCATCATTGCGTGCTTCTCCTTGATGGCCCTTCGGCGAGCGCTGTTGGCCGCTCGGGCGGCGCGGGTCTTCGCCATGCGTTCTGCAGTAGGCATGCGCCGGAGTTTACGCGAAAATCTGTGCGGTATCTAGATACCGATTGCGCCTTGATCACGCCTCTCCCCGTGACCCCCGTAGCGCCGTATCTGTCAGCCGGTTTTTGTAACACGTGGGGTCGGTTGGGAGGTACTCGCCAGCGCCCTCATTCCGAGCGAGCTGTACTTTTTCAATGAACGTCTGTGGATTGCGGCGGCGATGGACTGTCTGAGGAAGCGGCGGGGCTTCGGGTCAAGGCCTCGTCAGTTGGCTGGCCTTTGATTGGCGGATGGGCCTGCCTCAGAGCGGACCAATCCGCATCCGAGTTAAGTTGTGGGATGGGGCTCCAGGCGGTGGGTTCGTCAGTAAGGTCGGTCACGTTTACAAGGCTCCAAGTCCGCCCCGTAGAGGTGTCCAACAGGATCGTGTCGCGCTCAACATGTGGACTATGGACAACGACAAACCTGCCGATTGCGGGCTCCGCGGTCGTGGGCTTTCCCGCAGGCGGCGAGCATCCCGCCGCAGCAAGGAGACTAACTGCGACAGTGAAAGCCGCCCAATGGCCTGGGGAGCCTTCCGTATGCACAGCCCAAACCTAGTGATCGACTGGTGCTGGACCGACCGGCAGGTCGCGCGGGTCAAGGTAGCCGATCATCCCTTCGCGTTTCATCCGGTCGAGATATCGAAGCTGGTCCAGCTCTTCGCGCTTGACCACTCTGTAACCGAGCGCATCGGCGAGGATGTAAACTGCCAACGCGCCTCCAGCAGCCATGGTCCACCCTTGGTGAGCCAGGTGTCGCAGTTGCGCGGGCCAAACCTGTGGAATGATCGCCGCGACCATGCACGCGGCAACGAAAAGCCATGGAAACACTCGCACGATCCGGCCCCTGGGTACGGCCCACTGAATGCTGCCAACGCGGCTGGCATCCGACACGCCCTTCTCCATTTCGCACCTCCTCCGATCTGCTGAGAAAATCGAAGCAGAGCCTTAGGCCGATAGCACACCCCCCTGGAGTCGAACAGGCGGGACCGATCAATGGGGCGTTGGGTATCCTCGCCTTCCTACAAGGCTGCGGTCCGCGTCCTGATCGATGCCCGCAAGGCGGCAGGCCTGACACAACGGGCGCTCGCGGCGCGGATCGGGCGCCCTTACACGACGATCGCGAATATCGAGCGCGGCGAGCGGCGCATCGACGTCGTCGAGTTCATTGCGATCGCCCGGGCGCTTGGAATGGATGCGGCTAAACTTATGGGTCACATCGCCTCAGCAATTGGCCTCACAATTGAGCTATAGTGGCGCTTGATGAGGTATAGCGAACAAGCGACTTTCGTCAGCTCAGCGGCCAGTCCTTCAACCTCAGAGCCCCATCGAACAACTCGACTGACCACACACCACCCGGAGGTGCGAGCGCCTTCCTAAGTCGAACGAGCCCTGGAGCGGCTTCTGCCGTGCGCAGCGATTTAACATTTTCGCGAATCGTCCGATCGACTGCGGGGCTGCGCTTCGGCGAACGCCGTGCACGCCCCGTCGCAGTCGAAAAGGCGACCGCCGTTCGCTTGGTAAGGGTGGCTCGTTCGCTCAAACTTGGGATGGTCTTCCCTCCGTTGCACCACGGAGCCAAAATGGCGAGCGGTTGGGGGGCCAGCATTTGCTCCCAAATGCTATCATGATGGCCCGTCTCAGACCCGTGATGCGCGACCTTGTAAACCTCCGCTTTCTGCCAAGGCCTTCCAGGCCTAGAGGCAAGCACCGCGCTCCAGCCCGTGTCGCTCCGGCCCTCTTCTTCAAGATCGGCGCCGAGGAGCACGGAACAGTCTCCCGCCTCAATCCACAGCACTACAGATACGTCGTTACGTTTTCGCTTAGGCAAACGAAGATAGGTCTGCCCGGATTTAGGCATTTCGGCTCCGACCCAATTTAGAAAATTTTGCATTTCCGCATCCGACGGGGATAAGGTATGAATTCTTATTGGTACGCCATGAGAAAAATCACTAAACTCGTTTATATATATTTCTCTATTTTGAGTCGCATAGATCGGACGTCTTTGAGAGCCGGCAAGATAGTCTAATACCCAATTGATTTCGTCCGCACCAGTTTTTCCTTTCCTGGTCCTGTCGCCATTTATTCGAGCTATTAGCCTATTAAAATCGGAGCCAATAAGCGCATTAGCGATAACGATTTCTGCATTTGGACAAGCTTTCACCAATTCAGCCATCCCGCGAATGTGATCATCGTCGAAATGGGAAATTACGATTGCGCGCACTGCAACAGCAGGATCAACACCTAGATTCTCAAGATACAATAGCGGCGCAGATCTCCGTTCAATAAGACTATGACAAGAGTCAACGACCATCCATAACCCGTCCCCAAAGTGAATGAGGACGCTTTCGCCGTACCCCGGCCCAATTAAGGCGATTTCTAGTGAGTCGTCTTGCGGGCGTGCCGTTTTTTCACTTTCCTTTGATTGCGCTAGCAATTCGTTCTGCCCGCGCATCGGCGGCCTCAATATCAGAATTAGAGTATGCGGGTAGACGTCGAAACACTATACGAGACGTGCGCTCAAGCGTTCCAAATTCGTTCTCGCGCATACCTATAACCCATCGAAATATAGCACCCGACCGCAACAACACGAGATCGTCTTGGCGAATATCTTCGAGAAAACAATCCCCGATCTCTTGAGGTATGCTGGGGTCGGTTAGATCATCCACTCTTGCGAAGAAAGTGCCGTCGGCGACATTTATGCTTTCGACTACTCCCTCCCACTCGTTGAGCGGGAGAAACCTCGTCTTATGAGCTTGTCTCAACGGCGGGAACACATCAACCGGCACGCTGCCGGTAACCCCTTGGCCCACCGTGACGGCGGACACATCGTTCACACGTGGTCGAATATATGTCCCCGCCTCCTCACCTCTAACAAGGGTTTCAACGACATCTTCAAGCCACGCTTTTTCTTCGCTAGCGGTATTCGGCGATGAATCATTGCGTCGGACAGCCAGAGCGCTAGTTGCCATGGCACAAACTCCGAAGTGAATCGGTTATAGTCTTTGCGTCTTTCTCCGCAACTTCCCAGCGATCTTCCAAGATCTCCAAAAGCTCCTTCATTTTTTCCGGCGAACCGTCGCCACGTAACTCGTAATGGTCATTATAATCGAGCTGCGTGTCCATGGACACTCTGTCAACAATGCTTAATGCGATCGACCGCATGCCTGCATAGCCATCTGTGCGTGCGGATTCCTCCATGCGCATATTTGTCAGGCCTCCCGAGCGCTTTTTTCCAACTTCTCCAAGCAGGGCCCTCCAAGGCTCTTTTGGCGCCAACGCGTCGCCAAACGCATCCCAAGCTTGTCGTGACCGCGGTCTAAAAACGGTCCCGAAATTGAGCCCAGTTTGCGAAACGGGAGTGTGCGAAAGAATTCTAAAACACTTAAGCGCGAAGTCGCGGGCTAACACGAGAGGAGCCTCCCGAGTCACGACCATAAATCGACCCGGATTAACTTCTAACCGGACAGACGCTAGGTTCAGGATCACGAGCTGTCCGTGTATGATCTCAACGCCGGTGGGTAACTGGCGCGCGATCTCAGCCTCTTTTGAGCCGATAATCTCGTTCACCTTCAACCATTCTGGCTGAAATATGAGTGGGTTAAAGCTACCAATGACAACGACACCGCCGCTCGCCTCCCGCAGGTCGGTGTCCCCGCTCATCGCTGTCCTGCCTCCGCTCGCCGTTCTTTTTGCATTTTGGGAACGGGACCGCAATGCAGGTCACCAACAGGTAGTGTCTCAGTTTGAAATTCAGCCGTTAGGCACCCTCGATAAACCCGGCGATGTCCCGATAGTTCGGCAGGGACAAAAGGCGCTCGACGTGGGGGACCGCCTCCCTATCGCGCTCGGCAAAATATGACAGCGCCTTTGTCGCCATCCACACCTCCACGAAATGACGCCTGAACGATGCTAAGACCTGATTTGGGTACGCACGCGCGTTCACCATGCGACCATCCTCGTATGAGTGAGAATATGAAGGCATATTATCGGGATCATAACCATTTTCCCGTAACCATCTAGAAAACATACGCCCTTCCGAAATATCGGGTACCATGCGGTCAGGCATCGTATAACCTATTTGCTCAAGCGGTGCGATTAATGCGATCGTCATTTCATTGAGCATTGAAAAATGTCCTTGTGGGACATTGGTCATATTCGCCATATAGCGGCGCAAATGGTAAGGAAGATTGCCGCCGGGAATCTTGCCCGACATCCAATCAAAGACCCATTGTGTCACCCTCACCGCAAAGACGGGCGATAGCCATTGCGCAAGGCTGATCGCCACCTGCGGATGAACCCATGTCCCACGTAGGTCGTTGGGGCCGGTGACGATGGTGGACACCAAGAGGTCTATGGGAATCCCCATAGACCCTGACAGGACCTCCAAGAATGGAGTCGTCGTCTTCAGGCGCGAGTAATCGGCAAAAAGCTTTCCGCCTGCGCGGCACATCGCCGTAGCGTTGACGTAGCCATCGCGCACTCGCTGATGGATCACCTCTCGTTCGATCTCGTAACGAACCAAAGGTAATGCGATCTGGAATCCTGCGGCCATGACGGGTCCCCCCATTTGGGGGGGATTGTGCCACAACGTTTGCTGTTAAGCTTTCTTTTTGTAGGGACCGCGCTTCGAGGGCGCCGGTCGGTCGATTAGGTTCGCGATGTCTTCCATCGACCACAGGCGATCGGTGATCCCCGCCGCCATCGCGGGCGTGACCTTCAGCGTCTTGTGAATGCGCGTGAAGTTGTAGAACGCGAAATAGAGCGCCAGCGCGTGCATGTGGTTGTCGAGCTTCTTACTGAAGGCGTTCGTCAGGCGGGTGAACCGGCGCATCGACATCCGCATGATCAGGTTTGCGCGCTCAACGTAGGACGTTGAGACATGCTTCTCATCGGGCTTGCCTTCCACTGGCGTCTTGACCGCACCGATGCAGTCGGCGGGGCTGTAGCGGCCCGGCGCGGCCGTCGTGGGGCCGTAGAGCTTGATCAGCATGGCATAGTCGATATCGCCGCCGAAGGCCCCTTCCACGGTGCCCAGATAGGCCTTGTGACCATCCGTCGTCAGTTGGACGCGATTGGCAATCCGGGCTTGGAGATCGTCCATCAGGACCATCGCCGACGCGCCCGAACGATCGCCGCAATACCATGAAATGATCAGCTTCGATTGAGCCTCGATCGCCGTCCACGTCCACACGTCGCCAGCGCCTACCGGAGCGGCGGTAGCGGTCGCCACGTTCTTCGCCTTGGCGTGGCAGAATGACCATATTTCGTCGCACTGGACTCGGCTCGCAGTCACGTTCCGCACTTCGCGGTCATGCAGGTCGGCGCAAGCCTCGCCAGCGTCCACAAGGAGCTTCGTGACCGTGTTGATGGACACGTCGCAGACGCGCGAGATCGAACGCATCGACGACCCCTCGCAAAGCGTGGAAAGGATTTGGACGCGCTTGGCGAGAGGCAGCTTGTTCATGCCCCCTTTGTGTGAACTTATTGCTTGAGTGTCAAGCATGATATTTCAGTTTCTGAATTAAATCTTGGATTCCAATGGTGTGGGTTTAGGGTTCAAAAAATTCGGAAGGAGGGGGGAGGGCAATGGTTGCGCCATACCAAATGTTGACTTAAATGGCAACACTAAGCACTCTGATTGAGAGAGGGGACCTGATCAAGCTCGATCCCGGGCTCCCTATGAGCGAGCTAGAGGTGAGAGAAATTTACATGACTGTGGGCCTGACAGAATGGATCGATAGGGTCCTTCCGGGCATCCGTGAGAGATTCAACACGTCTTTCACGGCACAGGAACAATTTTCCCAGCTGGTTGAAGATTTCTGCGGCGGCGTTGAGCTGCAATATGAACAAGGCTTCCATTGCATGACGCCCGCAGAAAGTGGGGTGTGGGAGCTAAAAACCCCTAACATCAGAATGTTTGGATGGTTTTGCTCGAAAGATATTTTCGTTGCTTTCAAAGCATTGGAGGCAAGCTTCGTCAAGACACATGGTTTGTATGCCGGATGTCGTGATGAGGTCATCAGATTTAGAAGTCTCCTTGATCTCGACGAGCCAAAATTTGTGGAAGGAACAGACCCTCATGCAGTCGTATCAAATTTCTGTTTCCCCTAGCCGACGTGCGGCGCTTCGATTTTTGGCTGAAGTCCGGCGCTTCCTTCTGAAGGCGCTTGCCGAGGAGAAAGCGAACGGCATAAATCAGTCATCTGTGGCGGAAAGTATCGGAGTTCATCGCTCTGTAATTAACAGAGAATTAAAGGGGCTTGCTGACCTAGGATTGGCCAGAGTGGCCGAAATCTCATTTGCTATGGGGCGCACGCCTGAACTACGCTGGAAGGAGCCAATAGTTGGGCTTGGCCACAATAGTGGGCAATCGATAACTTTCTTGGAAAAACCTTCCCCAATCATCGGGTTCGGGGACATTAATCAAAGCCTATACCGAGACGCATCCCCCGTTCCTGGGGCGTTCGAAGATGCGTAACGTTAACTTAATTCTGTGTGACGACATTAGAATAGAGATAAACGGTAAGCTAATAATAGTTGGCATGTATACCGGGGATTTGGTAATTCCAGCGGAAGGAATTGCGACCCCTCATATCCACTTCTTTTTTTCGGCCGATGGGCCTCTAAGTGATCCCCCGACAAGCGTTGAGTTCGAAGTGCAATTCCCCGGTTCAGACCCGCGCATCGAGCAAGCGGCTCTCATTCCGTTCCCTGCGGTTGATGGACGCACACGTTGGCTTATCCGTCACGCAATGTTGTTCATGAATCAGCCCCTCACGCCGGGAAAGATCAAAGCTACCGTTCGGATCAGCGGGGAAGAGTGGCCGATAAGCTCACCTTGGATTGTCGTGGTTCCCCAGTTCAATCAGCCCCCCACCGCTTCGCCGCCGCTTTCCGAGCAATCTCTGCCCGACGCTCCGGCGTCATAGACGCCGCCCTAGCCGGTCCACCCTTCTTCCCGCCCGCGCTATGGTGCGCCTTGTCGGGCGCCGTGGCGTTGTCCTCGATTTCACCCGTAGCGATCTGGGCGACCATGATTGCTGCGCCGATGACATCGCCGGGACGGCGCTGGCCGTTAGGACCCTTGGGCATTGAGCCGCCTATCAATCTGGGCGATTTCGTTGCCCTCCGGGTCGTAGAGCTTAGCGAAATCGGCTTGGTCTTCGTAGTCGGGTAGGAGCTGGCGAGCGAGGGCTATGGCTTCCGTTGGGCTGTCGGCCTCAATCTGAAGCCCCTCCTCCGTCTTGCGCATCGCGGATGCTGACGGCGATGCTTGGACATAGAACCAGAGGTGATAAATTTGCATGGCCACACGATACCCCTTCGCGCACGAAGGGGAAACCCGGCGTCAATCGTTGCGATTTTCAAATTGAGACACTACCCACCAACAGCTTGGCGGGCACCCGCTGCGCTGGTTGATCCAAGTGACTGAAGCCTTTGATCGGTTGGAGGCCAAAACCTGGCTACGGAGCGTAATCCAGGTGCTTTGAGATGTTGCATCGCTCTCCGGCGTAGAGCATGAGCGCCACCCCGGTATCGAACAGCACCACGGTGCCCGCTAGGAGGGAAGGGGCGTCGTCACGTGGCTCTGGGCCGCCGGGACCGGCGCTCGACGTCCGAATCTGTTCGCCTAGTCGCCCGGGTTCAGGTTCCTCAAAAACTCACTGCATTTCTGAGGCGGCGCTTATTTTCGCATCGCACGATCCGTCGAGGTCGTTCTCCCCGAACAAGCTTGGCACCACCGCCCGCAAGCGGGAGCCGGGTTCCGTGCCGGTCGACGCTGCAACACCACGGCAAGCTGCTGTGCCGGGCGAGTGTCGCAGTACGACGCGCCGAGGGTGTTGATCTTCTCATGCTTCGCGCAACTCCCCGAATGATCGGCTGGCGCGAAAAGGGCGAGAAACCGGCCAAGACCAACGTGCACGGCCACGCGTTTGTGGTGTAATTTGTGGACTGAGGAGAATTGTCGGAAAAGATAGAGAGAAGATGGCGGACACCCCGTCCGCCAATGCGGTACAAGGCTGGGCACTGCGCCTGGCAATGGTCCCGCTCCGCCCGCGGCGGCGAGCGTGCGCAACAGGTCGGACTTTGATCCCATGATGGCAAGAATCGTCGAGCCGAGCTGCGGCAGGAACCGCCCTTTTCCACGCCAGCCTACGTGTCGCGCCGTGGCGCGCAGATAAGTGCGCGATGCGGCGTGTTCGGCGAAGGAAGAGCGACCCGCGCTGATCACGCCGCGTGCAACGCCTTCTGGACGGCCTTGGGGGCACGATCGATCACAATGAGATAGGCGCGCGCCGGCCCGTCTGGCCGGCGGACGCCCTGTTCCCAGTGCCTGAGCGTGTTGACGCTGAACCCGAAGCGTCCGGCGAACTCGTCCTGGGTCATGCCGAGGCGCGCGCGGATCGCCTTCACATCGATATCGACGGGGACGTGGACCCGGTACGCCTTGGGGTCGGCCTTGCCGTCCGCGAAGGCCACCGCCTCCTCCAGGCCACGGCGGATGCTGTCTGTGACCTTGCTCATCGACGTCTCCTCGTGAAGTGCTCGACCAGCATGGCAGTCAGGCGTTTGAAGTCGTTGCGGTCCTTCTGGCTAAGGTCCGCGCGTTCGTTCTTGGCGGGCGGTCAGGGCGAACAGCGGCATGTTGGCGTCGTGGTGGAAATAGACCACGCGCGCACCGCCGCGCTTGCCGCGCCCCTCCAGCCCCCAGCGCAGTTTGCGAACGCCGCCTGTGCCGGGGATGAGGTCGCCTGCGACGGGGTTGTAGGCAAGATAATCTACCAGCACCGCACGTTCCTCATCGCTCATCAGCTTGCGCGTCGCCGACAGGAACTCCGGAGTCTCGACGACCGTGATCGGGCGAGCGCCAGCCATGCCTGTTACTAGTCCAATGGATGATACCAATCAAGTATCTGCATGATCCAATGGACGATGCTCAGACCTGTTCAACGGGATCAGCGCGGGATTCGAACGGCCCGCTGAATTCCAGCCTTGCCGGAGACATTCGCCTCCACCAGGAGGCGTGGCGCCGCCGGAAGCCGTTGATAGGAATGGACAACCTTGGGCCGCGCGGAGCCATACGCTTCAAGCGAGTGCCGCGGAGAACCCAACAACATCAACCGCAAGCCATGCACAAGACCCAGACGACCTTCGAGCCGAGAGAGCCCAAGCTTGCGGGAACTCAGCCGCAAGATAGCCCTTGATAAACGGTGGGGAGCACGCCCTCTTACATGCTGAATCCCGGGCCGGTGGCCCGCGCGCTCGCTGGCCGTCAGCTCTCCGGTCCAGATGTCCCAGATCGGGCGGGATGCATGGCCATCGAGCAGAGGGTAAAAGCACGGCAGTCTATGGCCAGTGATTGCCCCCCGGCTGGCCTCGCTCCCTGGACAGGGTCGCCCTACACGGGCACGATCCGAGACGCGCCCGGAGATGAACCATGACCGCGATCCACTGGCTGAACCCCATCAGCAACAGTTTCACCAATGCCTCGGACTGGAGCGGCGGCGTCGTGCCGGGGGCCGCCGACGACGCGATCATCGATGCGGTGGGCGCCTCGCCCTACACAGTGACCGTGTCGGCCGCTGCGACGGTGAACAGCCTGCAGACTGGTGCCCAGGCGACGGTGTCGATCTCGCACGCCACATTCACAGCCGGTGAGGGAACCGGTGAAGGCGCGAACGCGGGCATCATTCTGATAGGCGCGGGTGCGACCTTCGCAGCCTCGGGGACGGTGGACAACACCGGCCTCATCAAGCTCGGCCCCGGGCGAGGCGCCGACGCGCTGGTGGCCGAAGGGTCGCTGACGTTGACCGGCGGCGGTCGCGTGTTCATGAGCGACAGTAAGCGAAACCGGATCAGTGGCTCTAAGCGCGACAGCTTCACAAACTTCGACAACACCATCTTCGGCTCGGGGACCATTGGCGGCGCGAAGTATTTTGGCGTCACCAACAGCGCCCATGGTGTGGTGGACGCCACTGGCGCCGTGGAGCTGGATATCGTCTCGCCCATCCACAACAACGGTCTGTTGGAGGCCACGGGTAAGGGCGGGCTCCATGTCTCCACTCAAATTCAAAACGGTTCGACTGGCAAGGTGCTGGCGAACAACTCGAACGTGTGGTTGGATAGTGCGACCGTGTACGGTGGTATTCTGGACACCGTGGGGTCCGGGACTATCAACCTCAGGCAGGGCACGCTCAGAGGTGTCACCAACGATGGGAACGTCACGGTATCCGCCTATTCGACCTGGCTGGACGGGCTCGTCAACCACGGGACAATCACCGCTGGCGTTTCCGGCATAAACACCCGGTTCCTCGGCGAGACCTTGTCCGGAGGCGGTCACGTGGCTGTCTTCGGCGCGGTACTCGGCGTGAGCCTGAATGTCGACAATACGATCACGGGTTCAGGCATAGTACAGGCCGTCAATGGTGAGCCCGGGTTGGTCAACGGCGCCCTGGGGGTGATCGAAGCCAATGCCTCCGCCGCTCTTCGACTTTTCTCCACCACAATTTCCAACGCCGGCCTCTTGGAGAGTGACGGCGTGGGCGGTTCCGGGGCCTATCTGCGGCTTGATGCAACCGAAGTTGTCAACACCGGTACAATCCTTTCGGCGAGCGCCGTCGCCCCGCTGACGATCCAGGCGAAGAGCCTCGACAACGCTGGCCTGATCAGCTCAACCGGCTTGGGGGGCGTCGCGTTGACGGAGCCCGTCGTGAACGCTGGCGTCCTCAGCGTGTCCGGAGGCGGCACGATGAGCGTGTCGGGCAAGGTTTCCGGCGGGGGCCACGCACTGGTTGACGACGCAACCCTGATCTTCTCATCGACCTTCAGCCAGGACGTCACCTTCACCGGCAGCAGCGGCCAGCTTGAGCTAGCGCTCTCGGAAACCTTTGCCAAGACCATCACCGGCTTCTCATCGACAGGCGCGACCTCGTTCGATTTGGGCGACATCAGCTTCGTCAGTCCCGGCGAGGCGACATTCAGCGGCGACAAGCACGGCGGCGTGCTTACAATCACCGATGGAGTTTATACCGCCCGCATCGACCTCAAAGGCGACTATCGCCACACGCCGTTCGTGGCCTCCAGCGACGGGAACCACGGAACCATTATCGTCGCTGGAGCAATGCCTCAGGCCCCGGCGCTGGACGCCCCTCCATCCCAGGCGCCGATGACCCCGACGGTGCACGCCTTCGTCGGCGCCATGGCCGGGTTCGGCGTGACGGCCGGTCAAGGCGTACATACGGCCGAGGCATGGTCCCGACGCGAGCCCATATTGATATCGCCCAGATTGGCGCTGGCCTAGGCATCCTCGCCCCTCGCCATGTCGGCGATATCGACGCCGAGGTGCAGAACGGCTGGCCGCTGCAGTTTTCGTCGTGTCGACGAGGCGTCACCAGGAGGGGCTACAGGGGCTCAAGTCGCTGGGGATCGGGTCGGCACAGCGTCATCCGGAACGTCGTCTGAAAGGCGGTAACCCAATGGCATTGACCGACCCATTGCGGACGTGACCTTATCCCGAAACGTGCCAGCCGTTGCGGTCGATAAACAGCCATTCTCGGTGTCCAACCCAGCCGTGATCGGTGCGTTGGCGCCACGTGCATTCGACCTCCGTGGGCTCTTCATCGGGCCCTTCGCACCGCACTCTCTGAATGTCCGCGGCGGAGACCTTCCCTCCGCGAAACGGGGCAGAGTCAGCAGGCGCCTCGTTGATTGCTCTTGCGAGTTCCTGAGGTGAAATATTCGCCCGGTTGGCTAGACTTTTCGACGGCACGCTGAACAACGCAGCGACCGCGAGCACGAGCAACCCCGCGTTGCTCATTGCGCAGTTCATTTGACTGTCAATTCTGCTAGAGTATCGCGCATGGGTGCTGGCGGCGATGGCGCCGACTGGCGATGCGCCTCAGACCTGAAGGCGGGAGAATGCACATCCGGCGCCGAAATCTGGAACGGGCGCAGGCCTTGCTCCCGCAGGCGCTCGCGATGTACCCGCGGCTTGATGCGCGAGGGCTTCGCGCTTGATGCCGAGGCCATGACGAGTCTCCGATATGAGTACAAGTAACTTTTCATGGGTCGTTGGGTCTCGCCAGAGCTTTCACCGGTGTTTGCTGCCGGGACGAACACCTCTTCATCTTGACGATGTGTGCCTTGGTGAAGGTGATGTCTGGCAATCCGAGTTCCCGATCAACGTACCCCGCGTCGCTGAAGAGAACCTGATCATAGTACGTCCGGTGCTGATCGGGAGCGACAACACGCGCCTCAAAGGCCGGCCACGTCGCCCTTGTAGTCGAGTCCGACCTTGATGGGATGGCCGGCGCGCACCGCGTTGGCCCGCCATATGCCGTCACTGTCGAGGATCAGATCGGCCACATGATCGTACCCGGCCTTTTCGATGCGCTCGAGCGCTTGCGATTTCGTAAAGGAGTTATGGCCACTGGCCAAGGCGCCCGCCGACACGCGGTCGGGCGACTTCAGGGCTGGGTTAGGCGGCTGATGGGGACTGACCATCGACGGCATCTGGTCCTGCGCCATGCCGTTGGCGGCGGCTCCAAAGGAGACGACCGCCGCGATCGCGAAGATGAGCTTCATGCGCCCTTCCTTGGTCAGTTGCTGACAAATAACTCTTCGGCAAACCGAAGGTTCCTCCCTGCCCGCGTCGCAGACACCCTCAGTCGCCGGTGGGATCCGCGACGTCCAGGCCCGCCCATTCTGCGAGCAGGCGATCACCGACCCCGTCGTAGAAGGCCCGCAAATCTTCGGTCGGGATCATGGATGCGTTGGGCAGGAATTCGCGCGCGACGAAATCGCGGGACGCGAGACCGGTCTGCAACGGCAGATCGCACCCGAGATGATCGTTCATCGCCATGATGGCGTCGTCGTAGGTCTTCGCGCACCACTGCGCCTGTTCGGTGGTCATGTAGCTCCCTCTGTCGGTCATCCAGCCCATGGCGTCGCCCGCCGATCGCGCCGCGGTCTCCAGTTGGACTTGATGCGGATGGGCGCGCGGGCGATCGAGGCCCGCGCAGGCGGCGGCGGCTCGGTTGATGGGGTGATCGATGGGAAGGCGTTGGGAGCCTCGATGAAACGCCCGCATCGCCTCGAGCACTCTCCACCCGCTCGCGGAATTGACGACCCCCGGCTGCGGCAGCGCCGCCACCCGAGGCGGAAGTCCAGCCGCGGTCACGAAGTCCTCGATGAGTCGCGCGCCCAGGGCGATCGTCTTGAGTTTGTCGGCCCCGAATACGTCGGCCCAGCGTTTCGCTGTGGCGAAATAATCGACCCGCTCGCTCGCGCGGCGCAGTTCGAAAAACCGGTCGAAGTCGTGCTTCTTGTACCCATAGCGGACCTTTTCCGCGTAACTGGATGGCATCAGGGAGACCAGGTCCCGAACGATCAGAACAATCCTGACCGGTTCGTCCAAGGCGGCGATTTTGTCTCTAAGCCTGGCGACGGCGTCGTGCGGCAGGGCCTCGAACATTTCGGTGGAAACGACCATCGTCTCGGCTGAAGCGGACCGGCGATGATCGATCAGGTCCGCCAACGCCCCTGATTCCGGGCGGAACCTGGCGCGCCCGAGCAGTTCGTTCGCGAAGTTTGCGTGCCCTGCCCGTTCCACGCGTCCCACGAGCGGGTAGTCGATCGACATCGCCTTCAATGCTTCGGCGTTTACGGCAAGGAAGGTCTGGATCGAGGTGGACCCCGATTTTCGCAAACCTATGTGCAGAACAATCATTTGGGGCTGCCTATCAGCCAGGAACCAATCCCGACAAGATCGGCGCGGCGATGATTTCTGCTTTGGCGGGACACCGTCGCGGTCTACGAACCGTCGACGCGGGACGTTGCTCGCCCATGGCGACGTGGCTGGCGCGGTCGCCGCAATGACGGAGAAGGAGATGGGTTTGCAATCGACACGACGGCAGGCGGTTTGGTCATTGCTCGCGATGAGCGCTCTGGCCACCCAGGCGCGGGCGGTCCAGCCTGACGAAGACGATGAGGATGCGGTTCCCAACACCTTCATCAGCCCGTGCGGACAACCGTTCCGGGCCTCTCAGGGCGCCCCCTACCCTGTCGCCGATTGGTTCAAGGCCGCCGACAAGAACGCCGACGGCAAGCTCGACCACGCGGAATTCGTCGCTGACGCGGCGGCCTTCTTCACCGTCCTTGACGCAAACGGCGACGGCGTACTCAACCATCACGAGGTCGCGGTCTATGAGCAGCGTATCGCGCCCGAAATCCTTGGCGCGCGCATCCGGACCAGCGCAATCGGTGCGCGGCTGTGGCTGGCGCAGCTGGCCCGCCCCGGCTCTATCGACCCCGGCGGCGACCAGTCCTCCGACGACGGAGACAAAAAGCTGCCGCTCGACGAGTCACAGCAGGGCGCGGCGCCGTACAATCTCCTCGGTGAACCAGAACCCGTGCTGGCCGCCGATCTCGACCTCAACGGCGTGATCACCCGCAAGAATTACCTGAAGTTGGCCGACATGCACTTCCAGACTCTCGACACGGGAAGCCGGGGCTATCTGACGTTGGCCACCCTCCCCAAAACGCAGGTGCAGACGCTTCTGGAAAGGAGCCGGCCCAAGAAGCGCCGATCCTGAACTAAGGTCTGCAACCTTGCCCGAGCACGTCGCGCCTGGGATTTGTGACCTGATAAACGACATAGGTCTTGGCAGGTGTGGAAGGCTCGACGCGCTTTAATGTCCCCAGAGGCTTGACTGTGCCGAAGCAGGCGGAAAGCGCTTGCGGGTCGACGCGCCGGGCGAGATCGACGATCAGGCCCGGGCGGGAGAAATCCGGAACGGGCATTCGCAGCGCGAGATATCGCTCGCGTTCGGCGATCTGCGCAATCGGCGCGCGAATGGCGCGCTCGTCGGCGAGCTGGGCGGCCAGACCATAGCTCAAGGTCCCGACCCAGGCCGCCCCGTTCGTCACGCGGATGGCGTCGAGGCG
Source organism: Caulobacterales bacterium (assembly GCA_038206535.1). Classification (GTDB taxonomy): domain Bacteria; phylum Pseudomonadota; class Alphaproteobacteria; order Caulobacterales; family Caulobacteraceae; genus Acaudatibacter. Next base: position 16,720 of record JBBRAV010000017.1, read on the forward strand.
CTCAGCAAACCGTGGCCAGCCGAGGATCGGTCCGGCGACGGAAACGATCAGTGTCGACGGCAGCCAGAGCGTCAGCAGCACAAGTGGGTACACGGCGAACCCGACGATCGGCGCGATGCGCGCCAATCTCTCCCACCTTGCGGATCGCATCGCTTGACCAGCGGCCAGGGCCGCGCATATCGCCATCGCCGGATAGGCCGGCGCCGGCCAGTGCGCCTGGACGCTGTCGTGCAAGCTGTGGATCAACAAATAGACCACGAACGGGGCGCTGGTGGCGATCAGGGGCGTCAGCGCCAATCGCAGGCGCTGGTTCGCCAGGCCGCGCGCAAGGAACACGGCGATCAACGGATTTATCAGCAGGATCTGGGCCGCCAGAAATGTCGCCATGTGCCCCGGGGCGAAACGGTTCGGGGCGACCCTGCCGAACTGCTTGACGAAGGTCAGCCAGTGGTGCTCCGCGTTCCACGCGATGTTGAGGGCGAAGACCATTGCGGCGATGGCGGCCGCCAACCATGGTCCGCGCGTCAGCAGCAGTCGTCGTGTCGGCGCCCTCCAGGCGAGCCATACAAATACGCCCGGGGCGAGGAACAAGGCCGAATACTTCGATAGCGCCGCGAGCCCCGCCGCCAGGCCGGCGGCAAACCACCAGGCGGAAGCATCTCCTCGCGCCGCCCGCAACGCGCACCAAAGAGTGAGGACCCAGAAGAGCGCGGCCGGTGCGTCCGGGATCGCCAGAAATCCCCCCGCCGCCACCAGCAGCATGGCGTTGTACCAAACACCTGCGCGCCGGGCGTCCGCCTCCGCCGCGCCGATCAGGCGGGCGACATCGACCACCAGCAGGCTCGACGCGGCGCTGGCCAGGATAGGCGTCAGCCGCACGCCCAGTGGCGTGTCCCCTGCGATTCGCCGACCAAGCCAGACCCACCAGGCGATCATCGGCGGATGGTCGTAATAGCCGAGCGCGGGGGCCATCGACCATAGACGGTAATAGGCCTCGTCCTCTGTGAGATGAAGGTTGGCCGCGGCGATCAGCCGGATCGCCGTCGTGACCAGAATGACGGCGATCAGACGGCCGGCCAGCCCTTGCCTCGGGTCGGCGGCGCCGTCACCACACGGCGAGAGAGGTGCTGACATAGTTCCAGATTGCCCCAAACATCGCCCCCGCGCCTCCCGCCACCCAGGCGACGCCGGTGAAGCCGTGCACCAGGTTGCCGACCGCGACGTTGGCCACCAAGCCTACAGAGCATAGCGCGAAGAAGCGCGCATAGCCGCTCAGCAGCTTCCAGCCGCGAAGCCGACGGTCGCGATAGGTGACGGCGTTGTTGATCAGATAGTTCGAGGTCATGGCGACGACCGCCGCGGTCGTCTGCGCGGCCCAGAAGACCACGCCGAGACGCAGCATCCAGCCAAGCACGCCAAGATGGACGACCAGTCCGCTGGCCCCGACCAGGCCGAACATCAGCGCCCTGGGCGGAATGAGGTTGCCGCTCGCCTTGGTCAGGATCAGACCGGCATATTCGACCATCACTCGACGATCCAGTTTGCTGACGCCGAACGCGCGTTCGCCGAACGCATAAGGCACTTCGACGATCGCCAGCGGGCGCGGCTGAGAGGCGATGATATCGAACAGGATCTTGAAGCCCTGGCGCGACAGCTTCGGCGCCACCCTCTCGACCACCTCCCGTCGGATCATGAAAAAGCCGCTGACGGGGTCGGAGACCTTCGCCTTGAGCACATGCCGCGCCATCGCGTTCGCCAAGCCGCTGACGACCTTACGCAGCGGTGAGAGGCCAGTGACCAACCCATCCACGCCGAGATAGCGGCTACCGATGACCAGATCGGCGTCGTGCGTCCTGATCACGCTCAGCATCTTGGGAAGCAGCGCCGCGTCATGCTGAAGGTCGGCGTCGATCACCGCGATGTACGGCGCGGAACTGGCCATGATCCCTTCGAGCACGGCCCCCGCGAGGCCGCGCCGGCCGATGCGGTGGAGGCATAGGATCCGCGAATCCAGACGGCTTTTGGCCTTCACCACCGCCGCCGTACCGTCGGGGGAGTTGTCGTCGACGACGATCGCCTGCCAGGCCACGCTGGCCAGCGCGGCGGCGACCCGGTCGATGAGAACCGAAATGTTGTCCCGCTCGTTGAAGGTGGGGATGACCACCGTCAGGACCAGCGGCGACTGGGTCGCCGCGGTCAATGGGACGATCGCCTGGCATGGGCTATGAAGACGCCGTGGTGAGGTGTTACCGCGTATCGGTCGGCGCAAGGCGCCATGAGGCCCTCCGTGCCGGACACGGCCGCGTTTGAGCAAACACGATGGACCAGGACGAGATTTTGATCGACGCGCGGGGGCATCTCTGTCCTGTGCCTACTCTGAAGCTGCGGCGCGCGCTGGAAAGCGCGCCCGTCGGCGGACGGATCCGGTTGCTGGCTGACGATCCGATGGCGCGCATCGACGTGCCTCATTTTGCCGCCGCCGCCGGCGTACGGATCGAAAGCTTGGTCGTGGAGGACCAGACACTCAACGTCCTGATTTCGAAAGCGTAAAGGCGCCGCGAAGGCCGGCGACGCCTGGAGGAAGCCCCAATCTTGCGAAGGTGCGGCGCGCCGCGGGGGAACGGCGCGCCGCCAGGAAGATCTTGCCTTCGTCCTGATCAATCACCACCGCATCGGGGGACGGGAGAGAGCGGTCGGTGATCAACGCGCCGACTATGTACTTAAATGTCTGAACCGAAAATGAACAAGTCAAATAGCCCCGCTAGATTGCAAAGAATCAATGTTGGCGTCGGAAAATCCCCATTCGGCAAGCACGGTGGCAGTATCCGCGCCGATCGCCGGAGGGGGGCCCGCGATCGCGCCGGGCGTGACGGAGAACCGCGGCGCGGGCGCGGGCTGCATGACGCCTTCCACCTCGACGAACGTGTCGCGGGCCGCATTGTGCTTGTGGCGGGGGGCCTCTTCCAGGGTCAGCACGGGGGCGAAGCACACGTCGGTGCCCTCCATGATCTCGCACCAGGCGTCGCGGGTCTTCGTCGCGATCACCTTGGCGAGGCGCTCATGCAGTGTGGGCCAGAGGCTGCGGTCCATCTGCGATTTGAAATCAGGATCGGAGATGCCGGTTTTTTCCAGCAACAGCGCGTAGAATTGCGGCTCTATCGAGCCGATCGAGACCCATTTCCCATCCGAGCATTGATAGGTGTCATAGAAGTGAGCGCCGCCGTCGAGCAGATTGGCCCTGCGATCGTCGGTCCAAACACCCGCCGCCTTCATCCCATAGAACATCGCCATCAGCGAGGCCGCCCCGTCGCTCATGGCGCAGTCGATCACCTGACCCTGTCCGCTGGCCTTGGCGTGGATCACGCCCGCGAGAAGGCCGAACGCCAGGTAGAGAGCGCCTCCGCCGAAATCGCCGACCAGGTTGAGCGGCGGAATCGGCTTTTCCGGCGTGCCGATGGCGTGCAAGGCGCCGGTGATGGCGATGTAGTTCTGGTCGTGGCCCGCCGCCAAGGCATAAGGGCCTGTCTGGCCCCAGCCCGTCATTCGACCGAACACGAGTTTGGGGTTTCTCGCCAGCGCGACATCAGGCCCAAGGCCCAGGCGCTCCATCACTCCCGGTCGAAATCCCTCGAATACGACGTCGGCCTGCTCGAACAGCTTCAGGCAGGCTTCGACGGCGTCCGGCGACTTCAGATCCATCGCCACCGAACGGCGACCACGGGCGGTGACATCGGTCTTCGCCGCGCGGCCAGCGCCCTTCCGATCGATTCGAACGACATCCGCTCCCAGGTCCGAGAGCAGCATACCGCAAAACGGTCCCGGCCCGATCCCGGCGAATTCGACGATCTTCAATCCTGACAACGGTCCCTGACCCATGAGGCGCCTCTTATTGGTATGTCTTCCCGCCGACGTGGCGACGGCCCTGCAGGCAGATAAGCCGATGTTGCCGCTTCGTCACGCAAGGGCGTCGAAAATTAGTCTGTGGGGCCTTCTCGTGAAGCGAACGAGCGCCGGCGGCGCCTCGATCGCGATCTGGACGCAGCGCCGCTGCGCTAGCCTTTGATGCGCGCGACCTTGGCAAGATCGGTCAACAGGCGCTCTGCCGCGCCAAGCCGCTCCGCGGGAGTCGCCCATTCGCCCTTCACCACCACTTTCTGGTCCGGACGCAGGCGCCAAGCGATCTGGTTTTTTTGAATGAAGTTCACCAGCCCGGCAGGGTTGGCGAAGTGATCGCCGCGGAAGCTGATCACCGCCCCTTTGGGGCCCACATCGACCTTCGACACATTCGTTTCCCGGCACAAACCCTTGATTGCGACCACTTTCAGCAGCTGGTCCGCCTCTGGCGGCAGAGGCCCGAAACGATCGATCAACTCAGCCGCCAGCGCTTCGCGATCATCGGCGCGCTCTGCATCGGAAAGGCGACGGTACAAGGCCAGGCGCACGTTCAGGTCCGGCACATAGGCTTCGGGAATCAGGACCGCCGCGCCGGTATTGATCAGCGGTGACCAGCGGTCCGAAGAGAGGTCCGGATGCTCCGACGGCTTGGCGCGCAGTTCGGCCACGGCGTCTTCCAGCATCTGCTGGTAGAGTTCGACCCCGATCTCGCGGATATGGCCGGACTGCTGGTCGCCCAGCAGGTTTCCGCCGCCGCGAATATCGAGGTCATGGCTCGCCAGCTGGAAACCCGCGCCCAGGCTGTCGAGGGACTGCAGCACGCGCAGGCGCTTGTCCGCCGCCACACTGATCGGCTTTTCGAAAGGCGTCGTCAGATAGGCATAGGCCCGCGCCTTGGCTCGGCCCACCCGGCCGCGCAGCTGATAGAGCTGGGCCAGACCAAACATGTCCGCGCGATGGACGATGAGGGTGTTCGCGGTCGGGATATCCAGCCCCGATTCGACGATGGTCGTCGACAGCAGGACATCGTAGCTGCCCTCGTAGAAAGCCCCCATGACGTCTTCCAGCTGGGTGGGGCTCAGCTGCCCGTGGCCGACCACGAATTTCACCTCGGGAACCTGTTCGCGCAGGAACCTTTCGAGATCGGCGAGGTCTGAAATCCGCGGCGCCACGTAGTAGGCCTGTCCGCCGCGGTACTTTTCCCGCAGCAACGCCTCGCGGATCGACACCGGGTCCCAAGGCGTGATGTAGGTGCGCACGGCCAGGCGGTCGACGGGCGGGGTGGCGATGATCGACATCTCGCGAATTCCCGAGAGCGCCATTTGCAACGTGCGTGGAATGGGTGTCGCTGTCAGCGTCATCACATGCACTTCCGCGCGCAGGGCCTTAAGCGCCTCTTTGTGCTTGACGCCGAAATGCTGCTCTTCGTCGACGATGACGAGGCCCAGGTCCTTGAACGCCACCTGTTTCGACAGCACCGCGTGCGTACCGATGACGATTTCGATATCGCCCTTCTTGAGCCCTTCGCGAGTCTCGTTCGCTTCGGCGGCGGGAACCAGACGCGAAAGGCGCCGAACCCTCACCGGCCAGCCCTGAAAGCGCTCCTGGAATGTTTTGTAGTGTTGACGCGCGAGCAGGGTGGTCGGGCAGACCAGGGCCACTTGTCGGCCGCTCATCGCCATGACGAACGCCGCGCGCAGGGCGACCTCTGTCTTGCCGAATCCGACGTCCCCACAGATCAGGCGATCCATCGGCTTGCCCGAGGCCAAATCCCCCAGGACATCGGCGATGGCGTTGAGCTGGTCCTCGGTCTCTTCATAGGGGAAGCGGGCGCAGAATTCGTCGAAAAGGCCATGGGGAGCCTCGGTTTCCTCGATCGAATGCGTGGCGCGGGCGGCGGCGATCGCGATCAGGCCCGCGGCCATCTCGCGCAGCCGTTCCTTTGCTTTCGACTTGCGAGCCTGCCACGCCGCCCCGCCCAACCGGTCGAGGGTGACATTGTCGCCTTCCGCGCCGTAGCGGGTCAGCAGGTCGATGTTCTCGACCGGCAGATACAGCTTGGCCTCGCCCGCGTAGTGAAGTTCGAGACAGTCATGGGGCGCGCCCATGACGTCCAAAGTCTTCAGTCCCGAATACCGTCCGATCCCGTGCTCGACGTGAACGACGAGATCGCCTGCGCCCAGAGCCGAAGCCTCGGCGAGAAAGTTGGTGGCGCGCCGCCGGCGACGTGGTCGGGCCAGGCGGTCTCCCAGTATGTCCGTCTCGGAGATGACGGCAAGGTTCTCGGTCTCGAAGCCGCTCTCGAGGGGCAGGACGGCCCGCTGCGGCTTCTTCGGATCGGCCGCCTTGGCGGCCTGCCAATAGGGCGCGAGGGACAAGCCCTTGAGCCCATGGTCGGCAAGCATGATCCCCAGCCTGTCCGACGATCCTTCCGACCAGGAGGCGAAGATCACCCTCTTGCCGGACGCCGCCAGCTTGCTGGCGTGATCGGCGGTGGCTTCGAAGAGATTGACGCTGTCCTGGGCGCGCTCGGCGGCAAATATGCGTCCCTGCTTGGCGCCCATGTCGATGAGCGGGGACATCCCAGCCGCCGCTTCCTGCTGAAAGGGATTGAACTGTCGGCTCGGCCGCGTCGACAGCCGCTCGTCCCATTCCCCCGCGGACAGGTAGAGGCCGCCCGGGGGAAGGGCGCGGTAGTGGCTCTTGCGTTCGGTCTGCTCGCGCGCCTCGAACGCGTCGGCGATCATCGCCAGCCGCTCGTCGCGAGCCTCGCGCGCGAGATGGTCCAGGCCGACCAAGGCGCCATCCGGCAGATAGTCGAACAGGGTTTCCAGCCGCTCGTAGAATAACGGCAGCCAGTGTTCCATGCCCGCGCGGCGGCCGCCTTCGCTGACCGTGGCGTAGAGCGGGTCGTCGCCGGGCGCGCCGAAGGCCCCCAGGTAAGACGCCCGAAACCTGGTGACCGCTGCGGCGTCGAGCAGCACTTCGCTCACCGGCAGCAGATCCACCGTCTTCAGCTGCCGCGTCGACCTTTGCGTCTCACGGTCGAAGGCGCGAATCGATTCCAGCGTGTCGCCGAACAGATCGAGCCGGACAGGCTCTTCGGCGGCGGGCGGAAACACGTCGATCACCCCGCCGCGGATCGCGAATTCGCCGCGCTCGGAAACCGTCGAGGCGCGCTGATAGCCGTTTATCGCGAAATAACGCTCGAGATCGCCGACGTCGACACTGGCGCCCGTGCTCGCCGCGTAGCCGGCGCCGGTCACGATTCTCCGCGGCGGCAACCGCTGAAGGAGCGCCGCGGCCGAGGTGATCAGCAGGGCCGGCTTCCTGGCGTCGACGCCGCGGGCCAACCTCGCCAGTATGGCCATGCGATGAGCGGCCACTCCGGCCGACGGGCCGGCGCGGTCGTATGGCAGGCAGTCCCAGGACGGCAAATTCAAGATGTCGAGTTCTGGCGCGAAGAAGCTCATCGAATCGGCAAAGGCCGATGCGCGCGAACCATCGCGCGCCACGAACACGCTGAGGCCGCCGCGCGCCCGCGCGATATCCGACATCACCAGAGCGTCGAAGCCTTCCGGCGCGCCGGCAAGCTCGATCGCTCCTTGCGCGGTGGTGACCTGGCGTATGTTCAGAGGTTGTGGCAGGCGCGCAACTCGGCAAGCAGGTCGTCATCGAATTGGGCCGGAACCGGCGCGGACCCGACCACCCAGGCATAGATGTCGTGGTCGGACTGATCGAGCAGACGCTCGAAACGCCCAAGACGCTCCTCGCACATGGCCGCGGTCCGGTTGTCGGCGAAAGGGCCCAGAATCAGGTCAGCCTCGCGAAAGCCCCGCCGCCAGGCGCGAAACCTGATCCTCTTCAAACGTGTCTCGTCCATTTCACACCGCGTCGCGGAAATAGGGCTCGACGTCGCCGCGCAGCTTCACCGTCATCGGACGCCCGGAACGATCCGTGGTGTTTCCAACCGTCAGCCGCACCCACCCCTCGGTCACACAGTATTCCTCAACGTTGGTCTTATCGACACCTTTGAAACGCACACCGACGCCGCGCTCCAGGACCGTTTCGTCATGAAACGGGCTCGAAGGATCGGCGCTCAGGCGATCGGGCGGGCTATCGGTCATGGGTTTCGGACTTCCAGTTCGGACGAAGGCGGCGTGTGATAGCGGCGCTTGAGCCGTTTGACGATGCCTGATGTCGGCAAATGAGATCCTCGCTGGCTGGATTCCACCAGCGCCCACGCTTTTGGATTTGGGGCGAAAAACCGGGGACCTCTATTGCATCACGCCTATACAATTGCAATATGCAATTGATACGCCGTTTTGCGTCCGCATCACAGTCAGATTCCCGAGAGAACAGCCGTCAAAACAAGCCGGCCCCGATCGGATCGTCTGATTGTCAATAAAATTGTTTAAATACAGCAGTATGTGTTTGAAATCACCGCCATGAAGCCGCCCATTCAACGCCATGCGACAGCCCGCCGACCGCCATTGGACCGCCATTGGACCGCCATTGCACCGCCGCCCGACCGCTCCTCGACCGCCCCTTGTTCGTCGACGTCGGGCAATGGCGGGACGCTCGCCCATTTTGCCCCCCACCCGCGCAGTTCCGGCTATGGTTCCCACATGCGGCCCGAGATCCTGTTTCCGCTCTTCACACCGCTGACCGCGCTCAAGGGGGTCGGTTCGAAGATCGCGCCTCTGCTTGCGCGGGTCGCTGGCGAGCGCGTCCGCGACCTGCTGTTCCTGAGTCCACAGTCCCTCATTCATCGCACCCGCGCCTCCGTCGCCACCGCCGTCGAGGGCGAAGTTCAAATCTTTCGCGTGTCGGTCATCGATCACCTGCGCCCAGCGCGCCCGAACCTGCCCTGGCGGATCAGGGCCTATGACGGAACGGCGTTCCTGACGCTCACCTATTTCAAAGGGCATGGTCCGCATCTGGAGCGAGCTCATCCGGCGGGTGCGGAGCGCCTCGTCAGCGGCCGGGTCGAGCGCTTCGGATCCGAAACGCAGATCGTCCATCCAGACTATCTGATCGACGCCGTCAGGCCCGACGACCTGCCCGAGTTCGAAGCCGTCTACCCCACCACCGCGGGCCTGAATTCGCGCACGGTTCGCAGGCTGGCGATGGAGGCGTTGGCGCTTACTCCCAACCTTCCGGAATGGCAGGACGCCGCCTGGTTCGAGCGTCAAAAATGGCCTGGCTGGCGCGAGGCTCTGGGCCTGCTGCACGCCCCCCGCTCCGAAAACGATCTTTCGCCCCAATCGCCGCATCGCCGGCGGCTGGCCTACGACGAACTGCTCGCGCACCAGCTGGCGTTGGCCCAGCGCAAGTCCGAACGTCGGGCGCACCCGGCGCCGGAAATCCCGACCGATGGCCTGGCTTCGCGGGTGGAAGGCGCCCTGCCCTTCCGTCTGACGGGTGCGCAACAGCGCGCCCTCGTGGAAATCCGCGGAGATCTGATGTCGGGACGTCGCATGAACCGCCTGCTCCAGGGGGACGTGGGCGCGGGAAAGACGGTGGTGGCCATGCTCGCCATGGCGGATGCGGCCTCCGCGGGCCTGCAGTCGGCCCTGATGGCGCCCACGGAAATCCTGGCGCGCCAGCACTTCGAGACCCTCGCGCCGCCGCTGGCGCGCCAGGGCGTGCGCGCCGTGCTGCTGACCGGCCGCGACAAGGGCGCAGCGCGGGCCGAGAAACTGGCCCGGCTTGCCGACGGCTCAGCTGCGGTTGCGGTGGGAACGCACGCCCTCTTCCAGGAGGATGTGTCGTTCCGCTCGCTCAGCCTGACGGTGATCGACGAGCAACACAGGTTCGGGGTGTCCGAGCGCGCCCGCCTGCAGGCGAAGGGTGAAGGCGCGCACCTGCTGGCGATGTCGGCGACGCCCATTCCGCGCACGCTCGAGCTCACCCTCTATGGCGACCTCGACATCTCCTGTCTCGACGAGAAGCCTGCCGGTCGGACCCCGGTATTGACCCGCGCCGCCCCGATGCCGCGCATCGATGAGGTCGTCGCGCGCCTGCAGGCCGCGGTCAAAGCCGGAGCGCAGGCGTTCTGGATCTGCCCACTGGTCTCCGATTCCGAGCTGGTCGATCTGGCGGCGGCGGAGACGCGCGCCGAGGCTTTGACCCTGGCTATCGGCGGCGGAGTCGGGCTGATTCACGGCCGACTGCCCCCGGCGGAGAAGGACGCGGTCATGGCCAGGTTCGTGGAGGGGCGGATATCGGTGCTCGTCGCCACGACGGTCGTCGAGGTCGGCGTCGACGTTCCGGCGGCGAGCATCATGGTCATAGAACAGGCCGAGCGCTTCGGCCTCGCGCAACTTCATCAACTCAGAGGTCGTGTCGGTCGCGGCGCCGCGGCGAGCAGCTGCGTCCTGCTCTACGACCCGCCGCTTTCCGACATAGCGACCCGTCGTCTGGATGCGCTGCGCCAGAACGACGACGGCTTCCTTATCGCCGAAATGGATCTGGAGCTCCGCGGCGGCGGAGATCCCCTGGGCCTGAGACAGAGCGGTTTTCCCGCCTATCAGCTGGCCGATCCGGTTGCTCACCGCGATCTTATTTCCGTCGCCGCCGACGATGCCCGCCTGATCCTGCAGCGCGATCCGCGGTTGCTTTCGGAGCGCGGACAGGCTGTGAAGATTCTGCGAGAACTGTTTGACTGGAGAGCCGATTCCTTGATCAGTGAGGCCGGTTGAATGCGTTCCAGGCCGCCAGACGCGCGCGCGCGTCCGCCGAAATGTCGGCGTAGAAGAGGTTGTACGGCTCGGCCCTCAAGCGTTCGGGCCAGTCGCCGGTGCGTCGCAGCGAGGCCGAACGCGGACGGGTCACGCCAAGAATGCCGCCTACGCAAGCCGCGCCGACCTGGCGCGCCATGAAACCCGGCGTCGCCCCCCATTCGAGCCCCGTGGCGTTGGCGGCGCCGAGGTTCAGTCTTGGCGGCGCGTCCGCCTGGCTTGCGGCGCCTAGCAGGGGATTGACGCAGAGAGGTTCGCGTCCGTTCAGGCCGACAAGGCGACCGCGGTCGTTCCACACCACGGTGCGGTGCGTCAGGCGCAGCGCGCGCGCGAAGTCGCCGCGGCGGATTGATATCCACCCCAGCACACAGCCGGCCTCATCGCGCCGTTCACAGGCGGGAAGCGTTGATTTCGCACGGAAATCGTCGGCCGGCACGGCGGTCTCCTGAAGGTAGGCCGCCACCAGCCGTCGCCTCAGGCGAGGATCTGGGCCGATCACTTCGCTCAGCAGGCGCGCAGCGAGAACGCCGCCCTGTTCGACGCCGACAACCATAAAAGGCCGGCCACCGTTGAAATCGCTCAGGTATTTATCGAACGCCGCGCGCACGTCGCGGTAGGCGAACTCACGCGCCTCCAAGGCGTCGTCGAACAGGGTCAGGGAGGTGTACAGGCTCGCCTGCCGGTAGCGCGGCGCGTAAACCCGGGCGAACGGCGCGAACGGCGCGGCGTAGTTGGGGGCCATGACCTCGGTGAACAGCGCGGCCGCCTTGTGGTCATCGATCGGCCCGTTCCAGTCCTTGCCGCCGTCGAAGGTGGTCGGATGGATAAAGAAGACGTCTAGAGCGTCGTTGGTGTTCTTCTGGGGCAGAAGGGCCCAGGACGTTGGGCGTGCGTAGTCGGGCGCCGGCGGCGGCTTGTAGACGGTGTAGGGCACCTTGGGATCGAGCAGGGCTTCGAAGATGTCGTCGCGCCAGACGACCAGCGCCACCACCGCCAGAACCAGGAATGTCACGCCGATGATGGCGAGCCAACGTCGCAAGCCGGTCAACGATAGGGTTCGCCCGGTGCGAGGTAGTCGCGCACGTACTCGCCGACGCCGTCCTCGAGCGAGGTCGGCTCGGCGACGTAGCCCGTGGCGCGCAAGCGGCCCATCTTCGCTTCCGTGAAGTACTGGTAGCGTGGCCGCAGGGCCTTGGGCATTTCGATGTACTCGATGTCGGGCTCTCGCCCGGCCGCCGCGAACACCGCGTGGGCGAGGTCGTCGAACGATCGCGCGCGGCCGCCGCCGAGGTTGAAGACGCCGTTGACGCTCTCGTGTTCGACGAGCCAGGCGACGACGTCGACGGCGTCGCGGACGTAGACGAAGTCGCGCAGCTGCCCCCCATGCGCATAGTCCGCGTGGTAGGAGCGGAACAGCTTCACCGTCCGGCCGCCCGCGACATCGGGCCAGATCTGCGAGGCCATCGAGCGCATGACGCCCTTGTGCTCTTCATTGGGCCCATAGACGTTGAAGAACTTCAGTCCGACCCACTGGGGCGGGGCGTAGCCTCGGGCCGCCTGGCGCGTGGCGAACACGTCGAACAGGGCCTTGGACCAGCCGTAGACGTTCAGCGGCCGAAGCGCCGAAAGCGCCTGCCAGGTCTGCACGTCGTCGAACCCCAGGGCGCCGTCGCCGTAGCTGGCGGCCGAGGAGGCATAGATGAACCGGCGCTGGTGGTCGGCGCACCAGCGATAGAGGTCGCGCGACAGTCCGAAGTTGGTCGTCATCACCTTGTCGGCGTCGCCTTCTGTGGTCGAGGAGATCGCGCCCATGTGGATCACCACCTCGACGTCGCGCCAGCGCTTCTCGAGCCAGCCCCACATGTCGTCCGGCGCCACGAAATCGCCGATCGGATGCTTGACGAGGTTGCGCCACTTGCCCAGCTGCGTGTCGCCCAGCCAGTCGCAGACCACCAGGTCGAGGCTGGGATCCTCGGAGAGCCTGGCGACGATGTTCGAGCCGATGAAGCCGGCTCCGCCCGTCACGAAGATGATGCGGCGGGTCATGAGCGCTCCGAAAGCCTGGCCAGGGTCGCCGTGGTCGAATGACCGTCGACGAAGGCGGCAAGACGGACCTCGCCGCCGTAACCGGTGACGTGAGCATAGCCGACCACGTCCTCAAGCCGATAGTCGCCGCCCTTGATCAGCACGTCCGGACGCGCGGCCGTGATCAGCGCTTCGGGCGTCTCGTCGTCGAACGGCACGACCAGATCGACGCACGACAGCCCCGCCAGCACCATCGCCCGCGCCTCCAGGGAATTGACGGGCCGATGCGGCCCCTTGTTCAACCTGACCGAGGCGTCGGTGTTGAGCCCGACGATCAGCCGGTCGCACCATGTGCGCGCCTGATTGAGATAGCTGACGTGGCCGGGGTGCAGGATATCGAAGCATCCGTTGGTGAAACCCACGCGCAGGCCGCGCGCGCGCCAGCGGGTCAGCGTGCGGCGCATGCCCGCCGGTGTGGCGATCTTCGCCTCCATCGGCGCGCGGTGCGCCGCCAGTTCCGCCTCGATCAGTTCGTCGGGCGAGGCCGTGGCCGTGCCGGCCTTCTCGACGGCTACGCCGGAGGCCAGCAGGGCGAGCTCGATCGCGGCATGCAGATCGACGCCGCCCGCCAGGGCGGCGCCCAGGGCCGAGAGCGCCGTATCCCCGGCGCCCGAGGTGTCGAACACTTCCGGGGCCGGCCTTTGGAAATGACGCACCGGTTCGCCGCGCGCGGCCAGGCTCATGCCCTTCGCCGACCGCGTCACCAGTATGGCGCCGCAACGGCTCATCGCCAGCGCCTTGGCCAGCGCCGCTTCGATCTCGACGTCGGTCGTGGTCGGCAGGTCGGTCGCGTAGGCCAGTTCGGCCGCGTTGGGCTTGACGATGTCCGCGGGCCCGTAGCGGCCGAAGCCCCGCGCCTTGGAATCGACGATCAGCATGGCGTCTTGTGCGCTCGCGGCCGCCAGGCAGGCCTCGATGACCGCAGATGTCACCACGCCCTTGCCATAGTCCGACACCAGGATCGCGCCCGCGCCGCGCGCGGCGTCGTGGATGGTGCGGATCAGTCGCTGCTCGACCTCCCGTCCAAGCGGCGCCGCGTCCTCCAGGTCCACCCGAAGCAGCTGCTGGCCGGAGGATACGAAGCGGGTCTTGACCGTCGTCGGGCGATCGGCGTCCATCAAAAGGAAGCCCTCGACGCCGGGCTCGTCGCCGACCATGGTCAGCGCGTCCTGTCCCGCGCCGTCGCGTCCGACCACGCCGATCAGCACCGCCCGGGCGCCGAGCGAAGCGATATTGCGGGCGACGTTTCCGGCGCCCCCCAGCATCACGCTCTCACGCTCGCGCAGGAGAATGGGGATGGGCGCCTCGGCGGACACCCGCGTGACCTCGCCATAGACGAAGCGGTCGACCATCACGTCGCCGACCGCGACCACCCGCGCCCCGACGATCGCGCTCAGGTGAGTTTGCAGGGTCTCCAGGTCCATGGCCGTGAGCCTCTGCTCCCGGCGCCCGCCGCGGTCAAGTTGGCTGGGGCCACGCGTCAGGAGGCCAGGTGGCGTTTCGCCAGCGCGTCAAAGTCGAGCAGTTCGGCGACGAGGCCCTCGAACTGGCTCAACGGCACCATGTTGGGACCGTCCGAGGGTGCGTTGTCGGGGTCGCGGTGGGTTTCAATGAACACTGCCGCGACGCCCACCGCCACGGCCGCCCGGGCCAGGACCGGTACGAACTCGCGCTCGCCGCCGGACCGGTCGCCCTGGCCGCCCGGTTGCATCACCGAATGGGTGGCGTCGAAAACCACCGGGCAGCCGATCCGCGCCATGATCGCCAGCGCGCGCATGTCCGACACCAGCATGTTGTAGCCGAACGAGGCGCCGCGCTCGCAAGCCATCACATTGGGATTGCCGGCGCCGGTCGCCTTGGCGATCACGTTTTGCATATCCCACGGAGCGAGGAACTGGCCCTTCTTGATGTTCACCGCCCGCCCGGTGCGCGCCGCGGCCACGATCAGGTCGGTCTGGCGGCTGAGGAAGGCCGGGATCTGCAGGACGTCGACCACCTCGCCGACCGGCGCGCAGTGGGCGATCTCATGCACGTCGGTGAGCACGGGCAGGCCGGTCGCCTCGCGGATCTCGGCGAAGATCGGCATCGCTTCCAACAGGCCCACCCCGCGCGCCGCGCTCGCCGAGGTGCGGTTGGCCTTGTCGAACGAAGTCTTGTAGACCAGCCCCACGTCCAGCCGCCGCGCGATCTCGGCCAGGGCGTGGGCGCTCTCCAGCGCGTGCTGGCGGCTCTCCATCTGGCAGGGACCGGCGATGATCGACAGGCGCTCGGCATTGCCGATCCTGACCGTCGTCCCGGAGGGAACGGCGACCTCGACGACGGCGTTGGGTCGCATGGCTGTGACATCTCCTTGATCCGCCGAGGCAGGGACGGCGTAGAAGTGACGATTGCATGCGGCCGGCGCAAGCCTGGGCGGTCTCAACGAGGGGTTAGGATGACCACCGCCGCGCCGCTGATCGTCTGGTTTCGCAACGATCTTCGCCTGGTCGACAACCCATCGCTGACGCACGCGGCCGACAGCGGCCAGCCGGTGATCGCCCTCTACATCCTGGACGGGACGCCTGGTGTTCGCCGGCTCGGCGCGGCGTCGCGCTGGTGGCTCGACAGGTCGTTGGCAAGCCTCGCCGACGACGTCGCCGCGACTCTCGGCGGACGGCTGATCCTCAGGCGTGGTCCGGCGCTCGAGGTCCTCGAGGCGCTCGTCGCGCAGACCGGGGCCAAAGGCGTCTGCTGGAATCGACTCTACGACGGCGGATCGATCGCGCGCGACACGGCGATCAAGTCCGCCCTGACAGCCGCGGGTGTGACCTGCCAATCGTTCAACGCCGCGCTGCTCAACGAGCCGTGGGCCGTGACCAAGGCCGACGGCGGCGACTTCCGCGTGTTCACCCCGTACTGGCGGGCGGCCAGCGCCGCCGTCGGCGGGGCGAATCCCCTGCCCCGGCCCGCGGCCGTCACCTGGTTCGGCGGCGACCTCGCCTCGGACGACCGCGCGGCCTGGCGCCTGCACCCGAGCGCGCCCGATTGGTCGGGCGGGTTCGGCGACTGGCGCCCCGGCGAGGACGGCGCCCGGGGGCGCCTCGACGCGTTCCTGTCGAGCGAAGCGGCGGGCTACGCGTCGCGCCGCGATTTCCCGGCCCAGCCGGCCACCTCTCGCCTGTCGCCGCACCTGCACTTCGGCGAAGTCGGTCCCCGCCAGGTCTTCGCCGCCGCCGCCAGGGCCGCCCTCACCGATCCCGCGATCGGCGCCGATGTCGAGACCTTCGAAAAGGAACTTGGCTGGCGCGAGTTCAACCACCACGTCCTCTTCCACCGCCCCGACCTCGCGACGCGGAATTTCCGTGTCGCCTTCGATGCGTTTCCATGGCGCGACGATCGCGCGGCGCTGGAGGCGTGGAAACGCGGCCAGACGGGCTATCCGATCGTCGACGCCGGCATGCGCCAACTCTGGACCACCGGGTGGATGCACAACCGGGTGCGCATGATCGTCGCCTCGTTCCTGACCAAGCACCTGCTGATCGACTGGCGAGAAGGCGAGGCGTGGTTCTGGGACACCCTGGTCGACGCCGACATCGCCAACAACGCCGCCAACTGGCAGTGGGTCGCCGGATCGGGCGCCGACGCCGCTCCCTATTTCCGCATCTTCAACCCGGTCCTGCAGGGGGCGAAGTACGATCCCCATGGAGACTACGTGCGCCGATGGGTCCCGGAACTGGCCCGATTGCCGAACGCCTGGATCCATGAGCCGTGGAACGCCGACGCGGAAACAAGGCGATCGGCGGGGGTTCGCCTCGGCGCCAGCTACCCGGCGCCCATCGTCGACCATGCCGTGGCGCGCGATCGCGCATTGACGGCATACCGCGCTCTCGGCGGCCCCCTTCCCTATGGGTGAGCGCGCGTGGCATGACTACATTTGAGTTCAGGAAGCGTGCCCGTGTTGAACGTTCTGCAAGATAGGCCCATCGTCGAGGACGACGCGGAGTTCCGCCGGTCTCCGGCGGCGTTCCGCACGGCGGTCGCGATCGCCCGGGCGAACTGGCGCGGCGGGTCCATGACCCTGGTGCTGCCTTCGGGCCGCCGCATCGTGATCCAAGGCGCCGAGCCCGGCCCGGACGGGGTTCTGATCGTCAACGATTTTCGCTTCGTCCGCCGCGTGCTGGCGGCCGCCGACATCGGCTTTGGCGAAGGCTTCATCGCCGGCGAATGGGACACGCCGGACCTTTCGGCCCTGCTGGAGGCCTTCACGCTCAACTTCGATCGGCTCGAGCGTCTGGTCACAGGCAATCGGCTGATGAGCGCCTTCCACGCCCTGACGCAGGTGTTCAACCGCAACACCCGCGAGGGGGCGAAGCGCAATGTTCATGCGCACTACGACCTCGGCAACACCTTCTATTCACGCTGGCTGGATTCGGGGATGACCTATTCGTCGGCGCGGTTCGAGACGCCCGACCAGCCTCTGGGCGAAGCGCAGAGGTACAAGTACGCCACCCTCGCCCGCCAGATTGCCCTTCAGCCCGGTCATCAAGTGCTGGAGATCGGCTGCGGCTGGGGCGGCTTCGCCGAGTTCGCCGCCGCGGAGGTCGGCGCCCACGTCACCGGCGTGACGATCTCACGCAAGCAGTACGAATTCGCCCGCAAGCGCGTCTTCGAAAACGGCCTGGCCGAGCGCGTCGACATCCGCTTGATGGACTATCGCGACGTCGAGGGGCAGTACGACCGCGTCGCCTCGATCGAGATGTTCGAGGCCGTCGGCGAGGCCTATTGGCCGGCCTATTTCGCCAAGGTCCGCGACGTGCTCTCGCCGGGCGGCCTCGCCGGCCTGCAGGTCATCACCATCCGCGACGAACTGTTCCACGTCTACCGCCGACGCTCGGACTTCCTGAGGAAGTACATCTTTCCGGGCGGCATGCTGCCCAGCGAATCGCGCCTGCGCCAGGAGACCGACCGCGCCGGCCTGGAATGGAACACGATCGTCCGCTTTGGCCACAACTACGCCGATACCCTGGCCGAATGGACGCGGGCGTTCGAGGCGGCCTGGGAGGACATCCGCAAGCTCGGATTCGACGAGCGCTTTCGCCGGCTGTGGCGCTTCTACCTGAGCTATTGCGAAGCGGGCATGCGCACCGAACGCACCAACGTCGTTCAGCTCAGCCTGGCGAAGGTGTAGGCGCTCAAGCGCCGCCACCCAGCCCGCGCCGCCCCCTCCCTCCTCGGTACGATAAGGGGATACAGTATATATCCCGGACACGGCGTTGGCAGCGGCGCAGTTTGAAGGCGAGATATGTAATATGTCCCACCCTTATCTTCCCATCCTGCTTTCAGGCGCGGGCTTCGAGCACCATGTTGAACGGACTTTCGGCCGCGCGGCGGACGCGCGTGAAGCCGCCCTGCCGGATGATTTCGCTGAGCCTCGCCTCGCCGGCCTGGGCCCCCAGCCCTTCACCGACCTCCTGGTCCAGTGAAGTGGGCACGCAGATCATCGTCGATGCATTGTAGTATAACCGGCCGACCGGGTTGAGGTTTTCTTCAGGCTGATCTCCGGCGATCGGTTCGACGACCATCCAAGTTCCATCCTCCTTGAGGATTCGCCGCATGTGCCCCGCGCACCCTTTGGGATCACCCATGTCGTGCAGGCAGTCGAAAGCGGTCACCAGGTCGTAGCCGGTGTCGGCGATCTGCTTGGCGCTGGCCGCCTCGAAGCTGACGCGGTCGGTGAGTCCATGCGCCTGGGCATGGCGCCTTGCCTCTTCCACCGAGGGCTGATGGAAGTCGTAGCCCACGAAGCGGCTGTTCGGGAACGCCTCGGCCATCAGCAGGGTCGAAAAGCCGACGCCGCAGCCGACGTCCGCCACCTTGGCGCCCGACCGCAGCTTCCCCTCGACCCCGTCCAGCGCCGGCAGCCAGTTCTGGACGATGTTGTTGACGTAGCCGGGCCGAAAGAACGCGCCGGTGGCGCAAAAAAGGCATCCCGCGGAGTCGCCCCAGCGTACCCCTGCGCCCGTCCGGAAAGAGGCCTCCACCTTGGACTCGCCCTCGATCATCGCCGCGACCATGTCGAACGCCGCGGCCAGGTAGACCGGACTGTCCTTGACGGCGAAGACCATGGCCTGTTCCGGCGAAAGGCTGAACGTATCCGTATCCGGGTCATAGCCGACATAGCCGTTGGCGGCTTGAGCGAGCGCCCATTCCCGGATATAGCGCTCGGTCAGACCGCCGGCGCGCTCGGCAAGCTGGCCGGCCGTGGCCGAACCGCCGTCGTTCAAAGCGTCGAACAGGCCGAGCCTGAGCCCCAGTCGGACGGTGGGCACGCTGAACGCGGCGCCGAGGTCGCCGAGCATCTTGCCGACGAACGCATTCAGCTTGTTTTCATCGAGTTGCTCCACGCCAACGTCCCCCCTGCCGAATTGGTGAAGATCAACCTCGCTCAACCTGGTCGCCGACGCAAGTTGCGAGCCGGTGACCAATTGTGCGTCCGAAGAGGCGCCGATCGAGACTCGGCCGCCGTGCGCGTCGTTTCGGTGGCATGATATCAATAGCCCGATCTCCGCCTCGCCCCTATCCTGGTCGCACGGGATGGGCGGGGGGCGCGGGGGATGTCGAGACGGGCGCGAATGACCGTTCCGGGGGCCCCTAATCACGTGAAGCAGCGAGGCAATCGCCGCGAGCGGATCTTCCTCGAACCGGGCGACGTGGGGCTGTATCTGGACCTTACGTCGATATCGAACCTGCCCTGACGCGCATCGAAGACTTCGCCGCCTTCGTGGCGGCCGAGCCGAACGACGCGGCGCGATGGTCGGAGCTCCTTAAGCGGAACAGGTCGGCCGGCCCGTCGGAGCCAAGGCCCGGATCGAGGACCTGGAGAACCAGTGTGGCCGGACCTTCTCGCCGGCCAGACGCGGGCCAAAGCCGCGGCTCACGGCTCCCCCTGAGGACAGTGGCGACCTATTCGGCAATTGATATGCTCTCACCGAAACCAGATAGATGGTCGCCCGCGAGAACCCCGGTTTTGCGGTTATTGCCGTTCGTGAAATGACACCGGGTAGGTCGCATTGCGAACCGTCAACATCGGATCGGCAACGGCGATGCCGGGAGGCGTCGTGCCCGGAAGGAAGAGCAGTGACTTGTCGGCCAGCGAGGTGTTCGGGCCCATCTTGACGATCGTGATCACGCCGAGTTTGACGAGCCGGCGGCTGTTGGGCCAAGCGATCGCGGGGTTCTCGATGACGTCGCCCGGGCCGGAGATCTGCGCATACCAGGCGAACCGGACCGGACCCGCGCCGACGCGGTGGGTCATCTCTTCCGTCAGATAGTTCGGAGATTTGCCCGCCAGCTGGGCGTCGGTGAGGTAGTGTTCGCCTGC
Organism: Caulobacterales bacterium; assembly: GCA_038206535.1. Taxonomy (GTDB): domain Bacteria; phylum Pseudomonadota; class Alphaproteobacteria; order Caulobacterales; family Caulobacteraceae; genus Acaudatibacter. The sequence continues at coordinate 36,802 of JBBRAV010000017.1, forward strand.
TTCCGGCACAAAGCGGTAGCGAACGAACTCGCTGCGGAGGGCGGCATTGGTGAACTGCATGGAGTTCACGCCGAAATAGGTCGTTGTCGCCCAACTCTCAGGCGGCTGCGTCTGAGTCGTCAGGAATGTCTTGGCGATCGGATGCCCGGCCAAATACGTGTCGAGCGCCGTCGGCTTGGCCGCGTCAGCGCCGCTGGCGCCGATGGCGTCGAGGAGGTCGCCGAACTCGCCCGAGGTGGCCACCGGAAATCCGTTGAAGCTGTGATTGACGACATCGTAGTTGCTGCCGTCCGGCAACAGAAACTTGACCGCAAACCCACGCGGCTGGGCCAGGTGTTCGGTGTCCGGGATCTCCGGCAGACCGGTGAAGTCCGAAAATCTCACAATGACCGGAACACGCGCCGCGAACACCGCCGAGGAGGACATTGCGCGCGCCTCTGGGCTAGGTTCGAAAAAGCCCTGCAGGATCACACCCTTCGCATGGACGCCCCGGGCATGGTGGAAGCCGAATGCAGCGTGCATATCCTGGAGAAGATGAGCGGGCGTTCGCTCCGCCAATTGTTCGGGATCGGTTATGCTCTGGCTCGCTTCCGGCGAGACGGGTCGCACACCAGGGGCCAGGGTGGATTGCGCGAAGGCCGTTGCCGACGACACGAGAAGGGTGGCGCACAGAAGTGCACGGGCAATGCGCCGAGATGTCATGGTCACACTCTTCCTTCAGGCGGGGCGGAAACATCTCCGCGCCCTCGGTAAATAATGACGAATAATAGAGAGAGACAGGGCCGCCGCTAGCCCATTATGCTGTTCACTTTTCCTGCCCTGCTGTCATAGCGAGGCGGGCGGTGTAGGACGCTCAGGGAACCCGCGACGGTGTTGGAGGCAGTCAACGCGTGCAAGGACATGGCGCCCGCAAGTTCACGACTTCAGCACTGATCGCTTCATCGTCCGAGCGAGACTGGCCTCTGATCGCCGTCGACGTACGAAGCCATCCAGCTGGGGCGATTGACCCCTTCGTTACCGAAAGCACCGAGCTCACGCTTGTCCTGAGCGATGCGGGCGCCGCTACGGTACTTCGGAGCGCCAACGGCGTCCGCCAGTCCGCCGCCGCTCGGCCAGGGACGACGTTCGTGATACCGGTTGGGACCACCGAAGAGGCGACTTACCTGACCAGCGATATCGCGCGTGTGATGCACCTCTATCTTTCAGACGCACTCTTCGAGACCATCGCGACCGAAGACCACATTCCGACATTTGATCGCAGAAACGTGCGCTATGTCAGCGGCTTGCGCGATCCGTCTCTGGCTTGGCTGGCGTCCACCGTGTTGGCGGAACTTCGGCAGCCAACGTCCGTCGGCGGGCCGCTGGTCGAGACCCTCAGCCTGTCTCTGGCCGAGCGTCTGGTCCTCAACTACACGGACGGGGTCTCGCTTTGCGCTGGCGGCGCCCCGCCATCAGGGCTCGATTCAGCACGATTGCGCCGCGTGCTGGACTATATTCACCAGCATCTCAGCGAACCCGTGAGCGTGAGGGATATGGCCGCCGTCGCCTGCCTCAGCCCATTTCACTTCGCGCGCGCTTTCCGCACGTCGGTGGGTCAAGCACCACATCGCTACCTATCGGACCAGCGCCTCGCACTGGCACAGCGTCTGCTGCGCTGCGGAGACACCAGCATTGCTGAAATCGGCTACCTTTGCCAGTTCGCCTCCCCCGCCAACTTCACACGCGCGTTCCGATCCGCCACTGGTATGACACCGCGGGCGTACCGCCACGAGCGCGTTTGATTTGACCGCCGTCCTCTTTGTGTACGTGATGTAGTCGCAGTTGGACTGTTGGAGCAAACTGAAGAGCAGGGTCTGCTTCGGAACATCTCAAGTGGTTGGCAGAGCGACGATGCTTGAGGTTCGCCGCCACCCCCAAGGGGGTGTCACAGGATCGGAACCAACGTCCGCTCGTTGCACTGCATTGTCGATGGGTTTCCGGCCGTCAACCGGACGATTATGGTCCCGATTCCTTCGGCGACCTATATGTGATATGGGACATTCGCAGATATTTGGCACGCGGGTAGACGGTGGTAGCCGACTTCGACGGTCAATGTGCCAGGCTCGGCAACCCTCGCAACCTCGCCGAAGCCGGCGCCAAGGACGCGGTCAACCCAACCCGCCGAGGCGGACGCGTTCGCCGCAAACTTGCTTCCAATCATGCACCAGATTGAGGCGGCGGGCGCCAAGACGAGTCGGGCCATCGCCGAGATCACCAAAGCGCGGGGCTTTCGCACGGCGCGTGGCGGGAACGGCATGGGCCAACAGTGTGAAACGTGAACCGCATCGATGGCGCCGCCAGATCGCTTCGTCGCATGCCCGCCCCCTACCGGCTTCCGGAAAGGGGAACGATAGAGGGAACTTTCCGGCGAACGACGAAGTTCGCCTTAATAATCAATACCTGCTGGCGGTGACGGAGGGATTCGAACCCTCGGTACGGCTTTATACCGTACAACGGTTTAGCAAACCGCCGCCTTCAGCCACTCGGCCACGTCACCAGCAGGGGATGGGTCGATAACCTGTTCGCTCCCGCCTGGCAATCAGCCGGAGAGTTTCGCTCGCAGGATGTCGTTGACCGCGGCCGGGTTGGCCTTGCCCTGGGTCTCGCGCATCACCTGGCCGACGAACCAGCCGATCGCCTGCGGCCTGGTCTTCACCGCCTCCGCCTGACCGGGGTTGGCGGCGATGAGCCTGTCGATCAGCGTCTCCAGCGCGCCGGCGTCGCTGACCTGGGTCAGGCCGCGCGACTCGACGATCTGGGCGGGGCTGCCCTCCCCGGCCCACATGTGGTCGAACACCTCCTTGGCGATCTTCGAGGAGATCACGCCCTCTTCCAGCAGCTCGACGAGACCCGCCAGGTCCCGCGGCGGGATGGGACTTTGGGCGATCTCCAGCCCATCGCGCGCCAGGCGCGAGAGCAGCTCGTTGGTGGTGAAGTTGGCCACAAGCTTGGCGTCGCGTCCGGCGGCGGCGCGCTCGAAATAGTCGGCCCGCGCCGCGTCGATCACCAGCACGCCGGCGTCATAGCGCGACAGGCCGTAGTCGGCCTGCAGGCGCGCGCGCTTGGCGTCCGGCAACTCCGGCAAGCCGGCCTTGATCTGAGCGACCCAGGCCGGATCGAGCACCAGCGGCAGCAGATCCGGATCCGGGAAATAGCGATAGTCGTGCGCCTCCTCCTTGGAGCGCATCGACCGCGTCTCGCCGTTGCCCGGATCGAACAGCCGGGTTTCCTGATGGATCGATCCGCCGTCCTCGAGGATCTCGATCTGCCGGCGCGCCTCGTATTCAATCGCCTGCTGGATGTAGCGATAAGAATTGACGTTCTTGATCTCGCAACGCGTGCCGAGCGGGCCGCCGGGCCTTCGCACCGAGACGTTGACGTCGGCGCGCAGATTGCCCTTCTCCATGTCGCCGTCGCAGCTGCCCAGATAGACCAGGATCGTGCGCAACTTCTTCACATAGGCGGCCGCCTCTTCAGCCGAACGCATGTCGGGATGGGAGACGATCTCCATCAGCGCCGTGCCGGCCCGGTTGAGGTCGACCATGGTGACGCCCGGATCCATGTCGTGGATCGACTTGCCGGCGTCCTGTTCCAGGTGCAGGCGCTCGATGCGCACGGTGAACGTCGTGCCGTCGTCGCGGTCGACGTCGAGAACGCCCTCGCCGACCACCGGGTCCTTGTACTGGCTGATCTGATAGCCCTGCGGCAGGTCCGGGTAGAAATAGTTCTTGCGGTCGAAGCGCGACCACAGATTGATCTTGGCGTTCAGCCCCAGGCCCGTGCGCACCGCCTGCTCGACGCAGCGGCGGTTGATCACCGGCAGCATGCCCGGCATGGCCGCGTCCACCAGGCTGACCTGCTCGTTGGGACCGGCCCCGAAGCCCACGGCGGCGCCGGAAAACAGTTTGGCGTTGGAGGCCACCTGGGCGTGTACCTCCAGGCCCAGCACGATTTCCCAGGGGCCGGTGCGGCCCTCGATCAACTTTTCTTTAGCCTGTGTCATGGGCCCGTATTACGCCCGCGGGGCGCTGGACAAAACGGCGAAAATGATCCCCTTTCATGCTGGGCGCCGTGTGGGGCGTCAACTCCAGGGACCATTCATGCGCACTCTGCTCCTGGGCCTGTCGGCCCTCACCCTCGCCACGACCGCCGGCGCCGCCCTTGCCCAATCCGCGCCGGCTGCCAGCCCGGCGGCGGCCCCGCCGATGAGCGCCATGCCCGGCATGGCGTCCAAGCCATCGGTGAAGACCTCCACGATCGGCGACCTGCTGGCCAACCCGGCCACCAAGGCCGTCGTCGACAAGGATCTGCCGGGCCTCACGGCCGATCCGCGCCTGGAACAGGCCATGAGCATGACCCTGGCCGACATCGAGCCCTATTCCGAGGGCAAGATCACCGACGCCGTCCTCGCCAAGGTGCAAGCCGACTTCGACACCCTCCCCGATCACTGAGCCGCCTGAACACGCGTCTTCCCCCTTTGGGGGGGAAGATGGAATTTTCCGCGGGTCTGGGAGGGTGAGGGCCGGGGCGTCGGCGGCGGCGTGGTAGACGTCGCGCATTGCGATGTTTCGACGCCAAAAACAAGTCTCTCCCCATGAAGGGGAGAGAGGGAATGCATTCACCACCAGCGTTCGGCCTTGGTGTCGAAAGCCGCAGCCTTTTCCAACGCGCCTGCGACCGCGAACATCGTCCCCTCGTCGAGCGGCCGGGCGATGATCTGCAGGCCCAGCGGCAGGCCGGTTGCGTCGAGCGCGCCGGGCACGCTCATCCCGGGCAGGCCCGCCAGATTCACCGTCACGGTGAAGATGTCGTTCAGATACATCGCGATCGGATCAGCCGACTTGTCGCCCAGCGCGAACGCCGCCGATGGGGCCGTCGGGGTCAGCAGGGCGTCGACGCGCTCGAACGCCGCGGTGAAGTCGTCGGCGATGCGCCGGCGCACCTTGAGGGCCTTCAGATAGTAGGCGTCGTAGTAGCCGGCGGAGAGCACATAGGCGCCGATCAGGATGCGGCGCTTTACCTCGTCGCCGAAGCCCTCCGCCCGCGTCGCTTCGTAGACCTCGGTGAGGTTCGCGCCCTCGCCGCGTATGCCGTAGCGCATGCCGTCGTACCGCGCGAGGTTCGACGAGGCTTCCGCCGGTGCGATGATGTAATAGGCCGGAAGCGCGTACTTGGTGTGCGGCAAGCTGACGTCGACGATCTCGCAGCCGGCGTCCCTGAGCCATTGCACGCCGTTTTCCCAAAGCGCCTCGATCTCCACCGGCATGCCGTCGGCGCGATATTCCCTGGGCACGCCGATGCGCAGGCCCTTCACCGAGCGGCCGACGAAGCTCGGGAAGTCCGGGACATCCATCGGCAGGCTGGTGGTGTCCTTGGGGTCGTGACCGCTCATCGAGCGCAACAGGATCGCGGCGTCCTCGACCGTCTTGGCGATGGGTCCGGCCTGGTCGAGCGAAGAGGCGAAGGCCACCACGCCCCAGCGCGAGCAGCGGCCATAGGTCGGCTTGACGCCTACCGTCCCGGTCAGCGACGCCGGCTGGCGGATCGAACCGCCGGTGTCGGTCGCCGTCGCGCCCAGCACGAGGTCGGCCGCCACCGCCGCCGCCGAGCCGCCGGACGATCCACCCGGCGTCAGGGCCTGGTTGGAGCCGCGCGATTTCCACGGATTGACCACCGGTCCGAACGCGCTGGTCTCGTTGGACGAGCCCATGGCGAACTCGTCCATGTTCAGCTTGCCCAGCATGACCGCGCCGTCGCGCCAGAGGTTGGCCGTGACCGTGGACTCGTACGGCGGCTTGAAGTCGCCGAGGATCCGCGAGCCCGCGGTCGAGCGCACGCCCTTGGTGCAGAACAGATCCTTCACGCCGACCGGGGCGCCTTCCAGCAGGCCGCCCTCGCCGCGCGCGAGCCGCTCATCGGAGGCCCTGGCCATCGCCAGGGCCGTATCGGGCGTTTCCAGGACGAAGGCGTTGAGCCCCCGCGCCGCCGCGATGGCGGCGAGGTGGGCGCGCGTGATCTCCTCGGAGGAGAACCGCCTTTCGCGCAATCCGCTCAGCGCGGCGGCGAGCGTAAGGGACGTCAGGTCGCTCATTCCACCACCTTGGGCACGACGAAGAAGCCGTCGCGCGAGCGCGGCGCGTTGGCCAGGATGGCGGCGGCGTCGCCGCCCTCGGTGACGATGTCCTCGCGCATCGGCAGGGAGATGGCGACCGCCGAGGTCATCGGCTCGATGCCGTCGGTATCCACTTCCGCCAGCTGCTCGATCCACTGGATGATGCCATTCAGTTCGCCCGCCAGCGGCTCCAGCCGCTCTTCGCGCTCTCGGATGCGGGCGAGCCTGGCGACCTTGCGGACGGTTTCGGCGTCGATGGCCATGGGGGTTCCTTGCCGGTGGAGGGCCGGGGGTTACTCGCCCGCCGCCCTGTTTGACAAGCACAGAAAATCCCCCTCCCCTCGCGAAGAAGGAAGCAGCATGGCCGTCATGGACATACTCGATCTCGAAACCGCCCTGGCCGGCGCCGCCGCGGTGGTCGGCCTCGACATCGGCGAGAAGACGATCGGGGTCGCCGTGTCCGACACGTCACGCTCGATCGCCTCGCCGCTAGCGCTGATCCGCAAGACGAAGTTCACCCAGGATGTCGAGACCCTGTTCAAGCTGATGGACGGGCGCGGGGCGCGGGGCGTGGTGATCGGCCTGCCGATGAACATGGACGGCAGCGAGGGGCCGCGCTGCCAGTCCGCGCGCGCGTTCGCCCGCAATCTTCTGCGGCTGAGGGATGTGCCGATCGCCTTCTGGGACGAGCGTCTGTCGAGCGTCGCGGTCAACCGTGTGCTCATCGGCGAAGGCGATGTCACCCGCGCCAGGCGGGCCCAGGTCGTCGACAAGCTCGCCGCCGCCTGGATCCTGCAGGGCGTGCTGGATCGGTTGCGCACGGCCCGGGCGGGCCCTAAGACAGCGCCTTGATGGTCATGATCGTTCCTGGCGTCGACGAGGTCCGCGCGCGGACCTTCCCGTTTCCCCACCGGCATTTTCTCAATGCGGCCGACCTCGATCCCGTCCAGGTCGCGGCCCTGCTCGATCTGGCCGATGGTTTCGTCACCCTCAACCGGCAGATGAACAAGAAGGTCGACCTGCTCAAGGGCCGCACCCTCATCACCCTGTTCTTCGAAGCCTCGACGCGCACGCAGAGCTCCTTCGAGCTGGCCGGCAAACGGCTCGGCGCCGACGTCGTCAACATGAGCCCGCGCACGTCCTCGATCTCCAAGGGCGAGACCCTGATCGACACGGCCGTGACGCTCAACGCCATGCAGCCGGATATCCTGGTGGTTCGCCACGGATCCTCCGGCGCGGCGTCCCTGCTCTCGCAGAAGGTCAGCTGCAGCGTCGTCAACGCCGGCGACGGTCAGCACGAACATCCCACCCAGGCTCTTCTGGATTCGCTATCCATGCGGCGCGCCTTCGGCCATGTCGACGGGCTGATCGTCGCCATCTGCGGCGATGTGCTGCACAGCCGCGTCGCGCGCTCCAACATCGCCCTGCTCACCATGTTGGGCGCCCGCGTGCGCGTCGTCGGCCCGCCGACGCTGATGCCGACGGACGTCGGCCGATGGGGCGTAGAAGTGTGCCACGATCTCAAGCGCGGCATCGCCGGGGCCAATGTGGTGATGATGCTGCGCCTTCAGCTCGAGCGCATGCAGGGCGCGCTCGTGCCGTCGATGCGAGAGTATTTCAGGCTCTGGGGCCTCGATCGCGAGAAGCTAACCCATGCCGCGCCCGGGGCTCGGGTCATGCACCCAGGTCCGATGAACCGCGGGGTGGAGATCGACTCCGACGTCGCCGACGATCTCGCCGTCAGCCTGATCCAGGACCAGGTCGAGATGGGCGTCGCCGTCAGGATGGCGGTCCTAACCTCGCTCGCCGCGAGGCTGGACAATCGATGAGCGCGCAACCGATCGCCTTCATCAACGCCCGCCTCGTCGATCCGGCGAGCGGCTACGACGGACCGGGCGCCCTCCTCGTCGAGTCCGGTCAGATCGGCGCGCTCCATCGCGGAGGCGGCCTCGGCGGCCTCTCCGCCGACGTCAGGCTGATCGACGCCGCCGGCGCCATGCTCTGTCCAGGCCTGATCGATCTTCGCGTGAAGACCGGCGAGCCCGGCTCGGAGCCGAAGGAGACCCTGAAATCGGCGGCGCGCGCGGCCGCGGCGGGCGGGGTCACCTCCATCGTCGTCCAGCCGGACACCGATCCGGTCATCGACGATCCCGCGGTGGCCGACTTCATCCTGCGGCGCGCGCGCGACATCGGCCTGGTGCACGTCTATCCCGCCGGCGCCGCCACCAAGGGCTTGCGCGGCAAGGGGATGGCCGAGATCGGCCTTCTGCACGAGGCGGGCTGCGTCTACGTCACCGACGCCGACCGGCCGATCGTCGACTCGCGGGTGATGCGCCGCCTGCTCGCCTATGCCGGCAGCCTCGGGGCCCTGGTGTCCCACAGGCCGGCCGATCCGTGGCTGACCGAGGGCGCCTCGGCGACCGAGAGCGAATTCGCCGGCCGCATGGGCCTGGCCGCCGAGCCGGTCGCCGCCGAGACCATCATGCTGGAGCGCGACATCGCCCTGGTGCGGCTCACAGGCGCGCGCCTGATGGTCGACCAGATCAGCGCCGCCGAGCCCCTGGCGTCCCTCGCCCGCGCCCGCGATCGCGACCTGCCGATCCTGGCGACGGCCTCGATCAACCACCTGTCCTTCAACGAGCTCGATATCGGCGACTATCGGACGTTCTGCAAACTGATCCCCCCCCTGCGCGGTGAGGAGGACCGCATGGCGCTGATCGACGCGCTCGCCTCGGGCCTCGTCGACATCGTCGTCTCCGCCCACGCGCCCGCGCCGCCGGAGGACAAGCGCCTGCCGTTCGACGAAGCGGCGCCCGGTTCGGTCGGCCTGCAGACGTTGCTGCCGGCCTTGCTGACCCTGCACCATCAAGGACAGGCGCCGCTGATGCGCCTGATCGACGCCGTCACGCTCTCGCCGGCCAAGGCCATCGGCTCGCGGGCCGGCAGGTTGACCAAAGGCGCCCCCGCGGACGTGGCGCTCTGCGCCATCGACGCCCCGCGCCTGATCGACGCCGCGGCGCTCGCCTCCAAATCCAAGAACTCGGCGTTTGACGGCCGCAGGCTTCAGGGCGAAATCCTGCTGACCATGGTCGAAGGCCGCATCGTGTACGAGGCCGCCGGATGACGCCGCGCGCGGTCGCGGGCGCGAGCGCCCGGCTATTCGTCCATCGAAAAGAACTCGAACTTCAAGGCGTAGGCCCGCAGCGACAGGGTCGGCGCCATGCGCGCGGCGGCCCGCCCCTTGTTTTCGAACTCCGCCGCCACGAGGATGCCGCGAACCCGCGCGTCCGGCTCGTCGGCGGCGATATCGCCCATGTAGCTCAGCACCTGCGCCACGCCGCGCATGCCGACGCTGCCCGCCTTGAGATCGATGACCACGATCGCGCCCGATGCGTCGCGGGCGGTGATCGGTATCGAGCCCGACTCGACCACGCGTTCGGCGCCGCCATCGATGATCTGCAATCCAGGCTCGAGCTGGCCGATGTCGGCGCGCAACGCCGCCTGCATGTCGCGATCAAGTCCCGGGCGCTGACGCCCTTCGTCGCCGGCGCCGCTCACGGCTCCGGCCGGCCCTTCATCGTCTTCGAACTCGCTTCGCGCCATCTGCTCGGCCTCACTGTCCTTGAATCGGCGATACTGCTCGACGGCATAACGAAACAAGGAGAGATTGTTCCTGATATTGCCATCGAAATTGATCTTGGAGGGATTGGGTCGCCGCTTTTTTTCGTCTTCGGGCGTATATTGCAGCTCGTCGATGACACTCTGCAGCCTGTCCCGCGTGTAATGGCGATCGAGGCCGCCGTAATGCTTTTCGACGCGCGTGGCGCGATTGAGCTGTTGGGTGACCGACGCAGAGTCCAAATTCTGATGTTGAAGCCAGAGCTGAAAAGCGGCCTGCATCCCTTGGTCCCCTACGACAATCCAATTTCCCGACCAGGCCGGCGTCGGCCGGGTCGGCGCCCATATGCAGCCTTTGCCGCCGCCGGACAACTCGCGAACGCCTTTGGGCGACATTGTCGCGGCCACGCTGGCGCCGCCATTCGACCGCCTGGCCAAACCGCTCTAGGCTCAGGCCCATGATCGCCGGCACTCTGCCCATCGCGCCGCTCCTCTTCAGCCTTGTCGGGGGCTATGCGTTGGGCTCCATTTCCTTCGGCGTGATTGCGACCCGCCTCGCGGACGTGGGTGACATCCGCGCCGTCGGTTCGGGAAACATCGGCGCGACCAACGTCCTGCGCACGGGTCGTCGCGACCTGGCGGCGCTCACCTTGATCGGCGATGCGGGCAAAGGCGCCGTCGCCGTGCTGGTGGCGGGCGCGCTGTTCACCCCGGTTGCCGGCGTCGTCGCGGGGCTCGGCGCCTTCGTCGGCCACCTGTTCCCCGTCTGGCTCGGTTTTCGCGGCGGAAAAGGCGTCGCGACGTTCCTGGGCATACTCGCGGCGATCGCATGGCCCGTTGGTCTCGCGACGGCGCTGACGTGGATCGCCGTCGCCCTGCTCTTCAGAATTTCGTCTCTGGCCGCCATTGTCGCGTGTGCGCTGTCGCCGCTCTACCTCGTGCTGTTGCAGCCCTCCCGCACGCCGCAAGCCTGGCTCATCGCCGCCATGGTCGTAATGATCGTCATCCGCCACCGTGAAAACATTCAACGCCTCATCGCGGGCGACGAGCCGCGCATCGGAGCGCGCAAGAGCGCCGCCGGTCCGTGAAAAGCCGCGACGCCCCCGATCAAGAGCTCATCGACTGGATTCGGCTGGCGCGCACCGAATCGGTGGGTCCTGTCACGTTCGCTCACCTGATCGCGCGCTACGGTTCGGCCAGCCTGGCGTTGCGCGAACTGCCCGACCTTGCGCGCAGAGGCGGACGCGGCGCCCCGATCGCTCTGTTCGACGCGCGCGCGGCGCAAGCCGAACTCGCGGCCGGCGCGGCGATCGGCGCTCGCCTCTTGACCTGTCGATCGGCCGGCTTTCCCAGACTTCTGGCCGTGCTCGACCCTCCCCCGCCCGTCATCTGGGCGCTCGGCGACCTCGATCTCCTGACCCGCAGGTCGGTGGCGATCGTCGGCGCCAGGGCGGCTTCGGCGGCCGGGCAGCGCTTCGCCTTCGATCTGGCGGCCGCGCTCGGCCAGGCCGGCTACGGAGTCGTCTCAGGCATGGCGCGGGGCATCGACACCGCGGCCCATCGAGGAAGCCTGAACAGCGGAACGGTGGCGGTGCTCGCCGGCGGGGTGGACGACGTCTACCCGCCGGAGAACGCGGCCCTCTACGACGCCCTGCGCGCCCGCGGGTGTGTCGCCTCGGAGCGACCGATAGGCCTCAAGGCGCGGGCCGCCGACTTCCCCAGGCGCAATCGTCTGATCTCGGGGCTGTCCCTTGGCGTGGTGGTCGTGGAGGCCGAGTTGCGCTCAGGCTCGCTGATCACGGCGCGGCTCGCCGGGGAACAGGGCCGCGACGTCTTTGCCGTGCCCGGGTCTCCCGCCGATCCGCGGTGCCGCGGCGCCAACGATCTGATCCGGCAAGGCGCGGTACTGGTCGAAGACGTGGACGACGTTCTGCGCGTGCTGGGAAGTCACCGCGAGGTGGCCGCGCCCAGCGCGGACGCCTGGACGCCCGACCCCGGCGAGCCTGGCGACGACGAGCTCCGCGAACGGGTGGCGGACCTGCTGTCGTCGGCTCCGACGTCGACGGACGCCCTGGCGCGGCTGTCCGGAGCGCCAATATCCGGCGTCCTCGCGGCCTTGACAGAACTGACGCTGGCGGGCCGCGCCGAGATGCTCGCGGGCGGCCTGGCGATCGGCCGCAAAGAAGCCTCACGTTGACAGAGCCGAGAGGCGTCGCCACTTTCCGCCCCCTTACCGCCGGCTGGGCGGTCGTCCGCAAAAAAGCACCCACCCGCCCATGAACGTCGTCGTCGTCGAAAGTCCGGCCAAGGCCAAGACCATCAATCGCTACCTTGGTCCCGGCTATACGGTGCTGGCGTCATACGGGCACGTCCGCGACCTGCCGTCAAAGGATGGGTCCGTAAAGCCTGACGAGGACTTTGCGATGGCGTGGGAGGTGGACGGCAAATCGGCAAAGCGCCTCGCCGACATCGCCACCGCCCTGAAAGGCGCCGACAGGCTGATCCTCGCCACCGACCCTGATCGCGAAGGGGAGGCGATAAGCTGGCACGTGCTCGAGGACCTCACCCGGCGCAAGGCGATCAAAGGCGCCAAGGTCGAACGGGTCGTGTTCAACGCCATCACCAAGGCCGCGGTCACCGAGGCCATGCGGCACCCGCGCGACATCGACCAGGAACTGGTGGAGGCCTACCTCGCCCGCCGAGCCCTCGACTACCTCGTCGGATTCACGCTTTCGCCGGTGTTGTGGCGAAAACTACCCGGCGCCCGCTCGGCCGGCCGAGTTCAGTCGGTGGCGCTGCGTCTGATCGTCGATCGCGAAATCGAGATCGAGGGGTTCAAGACGCAGGAATTCTGGACCGTCGCGGCCGACGTCTCCGCCGGCGGCGATCCGTTTGTCGCCAGGCTCGTCAAGCATGCCGGCAAACGGCTCGGAAAATTCGACCTCGGCGACGCCGCGCGCGCGGCCGAGGCGAAGGCTGCGGTCGAGGGCGGCGCGTTCAGCGTCACCGCCGTGGAAAAAAAGCCGGCGAGACGTCATCCCGCCCCGCCGTTCACGACCTCGACACTGCAGCAGGAGGCTTCCAGGAAACTGGGGTTCTCCGCCCAACGCACCATGCAGACCGCCCAGAAGCTGTATGAGGGCGTCGACATCGGCGGTGAGACCGTCGGCCTGATCACCTACATGCGGACCGATGGCGTGCAGTCGGCTCCCGAAGCCCTGGACGAGGCGCGGCGCGTCATCGCGGGTCTGTACGGCAAGGACTACGTTCCCGACGCCGCCCGGATCTACAAGACGAAAGCCAAGAACGCCCAGGAGGCCCACGAAGCCATCCGGCCGACCAGCCTGGATCGAAACCCCGGTCGCCTTCGCCTGGAGCCCGACATGGGCCGGCTCTATGAACTGATCTGGAAGCGGATGCTCGCCTCCCAGATGGAAGCGGCCCGTATCGAACGCACGACGATCGACCTGGAGACCGCCGACCGGAACACGGCGTTGAGGGCCAACGGCCAGGTCGTGCTGTTTCCAGGGTATCTGGCCGTCTACGAAGAGGGTCGCGATGACGAGACCGACGAGGACAGCGGCCGTCTGCCTCTGGTCCAGCAGGGCGCCGACGCCGATGTGATCGCCGCGCGCGCCGACCAGCATTTCACCGAGCCCCCGCCGCGCTATTCGGAAGCCAGCCTGGTCAAGAAGATGGAAGAGCTGGGGATCGGGCGGCCTTCCACCTATGCGTCGATCCTGTCGGTTCTGCGCGACCGCGCCTACGTGCGGATGGACAAGAACCGCTTCATTCCCGAGGATTCGGGACGACTGGTGACGGCGTTCCTGGAGCAGTTCTTCGCCCGCTACGTCGAGTACGATTTCACGGCGGCCCTCGAGGAAAAGCTCGACCTGGTGTCGGCGGGCGACCTGGACTGGAAGGCGCTGCTGCGCGAGTTCTGGACCGGCTTTCACGCCGCGGTCGGCGATATCGGCGAGCTTCGCATGGGCGATGTGCTGACCGCTTTGGATATCGCCCTGGCGCCGCACATATTTCCCGAGCGAAGCGACGGCGCCGATCCCCGGACATGTCCGACATGCGGCGACGGCCGGCTCTCGCTCAAGGCCGGCAAGTTCGGCGCGTTCGTCGGCTGTTCGAACTATCCGGAATGCCGGTTCACACGGCCGATCGCCAGCAGCGCGGGTGAGGACGGCGCGCCGGCCGGGGATCGCGAGCTGGGTGTCGATCCCGCCACCGGCCACGCCATCTGGCTGAAACTTGGCCGCTTTGGCCCCTATGTCGAAGAAGTGGCCGAGACGCCCAAGCGCGCGAGCCTGCCCAAGGATTGGCCGCCTCCCAGCGTCGATCTCGACAAGGCCTTGCGGCTGCTGCGCCTGCCGCGCGAAATCGGCGCCCATCCCGAAGACGGCGAAAAGATCGTCGCCGGGATCGGCCGGTACGGCCCGTATGTCCAGCACAACGGCACCTACGCGAATCTGGCCAGCGCCGAGGAGGTCTTCGAGGTCGGCATCAATCGAGCGGTGGCTGTGCTTGCGGAAAAGCGGGCGGGCGGCCGCTTCGGACGGGGGACCTCCGCCCCGACGGTGTTGAAGGAATTGGGCGAGCATCCCGCGAGCGGCAAGCCGGTTCGCGTCCTGTCGGGACGCTATGGACCCTACATCAAGCACGAGGATACGAACGCGAACGTACCCAAGGGAAGCGATCCGGCGCTGATCACTCTGGACGAAGCGGTGGCTTTGCTCGCCGCACGTGAAAATTCGCCCACGCGCAAGAAAGCCACGAGCCGCAAGCCCGCGACCAAGAAACCCGCGGCGGCGAAGACGTCCGCGCCCGCGCCCGGCAAAACCACAAAGGCAAAGAAACCGGTCAGCAAAGCCAAGAAGAAGGCTTAGAGGTTCGTCGCGCCCGGTTACTTCCGCCCTCGGGCCGCGTCGATGCCCAGGTCACCGAGCCGCTTGCGCAGGGTATTGCGGTTCAGTCCGAGGACCTCGGCAGCACGCAGCTGATTGCCACGTGTCGCGGCAAGCGTGAGTTCGAACAACGGACGTTCGATCTCGGCCAACACCCGGTCGTATAGGCCAGGTTGCGGCAGATCCTCGCCCTCCGCGGCGAAGTAGGTGGCGAGGTGGCGTTCGACGAGACTTCCCAAAGTGACCGGCTGATCGCCCACGGGACCCACCGGTTCGGCCAGTTCACGTTCGACGATGCGCGCGCCGATCACCGGCTCCGCATAGAGCGCGCACACGCGGCGAAGGAGATTCTCGAGCTCCCTCACGTTGCCGGGCCAATTGTGCCGCGCAAGACGATCGAGCGCTCCCTGATCGATGGTCTTGGAGGCCAGTCCCTCCCGCGCCGCCCTCAACAGGAACGCGCGCGCGAGTTCGGGAATATCCTCGGTCCGGTCACGAAGGGGCGGCAGGCGAACCGGGGCGACATTGAGCCGGAAATACAGATCTTCGCGAAAGAGACCCTGCGCGATCAGCGCCCTGAGATCGCGGCTGGTGGCCGCGATCACGCGGACGTCTGGCTTGCGGCCGGTCTTCGGATTGAGGGCCGGTTCGGCGCCGTCGAAGACGCGCAGCAGGCGGGTCTGCGCGTCGAGGGGCATGTCGCCGATCTCGTCGAGAAACAACGTGCCGCCGTCGGCCTCGATCAGCTTCCCAGGGTCGTCCCCGCCGTGCCCGAAGAGCTCGGTATCGACGCGCTCACGCGGGACCGCGGCCAGCGATAGCGCCACGAAGCGGCCATCCCGACGCCGGCCCAGATCGTGCAGCGCGCGAGCGACCAGGCTCTTTCCCGAACCGGACTCGCCGAGCAACAGAACGGTAAGGTCGGCGCCGACCAGCCGGGAGATCGTCCTGTAGACCTCCTGCATGGGCGCCGAGCGGCCAATCAGGGGCAGCCGCTCGTCCCGCGCGGCGCGCGCCTGCGCCTTGGCGGCCTCGGAATCCGCGGGCCGCGCCAAGGCTCTCCTTGCCGTGGCCGTCATGTCGTCGAGGTCGAAAGGCTTTGGTATGTAGTCGAAGACGCCGCCTTCGGCGGCGTTCACCGCGGTGAGGAGCGTATTCTGAGCGCTCATCACGATGACCGGAAGGTTTGGCCTCAATTTCCGGATTCTGGGAAGCACGTCGAACACGTTTTCGTCCGGCATCACGACGTCGGTGATGACCAGGTCCCCCTCGCCTTCGGTGACCCACTTGAGCAGGGTGGCCACATTGCTTGTGGCCCGGACCTGATATCCCAAGCGAGAGAACGCCTGGGACAGCACCAGACGGATTGAGGCGTCGTCGTCGGCGATCAGTATGTTGTGCGCCTGAGGGCTCATGCGGGATATTCCTTAAAGCGCGGGGACGGGTGCGACTGGAAGCAGGACGCGAAATGTCGTTCGCCCGGCTTTCGACTCGAAATCGATCATACCGTCATGAGCGGTCACGATCTTGGCGACCAGAGCCAGACCAAGGCCCGTTCCGTTGGCCTTGGTGGTGACGAACGGCTCGAACAGGCAGTCGCGCACCGCCGCTGGCACGCCGGGCCCGTTGTCGGTGATCCGGATCTCCAGGGGCGCCCCCGACGGGGCGCCATCGTCTCGACTTCGGTGGCCACGGACCTTGACCCCATGTCGATAGGCGGTCGAGATCGTGATCTCCCCTCGTCCGTCCCCCCTGGCGTGGGCGGCTTCGGCGGCGTTCTTGGCCAGGTTCAGGAAAACCTGGATCAATTGATCTTCCTCACCCAGCGCCGGCGGAAGCGAGGGGTCGTAGACCGCGTGCAGCACGAGGCCGTCGGCGACCCCGTTCGCCGCCAGGGCCACGACGCGATCGAGCACCCGATGGATGTTCACCGCTGAACGGGCGGGCGCGGAGTTTTCCGAGAACGCTTCCATCCGATCCACCAGCCGGCGGATTCTCTCGGTCTCTTCGATGATCAGTTCTGCGAATTGCAGATCGGCGGGGGCCGCACCGTCCCTGAGCAGCTGAGCGGCCCCCCGAATGCCCGCCAGCGGATTCTTGATCTCATGGGCGAGCATTCGTCCCAGGCCGACAACCGACCGCAGGCCCGCGACATCGCCGGCGCTATCGGAGCCGGTGAGCGCGTGGCGCACGCGGAGCGTGAGCAGCACGGCTCCTCCACCGAGCGGAGCCGCCGCGGCGTCGGCGGAAAGGCCTGGGTGTCCCGGGAAGGCTATCTCGAGCGCCCGCTCGCGAACCGGCCGGTCTTCCTCGAGGCAACGCGCGATCAGCGAGGCCAACACCGATTCGGTGGGCAGCGCCGAGATGAAGCTGCCCCGCGCCAGCAATGAAAGATTTTGCCCAAACAAAGCCTCTGCGGCCTCGTTCGCCGCCGCAAGATATCCCGAGGAATCGAGAATCAGCGCGGGCTCGGCGCCCAGGTCAAATGCCGCGGTCTTGAGGCCCGCAAGTGCTCGATCGTCCCTCATGCCGCCATCCTCCGTGTCCGCGCCGACCAGAGATGATGTATCCCCTCGATGATGTCGCTTGCGGCGTCCAGACGGCAAAGCCGGGCTCTGGCCTCGCGTCGCGAGGCGAGCGAACCCGACCATGGGGCGGCCTCGATGTAAGCGGCCAGATGCTTTCGGAACAGCCGCACGCCATGGACCGGTCCGTTACGCCGGATGCTTGCGTCGAGATGCCTCGCGACGATCGAGGCCCGCTCCTCGGCGCCCGGCTCCGCGAGGGTGCCGCCGGCCAGTTCAGCCTGAATGCAGGCGGCGATCCAGGGGCGTCCCACCGCTCCGCGCCCGATCATCACGCCGTCCGCTCCGGAGGCCTCCAAGGCCGCGAGCGCCGAACGGCGATCCACGACGTCCCCATTCACGATGATCGGCAGGTCCACTTCACGCTTTACCTCACGAACCGCGGCCCAGTCGGCGAGGCCGCCGTAGAACTGTTGTCGCGTGCGCGCGTGGATGGTCACGGCGCGCGCGCCCGCCGCCTGCGCGCGCGCGGCGATCTGGGGAGCGTTCCGGGTGGCGTCATCCCACCCAAGACGCATTTTCACGGTGACCGGGATGTTGACGGCCTCGACCGCCGCCGTGACGAGGGATTGAGCGAGGAGGGGTTCGCGCATGATCGCCGAGCCCGAGAGATGTCCGGTGACCTCCTTGGCCGGACAACCGAAGTTCAGATCGATCAGCGCCGCTCCCGCCGCTTCCGCCAGCCGCGCGCCGGCGGCGATCCACTCGGGGTCGCGCCCAACGAGCTGCACGACCATGAGGGGCATCCCCTCGCCAACGGCGGCTCGGCGGATCACGTCGGGCCGGCCGCGCGCAAAATCCGCGCACGCCACCATCTCGGTCGCGAGATAGCATGCGCCCATGCCTGCGGCGACCTCTCGGAACGACAGATCGGTCACACCCGTCATCGGGGCGATCCAAACACGGCCTGGCACCACGACGTCGCCGATCCGAATATTGTTGCCCAAACTTTGCACAGACATTTCGCCTGCTTTTTAGGCATATTGTGCGGCGCCGTAAAGCCTGGACAAGCAGGTGTCACAAGCTAAACAGCGGCGATGAATTTTTCGGCGGTGATCGTTGCGGCCGGCTCGGGAGAGCGCGCCGGCCCGGGGGGAGCGAAACAGTGGCGCATGGTCGGCGGAAAGCCCGTCGCGCGCTGGTCGCTCGAGGCGTTGTTGTCGGCCGGCGCCCGTGACGTCGTCGTCGTCATCCCGATTGGGGATGAGGAGCGCGCCGCAGCCGCTTTTGTGGGACTTCCGCGCTGGACGACCACGCCGGGTGGAGCGACCCGCGCGCACTCCACCCTGTCGGGACTGAGGGCCCTTCAAGGGAGCGACGCAGGGATAGTTCTGGTCCATGACGCGGCCCGCCCATTTCTGACCCGCGCGATCATCGAGGCCTTGGTCGCCGCCGTGGCCCAGGCTGCCGGCGCGGTTCCCGCGCTGCCAATGGCGGATACGATCAAACGTCGGGCTCCAGGCGACAGGTTGGTCGCCACCGCGTCACGCGACGGCCTTTGGCGGGCCCAGACGCCCCAGGCCTTTCGGTTCCGCGATATACTACAGGCTTATGAGACGTGGCCGGATGGTGAGACCTCCACCGACGACGCCCAGGTGATGGAGCGCACCGGGGCCGGCATCGCGCTCATTCCGGGGGATCCGATGCTGATGAAGCTGACTTATCCAGAGGACTTTGCAATGGCCGAGACACTCGCCGGCGCCGCCCGGGCGACACGCATCGGTCAAGGGTTCGACGCTCATCGCTTCGGCCCCGGCGCCGAGGTCTGGCTATGCGGGATCAGCATCGCACATAGTCATGGGCTGATCGGGCATTCCGACGCCGACGCCGGACTGCACGCCCTGACTGACGCCCTGCTTGGCGCGATAGGCGAAGGCGACATCGGGGACCATTTTCCTCCGAGCGATGCGACATGGAGAGGCGCGCCGTCTTCGCTGTTTCTCCGTCACGCGGCCGAGCTAGTGGCTGGACGTGGCGCTCGGGTGATCAACGTCGATGTCACCCTCATTTGCGAGCGCCCGAAGATAAAACCTCACCGCGAAGCCATGCGGGGGCGCATCGCTGAACTCCTCGATATCGAGGTGGATGCGGTCAGCGTGAAGGCCACCACGACGGAGGCGATGGGTTTCACGGGGCGCGGCGAGGGACTGGCGGCGCAGGCGGTGGTCAGCATCGAGACGCCGCGCTAAACCTCGTCAGGCACAAGGAAACGCGCAATGTTCTCGCTCGAGATTGAAACCCTTGCACGACTGGTCATCGACGACGCGCGCGAGCGCTCCCTGCGCATCGTCACGGCGGAGAGTTGCACGGGCGGACTCGTTGCGGCCGCTTTGTGTGCGATACCGGGGGCGTCGGATGTCTTCGAGCGCGGTTTCGTCGCCTACACCAATCGGGCCAAGCAGGAGATGCTCGGGGTGTCGGGCGACCTGATCGCCGATCTCGGGGCCGTGTCGGAGCCCATCTCGCGCATGATGGCCGAAGGCGCTCTCGAACACGCCCATGCGCATGTCTCGGTCGCGATTACCGGCGTCGCCGGTCCAGGCGGCGGAACCGCAATGAAGCCGGTAGGCACGGTGCACTTCGCCACCTCGCGCGCCAATCAGTCGGTGCACCACCGAATGGAGATGTTCGACCTGGACACGCGCTGGGAAATCCAGATCGCATCGGTTCAGATTGCGCTGGAAATGCTCCGGGATCGCCTTCGCTGAAACTGCGCACGTCGTATGGCGGGGAACCCGTCAGACGTCGAAATCCAGTCCGACATCCCTGAAAAATCTAGGATCTTCAGACCAGTTCGCAACCACCTTGACGTGGAGAAACAGGTGCACGGGGCGATCGAGCAGCGCAGTCAACTCCCGGCGCGACTCCGAACCTATCCATTTCAAAGTCTCCCCTGCCTTGCCAAGCAGGATTCCACGCTGCCCGTCGCGCTCGACATAGATCGTCTGCTCTATCCTGACCGAACCATCCAGACGTTCCTCAAACGCATTCGTCTCGACGTTCGCGGCATATGGCAATTCCTCATGCACACGCAGGTAGACCTTTTCGCGGGTGATCTCGGCGGCCAGCAACCTCACCGGAAGGTCGGCGCTCTGATCCTCAGGGTAGAACCAGGGCCCATCCGGCATGATCGATCCCAGGCGAATCTTCAGATCGTCGACCCCGCCCCCTGACGCGGCTGAAACCATGAACACCTCACTGTAGGCTCCCGTCCCGAAGAGTGATTGTGTGAGCGCCAACAACTGTTCGCGCCGGACCAGATCGATCTTGTTGAGCGCCAATATCGCCAGCCGGCCATTCGCCTTGAGGCCGCCGACAATCGAGTCGACGTCATGAACCGCCTTGCGATCGGCGCCCTTGCCCCGTCCGTCAGACACCGCGATCTGGGCGTTTGCGTCGACGAGGTGGACGACGGCGTCCGCCTCCTCGGCGCGCGTCCACGCGGCGCGTATCATGGCGCGGTCGAGCCGCCGCCTGGGCTGGAAGATCCCCGGCGTGTCCACGAGCACCATCTGAGCGTCGCCTTCGATGGCGACGCCACGGACGGGAAAGCGCGTCGTCTGCACTTTTTGCGTGACGATCGAAACCTTTGTTCCCACAAGCCGGTTCACCAGTGTGGATTTTCCGGCGTTAGGCGCGCCGATAACCGCGACAAATCCAGCGTGTGTCATGAGGTGCTCCGCTCCCGCGTCAGTAGCGTCAGGGCGGCGGCCTTTTCCGCGACACGCACCGATCCGCCCTCCGCAGCGATCGGGGTGAGATTTCCCACGCTCACCTCCACCGTGAAGACAGGGCGATGGTCGGGTCCGCTGCGCGCCAGAACGCGATAGACCGGCGGATCATGGCCGCTCGCCGCCGCCCATTCCTGAAGTTCCGATTTGGGATTGGTCAGTCCAAGATCGAGCGGTTCGATCAGAAACCGCTCCCAGAGGGTCAGGATGATCGACGCGGTTCGTTCCAGTCCCAATTCCAGGTAAAGCGCGGCTATCAGAGCCTCGCATGCGTCCGCGAGGATCGTCGTATTGTCCCGCGCGCCAAATCCTGGCGCCGCGCTCTGCAGACGGAGCGCCTCTCCCAGTCCGATCGTCCGCGCTACCTGGGCGCAGACATCGCCGCTCACCAGGACATGCAAGCGCTTGGAAAGATCCCCGACATTGGCCTCCTGGTCGCGGGCGACCAAAGCGTCCGCGATGACCAGGCCTAAAACCCTGTCCCCGAGGAACTCCAGGCGCTCGTTGCTCGCGATTCTCGTCGATCCACCAGCGGCGCTCGCGTGCGTCAACGCGCGTTCGAGCAGGTCGCGATCGCCAAAAACGTAACCAAGCCGACTCTCCAGCGCCTCGATTGCGGCGAGGCGTCTATTCATCCCTTGGGGGGCTCATCGGATCGGTCGCAGGAAGCGGTCGAGACGCAGATTGAGCCACGTCCAGGGCTTGAGCAATTCGGAGCCGAGGTGCCACGACAGCATCACGATCTGCGCCTTGCCCACGAGATTCTCCTCTGGGACGAAGCCCACTCCGACCTCATAGTTGAGAGGCGCGTCGAGACCGGCGTTCCAGCCGCAACCACCCAACTTTGGGTCTGTGGGAGACAATCCAGGATCGAAACGGCTGTCGGCGGAATTGTCGCGATTGTCGCCCATCATGAAGTAGCAATGCTGGGGTACGACATAGACCCCGGTGTTGACGGCCTCACGATTCTGCTCATGCACCTGCGTCAGGTACTTCCGTCCCTCGGGATTGGTCTCCCTCACGAGCGTCGCACGCTCCGCGCCGCCGCGATCGTATACGGTTACCTCGCCCTCGGGCTGCTCAACGAGAAGCTGGTCGTTTATGTAAAGCCGCCCGTCTCGCATCTGTATGCGATCACCAGGCAATCCAATCAGCCGCTTGATGTAATCGGTATGTCCGTCGCGCGGTAACTTGAAAACGATCACATCCCCCCGTTTGGGTGGATTGAAGAATATGCGGCCGCCGAACAGGGGGGGACTACCTAAGATCGAATGGTGGCTATAGCCGTATGACCACTTCGACACGATTATGTAATCGCCCTGATAAAGATTTGGCTCCTCAGAGGCAGACGGAATGGTGTACGGCTGGAACAGCAGCGTTCTGATCACCAGCGCTATGACAAGCGCATAGACGATGGTTTTGACGATCTCGACGATCTCCTCCGCTCCGCTTTTCTTGTGCGCGGTCCCGGATTGTGCGGCGTCTTTTGGCATTGATCCTGGCTCTGGCGAGTCCGTGTAGACCCGGATGGCCGGTGCTAGACGCTCATAGCGTCGCGGGCAAGCGGCGCCGAGGTTAAACCTCGGTCATCAACGAGCGCCTCGATCACCACGAAAGCCTGGGCGTATGGATGATCGTCGGTCAGCGTCAGGTGAATAATGGCGCGATGGCCGGCGGGCGTGAGTTCCGCCAACCTTCGATCCGCTCCGCCGGTCAGCACCATCGTGGGCCTGCCCCCTGGCGCATTGACGACGCCCATGTCCTTCCAGAATATGCCACGCCGGATGCCCGTACCGAGGGCTTTGGCGCAGGCCTCCTTCGCCGCGAACCGTTTTGCGTAGCTTGCGGCGCGTTCCGGCTTGCGATCCGAGCGCGCACGCTCGACATCGGTGAATATCCGCATGGTGAAACGATCTGCGAAACGGGCCAGCGTGGCGTCGACCCTCCGGATATCGCTGAGGTCTGCGCCAATCCCGATGATCAAGCGGCGTCCTCGATCAAGGCGGTCGCGCGTGCCGCGTCCATGAGTGCGCGCATCCGTCGGATCGCGGGCTCCAAGCCGGAAAAGATCGCTTCCCCAATGAGGAAGTGTCCTATGTTCAATTCCGCCAGCTGCGGAATTGCGGCGACCGGCCCGACGGTCTCATAGTCGATCCCATGTCCGGCATGCGCTTCGAGGCCCAGCGACCGCGCCAGCGCCGCGCCCGATCTCAATGCCGTCAAAAGATCCTGCGCTATCGCGGCCCGCTCGCGAACAGCAAGGCAATAGGCGCCGGTGTGAAGCTCGACCACCTGTGCGCCGACTTCATGGGCCGCAACGATCTGCTCCTGTCTGGGTTCGACGAAGAGCGATACCCTGATGCCGGCGTCTCTGAGCGCGCCGACCAGCGGCCTTATGCGGTCTTGCTGACCCGCGACGTCCAGGCCGCCTTCAGTGGTGACCTCCTCGCGACGCTCGGGAACGAGGCAAACCGCGTGCGGACGATGCGCCAAGGCAATGGCCTCCATCTCCGATGTCGCGGCCATCTCAAAGTTGAGGGGTTTGCCACGTTTTCGGGCGAGCATCGCGAGCGTGACGATGTCGGCATCGGAAATATGCCGTCGATCCTCGCGCAAATGCGCGGTGATTCCATCGGCGCCGGCCATCATGGCGACTTCGGCGGCCCTCGCGGGGTCGGGGTAACTCTCGCCGCGCGCGTTGCGGATGGTCGCGACGTGATCGATATTCACACCTAGCCTTATCGGATTCATGTGTGCAGCCTCCGGCTTCCGGGGTCCTCCACCGGAAGCCGGGCTAGTTCGGGCGGCAAGGCGTTGGCGGGCCAGGCCGGGACATCGAGGGTCGCCAGCGCAATCACAGGCGCGCCAGGGTCGGCGCGGCCGGCAGAACGGTCGACGATGCAAGCGGCGCAGACGACATTCCCTCCGGCGGCTTGAACGGCTTCGACGCACTCGCGGGACGAAAGGCCAGTCGAGATGATGTCTTCGACCACGGCGACGCGGGCGCCGGGCTCGATCGCGAACGTCCTTCGAAACTTCAGCACTCCGCCCTCCCGCTCGACGTAAATCGAAGGAACACCCAGATGACGCGCGGTTTCGTAGCCGGGGATTATCCCGCCGACCGCCGGTGATACGCAGACGTCGACGGAGCCGACCTTGGCCGTGATGGCGGCCGCAAGGGCCCGGCAAAGACGCTCGCTTCGCTCGGGATGCATGAACACCAGATTCTTCTGTAGGAAGATCGCGCTGTGCAATCCAGACGACAGAACGAAATGACCCTCGCGCAGAGCGCCAGTCTCACGAAATTCCTCGAGCACATCATCATTGGTCATCGATCCGATACATACACCGGGTCAGTGCGGTTTGTCCCACACCGCGCGACGGATCAGCGGCTCTCGGCTCAGACGAGGAACCGAGCAATCAGCTCCAAAAAGCTCGTGACCGAGATCGGCTTGGCAACGTAAGCCTCACAGCCGCCCTCCCGGATGCGCTGTTCGTCACCCTTCATCGCATAGGCGGTAACCGCAATCACCGGGATATCGACCAGGGCAGGTTCTTCCTTCAGCCATCGCGTGACCTCCAATCCGGAAATCGCAGGCAGCTGGATATCCATGAGTATGAGATCGGGCCGATGTGCGCGAGCAAGGTCGAGCGCGACCAGCCCGTCGCCCGTCTGGAGGACGCGGTGACCTTGAGCCACGAGCAGATCATGAAATAACTTCATGTTGAGCTCATTATCCTCGACGACGAGGACCGTTTTCACCATGGCGACCCTTAGGCTCTCGATCACGCCGTCCGTCGGACATTGCGACCGAGGGACGATCTCGCGTCCACCCTCTTCACACCGACATTCTTAAGTTCACGTTATCTTTCCACGTCTTCCTCCGAGCGAGCGAACGTCCCAATGACAGAACGCCCACTTCCGCCCGAGATCGATCAGCTGTCGGTCGATCCCGCCAAGCCGATGGTTATCCTCGATGTGGACGAGGTGCTCGCAATGTTCATGCGCGGATTCGAGCGGTTCGTCGGCCGTCACGGACTCGAGATGCGCATCACGCGCTTTGCCCTGTTTGAAAATCTGTATCGTCCGGGTTCGAGCGACCCAATCGAACTTGCGTTGGGCAGAACGCTCTTCGAAGCGTTCTTCGACACCGAGGGCGATGATATTGATCCGGCGGTCGGGGCCAGCGAGGTCGTCGGGCGTCTTTCAAGGGACACGACCGTTGTCATCCTGACCAACGCCCCAGGCAAAAGTCGCGGCGCCAGGAGCCGGTGGTTGACCAGGCACGGGTTTCCATACCCGCTCATCATCAACAGCGGGCCAAAAGGGGCAGCCGTGGCCGCGCTGTCGGCTCGCACCCGCGGATCGGTCGCTTTCGTGGACGACCTGCTGCCAAATCTCGAATCCGTCGCCGATCAGGCGCCAGGTGTTCACAGGTTCCAAATGGTGGCCGACGAGCGATTGCGCCCCTTCGCGCATGCAGACACCGCGCGTCACCGGAGAATCGACCATTGGCCGGCGCTCGGCGAGGCCATTGCGGACGCGCTCGGGATCGACGGAGCGAAAGCCTGACCGGTGGAGAATCGCGCCCCCCTTGTCCCGGCCTTGCCTCTCCTTGCAATGACTGCCGGCACGGGCTCCGCCACCCCGGCGGCTCCCGGGTCAGGCGCCGACGGGTCGAGCAAAGCACCTGGAAAGTCGGACCGACGCGATAATGGGCCTTCCAATGCGCCCAACTTTCCATATCTAATTGGCACGGGAGCGAAGGCTCCGCGCCTTGGAGAGCCGTTGTGGCGAACAAACAGCAGGGAGGTCAGGTTATCGGTACGGGCACGGCCGTCGTCACCCAAACCAAGACCAAGACCCAAAAACCAGCGATGTATCGCGTGTTGATCTTGAATGATGACTACACGCCGATGGAATTCGTAACGTATGTATTGGAGAGATTTTTTAATAAATCCCGAGAAAGCGCCGTTCGCATAATGTTGCATGTGCACCAGAATGGCGTGGGCGTGTGCGGCGTCTATACGTATGAGGTCGCGGAAACAAAAGTTGCTCAAGTGATAGAAACCGCTCGGCGCCATCAGCATCCGCTGCAGTGCACCATGGAAAAGGATTGAGAGGACCCCTTGCCTTCGTTTTCGCGTAACCTCGAAGAATCACTCCATCGCGCCGTCGCATTCGCCAGCCAGCGGAAGCACGAGTACGCTACACTTGAGCACCTGCTGCTCTCACTTATCGATGATGCCGATGCGGCAGGGGTAATGAAGGCCTGCGACGTCGACCTGGGCGCCTTGAAGAAAAGCCTCGTCGCCTACGTGGATAACGAACTGAAATCACTGGTCGTCGACGATGGCGAAGAGGCGAAACCAACGGCCGGGTTCCAGCGCGTGATTCAACGCGCCGTGATCCACGTCCAATCCTCCGGACGCGACGACGTGACGGGGGCCAATGTGCTCGTGGCGATCTTCTCGGAACGCGAGAGCCACGCGGCGTACTTTCTGCAACAGCAGGAAATGACTCGCTACGACGCCGTCAACTTCATCGCGCACGGGATCGCCAAGAAACCGGGCGCTTCGGAGCCGAGGCCGACAAAGGGCGCGGAGGACGAGGAGAAGCCGGCGGTCAAGACAGGCGGCGAGGCGCTGGAGGCCTATTGCGTCAACCTCAACGAAAAAGCGCGGCAGGGTAAGGTCGACCCGCTCATCGGCCGATCTCACGAGGTCGACAGGTGCATCCAGATCTTATGTCGGCGGACGAAGAACAACCCGCTGCTGGTGGGTGATCCCGGCGTCGGTAAGACAGCCATTGCGGAAGGCCTCGCCCGCAAGATCGTCAGCCACGAGGTGCCCGAGGTTCTCGCAAAGTCGACGATATTCAGCCTCGACATGGGCACCCTGCTGGCCGGCACGCGCTACCGAGGCGACTTCGAGGAGCGGGTCAAGCAGGTCATCAAGGAACTCGAGCACCACGCCGATGCGATCCTGTTCATCGACGAAATTCACACGGTCATCGGCGCCGGGGCCACGAGCGGGGGCGCCATGGACGCCTCGAACTTGCTCAAGCCGGCGCTTGCATCCGGCACGCTGCGTTGCATGGGCTCGACCACTTATAAGGAATTCCGTCAGCATTTTGAAAAAGACCGCGCGCTCGTGCGTCGGTTCCAGAAAATCGACGTGAACGAACCTTCGATCGAAGATACCGTGAAGATTCTTAAGGGTCTCAAGAGCTATTACGAAGACTTCCACAAGCTTAAATATACGGCCGAGGCGATAAAAGCGGCCGTCGAGCTTTCGGCCAAATATATCACCGACCGCAAGCTTCCCGATAAAGCCATCGACGTCATCGACGAAGCTGGCGCATCGCAAATGTTGCTGCCCGAAGGCAAGCGCAAGAAGCTGATCGGCATTAAGGAAATCGAAGCGGTGGTGTCTAAGATCGCTCGAATCCCCCCCAAGTCGGTCTCCAAATCGGACACCGAATCGCTGCGGCAACTCGAAACCGACCTTTTGGGCGCCGTGTTCGGTCAGGCCGAAGCGATCAAGCAGCTGTCTTCGGCAATGAAGATGGCCAGGGCGGGACTGCGAGACGCCAACAAGCCGATCGGCAGTTATCTGTTCTCGGGGCCGACCGGGACAGGCAAGACCGAGACGGCTCGGCAACTCGCGTCGACCTTGGGCATCGAGCTGCTTCGCTTCGACATGAGCGAATATATGGAGCGTCACACGGTCAGCCGACTGATCGGCGCTCCCCCCGGTTATGTGGGCTTCGATCAGGGCGGATTGCTCACAGACGCCGTCGATCAGCACCCCCACGCGGTGGTTCTGCTCGACGAAATCGAAAAAGCTCACCAGGACGTCTACAACATCCTGCTTCAGGTCATGGACCACGGTACTCTGACCGACGCCAACGGCAAGAAGGTCGATTTCCGTAACATCATCCTGATAATGACCACCAACGCCGGGGCTGCGGACTCTCAGCGCAATTCCATCGGCTTTGGCCGAGGAAAACTGGAGGGTGAGGACCAGGAAGCCATCAAGCGACTCTTCACACCGGAATTCCGTAATCGGCTTGACGCCATCGTGGCGTTCAAACCGCTCACGCCCGAGGTAATCCGGATGGTCGTGCAGAAATTCGTTCTGCAGTTGGAGGCGCAGCTGGCCGACCGGCACGTCACCATCGAGACCTCCGACGAGGCGATCGACTGGCTGGCCAAGAACGGTTTCGACGAACTTTACGGCGCGCGGCCGCTCGCCAGGGTCATCCAGGAGGAAATCAAGCGGCCGCTCGCCGACGATATCCTCTTTGGTCGGCTGGCCAAGGGCGGCCATGTCAAGGTCGTCCTCAAGGATGGCAAGCTTGCGTTCGAGTTCGAAAGCAAGGACGCGCCGCCAGCACCCGCGGACGAGGCGGACGCCGAGGAGCCAGCGCTGGTCTAGACTTGCATGAAGGGATCTTCAGGCCTGCGGTGGCTACGCGGCGGGCCGGTCGATCTCGCTGGCGATCTGTCTGGCCAGCGCGGCCAGTTCGGCGCCGTCGGCCATGCCGGCAGCGGCATGACGGCCCAGCGCTTCGCCGTTCCATCTTGGAATGATGTGGAAATGCAGGTGGTAGATCGTCTGCCCGGCGGCTGAACCATTGAACTGGCTGATCAGGACGCCGTCCGGTTTCAATGCGTCGCGCACCGCGCGCGCGATCCGCTGGACCGTATCGATGACGGCGCCGAGAGCCGCAGCGTCGACATCCAGCAGGTTTCGTGCGCGCGCGCTCTTATGGATGACGAGGGTGTGTCCACGCGATTGCGGGAATACGTCCATCAACGCCATGGTATTGGCATTTTCGAACACCTTCGCCGCGGGCAATTCGCCACGCACGATCTTGGCAAAGATATTGTCTGGATCGTAAACGCCATCGAGGCTCATGAGCATGCATCCTATCGGGCGCCACGTCGGGGTCCATATCAAACCATTGAAAGGCGAGATACCGTGACGCCACCCAATCTGACCGAGCGCCAGGAAAAATGGTTCGCTTCTGTGCGCGCGACCCTGGAACGGGATACAGGACGTTCGATCGCGGAATGGGTGGAAATCGCCCTCGCCTGCCCTGAATCGGGCCATCGCGCACGACTGAAATGGTTCAAGCATAACCACGGTCTCCTGCAAAACCGGGCTTCGCTCGTGCTCAGTGAGGCATTCCCCCAGCAAGCCCGCTGGAGCGAACCCGATTGCCTGGTCGACGCCCTCTGGGTCGACAGCGCGAGCCGCGAGATTTACGAGGCTCTCGACGGGGCCGCGATGGCGCTGGGAGAAACGATGCGGACGGTGCGAAAGGGCTACTCGGCCTGGTCCCGCAAAGTGCAGTTCGCGGCCGCAAGACCTGTGAAGGGCGGCAAGGTCATGCTCGGCCTGGCGGTTTCGCCGGACAGCGCACCCTTCCTCCAGATACCGAAATCCGAATCGTGGTCCGAACGCCTGACGGCGCGGACGCTGCTGGGAAGGTCAGGCGAGGTCGATGTGACGAACCGCGATCTGCTGGCGATTGCCTGGCGGCGCGCCTAGCTTTTCCACGGGCGCGACAACCGCCAGGTCAGGTTCTGCCGTACCGCAGGCCATTCGGACTCGACGATGCTGTAGACACAGGTGTCCCGCAACTCGCCGGCGCGGCCGATCGAATGACTGCGAAGGATACCATCGAGTTTCGCCCCAAGTCGCTCAATGGCCATGCGACTTGCCGTATTGAAGAAGTGCGTGCGGAACTCCACCGCTATGCAGCCCAGTTCCTCGAACGCATGACGCAAAAGCATCAGCTTGCATTCGGTGTTCAGAGGCGTGCGCTGGACGGCGCGGCGATACCAAGTCGCGCCGATTTCCAAGCGGCGATTGACGGCGTCGATGTTCATGTACGTCGTCATGCCAACCGGCTCGGCACTCCCAGAGGCGAACACGGAGAATGGAAGAGACGAACCCAGGTCGCGCAATCCCAGGCGGCGTTCCACGTCGGCCGCCATATCTTCCGGCGAAGCCACGCTGGTGGTCCAGAGCTCCCACAAAGCCCCGTCTTCGACCGCTCGGGACAGACCCGGAGCGTGTTCGCGTCTAAGCGGCCGCAACGACGCGTGCTCACCCTCCAGCGTCACCGCGGGAGGCCAGGGATCACCGGTCATCAGGCGCTCTTTCGAAATGGCGAATATTCCTCGGCCAGCCAATCCATCTCTCCCTGCACGGCGCGCATTTCCTCGCGCAGGAAGCGAGCGACCGGGCTCCTGAGGGCCGGATCGGCGATATAGTGGGCCGAATAGACCGGAGTTGGCAGATAGCCGCGCGCGATCTTGTGCTGGCCCTGGGCGCCGGCTTCCACTCGCGCCAGCCCCGTCTCGATGGCGAACTCGATCGCCTGATAATAGCAAATCTCGAAGTGGAGGAAACGAACGTCCTCCACGCACCCCCAGTTACGACCAAACAGGCAGTCGCCGCCGATGAGGTTGAGAGCGCCCGCGATCCAACGCTCGTCCCGCTTGGCGAGCACCAGCAGCACGCGGTCGGCCATGCGCTCGTTCAGGAGAGTAAAGAAGCGTCGGTTGAGATATGGACTTCCCCACTTGCGTGAGCCTGTGTCCATGTAGAAGGCGAAAAATGCGTCCCAATGCTCTTCGGTGAGGTCGCGCCCCGTCAGTCTGACGACCTCGAGTCCATCCAATGCATCGCGCCGTTCACGCCGAATGGTCTTGCGGCGCCCAGAGGACAGGGCTCCGAGGAAGTTTTCGAATGAAGAATAATCCTGGTTGACCCAATGGTATTGCTGATTCTGACGGAGCAACATCCCCTGTCGGCCCAGGAAACTCCATTCGGCCTGGGTGGGGAAATTCAGCCCTAGCGTCGAGGCGTCGAACTTCTTGCAAAGAGTGAGCGCGGCCTCGAGTAATGTCTGGCGTCCCAAGTCGACGTCCACGTCCTCGCGAACCAACAGGCGTGGTCCCGTCACGGGTGAAAATGGGGAAGCGCAGACCAGTTTTGGATAGTAGCGGCCCCCTGCCCTTTCATAGGCGTCGGCCCAGGCGTGGTCGAAAATGTACTCTCCCTGGCTGTGGCCCTTCAGGTAGAGCGGCATCACGGCGGCGATGCGTCCCTCTTCGTCCTCGACGCTGAGGTGTTGCGGCGCCCAGCCCGTGCGCTCGACAGCGCACCCCGCTTGCTCGAGACTGTCGAGAAAATCGAACGCGATGAAAGGATTGGCGGGCTCGTCAGACCGCGCGGCGCAGGCGTCCCACGCCTCGCGGCCAATCTCCGCGATCCGCCGGTGGACGCGGACCGCGGCCTTGAGGCTGGTCACGCCGCGAAACCCTCGAACATGAGGTTGTCACAATGCGATTTGACGGCCTCCCACTGGGCAGGCTCGCGCACGGTCCAGGCGATCACTGGCATACCGTCGCGGCGAAGCGCATCTGCGCGGGCGTTCGGCAGCATATCCAGGCTCAAGGCGAGAAAATGCGGGCGCGCGATCGCAACATGTTTCAGTTGCGCGAAGCTCTTGCGGAGCTCCGGCGCAAGATGCCGGGCGTCGCCGCCGACATATCTGTAGCTGTTCAGTCCGCGCAGAACCATGGGATGGTGGTCGGCAAACCAGGCATGTGTATAGGGATTGAAGCCAATGATCGCGATCGGACCATGATGGTCGATCAGGATTTCGTGCACTCTCCGCTCAAGTGGCCCCACTTCGCCGAAAGGCGATTTGATCTCGATATGCACCATGGACCTGTGGCCGATCAGCGTGAGAGCGTCGGCGAGCGTGGGAATGGTTTCGTCGCCGCCCGCCAGCCGCATCCTTCGTAGATCAGCGGCGGTATGGTCGCACACCCGCCCTTCGACGCCGGTCATCCGCGGCAGCGTGGCGTCGTGAAACACCACCGCCTCGCCGTCGGCGCTCGCCTGCACGTCGAGCTCGATATTATATTGCGCGGCGGACGCGGCCCGGAACGCGCCGAGGGAATTCTCTGGGTAACCATCGGGGGACCATAAGCCGCGATGCGCGATTGCCGGATGGAGGAGTCGCTCCCAGGCCTCGCCAAACGCCGCTCTCATGAAATCTCGACCACAGCATCCACCTCGACCGCGAAATTCATCGGCAGCCGATACACTCCGACCGCGGACCGGGCATGCCGACCACGTTCGCCGAACACATCGACCATCAGATCGGAGCATCCGTTGATGATCTTCGGGATGTCGAAAAACTCCGGACCAGCCTGGACGAATCCACCGAGTTTGATGATCCGCTGCACGCGCGAAAGGTCGCCGTCGCACGCAGCGCGGATCTGGGCGATAAGGTTGACGCCGCACAGCTTGGCCGCGGCGACGCCCGCATCGAATGACACCGACTCGCCCACAACGCCACGTATTCCGCCGCCACCGTCGACAGACACTTGCCCGGAGAAGTGGACTGCATCGCCCATCCGCACGAACGGGACATAGTTCGCCACCGGCGTGACGGGCGCCGGAAGAACGATACCGAGGGCTGAAAGCCGCTGATCAGGGGTCGACATGCGCGAAGTGTTAGCGCGGACTGCGGTCCTGGGAAAGCAAAAGGCCCGAACCTGTTTCGGGTCCGGGCCTCGTTCGTTGAAATGGCGGCACGCCTGTGGCGGACGCTTGTCCCTAGTGAGTTGATTGAACGCGTTCGACGAGGGCCGTGACACGTTCGTTGATGGGGGCAACCGTCTCCTTCATCGACGCCGCGACGGTTTCGCTCATCCGCGTGACTTCGGCGACATAAGCCTCAAAAGCCGACTTGGCGAAATTGGTCTGCAGCTCGATAGCCTCCTGCACGCTTTTCGCAGCGGCGAGGCCCTTGGCGGCGGCCACCTGATCTTCCACGGACTTTTTCGAGTAGGCCATGGCGCGCGCGCCGAGAGTCTCGGCCCCTTTCGTCGCGGCCGTCACGGACGCGACGACGGCTTCGAGGTTTTTCTTCGAGTGGGTGTTCATCTCCGCCAGAGCGGCCAACGACTTTTCCACGCCGTCTTTGAACGCCTTGTTGCCAGCGGTGCTCATCTTTTCGATCGTGGTCTTTACGGCTTCGGGGCTCGTGGCCATTTAGGTGTCTCCAGAGGCGCTTCATGGGCGCGGAAGGGGTTCGTCGAGCAGGCTTGACGCATCGCGGATGATTCCCGCCGCCGCACCTGAGACTGAAATCCCATGCTGCACTGCGAGAGTCAAACGATTTTTGTGCAGTGCACCATTTTCACAATGTCGTGATCTCTGCGTCGATCACGCTCTTAAAGCGCCGGCGTCAACTAATGTTTACCTTCGCGCAACGTTGGTGATCGCATATTAAGCGTGAGTCCGCGCACAGCCAGAGTTCTTGCGGACCGCGCCCAGTAGGAGACCGGAATGCTTAGACCCCTCCGCGACGTGACCGCCATTCTCGCCGCCGTCGGCATGGCGGTCTGCGCATTGACGGCGCCGTCCGTCAGCGCGGCGCAGAGCCCTTATTCTCGTATCGGCGGCTACGAGCCGAAGAACACGGCGGTCGTCATGGACGCGCGCTCCGGTGAGATCCTCTACAGTCTGCGAGGAGACAGCCTGCGGTATCCGGCGTCGGTGACGAAGGTCATGACGTTTTACCTCGCATTCGAAGCCCTCGCGGCGGGACGCCTGCACCTCGCCGATCAAATCGTGGTCTCGCCCCTCGCCGCCGCGCAACCACCGACAAAGCTGGGACTGAGAGCCGGCGAGATGATCTCTGTGGAGAACGCCATGCACGCCATGGCGGTCCACTCCGCAAACGACATGGCCGTGGCGCTCTCGGAGAAGGTCGGGGGCACGGAAGCCAATTTCGCCGCGATGATGACGCTCAAGGCGCGCCAGCTCGGCATGACCAACACCATTTATGTCAACGCGAACGGCCTGCCGGACAATCGCCAACTGACGACGGCCCACGATCAGGCCGTGCTCGCGCGGGCGATCCTGCGAGATTTTCCGCAATACTATTCTTTCTTCAGCCAGCAGGAATTCACCTACAATGGCCGCACCTACGCCAATACCAATCGCCTGCTTGGCAAGATGCCGGGCGTCGATGGCCTGAAGACCGGTTTCACCAACGCCGCGGGTTTCAACTTGGCGGCCTCTGCGGTGCGCGATGGAAATAGGCTGATCGCGGTGGTGATGGGCAGTTCCTCGGGCGCGGCCCGCAACGCCGATGTGGAGAACCTCTTGTTGACCGGCTTCGATGTCGTTGAACGTCGCGCTCGGGGCGAGCGCCTGCTCGTGAGCCAAGCCCTGTTCGACCAGGCGCAGACGGCCGGTCTGTCTGCGGCGCGGTACGCACATTACGGGCCGGCCACCGGCCAGGGTGACGGCGAAGACGATCCGATCGATGTGGTGTTGACGCGCACGACAGCCCGTCCCGCAACCATGACGGTGTCCAGTTCGATGGCCGCCGCCAAATTGACGCGCGCCGACGCCCGCAATTGGTGGGTCCAGGTCGGCGAATTCCGCAGCCACCGCATGGCGGTGTCCAGAGTGGAACAGCTTTCGCGGCAATTCGCGCGGTTGTTCGACGAAGCCGAAGGATCGGTGGATGCGCATGGCGGAACGTACCGAGCCAAGTTCTCCGGCTTCAATGAAACCGCCGCCCGAGGAGCGTGTACGGCCGTACGCAGCCACGGCGTGCCTTGCGATGTCCGAGGGCCGGCCGCCTAGAGCGAAAAGTGCGCCGCGTCGAAGCGACGAGCGTTATTTCAGCAGCAGATCGCGAGCGGCGTTGAGGTGTGCGGCGAGCCCCGCCGCCCCCCCGACGTCGGGATGAACACGCCGTATCAGACGACGATAGGCAAGCTCGATGTCCGCGCGGCTTGCCGTTAGTTCCACGCCCAGGATGGATCGCGCTTCTGCCGCGCTCATCGCAGCCGTGCCGCTTGGCGAACCACGTCTTGCGCGGACCGAAGCGCCCACATAGGCGGACACCACTATCAGCGCCGCGCTCGCTATCCACGCACCGCGCAGACCCGCAACGACCGCCGCCACGGCTGCCAGAGCCGCAACGAGCCCTCGCGTCAGCCGATGGCGGTCGGAGCGCAGCGCGGAGCGGCGACCTACCCAAGCCAGCAGGAAGAGGATGCACCCGGCGGCGAGGAGATAGATCACTCTGCGGCCAGGGCGATGTCGGCGGACTCCACCAAGCCCAGCTCCTGCAGCAGCATTCTCAGTTCCTGACGCGCCGCGACGTGGCTGAGCGATACCTGCACGGGGCGCACGTGCCGGGAGAGATCGCAGACCGTCAAGCCGAATGGAAACAGCTCGCGATAGATGACCCGATCTCGCAAGCCCGGCAGAGGTCGGAATCCGACACGCCGGGCCAAGGTGGCCAGCTTTTCGTCGACGCGACGTCGGTTGCGAACGGCCGTGGACGCGAGCCGGTTGCGCAGCACGACCCAGTCGATGGGCGCTTCACGCCGCACGGCCCGCGCCTTGCGGGCCTCCCACACGGTGAGCGCGTACAGGCTGGGACGAAGCACGTCGAGGCTGACCGGGTCAACCTGGCCGAGGACGTCAAAATCGACAAAGCTGTCGTTCATCGGCGTTACGATGAGGCTCGCGCGTCCGTGAGCCGTGCGGGCCAGTTCGGTGTCCGCGCCGGGGGTGTCGATAATGATGAAATCGGCAGGTTGGGCCATCGCGCGATCCAGGTCGGACTGGTCGCCAATCTGCATCATCGGCGCCGGCGCGGGCAGGCTGGCCTTGTGCGCGGCGGCCCAGGCGGCTCGGTTGGCGAAGAAGTGGCCCATCGTTTGCTGTCGGATGTCGAGGTCGATCGCGACAATGCTTGCACCCTCGTGCAGCAGGGCCGTGGCCAGATGGACGGCGACCGTAGACTTGCCCGCGCCCCCTTTTTCATTGCCGACAACGATAACGTGCGCCTGCGCCACCTGAACGTCCCCAATCCCGAAGCTCGACTTGCGGGCCGGTGATTGCGTCAACCCGGCCGAACACGCAAGGCGCCATGAAGCATTGCTGGACCCGGCTGGCCTGCTCCGTCATAAGCCGCCGCCAATGGGATCACCTCGATGAGTTTACTTGCGATCGTTCGCACCAGGGCCGAGTTGCGCGGCCATGTCGCCGGATGGCACGCCGCAGGGCGCACAGTGGCTATCGTCCCAACCATGGGCGCTTTGCACGCCGGCCATCTCTCTCTGATCGGCCTAGCCAAGACACGGGCCGATCACGCGATCGCCAGCTTGTTTGTCAATCCGACCCAGTTCGCTCCGAGCGAGGACTTCGACGCCTATCCGCGCGACGAAGACAACGATGCCCAGCTGCTCGCGGCGGCCGGCTGCGATCTCCTGTATGCGCCGCGTGCCGAAGAGATCTATCCGACCGGTTTCGCCACGCGCGTCACCGTGGAGGGCGTTTCGGCTTCGATGGAAGGCGCCGCGCGGCCGACGCACTTCGCGGGAGTCGCGACGGTCGTCGCCAAGCTCCTCATACAAAGCGCGGCGAACGTCGCCATATTTGGTGAGAAGGACTATCAGCAACTCCAGGTCATCCGCCGCCTCGCGCGCGACCTGGATCTGCCGACGCAGGTCGTCGGCGCGCCTATCGTTCGCGCCGACGATGGTTTGGCGTTGTCGTCGCGCAACGCCTATCTGACACAGTCGGAACGCGCCGTCGCCCCGGCGCTTTACCTGACCTTGAGCGGCGCCGCTCGGACGCTCGCCAAGGGCGCCAGCGTCGCTTCGGTCGAAATCGAGGGTCGCGAGGCCCTTCTGGCGGCGGGATTTTCGGCGGTCGACTATTTCGAAGTCCGCGATCCTGACGACCTGACCCGGTTGGGCCCCGCTGCGATCGAAGGTCCGGCGCGCGTCCTGGCGACGGTTCGTCTTGGCCGAACGCGTCTCCTCGACAACGTTGGCCTCAATTTACCAGACACCAAGCGCGCGTAGTCGGCGCGCTAGATCAGCTGGAACGCCGCCTTCCAGCCCCGCCGCGCCGATGTCAGGCGGCGCATCCTTGGTTTCGAGATATCGCCAGCCTTGAAAGGCGCGGCGTGGGGTCGGCGCCGTGCGCACGACGTCGTGATCCAACGTCACCTCGCATCGCCGCGACGCTCCTTCCCCCATGGTGTCGACGGCGAGAATGCGTTGTCGCGAGAGAATAAAACCTTTGTACACCCGATAGAGTGAGCCACCGGCGACGAGTTCGGGCGCCCGTTTTGGCGTCTGTCGCGTGCGCAGGATCCAAGGCGCGCCAGGTGGCGAAGACTGCCTCCGCCAATCCAGAAGGTCTTCGACCGTGTCGCAGCCGACGCACAGCTTGATCAAATGCAAAGCCACGGCGCCAACCCTATTTGGCCGGCTCCAGCCGCGCGAGATTCGCGCCCTCGACGACCTGAGCGCCTTCGCCGACCATGATCTCGACGACGGTGGCGTTGAACGGAACCGTAAGCGCGTGTTCCATCTTCATGGCTTCCAGGACCAAAACCGCCTGGCCCGCCGGGACGTTATCGCCCACGGCGACCTTGATCTGCACGATCCGCCCAGGCATCGGCGCGCGAACGACGCCGTCATTGAGCGGGCCGGCCGCGGTTCGGTTCGCCGGTCCCCGCGAAAGCACGAACGCGTCACCCTCGCAAAAGACGATCGCGTCATCGTCGGCGTTCCGCAGCACAAGGCCGCCATCCCCGGCGAGGTCCGCCTCCACGACGGCGCCGTCGACATACAGAAACGCCGTCCTGACCGGCGCTTCGTTCATCCTGAAACCGCGCAGCAGCGATCCGGACCGCCAGGGGCTGGCCTGGCCCGGTCCTAGCGAATCGACAACCGCCGCAACGGCCGGTGTGACGTGTGGCGATGGACGCACGGCGAGCTCATCGAGGCGGGCGCCGATGAAATCGGTGTCCACCCTCGCCGCGACGAAATCGGCGTGAGCCGCGCAACGCGCCAGGAAGGCGGCGTTGGTCTTCACCGGCCAAACCTGGACGGCGGCGCACGCCTTCGCCAGCGAGGCCGCGGCGGTCGACCGGCCGGCGGCGTGGACGATCAGCTTCGCGATCATGGGATCGTAGTGCGGAGTGACGACATCTCCCTGTTCGAAGCCCGAATCCACTCTGACACCACCCGGCATCACCATGTGGAGCAACCTGCCCGCGGACGGCAGGAACCCCTTGGCGGGATCCTCGGCGTACAGCCGGGCTTCCATGGCGTGACCGCGCAGCCCGATCTCGTCTTGCCTTAGCGGCAGCGGCTCGCCGCACGCGACGCGCAACTGCCATTCCACCAAGTCAATCCCGGTGACGGCCTCGGTGACCGGATGCTCGACCTGCAACCGCGTGTTCATTTCCATGAACCAGATGCGATCGGCACGCAGACCTTCCGATGCGTCGGCGATGAATTCGACAGTGCCCGCTCCCTGATAGCCTACGGCCAGCCCAGCCCGCACGGCCGCCGCGCAAAGCGTTTGGCGCGTCTCGTCGGCCATGCCCGGGGCGGGCGCCTCCTCGATCACCTTCTGGTGGCGCCGCTGCAGCGAGCAGTCGCGCTCGAACAGGTGGACGACGTTGCCATGCGCGTCGCCGAAGATCTGCACTTCGATATGGCGCGGGCGCGTGACGTACTTTTCGAGCAGGACCCGATCATCGCCAAACGATGCGCCTCCCTCGCGCTTCGCGCTTGCCAGCGCCTCGGCGAAATCGGCGGCGCGCTCGACCTTGCGCATGCCCTTCCCGCCGCCGCCGGCGACAGCCTTGATCAGAACCGGCCAGCCGATCGCTTCGGCTTCCTGCGCCAGACGCGCCGATGACTGATCTTCCCCAAGGTATCCGGGCGTCACGCCCACGCCGGCTTCGCGCATCAGGCGCTTGGCCGCGTCCTTACGGCCCATGGCGCGGATCGCCGTCGGCGGCGGTCCGACCCAGGTCAGACCAGCGGCGACGACGGCAGCCGCGAAATCGGCATTCTCCGACAGGAAACCATAGCCCGGATGAATGGACTGGGCGCCGGTGGTCCTGGCCGCCTGGAGAACGCGATCGACCGACAGATAGCTTTCAGCCGCCGCGGCGGGGCCGATCAGAACGGCCTGGTCCGCCTCTCTCACGTGCGCGGCGCCTGCGTCGGCCTCGGAATAGACGGCGATCGTCCGGACGCCCAGGCGCCTGGCCGTACGCATGACGCGGCGCGCGATCTCGCCGCGATTCGCGACCAGGATCGAGGCCATCAAGGCCATGGTTCAGAGGGCCCAACCGGGCTTGCGCCGGCCCAGGAAGGCGTCGACCCCTTCGCGTCCCTCGCTGCCGACACGCGCCCGGGCGATCCGTTTGGCCGTATCCTCCATCAGGGAGTGATCGATCTCTCGACCGGCCACCGCGCTCACCAGACGTTTTGCATCCGCCACCGCGCCGGGCGCACAGACCATGACATCCGCCGCCAGTCTGTCGCGAGCCGCGGCGAGGCCTTGCGCATCTTCGACCACCTCGTCGACGAGCCCGATTTCGCGCGCGTGCTCCGCGTCGAAAACCCTTCCATGAGCGAACAGCGCGCGTGCGCGCCGTTGGCCCACGGCCGCAACGACATAGGGGCTGACCGTCGCGGGAATCAGGCCCAGCTTGACTTCGGAAAACGCGAAACGGGCGTCCCTCGTTGCGATCGCCATATCGCAAGCCGCGACCAGCCCGGCTCCGCCGCCAAAAGCGCCCCCCTCCACCAGGGCGACGGTCAGACAGGGAAGGTCATGAAGGTGCTTGAGCATGATCGCCATCTGCATGGCGTCGTCGCGATTGTCGGCCTCCGTCAGATCGACGGCCGCGCGCATCCACTCGAGGTCCGCCCCCGCCGAGAAGTTACCGCCCTCGCCTGTGACGAACACGACCCTCACGCCATCGGCCGCGTGCAGGGTTTCAAAGGCTTCGCGAAGCGCGGCGATCACCTCGGCGTTGAAAGCATTCTTCTTGTCGCGGCGGTCGATGACGACGGTGACCGCGCCCTCGGGCGTAGCCTCGATGCGCACCAGATCAGATTGAGTGTCGGTGTCGGGAACCTCGACGAACGGATCAGCGATCGGATTGGTCATGCGCCCTTTTAGGACGGATCGAAACGCGACGCCATCCGAGCCGTCGACAATGGACGTCGCAGCGCGCCACAAGGGCACGCCGGACCGCAAGCAAGCGTGGGCTACATCCGGAAGACGCCGAACCGGGTCGGCGGGATGGGTGCGTTGAGACTGGCGCTGATCGCCAGGCCGAGAACATCGCGCGTCTGCGCGGGATCGATTATTCCGTCGTCCCAGAGCCGCGATGTCGCGTGGTACGGACTACCCTCGCGCTCATAGCGCTCACGGATCGGAGCCTTGAATTCCGCCTCGTCCTCAGCGGACCAAGGCTCGCCGCGAGCCTCCAGGCCGTCGCGCCGGATCGTCGCCAATACGCTCGCCGCTTGCTCTCCGCCCATGACGCTGATGCGGCTGTTGGGCCATGTGAAGAGAAAGCGGGGACTATAGGCGCGGCCGCACATGCCGTAGTTGCCCGCGCCAAAGGAGCCGCCGATCAGCACCGTGAACTTCGGCACCTCGGCCGACGCCACCGCGGTGACGAGTTTGGCGCCGTCCTTGGCTATGCCTCCGGCTTCGTATTTTCCGCCGACCATGAAGCCGGATATATTCTGCAGAAAGATTAGGGGTATTGCGCGCTGACACGCCAGTTGAATGAAATGCGCGCCTTTGAGCGCGCTCTCCGAAAACAGTACTCCATTGTTGGCGAGGATCGCGACCGGGTAGCCCCAGATCCGTGCAAAACCACAGACCAGCGTCGTCCCGTAGAGAGCCTTGAACTCGTCCATCCGTGATGAATCGACAATGCGGGCGATGACTTCCCTGACATCATAGGGTGCGCGGACATCGGCTGGAATGATCCCGTAAAGTTCCTCGGGATCGTACGCGGGCGGCGCCGCGTCACAGATATCCATGTCGACTTGCTTGGTCGTGTTGAGATTGGCGACAATAGCGCGCGCGATCTCCAGCGCATGCTCATCGTTGGCCGCCACGTGATCGACGACGCCGGAGCGACGCGCGTGCGTGTCCGCGCCGCCCAGTTCCTCGGCGCTGATGATTTCGCCGGTCGCCGCCTTCACCAGCGGCGGGCCACCC
Organism: Caulobacterales bacterium; assembly: GCA_038206535.1. Taxonomy (GTDB): domain Bacteria; phylum Pseudomonadota; class Alphaproteobacteria; order Caulobacterales; family Caulobacteraceae; genus Acaudatibacter. Next base: position 77,927 of record JBBRAV010000017.1, read on the forward strand.
AGGAAGATCGTGCCCTGGTCTCGGACGATGATGGTTTCATCGCTCATGGCCGGCACATAGGCGCCGCCGGCGGTGCAAGATCCCATGACGCAGGCGATCTGCGCGATCCCCTGCGCGCTCATCCGCGCCTGATTGAAGAAGATCCGGCCGAAGTGGTCGCGATCGGGAAAGACCTCGGCCTGGTATGGCAGGTTGGCCCCGCCACTATCGACGAGGTAAATACATGGCAGTCGGTTCTGCATCGCGACTTCCTGCGCCCGCAGGTGCTTCTTGACTGTCAGCGGGAAGTAGGCGCCGCCTTTGACGGTTGCGTCATTGGCGATGATCATCACCTCTCGTCCGCTGACGCGTCCGACACCGCAGATGATACCGGCGCCCGGCGCCTCTCCGTCGTAAAGGTCGAACGCCGCCAACTGGGCGATTTCAAGAAATGGGGACCCCAGATCGAGCAGCCGCTCGACCCGCTGTCTGGGCAGCAGCTTGCCGCGAGCTTCGTGCCGCGCGCGAATCGTCGCGGGCCCGCCCAAGGCCGCGTCGGCCACACGGCCCCGCAGCTCCGTCGCCAGGGCCCGATTCAAACAGGCGTTGTGCTGGAAGGTCTCGGCGTTCGTATCGATCGCGGTCGCGAGCTTTGGCATGGCGCGAGCCTACACTGAGCGCAGGGCGCGTGGAAAGACAGACCGGATCGCCAGGAATGAGCGCAGCGGTCGGAGCAGGCCCTGGGCGCTCACTGGACTACCAAGGAGATACTTCGGCGGCGCGCGGACCGCGCCGCCGAAGTGGGTGTCCTTATTTGCTGGCCGATTCCGCGCCGGCGGCGGCTGCCTTGCCACGTCTCGCCGGTTTCGCCGCAACGGCGGCGGTCTTGGCCGCGCCCTTGGCGCCTTTGACCGGTGCGGCCGCAGCTTTTCGACCACCGGACCCCAGGCCCATGCTCTTGGCAAGAGCCGACCGCGTCGCCGAATAGTTTGGCGCCACCATCGGATGGTCGGGCTTGAGACCCCACTTCTGAATATAGGCGTGGGGCGTCAGATTGTGTTCGGTTCCGAGATGGCGCTTCAGCGATTTGAACTTCGCGCCACACTCCGCGCAATAAACCGCATCGGCCGAGATCAGCTTGCGCAGTGGGACCGCGGGCTCTTGCGGTTCAACGGGTGCGGGTCCGTCCACGCTATCAAGAGCGGCGCGCACCGAAGCGATCAGAGCGGGAAGTTCGCTTGGCGACAAGCGATTTTTACTCGCGAAGGATGACACGATCCGCGCCGACAGTGCGGTTACGGAAGGCATATTTGATTCAGTCAAGCTCATATACTCCTAAAGTTGGGATTTCACAGAATAAACCTGATTACCGCACCTCGCCAAGCCCCCAGGGATTGATTCGCGGCAATTTTTTATCACACCAAAATCGTCGAATTTTCTGAAAAATAATTCGAGTGTCAGCTTCTATTTGCCAAGAAACTCATTTCATCGTGTATTGATCATGCATCGTTCGCGGTGACCATGATAAATCAATCGACAGCTGGACTTAATATGAAAAAAATGTAATCGATAGATCAAGACAAGACTTACTCCGTATAACTCAATATCCAATCCATTTTTGCATATCACAAATTGTGCGACCCTGATCAGCGTGTCGGAAAGTGTCTATTAGACGCTTTTAACGCCTTAAATATAGCAAACAGTCAGGCGAAGACAAAATCAATGGTCAAAAATAATCCAGATATTGCAGTTTTCTTTATTTTACATTTCTCACCGATCCAATCCATCTTTACCTGACACGCACCGCAATCGCGCAAACCTGCCCTCATAGGTTGCATGACCATGCGATCCGTAAGATCGATGCATGCGTCGGAGGGTTATCACGGCAGGAAAAGACATCGCCGGCTCGTTCGCGAGGTTCCAGGGTGGGCGACTCAGTCGCGTGCGACTAGCCTTGAACGACCGTGTCGGATTCGCGCACACCCCCAGCCATCGCCGCCCTCCGCGACCTCTTCGAACGCGCGCTGCACGACGGCGACGCCGTCAGCTTCTCGCTGGCCGGTGGCGCGCCTCTGTTTCGGGCCGGAGAGCCCGCGGATCAACTCTACTGGTTGCGCGCCGGGCGCCTGGCCGTATTGAGCCGGCCCGTTCACGGCGAGCCAAGATCCTTGGGAATCGTACGCGCGGGCGAACCCGTGGGTGAGATGGCCATGCTCGCGGAGGCGACGCATTCGGCGGATGTCGTCGCCCTGCGCGATTGCGAGATCCTCACGCTGGCGCGTCCCTTCTTTTTTGAGGCGGTGGCGCGCAAGCCGGGCCTCATGACCGAACTGGCGCGCCTGATGGTCGCGCGAGCGCGAGCCACGGCCGCGGGCGTCGTCGTCAACGAGCCCTCTGTATTCGGCTTCGTGGCTGTCGCGGACGGCGTCGGCGTTCGGACCATGGTCGATCGCATAGCCGTCGCAATTCGCGTCCTTGGCTATTCAGTCGCCGTGATCGGTGCGGAGGCCGGCGCCGCGGCGACCGAATGGTTTTCGAACGTGGCGCACGGGCACGACTTCGTATTCTACGTGGCCGAGGCGGGTGAGGCGCATTGGCGGATGCTTATCGGCCGGCAGGTCGACAGACTGTTTCGTGTCGCGCGGGGCGACAGCAAGCCACCCCAAGCCGCCGCACCGCGAGGCGCGACGGCGCCCGAGACGCAGACTCTTGTCGACCTCATCCTGATGCAGAGCGCGAATTGCGCCGAGCCCCGGGGCTCGGCGGCATGGAGCGTGGCATTGGCGCCGGCGCGCCTGTTCCACGTGCGCGAGGGCGACGACGCCGACATACGGCGTCTCGCCCGCGTGGTCACCGGCCAGGCGGTCGGCCTGGTGCTGTCGGGGGGCGCGGCGCGCGCCTTCGCCCACATCGGCGCGATCCGCGTGCTTCAAGAGCGCAAGGCGCCCATCGATTTCATCGGCGGAGTGTCCATGGGGGCTGTGATCGGGCTCGGTGTCGCCATGGGTTGGCCCGTGGAGGAGCTCGAATGGCGGATCCGCAAGGCGTTTGTCGACACCAGCCCTCTGGCGGACATCGCCTTTCCACTTGTCGCGCTCAGCCAGGGCCGTCGCGTGCGCGAGCGCCTGGCCGAACATTTCGGTGATCGGCAGATCTGCGATCTGTGGCTGCCGTTCTTCTGTGTTTCGACCAACCTGACGAGCGGCCGCTATCAGCTTCACCGGCACGGTCTCGCGCGGGAGGCGGTTCGCGCATCCCTCTCGCTGCCTGGCGTTCTGCCGCCGGTGGTGGATGGTGCCAATGTGCTGGTCGACGGAGCCGTGATGAACAACTTTCCCGCCGACATCATGCGCACATTCCAGCCTGGTCCGATCATCGGCGTCGACGTCGGTCGGGCGCGCAGCATCGACCCCGGCGATCTGGCGAACCCGGTCACGTTCTGGCGCTGGTTGCTCTCGGGCGCCTGGAGGCAAGGCCCGCCGATCGTCTCTCTTCTGATGAGGGCGGCGACGGTCACCACCGGCCGCGACCTTGCCGCCGCCCGCGCCGCGACGGATGTGCTCATTCTGCCAATGGTCGACCAGATCGAAATTCGCGACTGGCGCAGCTATGGACCCGCCGTGGCCGCCGGCGAGCAGGCCGCCCGCGAGGCTCTGGACCAATTGAGCGGCGCCGTGACGGACCTTCGCCGTCGCCCCCCGCTCGAAGAACCGACTGCGGAGGGCGAAAGACGTCCGCCGGCGCCGCTCTGAATCTGCGTCAGTCGAGCATGGGCGCCATGCCGGGCTCGGCCTTGGCCATGGCCCTCTGGTAGGCGGGACGCCCGCCGATCCGCTGCAGATAGGCCCGCAGGTTCGGATAATCCGCGATCGACGTTCCGCGAAAGGCCCGGCTCGTTGTCAGGCAATAGACCATCATGATGTCGGCGGTGGTCAGATTGGCGCCGCCGAAAAACGGCGCCTCGCCCAGCCTCGCCTCGACCATCGCCCAGCCGCGCCGGCTGCGATCGTCGACGAACACCGCGGCCGGATTGCCTTCGCCGCCTCCGGCCAGGACCAGCTGCATCATCAGCGTCGTCATGAAGGTCGCGTTCGACCAGTTGAACCAAAACAGATGGTCGGCGAAATCGGCGTCGTCGACCTTGGGCGTCAGCCGCCCCGCGCCAAGACGCGCGCAGATGTAGTCGCAGATCGCGCCGCTTTCACCGAGCACCAGCTCGCCGTCGGTGATCACCGGCGCGATCCCCATCGGGTGCAGCGCCTTGTAGTCGTCGGGCGCCAGCCGGTTGTCAGCCCGCCGATCATAACGTTTGAGTTCGTAGTCGAGCCCGAGCTCCTCGCATAGCCAGACAATGCGTTCAGATTGGGAGATCCCCAGGTGGTGAACCGTCAACATGCCCGCGCTTCCTTCTCGAATCCCGCCGTCAGGCTAGGCGATCACCGTGGGCGCCGATACCCCCGCGCACAGTCGCCGCCGCCATGCAGCCGCCAAATCGCCGCAAACAAGACAGATGTAACGTCCTGCCTGCGGGCGCGCGGGGCGATGCGAGATGGCCAGACCAAGCGTGGAGCAAGGACGGCGCCGAGGCAAGCTCGCCGGCGGCATCTTCGCCTTTACTGTTCACCTGGCGATCCTGGGCCTCCTGGCCCTCTCCTCACCGCGTTTGTATTATGCTTCGCGGGAGGCGCGCGCGATTTCCGTCGACCTTGTCGCGCCGACCGATCTCACCGCGCTACGGCCGCGCGCCGTGTCGCGGGCGGCGCCACCTAAAAAGGGGGTCGGCTCACCGTCTGCCGGTATAATTCACGCTGCCGCGCTCCCACCTCAGACCAACGTCGCCCGCGTGACCCCTCCGCCGGCCGAGCCCGCGCCGACCCCGTCGCAGGATGCCAGGCCGCCGGGCCTGGCGCTGCGGCGTACGGTCATCGGCTGTGCTTTCTCGGGGATGATCCAGATGAGCGAAGCGGAACAGCGCCATTGTCACGACGTCTTCGCCGCCGGCGCCAGAGACGGGCCCGACCTGTCGCGATTCGCCGTCAGCCCCGCCAAGAAAGCCGCGTTCGACGCCGCCGCAGGCCGCGAAAATTTCCTCCAGAAACCGGTTCTTTCGGCGCGACCAAAGAACGGCTGCAAGCCGTTTGTGGGCCACCAACAGTATGCAAGTCTCGGCGGCTCTCGCGACGCCTACTCGGTGTCGTTCGGATGCGGGAAGACCTTCTGAACTTACGCGTATCGCGACCCGATCAGCCTCGGGCGAAGCCGCCAAGCGGATGTTCGCAAAGGCAGACGTGGGTCGGTTCTCACCGTTGGGCCCCGGCACGCAAGCGGACATTCGTGGTGGCTCAGGCTTCCCGCCCTACAGCGGGCTTTCCGAATGGCCGCAAGGGGTGGAAGTACTAAACCGCTCGCGCGGTAGGGGTGGTTTGAGCATCTGAGCTCATCGGGCGCCTTCTGTCTGAGGATGCACGTGGATTGGCCACGTCATCTTCGAGACAGGAGAGACGTGATGGCGGAAGAAGCCATGAACCCGCTG
>JBBRAV010000018.1:0-77770 GCA_038206535.1 Caulobacterales bacterium
GCCCCGGGGCTTCCGCGAACCCGCGCCGGGTCAGCCCCCCCTGTCCTGCTCCCGGCGCGCCGCACCCCCCCCCCTCCGTGCGGCGCGAAGCGCCATCCGTGTTCATCCGTGTTCTCCGCGCCCAGCCCACAGGCGCTTTCGCAACGGGGGGCTGGGCCGTCTGGCGCCCGATTCCCACTTCTCGACCGTGCTTTCGCTCGTGTCGAGGTAGCGGGCGAACGGGCTCGGGTCCGGGTTGAGGCCGCCGGCAGTCATAACGGTGACGGTGCGCTCGCCCTCGTCCTCGCCCGCCGCGAGCCGCGGTGACGGGTCTATGCCTTGGCGATGAGCGGGCGCCACATGCCCATGTAGAGGCCGACAATACCGATCGCCGTGAGAACGGTAAACACAAGCATGCCGCTCGCCACGGCCAGCCGCGCGCGTGGCCCGGCGTTCGCGTCGGCCCACAGATAGAGTTCGAGCACCGCCAGGGGGACGAGGGTGCTGGCGTAACCCCAGACCATGAAGAACGGCCCAGCCCACGCCCTGTGCAGGACGGCGACGGCCATGAAGCCGACGCGCGTGAACCATTGACCGTTTCCAGCGATCCACGCGCGCAGCGCCCAGCGGCGATGGGCGGCAAGGTCGCGCGCGACGGCCGTGCGCCAGGCCAGGGCGACGCAGAGGATGATCAGGACGGCGTTGAGGCTGATACCCAGCCCGCCGAGGAACGAGGCGCGCTCGCGCACCCAGGTGATGTAGAGGCCCGACACGGCCAGGCCCAGGGCGACCATCATGAACAGCCGGCCGTTCCATCGGTGCAGCGCCGGCGCCCTGGCGCGGATCTGAGGGACGATCTGCAGAGCGCCGCCGAAGGCGATGACTGCGGCAAGCAGCACATGGCCGGCAAAAGCCAGGTTACCCAAGGTGTCCCTGGGCACATAGCTCATGGTGAGCATGGTGTTGCGGCGCCACGCTTCGAAATGCCCGGTCAGGGTCGAGGGGCCATAGAAGGCCGCGATATAGTAGAGGAACGCCCACTGGCCGATGACGGCCGTTACGAACCATAGCCGCGCGGCCCCGCTCAAGGCCGTTTGCGCCGTGAAGACCGGCGTGGATGCGCGCATGAATGTGATCTGGGTCATGTCGTTCCCGCGGGCCGATGAGATGCGGCGTCCCCCTGGCGAAGTGGACAGGCCTTCGCGCCAGTGGTCAGACTAGGAAGGAGACCCATCCGCGCCCATGCTCTGGGGGATCAAAAGAATGTCCGTGACGTTCAAACCCGGGAAACTGATCGCGGAACCGACGGTGTCGGCGGGCTATGCCAAGGCCCTCCTGGACCTCGCCGTCGCCCGCGGGGCTCCGGCGCTCGCGCTGCTCGAGCGGTCCGAAATCGATCCGGCCATCTTCGTCGATCAGGACAATCGTCTGCCGTTGGCGCGCTTTCAGGTCCTGATGCGCTGCGCCAAGGCGCTCACGCGCGATCCCGCCCTGGCGTTGAAATTCGGCGAGAGCTCCCTGCTCGCGGACATGTCGATCGTCGGGCTGATTTCCGAGGCGGCCGAGACCTTGAGCGAAGCGTTGGCGCAGCTGAACCGCTATGGACGCCTGGTCATCGAAGTGGCCGGCGTGGGCGGCGCCGACCGGTTTGCCGTGGTGCGGGGCGAGGGCGAGCACCGGGGCGCTTTCTGGCTGGAGGATAGGCGCGCCGATCCGGACGATTTTCCGGAACTGACCGAATCCACGCTCGCCCGATTCGCCTGCGGCGTGGCCCGCCAGTTCGGCGGCCCACCCTTGGCCAGGGCTGTCCAGGTGACCCATCCCGAACCCGCCTACAGGGCCGAATATGAGCGAATTTTCCAGGCGCCGGTGACGTTTGGCGCCAGCCGGAACGCCCTGCTGATCGATAACGCCTGGACGACGCGCACGACCGGACGCTCGAACCGCTATGTGTTCGGACTCTTCAGTGAGCGGGCCGAGGCTCTGATGAAGAGCCTGAAGGCCGTCAGAACCACGCGAGGCCGGGTGGAGAGCGCTCTCATTCCAATCCTGCACACCGGCGAGACGGACATGGGCCGCCTGGCCCGTGCGCTGGGCGTCAGCCGCCCGACGCTCTATCGCCAGCTCAAGGCCGAGGGCGTCGGCTACGAAGCCCTTCTGGACGACCTGCGCCATCAAATGGCGCTGCACTATCTCGACGGTCGGAAGGTTTCGGTAAGCCAGACCGCCTATCTGGTCGGCTTCTCCGATCCGAGCGCGTTCTCGAAGGCCTTCAAACGCTGGACCGGCGCCAGCCCGGCGCGCCGTGGGAGCGGGTGAGGGCCTGAAGCACCGGGATGTGGACAGACGCGATGGTCCTGGCCCAGTCGATCCATGGGCCGTTGCGCGGAAGGCCCCCTCACCCAACCCTCTCTCCGCAAGCGGGGCGAGGGCTTTTAGACCACGACCATCCTCTCGATTTGTCGGGCGCTTTGGCGCAAGCCCCTTTGCGTCGCCAGCCGCGCACGCTAGGTTCCGGGCCATGGCCAAGGAAGACGCACCCAAAGACCTCATGGGCTATGACGCCATGCATCAGGACGCCATGCGCGAGCTGGTGCGCATGGCCCTGTTGAAGGCCGCGTCCCCCGAGGGCTTGCCGGGCGAGCACCATTTCTACATCAGCTTCCTGACCGGCGCCCCGGGCGTGACGATCCCCGCCGACCTGCGCGCACGCTATCCCGACGAAATGACGATCGTCCTGCAGAACCAGTTCTGGGATCTGACCCCCAGCGAAGACGGCGTCTCCGTCACCTTGCAGTTCGGCGGCATGCCCAAGGGCCTGTCGATCCCCTATACGGCCATAACGCGGTTCATGGATCCGAGCGTGCAGTTCGCCATCCAGCTCAATCCGGATCTGACGAAGCGCAAGCGTGCGCCCGCGCCAGCGCCGGTGAGGCCCGATCCGCCGGCGAGCGAGGGGCCCAACGTCGTCTCTTTCGACCACTTCCGCAAAAGGTAGACGCTTGGCGGACGTCACGACGGAACCGCCGCGCGCGTTCACCGACGAAGAGCTGCTGGCGCGTTTCCAGCGCACCAGGCGCCGGCCGAGTGGTTCGCTCACGCTCGGTTTTCAAATGCTGTCCGTCAATCAGGCGGAGCGGCGGGTCGAAGTCGGCTTCGAGGCGAGCGCCGAGACGATGGCCAACCCCATGGGCCAGGTCCAGGGCGGCTTTCTGTGCGCCATGCTGGACGAATGCATGTCGGTGGCCTGCATGGTGGCGTCGGGCATGACCAGCGTCGCGCCGACGCTGGAGATGAAGACCAGCTTCCTGCGCCCCGCCTTCCCCGGCCCGCTGCGCGGCGTCGGCGCGGTCCTGCGCTGGGGCAAGACCATCGCCTTCACCGAAGGCGAGCTGTACGACGCCGAAGGCCGGTTGCTGGCCAAGGCGAGCGGCACCGCTCTGCCGACGCCGTTCAAGACTTACAAACCGTAGAAAGCCCATCATGACCGCCACGCGCACCGAAACCGACTCCTTCGGTCCCATCGAGGCGCCCGCCGATCGCTACTGGGGCGCGCAATCCCAGCGGAGCCTGCAGAACTTCAAGATCGGATGGGAACGACAGCCGCTGCCGGTGGTCCGGGCCCTGGGCGTCGTCAAACGCGCGGCGGCCGAGACCAACATGGCGCTGGGCAAACTCGATCCGACGATCGGGGCGGCCATCGTCGAGGCGGCCCAGGAGGTCGCCGACGGCAAACTCGACGACCACTTCCCGCTCGTCGTCTGGCAGACCGGCTCCGGCACGCAGTCGAACATGAACGCCAACGAGGTGATCTCCAACCGCGCCATCGAAATGCTGGGCGGGGTGATGGGATCCAAGGCGCCGGTGCATCCCAACGACCACGTCAACCTCAGCCAGTCGTCGAACGACACCTATCCCACGGCCATGCACGTCGCCGCCGCCGAGGAAATCGTCCATCGCCTGCTGCCGGCCCTGCGCACCCTGCATGGCGCGCTCGACGACAAGGCGCAGGCGTGGGCCGACATCGTCAAGATCGGTCGCACCCACACCCAGGATGCGACGCCGCTCACCCTGGGCCAGGAGTTCTCCGGCTACGCGCAGCAGGTCGAGAACGGCGTGGCCCGCATCCAGATGACCCTGCCGATGCTCATGCAGCTGGCGCAGGGCGGCACGGCGGTGGGCACGGGGCTGAACGCCCCGATCGGCTTCGCCCAGATGGTGGCCGAGAAGATCGCCCAGATCACCGGCCTGCCGTTCACCTCGGCGCCGAACAAGTTCGAGGCCCTGGCCGCGCACGACGCCATGGTGTTCACCCACGGCGCGCTCAACACGGTGGCCGCAAGCCTTTTCAAGATCGCCAACGACATCCGCCTGCTGGGCAGCGGCCCGCGCTCGGGCCTGGGCGAGCTGGCCCTGCCGGAGAACGAGCCGGGCTCGTCGATCATGCCGGGCAAGGTGAACCCCACGCAGTGCGAGGCGATGACCATGGTCTGCGCCCAGGTGTTCGGCAACCAGGCGACGATGACCTTCGCGGGAGCCTCGGGACACTTCGAGCTCAACGTGTTCAATCCGGTCATGGCGTACAACACCCTGCAATCGACCCGCCTGCTGGCCGACGCGGCGTTGAGCTTCACCGAGCACTGCGTCGTCGGCATCGTCCCGCGCGAGGACAACATCAAGGCCGCGCTTGAGCGCTCGCTGATGCTGGTCACCGCCCTGGCGCCCACCATCGGCTACGACAACGCCGCCAAGATCGCCAAGACCGCGCACAAGAACGGCACCACCCTGCGCGAGGAGGCGGTCGGCGGCGGCTATGTCACCGAGGCGGAGTTCGACGCGCTCGTGCGGCCCGAGAAGATGATCTCGCCGGGGTGAACTCGTATCGCGGGCTTCCAGCCCGCTCCTAAATGTCATCGGGCGGCGAAGGTCCGTCAGAAAAGATGCGGGCTGGAAGCCCGCGCTACGAGAAAAGCCGGCGCTGCGACCTACTCCGCGGCGCGGGCGGCGACGACGTCGTCGGCCTGGCGGCCGGTGAGTTCGGCCATGTGGTCGAACTGGGCCTCGAAGTCGCCCAGACCCTGGGTGAGGCCCCGCAGGTCGGCGATGAAGGTCTGCCGCTCGCCGCGGGGCAGGAAGGCTTCGATGGTCTGCCATCCGGACCAGCCCTCCCGCGATCCAAAGCCGAGGATATGGCCGCGCCGGGCCGAAAGGGCCGAGGTGACGTTGGACATCGCGCTTTCCGGCGTGAACACGCGCAGTTTGTCGATGGGTTCGAGCAGATAGGCCGAGCAGCGCCGCAGGCCCTCTTCGATGGCGACGCGGCCGGCCGTGCGGAACGCCATTTCCGAGGAGTCCACCGGATGGGTCGCGCCGTCGAGCAGGGTCACCTCGATATCGACCACCGGGAAGCCCAGCGGCCCCCGCACGATTCCATCGCCGACGCCCTGTTCGACGGCCGGGATCCACTGCCGCGGCACCGCGCCGCCGGTCACCTTGCTGGAAAACGCGAATCCGGCCCCGAGCGGACGCGGCTTGATGTCTATCGTCACGTCCGCGAACTGGCCGTGACCGCCGCTCTGCTTCTTGTGCCGGCCCCTCTGCGTCGCGGCGGCCCTGATGGTCTCACGATAAGGAACGGCCGGCGCGCACGTGGTGATGTCCACCGCGAACCGGCGCTTCAGGCGTTCGAGCGCCAGGCGCAGATGCCCCTCGCCCTGCCCCGACACCAGCACCTGCCGGCTCTCGGGATCATGGGTGACATGCAGGCCCGGATCCTCTTCGACCAGCTTGGCCAGGGCCCCGGACAGCCGCACGTCGTCCTTGCGATTGGCCGCGGCGATCGCCAACGCAAACAGCGGCGGTCGCTTTCGCCGGATCGCCGCCGTCGGCGGGGCGGCGGCGAGGCCCAGAAGGTCACCGGCCACCGCGTGGTCGATCTTGCCGATCGCCACCAGATCGCCGACCGCGGCCATCGCGATCTTCTTCAGACCCGCCCCCTGAACCGAAAAAAGACCGCCGGCGCGGGCGCGCGCGCCGCCGGGCAAGACAAGATCGGCCCCGTCCGCCAGCGAGGCTCCGAACACCCGCGCGTAGGCCAGCTTGCCCGCCTGCCCGGCGTGGGCGGTCTTGACGACATAGACCGCGGCCATGGGCGGCGAGCCCAGCCCCAGACGGGCGGCGGCGTGCGCCGGCGCCGGCGTTTCGTGGCGCAACGCCTTCAGCAGACGGCGCAGTCCGAAGCCGTTCAGGGCCGAGCCGAAAAACACCGGCGTGATCAGACCTTCGTTCATCTCGCGGATGAGATCGGCGAAGACCAGATCGCGACTGGGCTGCGCGTCATTCAGCAGCTGCTCCATCAGGTCGTCGTCGAAAACGGCCAGCTGCTCGAGCATGTGAAAGCGCGCATCGCCCTCCTGCCCGGCGAGCTCGGGTGTCAGCTCGACGACCTCCGAAGGCTGGCCGGCGCGATAGACGAAGGCCCTCTCCAGGGCCAGATCGACGAAGCCCGTCACCTTCTCATCGCTGAACACCGGGAGCTGGCGGGCGACGAGCGGCGTGGCGCTCACCGGCGCCAGCGCGGCCAGCAGGGCGTCCAGCGGACCGCGCGCCTGATCCATCTTGTTTACGAACAGCGCGCGCGGCACATCGAGCCGTTCCAGTTCGCGGATCACCGGCTGCAGAAGAACGGCCTTGGCGACGTCGGGCTCGGCGACGATCAGAGCCAGGTCGACCGCCGGCAGGGCGGCGTCGGACTCCGCGGCCAGCTCGACCGCGCCCGGACAGTCGATGATCGCATAGCGGTCGCCGAGGAAGGAGAAGCTGGCCAGGTTCAGCTCGACCGAGTGACCCCTGGCGCGCGCCTCGGGACTGGTGTCGCCGATCCTTTCCCCGCCGCCATCGGCCCGCCGCCCGATCGCGCCCGCGGCGAGCAGGATCGCTTCCATCAGGCTCGTCTTGCCGACACCCGTGGGCCCCACCAGCGCGAGCGTCCGCACCTGACCCATCGCCTGTGTGGTCATCGAGCGTCCTCCCAAGTCCTTGGGCGGATGGTATCAGAGCCGCGCGGCTTGACCACGCTTTTGCAGGATCTCGACGATTTCGTGATCGGGTCCCTTGCGAACGAGAAGATCGGCGTGGTCGCGCTGCGGAGCGATGTGTTCGCGCAGGTTGGGCAGGTTGACGGTTTTCCAGACCGACCGGGCGAACGCCTCGGCGCCGTCGCGGTCCATGAGGCGGAAGCGCGTGTAGAAAGACGTCGGGTCGTGCTCGGCCGCCGACCACAGCCGCAGGAAACGGGCGACGAACCATGTCTCAAGGATGGCCTCGTCGGCGTCCAGATAGATCAGAGCGTCGATAGCGCGCCGGTGAGGGGCAAGGCCGAGCCCCTCGACGATCAGCACTCCCGGCCGATCGATACGGGCGCCAAGGCCCGCGTCGACATCGTAGGTGACGTGGGAATAGCCGGGGAACACCACCGGACCCCGCCGCGCCTGCGCCAGCGCCGCCGCGAGCGCCATGTTGTCGAACGACTCGGGGAATCCCTTGCGAAGCGTGAGGCCGCGCCGCTCGAGAAGGTCGTTGGGAAGAAGAAACCCGTCGGTGCTGGCGATTTCGACCTGATCGGGGAACGCCTGGGCCAGGGCGGCGGCGAAGGCGCTCTTGCCGACCGCGACACTGCCGGTGATCGCCACGATGAAGGGCGCGGGCCCAGGCCGCATGGGCCTTATCGCGCGCACGACATCGCCCGCGCCCAACCGCCCGGCGGAGCCAAGCGAGCCGCTGGAAGAGTCGACCGTCATGTTCCTGCTCGCCTCCCGTTGGCCTTGTCGCGCGGCGCGGTCTAAAGAGCGCCCTACCCGATCTCGCTAGAGGAGCCTACGTGGCCCGTCTGTTCAACGCCTATCTGCTGGTCCACTGGAACGCCGCCGCCAAGGCGACGACCGGCGCCGACTCGATATGGATCGGTATCCTGAAGAGGGACGTCCGTTTCCGGCTGACTTTCGAAACGCACAATCCGGCCACGCGCGCCGAAGCAGAGGCTGTGATCACGACCCTTCTCGAGGACCGCGCCAAGCGGCGTGAGCGCGTTCTGATCGGCTTCGACTTTCCGCTCGGCCTGCCCCGCGGCCTCGCCGCCGGTCTCAAGCTTCCCGGTGATCAGCCTTGGCGCGCGGTCTGGGACCAGCTCGCAAGAATGGTGAAGGACAAGCCGGACAACACCAACAACCGCTTCGGCGTCGGCTCGGAGATCAACCGTCGCCTCACCAACGGCCCCTTCCCGTTCTGGGGTTGCCCGCCGCGCGACACCTTGACCACCCTGCAGCCAAAGCGGGGACATGAGCACGGTCCGGACGATGTGCCCGAGTTCCGCCACGTCGAAACGGCGATCAAGGGCGCGCAGCCGATATGGAAGCTGTATTACAACGGCGCGGTCGGGCCGCAGGCCATCCTGGGCATTCCGATGGTCCGACGACTGAAGCTCGCGTTGGGCGAGACCATGAAGGTATGGCCGTTCGAGACCGGCTGGAAGGCGCTCTCGGAAAAAGACCTCGCCGGCGTCGACGTGCTGGCGGTCGAAGTCGCGCCCTCGACGGTCGCCCCCCAACCGCTTCCCGGCGAAACCAAGGACGCCGCCATGGTCCGCACCCTGGCCGAGCAATTCGCCAGGCAGGACGAAGCGGGCAAACTCGCCGGTCTGTTCGCGCCATCCAAGACCATCGCCCAGGACGTCGCCGCCAGCGTGCAGGCGGAAGAGGGCTGGGCCCTGGGGGTCTAGTCTCGCCGCGCCAACATGCGAAAGCGCCCCAGCAGCAGCCCGGCGGAGAGGAAGCTGGCGGCGGTGATCGCGGCTATGATGCCCGATATTCCCCAGTTCGAGCGGATCGCGAGCAACCGGGCCGCCGGAACCATGACGAGCATGTAGCTGGCCAGGTGCGTGAAGGTAGGGACCAGGATATCCCCCCTTGCGCGCAGACACTGCGCCGCGACGACCTGCAGCGCGTCCGGTATCAGGAACAGGCAGGCCAGGGCCAGCCCCGCGGCCGCCATCTCCACCGTGGCGCGGTCCGATGTATAGCCCTGGGCGATCAGCCTTGCGGCCGGCCAGACGACCGCTACCGCCAACAGGGCGAACAGCATGGTCACCGCGAGCCCGACGAATGCTGCCCGGTTGAGCGCGGCGGGCCTGCGCGCGCCATAGGCCCGCGCGACGAGCACGGCCGTCGCCGTCGACAGTCCCAACGGGACCATGAAGACGAACGAGACCACGTTGAGCACCACGGCGTAGGCGGCCACGGTGAGCGCGCCCAGCGCGCCGGCGATGAAGGTCATTGCCGCGAAGGCGCCGATCTCGAAAAAGCTGGACGCGCCGTTCCCATAGCCTATGCGACGCTGTTCGCTCTCCCGCGACCGGTCGCGCGGCGGCCTGTCGAACACGCCCAGCGCGCGCGCGTCAGGCATGCGGGCCACGTAAAGCAGGATGGCAAGCGTCAGGAACACCCGCGAGGCGAAGGTGGCCCACGACGCGCCCTGCGCGCCCATGGCGGGGATGCCGAAGGCGCCCGCCACCAGGACGAGGTTCACGGCGAGATTGACCAGGTTGGCCAGGCCCATGAAGACCATGACCGGGCGCGGCCGTCCCAATCCCTCCATCCAGGAACCGGCGGCGACGGACAGGCAGTAGACCGGGAGCGACAGCGCGAGGACGAGCAGCGGTCCGCGCGCGCCGCTCGCCAGGTCCGGCGATAGCCCGCTATGGCGCAGCACCGCCGGCCCCAGGACCAGCAGCCCGGCCGTCGAGGCAAGTCCGATCCACAAGGCGTAGACCAGACCCCGGCGCAGAACCGCCCCGGCCTCCTTCGGCCGTTCTTCGCCGACGGCGCGCGAAGTCATGACCTGAACCCCGCCCAGCAGGCCCATGGCGGTGACCACGACGACGCTGACAAGCGCCCAACCCAGGGACTGGTAACCCAGCTGGACCGCCGAATAGCGCCCGACGACCACTGCGTCGGTCAGCCCCATGGTCATCACGCCCACGCGCGACACCACCACCGGGCCGGCGAGGCGCAGCAGCTCGGCGAGGTCGGCGCGATAGAGATGGCGCGCGCGCGCATCGGGCGATACCGCTCCGGACGCGTCGCCGCTCATGAAAGACCCTTTGGTTTGAGGCGCAACCTGCCCGAGGCGGCAGCCTATGGCAATCGTGTGACCTATTCCGCCGCCTGCCGGCCCAGGGACTGGCGCTCCGCCTTCAGCTTCTCGGCCACCAGGAAGGCCAGCTCCAGAGCCTGTTCACCGTTCAGGCGCGGATCGCAATGGGTGTGATAGCGATCTCCCAGATCGCCCTCGCTCAGGGCCCGGGCGCCGCCCAGGCACTCGGTGACGTTCTGGCCGGTCATCTCCAGATGCACGCCGCCAGGGTGCACGCCCTGCCCCTCGGCGATTTCGACAAAGCTGCGGACCTCCGACAGGATACGGTCGAAAGGCCTTGTCTTATAACCGTTGTTCGCCTTGAGCGTGTTGCCGTGCATAGGGTCGATGGCCCAGACCACGGCGCGGCCTTCGCGGCGCGTCGCCTCCATCAGGCGCGGCAGGCGGGCGGCGATCTTGTCGGCGCCGAACCGGCCGTACAGGGTCAGGCGGCCCGGCTCGCTGTCGGGATTGAGCAGCTCGATCAAGCGCAGCAGCTCGTCCGGCTCGATCGTCGGACCGACCTTCAGGCCAATCGGATTCTTGACGCCGCGCACGAATTCGACGTGGGCGCCGTCGAGCTGGCGGGTGCGCTCGCCGATCCACAGCAGGTGGGCGGAGACGTCGTACCAGTCGCCGGTGGTCGAATCGACACGGGTCAGCGCCTCCTCGAAACCCAGCAAGAGCGCCTCATGGCTGGTGAAGACCTCGACACGGTGCAGGTCGGGATGGCTCTCCGGGGTCACGCCGATGGCGCCCATGAAAGTCAGCGCTTCGCTGATCTTGTCGCTGAGCTCGCTGTAGCGGGCGCCCTGCGGGCTGCCCTCGACGAATCCCAGCGTCCAGCGGTGGATGTTGTGCAGGTCGGCGTAACCGCCGCCGGCGAAGGCTCGCAGCAGGTTCAGCGTCGCCGCCGACTGGCCGTAGGCCTTCATCAGACGCTCGGGGTCAGGGGCGCGGGAGATCGGCTCGAAATCCATGCCATTGACGATGTCGCCGCGGTAGGACGGCAGGGTGACGCCGTCGATGGTTTCGATCGGCTCCGAACGCGGCTTTGCGAACTGTCCGGCCATGCGCGCGACCTTCACCACCGGCTTGCCGCCGGCGAAGGTGAGCACGACCGCCATCTGCAGGATCAGGCGGAAGGTGTCGCGGATATTGTCGGCGGAGAACTCCTTGAAGCTCTCGGCGCAGTCGCCGCCTTGCAGCAGGAAGGCCTTGCCGGCGGAAACGTCGCCCAGCAGGCGCTTGAGCCGCCGCGCCTCGCCGGCGAACACCAGCGGCGGCATGCGCCGCAGTTCCCCCTCCACCCGGGCGAGCGCCGCGGGGTCGGGGTAGTCGATCGGAATATGCTTCGCCGGCCGCTGTCTCCAGGAGGCCGGCGTCCACCGCTCAGTCATCGTCGCGCGCCTTGTCAGAGGGCGCGGCTTTTAGCGCGGATGGGTGGGGTTGGCAAAGCCGGGCCGCCTGTTCCACCGTTAATCACCGTAGATAACGGTGAGCGGCCGGGGTCGAGCGATCGGATCGACGCTGTATCACAGGTCTCCCTTGGTGAATGTTGCGCGGGGGGCAAGCGTGGCATAGGGCTCCCGCGTTTCCACGTCGGGTTCCGGTGGATCCGCACAATCGACCTTTGCCGGCTACCGGTCCGGCGGCGCCTGCTTCATCAAACGCTAGCTAGCGTGGCGCGCCGATCCTCGAGTCGCTGCCCCCGCCCCTCCCCCGGCTACAGGGCATCGCCGTCGCCAAGCAATTTTAGGGCTACCGGCGGCTCATGAAGGAAGTCGGCGAGAAGGGCTGGTTCACCATTCCGATCGAGGCATTCAATAAGCCTGCGGTCACTACATCCAGTGACTCGAAGCGACCAGTATCGAGCCGAGCATGTGGCCGCACAGGCGCCCCTGTGACGACGTAATATTCGAGTTCTTCATGAAGATGCTCAAGGCCGAGGCAGTTTATGGCGGCGAATACAAAGACCCCGCCAGGCCACTCCGCCATCGGCGAGTTCATCGAAGGCGTGTACAACCAAGATCGGTGCTCGTACTGAACGAATCTCACCGGTCCGCGTTGGAAATGTTGCTGAAGCTGGGCTTCGGCGGGAACCATCACCCTGTTTGGCAAGAGAACATCCTCGACATCGGCCGGCCGGGTCATTCTGACCTATGGGCGCAGCCTGATGGCGCTCGTCATCGCCCGATCCCTGGCTCAGCGCGGCGTGGAGGTGATCGGTTGTGACGATGTCGACCTGACTGTCCTTTCCTTCTCCAAGCACGTGCAGGAGACCTTCACGGTCGCGCCGTGGAAGACCGCGCCGGGCCAATTTCTCGACGACCTGGAGACGGCCGTGCGGGACTACGCTCCGCGCGACGGGACACCTTATGTCCTCATGCCGGTGTTCGGCGAAGACGAACTGATCGCGCGTCATCGCGACCGTTTCGAACCAACGGTGAAGCTGGCCCTGCCCAGTTGGAAGAGCTTTGACCAGGTCTATCCCAAGGATCATCTGGCGCGTCTGGTGGATGCCCAGGGGCTGTCGGCGCCCAAGACCTGGATCGTTCCTGATGACGCTTGCCTGGTCGAGACCGCCGCGCGGCTGAGCTATCCGGTGATGGTCAAACCCAGCCGGGGGAGCGGGGGGCGCGGCGTGAGCATCGCAGCGTCCGCCGAATCGGCGATCGCCAAGGTGCGAGCCCTTGGGTTTTCAAATACACCGTTGTTGCAGGAGTTGGCGCTCGGCCAAGACTATTGCGTCGCCGTCCTGGCCAACAAGGGTCGGTTGGCGGCCTTGATGGCCTATCGCAACCTGACCACGTTCCCACGCAAGGCCGGACCCGGCGCCATGCGCGAGACTGTTGATGCCGAGCCGTTTCGCGCGGCGACGGAGCAGCTGTTGCGGGCGACGGGCTGGAACGGGCTGGCGGAGATCGATTTTCGCTGGACAGGCGACTTGTCCGATCCGCCCAAGCTGATCGAGGTCAATGCACGGTTCTGGGCAGGCATTTTCCATTCCATCCAGACCGCCGTGGATTTTCCCTGGCTGCTTTACCTGCAAACCATCGGTAAGCCGCTCGACCACATGGGCGAGCCCAATATCGGCGCGCGAACGAAGGCGCCGGGCGTGTGGCTCTTGGCAGCGATCGAGGAGGTCGCCGCGTCAGCGCCCAGGTTAATGGCTGCGGGTCAGGCCTGGCGGCAGATCCGCGATCGTTTGACCGCGGGGCAATGGGCCGGTCTTCGAACGCAATTGGCCCAGGCGACCGGGGTCCAATCACTGGGGCTGATCTGCAACCAATTGAGCTTGGCCCTGGCCCAGGGGCGCGACGCGCCCGGGGAGTTCAGCGGCGACGATGACCCGCTGGTCGGCCTGGGGGCATTGTTCGTGCTGAGCTCGCTGGTCAAGCATGGCCGCCTCCCAGAAGAATTGACCCACGAAGAGAAGGGGGTGGGCGCCAAGCCGACAGCCAAGCCGAACCTTCACTCGAGACCGACGATCGGAATCACCCTACCTGAACGCGGCGAGTTCTTCCCGTGGCTGGCGCTGTGGGCAGCGGTCTGGCTGGCCGGCGGGCGCGCTGTTCGCGTCACCGCCAGGGCGCCCCGCGATCCCCACACCATCGACGGACTGATCCTTGGCGGCGGCACGGATGTATATCCACTGGCGTTCGAGGGGACGCCCACGCCTGACTATCGCTACGATCTGGCGCGCGACGACCTCGAGGCGTCCTGGGCTCGGGCGGCAAGACGCAGCGACCTTCCAGTGCTCGGTGTCTGTCGCGGCGCGCAGATGCTCAATGTTCTGGCCGGCGGGACCCTGCACATGGACCTATCGCCTTTCGAATCCGTGGCTGCTTCCTCGACCTGGTGGGACCATCTGACCGTCCGCGAGCTGATCAAGCCGCGGCCGGCCTCCCGCTTTGGCGATATCGTCGGACAGGGGAATCTTTGGGTCAATCTCATCCACAAGCAAGCCATCGATCGGCTGGGCGTTGGGCTCACGGTGGCGGCTCGCCAAGCCAACGACGTGATCCAAGCGGTGGAGGATCGTTCACGCAGGTTCTGGATCGGCGTGCAGTATCACCCAGAGCTATTGCTCTATCGGGCGGCCCAGAGGCGCCTTTTCAAGGCGCTGGTCGAAACGGCTCGGACCCGCCGTCGCGAACGGACGAACCGTTGAGGTCGCGGGTGTGCGCTGGCGCGGATGCATGGTCCTGTCCGAGGCGTAGACCATCTGGCGGCGCTCTCGCGCGCTGGCGGGCCTGGGCTTTGGCCTATCCTGGCCGGCGCCACGCTCGCCCCAAAACGTCAAAACCTCTGACGCGAGGCACCAGTGGATAAAGTCCGAGGGAAGTGTCGCGTCGAGGATTCCCATGGGGTTGGTTCCGTGCGAGTCTCGGGATGCGCCCGCTGGCAAAGATCGAACCGCAGTTCGCTTTGTCGCCGACATCTCCGGAAAGTCGAGGGGACAATACGCGCTTCGTTCACGCGCCGCGCAACCATCGCACCAGATCCCCCGACACCAGCGGTTCGCTGTAGAGATAGCCTTGGCCCTTATCGCAGCCGAAATCGCGGACCACCTTCGCCTGTGCTTCGTTCTCTATGCCCTCCGCCACCGTCGTCATGTCCAGGGCGTGCGCCACCCGGATCGCGGCGTCGACCAGCGCGCGCCGTCGAGGGCTCGTCGGCGCATCCGTGACGAACGAGCGGTCGATCTTGAGCGTGTCCACTGGGAACCGCACAAGGCTGGAGAGCGAGGAATAGCCGGTTCCGAAATCGTCCAGCGCCAGCGTCAGCCCCAGCGCCTTGAGCTCGTGCAGGCGTGACTGCACGGCATGGCTCTGGGCGGCCAGGCTTTCGGTCACCTCCAGCTGCAAGCGCGCCGGTGGAATGCCGCTGGAACGGATGATGGCGTCGATTTTCGCGACCAGCCCCGGCTCGCCGATCTGACCGCGCGACAGGTTTACCGCGAGCAGACGAGGCGCCGCGGCGCCGAGCTGGGCCTGCCATGCCATGAATTGATCGCAGGCGGTCCGGAGTACGAATTCGCCAAGCGGTCGGATTACCCCGCATTCTTCGGCCATGCCGATGAACAGGTCGGGAGGCAGGATGCCGCGTGTCGGGTGGCGCCAGCGGACCAGCGCCTCAACGCCGACGGATCGGTCGACGCCGCCGCCGGCATAGCCGGGCGCCTGCAGGCCGACCACCGGCTGGTAGACGACGAACAGCTGGTTTTCGGCTATGGCCCGCCGCAGATCGGCCTCCAGGTCAGTGCGCTGTTTCGCCCGCTGCTGCATGGCCTTTTCGAACACCACGAAGCGCCCTCCGCCGGAACGCTCGGCCTCGGCCATCGCCAGGCTTGCATACTGCAGCACGGTATCGGCATCGACGGCCGCGCTCTCGTTCAGCACGACGCCGATGCTGGCCCCGCAGTGGATTTCGCCCGGGCCTATCAGGTACGGCTCGGCCAGCAGGTCGACCAGCCGCTGCGCGACGGCGTCCACGTCGGAACGCCGACGGGCGCCCTCGAGCATGACGATGAACCTGCCCTCGTCGATATGGGCCGCCATGGCGCCCGCGCTTGCGTTGACGGTCCATGGATGATGCTCGGCCAGCATCGCGTTCAGGCGGTCGGCCAACAGGCTCAACAGCTCGTCGCCCGCCGGTCGGCCAAAGGCGTCATCCACCTGTCTCAGGCGATCACAGGTTATGTAAAACAGTGCGAACGCGCGGTCGGCGTCGTTCGTTGGTCTTTGCATCACCATCCGGAGCCGTTCGATGACCGCCAGACGGTTGGGCATGCCGGTCAGGCTGTCGAGCCGAGCGGCGGCGCCCAGTCCGCGCGACAATGTTTCCTCCTCACGAAGCGCTTCGATTGTGCCATCGACGAGGACGGCCATGAGCCCCGAGGCGTCAAACCTGAACAGGCTGATGGACAAATAGCCCGGGCGCTCGTGTCCGCGGCGCCCGGCCGGGAGCTTCAGCCGCAGGGCTTCACAGACCATGCCGCTGGCGTCGGCGGTGCTCGCCGCAAGCTGACGAAGTTGCGGGGCGACATCCGCCAGGGCGACGAAGAGGTTGGCCAACGCGCCGTCATGCGAGAGGGGCATCAACAAGCGTGCGGCGATCGGGTTGATGATCTCGATTTCGCCAGCCAGATCAGCCTGGATCAGACCGATCGGCGCCCGGTAGAGGAACTGCAGCAGCGTCTGGTAATCACCGGCTACGCTCGACCTGGCGGATCCTCCGCCACGGGTTCCGCCGACGCCATCCGCGACAGCGAGCGTCATGTCTCTTCAATTCCTCGCAGGCGAGTCAGCGGCGTGGCTTTCAGGGCGATCCAGCTCAGGTTTTTAGCCTGTCTCTAATGCGGGTGGCAGGCTCGGATAATACCCATGCCGTGCGGGTGAGACGCCGGCTTTCCGGGTCATCGAGGCGGGTTTGGCCCCGCTTATCCACCCGTCCGGTGCGTTGATCGCGGGTGTCTGGGTAGTTTCCGAGGGTTGAGCGGGGTGGGCGAGAGTGCAAGTTGGCGTCCACGGAAGGGCCGCTCATCGACTGGAATTGCCGTCCGGCGCCTCTGGTTGGACGTCGGCGAGTCTTGGCGGGCGCGACCTGTCCGACCGGGTGTCCGGTGCATCAAGGGATTGGATCGACCATGATGAACACTGATGCGTCAGCGCGTCCAGGGGCCGCTCAGGCCGGAGTGCCGGATCACGATGAAACCTTCGGCGGCATAGCGTTCGCCGAGCTGGACGCGGCCGATGCCGCCGCTTTGGATCGGCTTGCCTTCGGCGTGGTTGGGCTTGACGCCGCCGGCCGCACCCAGGCCTATAATCTCTTCGAGAGCAGGCTGGCGGGCCTGTCGCGCGAGAGCGTGCTCGATCAGGAGTTTTTCCTGGTCACTGGCGTCTGCATGAACAATTTTCTCGTGGCGCAGCGCTTTGAAGACGAGCCCGCGCTCGATGTTACGCTGGACTATGTCCTGACATTCCGCATGCGCCCGACGCCCGCGAAGCTCCGGCTGCTGCAGCAGCCGGGCGGCAAGCTACACTATATTCTCATCCAGCGCTGAAAGCCCCGCCCATGCCAGATCCGGCCGTGGCGCTCGAAGTCGACGAGGACTTGCTGAATTTCATCTACATGTGCCCCGTGGGCTTGTTGCGCACGACGGCCGGCGGCGCTGTGCAGATGATCAATCCGGAGGCGGCGCAACTGCTGCTGCCGTTGATGCGCAAGCCTGTGTTGGAAAACCTGTTCGACGCCCTCGAGGGCTTTGCGCCTGAGCTGCGCAATATGGCCGCGCGCTTTTCCGGCGCGAGCGGCTCGATTTGCGAGCAGCACCGAATATTCGTCAGCAGCAGCGGTCCGGGCCCGCGGGTGTTGGCCTGTTCCCTGCTCAAGATCAATGCCGACTGCCTGATGGCGGTGCTGCAGGATGTGACCAGTCAGGTCGAGCAGGAGCGCCAGATTCGGCAAAGCGAAGCCATGTTCGCTGCTCTGATGGCCGGTGTTCGCGATTTCGCGCTGTTCTCCCTAGATGACAAAGGGAAAATCGACAGTTGGAACCGATCCAGTGAACGGCTTAGCGGCTTCACGCAGGCCGACGTGGTCGGCCATGACCTGGCGGTGCTCTCCGTGCCCAATCAGGCCCGCGCGGACAATGTCAATGAACAGGTGGCGGAGGCCGTGCGCGAGGGCTGGAGCCTGCGCGATCGCTGGTG
This sequence comes from Caulobacterales bacterium, assembly GCA_038206535.1. Classification (GTDB taxonomy): domain Bacteria; phylum Pseudomonadota; class Alphaproteobacteria; order Caulobacterales; family Caulobacteraceae; genus Acaudatibacter. The sequence goes on from JBBRAV010000018.1 coordinate 17,886, forward strand.
CGCGCGGCGCGATGGATCCCGCTTCTGGTGCCAGATGATGGTGGCGGCGGACCGCGAGCTCGACGGCGATGTAAAGGCCGCCCCCGCCGTGGTCGGTGAACCGGCCGCCGTGGTGGATAGTCACTCGCCGATCGCCGGCTTCGCGGTGGTTTTGCGCGACGTGACCGAGCGGCATGTCACCGGCGAACAATTGCACAGGCTACTGACCACCGATTTTCTGACCGGCGCGGTGAACCGAGGGCGTTTCTTCGAACTGGCCGAGATCGAGATATCGAGACAACAGCAGACCGGCCTGCCTATTGCGGCGTTGATGCTCGATCTTGATCACTTCAAGCTCGTCAATGACTGCTTCGGCCACGCGGCCGGCGACGCCGTGCTTCAGCGCGTCGTGGACGTCTGCCAGGCGCAGTTGCGCGGCCGCGACGTGCTCGCCCGGCTCGGCGGAGAGGAGTTCGCCGTCCTGTTGCCCGATACCGCCCTGCCGGACGCGATGCGAATTGCCGAACGGATTTGCCGCTCGATTCCCAAGGATGTGGTTTTGCCGGTTGGCGGCTGTATCGAGGGAACACCGCGGCAGCCGGGCCCGATGGGAATCAGTATCGGATGCGCCGCGCTGAGCGCCTCTGTCGTCGGCATCGACGCGCTGCTCAAGGCCGCGGATACGGCGCTTTATGCCGCCAAACGCGCCGGACGCGGTCGCGTGAGCGCCGCCTTTCAGGATAGCTTGACGGCGAGCCCGGCGTGACGCCGCGATGAACACCATGGCGCGGGGCCCGGCCGACGCCTTGCATTGGTGGCGCGGGCCATGGGCGATCGAGCGCTTCCTGGCCGATCTGATCGACTCCGAGGCGCGCCGGCTGCGGCCGGGTGGACCATGGCCGCCGCGTCTTGATCCGAAGCTCATCGGCTTGGCGGACGCCGACGAGAGGGGACTGGGTTTCGATTCGCTCGAGCGGCTTGGCTTGGCCGCCGCCTTGTCGCAGGCCCTCCACCTGCACGACGGCGGACTCGAAGACGATCTGTTGACCTCGGCGACATTGGCGGGCTGGTTGAAAGCCAGCGCACACGCACTCGAACATTGCAGCGAGCGGATCACGGTCCTTTCGTCGGGAAGCGCCGGCAGGCCGCGAAGCCACACGCATGCGACGGAACGGCTGGCGCGGGAGGCCGAGACATGGGCCCGGCTGTTGCCCGGCCGGCGCCGGATCCGCACAGCGGTGGCGTCGCATCATATCTACGGCCTGCTGTTCGACCTGATGCTGCCTGCGGAACTCGCCGCGCCGCTCGACGATCTGCGCGGGCAGTCGCCGGGCGGCGTGTTGGCCACGCTTCGCCCAGGGGACCTGGTGATCGGCCATCCGCTTTTCTGGAGCGCCCTGCTGTGCGCCTCGCCGTCCGGCTGGCCCTCCGATGTGGTCGGCGTCACCTCCGGCGCGGCATGTCCTGATTCCGTCGCGGCCGAGCTGACCGACGCCGGCCTTTCCCGCCTTTTGGACGTCTATGGCAGCAGCGAGACCGGCGGCGTCGGATGGCGCGAGCGAACCGGCGAGGGTTGGAAGCACGCCGGCGGCGCCTTTCGGCTGGCGCCATGGTGGCGGCGGTGTGGTGATGACAGGCTGGCCCGCCAGGATGAAGCCCCGATCGTCGCTCCCGACCGGTTGGCCTGGGACCTGTCAGGCGGCTTCCGGATCGAGGACAGGCGCGACGGCACGGTCAAGGTGGGCGCCGTCGCCGTAAATCTGGATCGCGTCCGACAGGTGATCCGCGCCCACCCCGGCGTCGCCGATGCGGTCGTGCGGGCCATGCAACCGGGCGAGGGTACGCGGCTGAAGGCGTTCGTCGTTCCCGGCCCGCAAGCCGGCGAGGACCTGGCGTCGCTGCTGGCGTCCCTGGCCGCGCATATTGAGACGACACTGAGCGTGGCGGAGCGCCCGCGCGCCTTTCGCTTCGGGCGGGCGCTGCCGCTGACCGCGGCGGGCAAGCCCGCGGATTGGCCGGCGCGGGATACAGCTGACTTTTAAACAGTAACGGGTTGATTTTCATTGGAATATTGTCACACGCGCGTGGACGTAGCGTCCACGCCAGTTCCTCCGATGCTTGACACCATGTGATTTCACAGGATCTGTCCTTGGAAACTCCGCGAGACGGAAACTCGTCCGGGCGGAGCGCCTAGGGGGTTGCGGATTGCATTTTCCGGATCTGGAAAGCCTCGGGACCGGGGCCGCCTGGCGGCGCCGATACCGTCGCCCTTCGCGCACTTGCCGAGAGCCTTGCGACAGCCTGTCCTTTTCCGGACCTTCGCGAACCTAAGGAAGGAACACCAGCGCCATGACGACCAAGGTCCTCACGGGAACCTACAGCGCCGGCTATACGCTCTCGGCCGGCTACGACACGCTCAGCATCACCGGCTCGGGCGTGATTTCAGGCGCCGCCGGCGGCTACGGCCGCACCACCCCGGCCGGCGTCGGCGGAGTCGGTGTCTGGCTCGCGGCCAATGGCACGGTGCATAACGCCGGCCTTATCACCGGCGGCGTCGGTGGCGACAGCGCCTACAGCCTGGGCGGCGCAGGCGGCGTGGGCCTGACGCTCGCGGCGGGCGGCCCCGTAACCAACAACGGCAGGATTACCGGCGGAGCCGGCGGCAGCGGCCATACTCTCGGCACAGCCGGAAGCGGCGCGGCGGCTGTTTTCCTGGCGATGTCCGGCTCGGTGGATAATGCCGGCTACATCGCGGGCGGCGCCGGCGGCGTGAGCACGTTCGGCTACGGCGGGGCGGGGGGGACGGGCCTTTCCCTGGGTGCGGGCGGTACGGTGGCCAACGAAGGCACGATCCACGGCGGGTCCGGCGGCTCTGGTTCCTACGACTACGCTCCCGGGGGGGTGGCCGTTTCGCTCGCCGCGCGTGGCGCGTTGATCAACCACGGCACGATCCTAGGCGGCGCGGGCGGCCAGAGCGGCGGCGGCTACCAGTATGCTGGCGGAAACGCAGGCGGGGCGGGCGCCTGGCTCTCGGCGGGTGGAGCGGTAAACAACTACGGCGCGGTCACCGGCGGGGCGGGCGGCGCGGCCCGCTATGTCTACGGCGTCGCGGCGGGAGCTGGCGGCGCCGGCGTCTGGCTGTCGGCGGGCGGGGCGGTGAGCAACTATGGCGCGATCACCGGCGGAGCGGGCGGCGCGTTCATCATCGTGGCGTCCCTGGGCGTCGGCGGCGCCGGCGGGGCCGGCGTGCTGCTCGCGGCGGGCGGGCTGGTGGTCAACCACGGCGCCATCACCGGCGGGGCGGGCGGCGCGGGTCTCCCCGGTTATGTCGGCGCACAGGGGTTTGGCGTCTATGCCGGCGCGGGGGCTGTCGCGGCCGTGGTCAACTTCGGCACGATCACCGGCGGCGTAGGGATCGCGTTCAAGAATGCCGGCGACCGATTGATCGCCGAGGCCGGCTCGGCGGTCATCGGCGAAGTGCAGGGCGGAGGCGGAACGCTCGAACTGGCCGGAGGCAGCGGGACTATCACCGGGCTCGGCGGAGCCGGCGCCGCGTCCGGATCCGCGACCCTGGCGTTCAGCGGCTTCGGCGCCTTCGTATTCGACGCCGGCAGCTCATGGACGGTGTCGGGCAAGAATACGCCCGAGGCGCTGACGGTGGCCGGCGCCCTGACGATCGCCGACCGGGGCGCCCTCACGATCCAGGGCGGCGTGCTCAACAGCGGCCAGATCACCTTGGCCGCCTCGACCCATGTCACTCGCCTGATCGTCGGCAAGACCGGCGCCACGCTGAGCGGAGGCGGCACGGTATTGCTGGGGGGCGGCGCCTTTGATCAGATCATCGGCGCCAGCGTCAACGCGGTTCTGACCAATGTCGACAACACCATCGCTGGCGCCGGTCAGATCGGCCTGGGCAAGATGTCACTGGTGAACGGCGCAGCGGGCGTCATCAAAGAGACCGGCGCGTCGCTCACGATCAACACGGGATCGAGGCGGATCGTCAATAACGGGATCATCGAGGCGACCGGTCTGGGCGGCCTCAACCTGTTCGGCGCCGTTCTCAATCAAGGCGTCCTCGAAGCCCAAGGCGGCAATCTCACGGTCGATGGCGCGGTCTCTGGGAATGGCTCGGCGAGGATCGGCGGCGGCGTACTTAGCTTTGTCGGTGGATTCAGCGAGAGTGTGTATTTCACCGGCCCGACAGGCGAACTGGCCCTTGGAGATGCGCAGGGTTACCACGGCAGGATCACGGGCTTCTCCACGACCGGCGCGACGTCGCTGGACCTGCGGGACATCGGATTCGTGTCTTCTTCCGAGGCTACGTTTTCCGGAACCAGGACCGGCGGCGTCCTGACCGTGACCGATGGGACCCACACCGCCCAGATTCGCCTGGTGGGGAACTATACCGCCTCGACCTGGACCTGCTCGAGCGACGGCGCGGGCGGCGTGGTGGTCGTCGACCCGCCCGCCGCGAACGCGCCGCAGGGCCCTTCCCCGCTCGCGTTCATCTCGAGGATGGCGGGGCTGGCGCGCACTTCGGCATCGATGCCGATTGCGCCGGCGCATCTGGACATCGGCAGGCTGACGCTGACGGCGCCAAGACCGCAATTGAACTGACGCCAGACAGGCCAGGCGGATGGTTCGGCGCGCCGCGCGATACCCTCCCTCTCACAGCGATCAGCTTCGGAACAAACGGAGAATATTGCTCCTCTCGCCGAATTGGGGCAATGGTCGGGACGTGCTTATCTCATAGTCGTCATTAGGAGTTCTCGTGTCGAAATCAGTCGAACCCAACACCCGTCGCGCCATCCTGATCGGCGCCGCCGCCGTCGCAGGTCTGCCATTGCTGGCCGCCGCCGAAGCCGCGAACGCGGCGGGGGGCACCATGCCCAGGACCAACGTCAAATATCAGGAACACCCCAACGGCGCCGCCCAATGCAGCAAGTGCAACTATTTCCTGGCCGGCGCCGGCCCGAACAAGACCAATCTGTGCAAGATCGTCGCCGGTCCGATCCTGCCCAACGCCTGGTGCATTCTGTGGGCGCCCAAGCCGGCCTAGAGTCGTCGCGCTCGGCGCGCGGGACCGCCTTGCGGACGCCCAGGCGAGCCGCCGCCCAATGGGTTGGCGGCCCGCGCATTTCTTGCGCCGCCACCGACGTGCCGCGGCGGCTCGCTTTCGAGCGCTCCGACCGGAATGGACCGCAACTTTTTTTGCGCCTGACTCTCGCGCCTCGGCGCCGACGTTCATCCTCAGCCTCGAGGGCCGCGCCGCCGGTCTTGCCTCAGCCTCCCGCCGTCATGCCGACCGGCATATAGGGCTCGCGCATCGTCACCAGCTCCTCGGCGGCGGTGGGGTGGACCGCGCAGGTCTCGTCCCACTGGTGTTTGGTCACCCCAAGCTTGATGGCGATCGCGGCCAGCTGGATCATTTCGGGCGCGTCGGGGCCGACGATATGGCAGCCGACCAAGCGGTCGGTCGCGGTGTCGACCACGAGCTTCATCAGCATGCGCTCCTCGCCGCCATAGAAGGTGCTCTTCATGGGGCGGAACACCGAGCGGTAGATGGTGATCTTGCGCCCGCCGTGCCGCGCGTCGGCTTCGGACAGTCCAACCGTCCCGACCGGGGGCTGCGAGAACACCGCGCTCGCAACATCCGCGTGGTCGAAGCTCATCGGATGGCCGCGAAACTCGGTCTCGGCGAAGGCGGCGCCCTCGCGGATGGCCACGGGGGTCAGGTTGATGCGGTCGGTGACGTCGCCCACCGCCCAAATGTTCTCGACATTGGTGCGGGAGAACTCATCCACGATCACGGCGCCGCGCTCGTTCAGCGCCACGCCGGCGGCCTCCAGACCCAGCCCTGCCGTATAGGGCTCGCGGCCGGTGGCGAACATCACGACGTCGGTCTCCATCGAGTGACCGCTGTCGAGATGGCTGACGACGCCGGTGTCCGACTTTTCGAGCGAGGAATGCCGGCAGCCGAGGATGACCTTGATGCCGCGCTTTTCGATTTCGCCGGCCAGGTGCGCGCGCACGTCGTCGTCGAAGCCGCGCAGGATGTTGGCGCCGCGGTAGAGCAGCGTCGTCTCGACCCCCAGGCCGTTGAAGATGCCGGCGAATTCGACCGCGATATACCCGCCGCCGACGATCAGGATGCGCCTGGGCAGTTCGCTGAGGTGGAAGGCCTCGTTGGAGGTGATCGCCAGCTCGACGCCTGGGAGACCCTGCGGCAAGGTGGGGCGCCCGCCGGTGGCGATGAGGATCTTGTTGGCGGTATAGCTCTTGCCGTCGGCCGGCGTGGCGATCGTGTGCGCGTCCATGAGCTCGGCGCGCGAATGGACGAGGTCGGCGCCGGCGTTGTGCAAATTGGTCACATAGATGCCCGACAGCCGGGCGATCTCGATATCCTTGGCCTCGAGGAACCGCGGCCAGTCGAAGGTCCGCTCCCCAAGGGTCCAGCCGTAACCTTCCGCCGCCTTGAAAGCGTTGGAAAACTCGCTGGCGTAGACCATGAACTTCTTGGGCACGCAGCCGCGCACGACGCAGGTGCCGCCCACCCGGTACTCCTCGGCCACGGCGACGCGCGCGCCGCTGAACCCCGCCAGCCGCCCGGCCCGCACGCCGCCAGAACCGGCCCCGATGACAAACAGGTCGTAGTCGTATTCGGCCACGCGGGCCTCCTTCATCTCAAGGAAAGAGCGTCGTCACGCCCACATCGGTCCCGATCAGCGCCCGCTCGGCCAGGCCCAGGAACAGGCCGTGCTCGATCACGCCCGTCAGCCCCTTGAGCGCCACCGCCAGCGCCGCGGGGTCGGCGATGACCCCACACGGCAGGTCGTAGATAAGATTGCCGCCGTCGGTGCGCACCGGCGCGCCGTCCTGGATGCGCAGCACGGGCGGCCCGGCGATCCCATGCGCGCTTGCGGTCGCCGCGATCCGCGCCGCGGTGGTCGTGTGACCAAACGGGGTGACCTCGATCGGCAAAGGAAAGTTTCCGAAGCTGGGCAACGCCTTGCTGGCGTCGGCGATCACCACGCAGCGTCTCGATGCGCTCCACACCAGCTTTTCCCGCAGCAGCGCCGCGCCGCCTCCCTTGATCAGCGCCAGGTCGGGCCCGATGTCGTCGGCCCCGTCCACGGTGATGTCGATCACGCCCACCACGTCGAGGTCGATGAGCGCAATCCCCAGCCCTCGCGCCAGGTCGGCGGTCGCCTCCGACGTGGGAACACCGCGCACCGACAGTCCCCTGGCGGCCAATGCCTTGACGAACCAGGCGGCGGTCGTGCCTGTGCCCAGACCCACCGTCATGCCGTCTTCGACGAGCATGGCCGCCGCCTCGCCGGCCGCGCGCTTCTGGTCTTCGGTGCTCATGGCGCAAAACCGCGCCCGGGCGGGTGGCGCTCGCCGCTCACGCCGCGCCGTTCTTGGCAAGTTCGGCTTCGAAGGCCTCGTCGCTGATGCCGTTGCGAGCGATCAGGACGCTGCAGGCGACGTGGTCGCTGATGTAGGCGCCCGTCCCTCCGGACCACCATCGCTGCAACAGGTTCTGCCGACGATGCCCGAGCACCACCAGGTCGGCCTTCACTTCCCTGGCGTAGGCCCCGATGCAGGGCGCCGGCTCCCCGACCACCAGCTTGGCGACCGCCTCCACCCCAAGACGCTTCAACACCGTCACGCCGCGCTCGAGAACGGCGCGATACTCATCCATCTGCTGGCCGACGACATCGCCGTAGATGCCTTCCGCCATCAGCACGCCCTCGGTGTCGGGCAACACCGACAGCACGAATACCTTCGCCCCGCACTGCCGGGCGAGCAAGGCGCCCTCGCGCAAGGCGATGGCCCCCTCGCGCGTGCCGTCGTAGGCGAGCAGGATATGTCTGTACATCGGCTTTGGGCCTCCCTTCAGAGGACCCATAATGAAGATCGCGGGCAAGCACGAGACGTGACATCGCCGGTTGCTCAGCTGAGGAGGAGTTTGCCGCCGACGAGGGCCAGCGTGCCGGCCAATATCGGCCTCAGCACGCCGTCGGGCGTGCGCGCCGCGAGAAGACTGCCGATGATGATGCCCGGGATGGAGCCCATCAGCAGCGTCACCAGCAGGGTCCAGTTCACCGTGCCCATCATCCAGTGACCGAGGCCCGCGAGAAGGGTCAACGGCACGGCGTGGGCGATATCGGATCCGACCAGCTGGGCGACGTCCCGCTTCGGATAGAGGACCAGCAGGACGGTCATGCCGATGGCGCCGGCGCCCACCGACGTCAGCGACACCAGAACGCCGAGAATTACGCCCAAGGTGATGGTCAGGGCGGTGGTCTGGGCCGGTTTCAGCGGCGTACGGCCGGCGACGAGAAAATTGACGATCGTGCGCCGAAACACGATCGCGATGGCCGTGACGATCAGGGCCCATCCAAGGACGACCGTCACCAGCCCATGGGGAGAATCCGCGTGCGCCCCCCTGCGCGCCAGCCACCACAGGGTCAGGCCCGCGGCCGGGACGCTGCCCATGGCGAGCCGGCCGACGATCCCCCACTGCACCGTGCGTTTCCAGCCGTGCACGCCGGTTCCGGCGGTCTTGGTCGCGGCGGCGTAGAGCAGGTCCGTCCCCACCGCGGTGGTCGGGTGGATGCCGAAGACCAATACGAGCAATGGCGTCATCAGCGAGCCGCCGCCCACTCCCGTCAGCCCCACCAGCATTCCGACCGCGAGACCGGACAGCACATAGAGCGGGTTGATATGATGGATGAAGTCCATTGTGTCTCCACGGCGGAAGGCCACGGGCGCCCCTCGCCCGCGCAAATGCGTCCCGCCGAGGGTCGAGGCCATATCCGGCTCCACCCGGGCGGTCTTTCTCGGAAAGACGCTCAGGGCTTCTATTGCAGTTTTCACGCGCGGACAAACGGCGAGGGCGGTGGCGGCGGCATGACAGCCGCTCGATCATGGCGACAGCGCTTCGCACGTCGTCGCCACCGGTCCCGCCGCCCAGTCCTGGAGCGCCGTCGCCAGCCGACCTGCAAGAAACGTCTCGGCGAGGACAGACTTTGGCGCGCTTATCGATAGATTCCGTAACAAGGACTTTTAGCTTTGTTCGCGCGGGAGGCGTGCGCGCCGTCAGGCCTAAGAATTTCTGGTTTGTTCGACCGGCCTCGCAACGGGTTTTTGCAAGCATGACATCCCTCGATCCCTCTCTAGATTTGCGCCCCGGTCGCGCGCCACCGTGGCCCTCCGATGTTCAGCCCGGCGCTGCGCGGGGTTGCGGCCCCACAGGGAGCAGCGATCGGGAGACGCTCGGACGATGACCAATCAAGCGACCGTGGCCGTCATCGGCGCCGGTTTCAGCGGCGTGCTCACCGCGCTGCGCCTGATCCTGGCGCCGGACGGCCCGAAGGTCCTGCTCGTCGAACGCGGGCCCCGCTTCGGGCGCGGCGCCGCCTACGCCAGCAGCAATCCGCGACACCTGCTCAATGTGCGCGCCACCAACATGAGCGCCTTCGTCGAGCAACCGTCGCATTTCATCGACTGGCTGGGGGCGCGCGCGTCCGGGCCTCCCGACCAGGTGTTCGTGACGCGGGATGAATATGGCCAGTACCTGCAGTCGCTGCTGCGCAAGGCGACGACCGATGGTCGCGCGGCGGGACGCATCAGCCTGGAACACGACGAGGTCCGAGCCTTGTCGCGCGAAGGCGACGGCTGGCGGCTTCGCCTGGCGATGGGAAGGACCTTGACCGCGGACGCGGTGGTGCTGGCCCTCGGCAATCTGCCCCCCATGCCGCCTCAGGGCCTAGACCCGGCGCTGATCGGGACCTCGCACTATGCCCCCAACCCATGGGCGTGGGATCCGGCGACACTGCCGGCGCAGGGCAATGTGCTCTTGCTGGGCACCGGGCTCACGGCGGTCGACATAGCCTTGAGCGTCAACGAGCAACGGCCGGGCGCCCGCATGCTGGCCCTGTCCCGACACGGCCTGCTGCCCCGCCGCCATGCCGAAATCGCCGCGCGCGACACATTGACGACCAGTCCCAGAGGCTCCCCCGGCGAAGTGCTGGTGGCGGTGCGACAACGGGCCAGCCTGGACTGGCGCGCGGCGATCGACAGCCTTCGACCCTATGTGCAGACGATCTTTCGCGGATGGACCCCCGTCGAGAAAGCCCGCTTTCTGCGGCATCTTCGACCGTGGTGGGACGCGCACCGTCACCGACTGGCGCCCGAGGTGGCGGACCGCCTTTCAGGCATGCGGCTCGACGGCACTTTCGACGCGACTGGGGGAAGACTGATCTATCTGAAGTCGGTCCCGGACGGCGTGGAGGCCGCCTGGACCCCCAGGGGCAAGACCGCGACCGTCGTCGAGCACTTCGCCATCGCCATCAACTGCGTGGGACCGCGCGACGATCTCACGCACGCGACAGACCCCCTGATCGCCGATCTCCTGGCGAGCGGAGAGATTCGCGCCGATGTTTGTCGACTGGGCCTGGATGTAGACGCCCGCTCGCGCGTGATCGGGGCCGATGGCGTGGCCCGCGAGACGCTGTTCGCGGTCGGCCCGATCACCCGCGGCCAATTCTACGAAATCACATCGGTGCCGGACATCCGCATTCAAGCCGCCGATTGCGCCGGGGCCCTGATGAACACCTTGGCCATTCACGCCAAACCAGCGCCGCAGGGCCCGACCGGCGGCGACAGAATCGTCGCCGACCTGACGACGTTCCTGAAGCAGTCGATCGAGGAACTCGACGTCGAACTCGGCGAATTGAAGTTCACGCGGCGCGTGCGCAATGCGTGGGAACTGCGGGGTCGGCGCAAAGCCTTGGACGAGGTGGCTCTGTGGCTCGAGGATCGCCGGAACGAACGGAGACCACCGCGATAGGGCGTGCCCCGGCGATCGCCGGGCGCGATCGTCATCCGCAGCCGGTCAAAATCGGTGGGCCCCGATGCTCGCCGCATCGGGGCCCACCGGTCTTGCCGTGTGAAAAAAGCGACGACCTATTCCGCCGTCTGATTTTTCTTGCCGCGCGGCGGAAGACCCATTTCCGCGGCGAGCGAGTTGTAACTGTCTTCGAGCTTCTTGCGCTCGTCGCCCAACTCTTTAGACCTTCCGCGAATAACCTTGAGGTCGTTCTTGAGTCGACGCAGCTCTTTCTTCTTGGCGTTTTCCGCTTTTTGCTCGGGGGTCTTGGTTTCGTCGGCCATTGTGAAATCCTGTGAACGGTGAGGGGGTCTTTATCGAAGCTGCCGGATTGGTGTCAATCGGGCTCGGATTGACGGTTTGAAGATTCGACCTCTACCGTCGTTTACATCAATCGCCCGCCGCTCGCCAAGCGTTCGCGTTGAAAACGACGTCTCTCAGATGCAACCGGCAGGTGCGAAGCGAACGTTGATCTCGCGGCGCGCAAGCGGCTCGCTCTCCTCAGCGCTGCGGAACGGTGTGCAGCGAGTCCGACCACGTCATCCCGGTGTAGTCGCCAATCCTCTTGGCGTCATAGGGGGCGTTGAGACCGCGTCGGGCGAAATCCGCGTCGAAACCTGGCGCATTCAGGGCGCCGAACTGGCGAACGATCCGTCCGGCGGGGTCGACCGCAATCACCCGATGATTGAACTGATCGCTTATCAGCGTCTCGCCGTTGCCGAGGCGCAGAGCGCGAGACGGCAATGGCGACGGGTTGGCGCCGGCCGATGTCGTGGTCACGTAGGACCACACTACGTGGTCGTGCGTGTCGACCTCGACGACCCGGCTGTTGTTGGAATCGGTGATCAGCGTGTCGCCGTTCGCGAGCCGGCTGGCGAACGCAACCGCGCTGACGGCGCCTCCCGCTGTATAACTGGCGACGATCTTGTGGGACCGCGTGACCTCGATGGCGCGATTGTTGCTCTGATCGGCGATGAGGATGTCGCCGTTGTCCAGCAGTTCCGCCGAGTTCGGTGAGTTCAATTGGCCGGGCTTGGCGCCGGCGACTCCCGTCGTCCCATATTGCCACAGGACCTTCTTATCGCGGGAGACCTCGATAACCCGCTGGTTAGCCTGATCGGTGATGAGCACCGTGTGCATCGGCGTCCATGTCGCCTGCACGGGCGTGCTCAGCTGATCGCGGCCAGACCCGCTGACGCCGAAGCGGCCATATTGCCAGACGATCCTTCCTTGCGGATCGACCAGCATCACCCGGTTGTCCGCGCAGCCCGACGGACACAAGGGCTCCGATCCCGGCGGAGCGCCGCTGGCGGAGATCAGCGTGTTCTCGCCCACCCGCAAAGCATCGTTCACGCCGACGGGCGACGTCGCCGACACATCATGGGGACCCAGGCCGAATTGCCAGACAACCTCGCCAGACGGCGCCACCTCGATGACCCGATTGTTGAACTGGTCCGAGATCAGGGTATTGCCCGGCGCGTTGAATCGCGTGCTCTGCGCCAGCGCGACGCCGCCCGCCAGGGTCGCGAACGCCGCCATGACGGCGACCGTCCTGCATGCGGGCATTGCGTTTTCCTTGTCTGACGCCAATGGGACCGCCAGACAACCCGCTGGCCCGGAAGGGTTTAGACTGAGGTCAAACTGTGTCGACCTGATGGCGGGGCGTGCACCCGCCTTGAATGGATCCACTCTTGAAGGGGTCCTCACAGCGTGATTAGACTGCATTTGGCTGCTCGTGTCCACGACGCGCGTCGACCGCGTCCCCCCGTGCCTAGGCGGCGGGTCGGCGATGACGGGCGCCGCTATTGTTCCGATCTGCCACAAGTCTTCGGGCTCCGGTTTCGGGAATCGACGGCGGCGGACCGATCCTTGGAGCGGGTTTTGTGTTCGCCCATACCCCTCGGGCGTTGAAGGAAGAGGCGCCCGCGGGCGCCCCTTCCAGATCAACGATGGTTCTAGCCCTTGAACTTGAACGCGGCCATCATGTCGCTGATCGCCGGAACGCCGTTGGTCGGCACGTAGGGGTCAGCCCCGGTGACCGGGTTGGGCATGTTGTCGCGGCTGCGGTTGCTGATCGGCGGCAAGCCCCAGTTGGCTTCGATGAACTTCGGCACCGAGGCGTGATCGCTATAGACGTGCGACACATGGCCTCCGCGGGTGTACTTGGAGACGATCAGCATCGGGATACGCGTGCCGTCGCCGAAGAAGTCGAGCTGTTGGACATAGCCAGAGTCCCAATATCCGCCGCCTTCATCGTAGGTGATCAGGATGGCGGTGTTGTTGGCGAGTTTCGGGTTGGCCTGAACTTCCGTCACGATCTTTTTCACGAAATCTTCGAAGAGCGATATTTTAGAGGATTCCGGGTGACCGTCGTTGATGCCGCTGGGCTTCACGTACGACACCGCCGGCAGGGTCCCCTGCGCGATCGCATCATAGAGATCGCTCGTGTCCTTCAGGTTTTCCGCCCGATACGGAACGCCCGTTTTGGGATCGGTCCCGGTCATGACACTGGTCGTGTAGAGGAATGGGTTGCAGATGTTGCAGTACGACGCGCCTCCCGAATAGGCGTCGGGATCGGCGAGATAGGCGTTCCAGCCTTCGCCGTAATAGGCCCAGGACACCTTGTGCGCGATCAGGACGTCGGCGATCGTGGGCGTGGTGACCGGCGGGATCGTGAACGGGCCCTGGTACCAGGTCGTGCCGGGAACGTCCGCGCGCTCGCCGTCGCCGACGTAGCCCGGGTTGTAGTTGTTGAGCAGGTAGTAGGCTCCGCTCGCGCAGTTCGGGTTGACCCCGAGAGCGGAGAGGTAGTTGAGGACCGGTCCGACCCCCGGCTGGTTGGGGTCCGAGCAGTTGCTGTAGGTGCCGCCCGAATACCCGTCCTGCACCCACCAGTTGTTGGTGCCCGATTGCGGATTGGGGTTTTCGATCTGGTTCGACGGCGGCGTCGCGAGGTTGCCATTGCCGTCGGTGTAGGGGAAGGCGTCGGCGCTGGCGATGTAGATGCTGTCGAAGCCGGTGCCGCCCTTGACCGGCTGATGGTAGTTGTCGAGCAGGGTGTACTGCTGGGCGAGCTGGTGGAAGTAGGGCGAATCGCCTTGCTGGACGTTGTAGAAGCCCATCGCGGTGGCGCCTTCGCCGGTCGTCTCGTCATTGAAGTTCGCCGGCTGAGGGGCGCCGTTCTGGCCGGCGCCTTCGGTGACCTCGACCCACGGGAACAAGTCGGACTTGCAGCCGCTCGGATCGGCGGGCGTCGCGTAGGTCGCGCTGCAGTCCAGTTGCTGGAACATCTGGTAGAAGCGGTGCACCGGGCTGTTGGCGAAGTCGTCCGAGGTCACGCCGGGCGACAGCTGGAAGGGGCCGGACGGCAGTGAGCGAACGTTGGCGATGCGGGTGTCGATGGTCTTGTAGGGCAGGCCGGAGGCGCCGGTGGTGCCCTCGTTGAAATCCTGCGGCAGGATGCCGTGGTCAGTGGCCGCCACTTCTTTGATCGTCTTGAACGGGACCCAGTAGTTGACCCGCTTGTTCGGCGTAAAGTTCAGGTTGGGCGCCGGAAGCTTCTTGTAAGGGCCGGTGATGGTCGGGCTCGGGCTGTACGTCGTGGTGTCGGAGGCCTGGTTCTGGAACGCGGCGGCGAAGTTCGGGCCAGGCGTGCCATCGGCATTGACGATACCCTCCGAGAGGATGTTCCTGACCTGGTCGCCCGAAGGCGCGACGTAGGTTGCGAACTCGTGGTCGAACGTGCGGTTTTCGCCGACGATGACGATCACGTGTTTGATCGGCGAGGTCGTCTTGTCGTCGTTTTCTCCGCGCGGCACCGCCACGGACGGCTTTGCGACGAGGGTCGGTGCGGCGACGCCGGCCTTGACGGCCTTTTCGCCGTGGAAGGTCTGTGCGCCGGCAAGCACCGGAGTGATGGCGACGGTCGCCATGGTCAGCGCGGCGACGCCGCCGCGCAGAGAGGCCTTCAGTGAAGGCGTGTTGGGTTTCATTCTGGTATCCCCTTGAGAGCCCGTTGGGTGGCGCCCGTGGCCTTCATGACCAGCGCGGCGCCGGTAGCTAGGCCGGCAGCGGTTACAGATCGGTGACGTGAATATGATGATCTAGTAAAAGCGTCGGTAAAATACGGTCGGAAATGCAATCAATCGGTGGCGTTTACTTTATAGATTGGGAAAAATCAATGTACGCTTTATGCAAAGCGCCTATCGGGAAACCGCTTTCGGCGTGAGGAAAAAAGCTCCTTCCACTGAATACTTCGCTGCACGGCGCGGATTGCTGCGCCGCCCCGATCACAATATTGGGAGATCACGTTCCCTTGAACCCAGCAGGGTGCTTCGTCGACCGCGGCGGAGCCCGCGCGGGTCGACACCCGATCATCAAAGTGTCATCCGCATCCCCTACCCTTTCGGCGACATCGGACCTGACGTCCGGCGATCCGAGCGTGCGCGATCGCTCGACCACCCCCGACTCGTTTGAGAGAGCTTCATCATGCGACGCGTCCGCGGGCTGCTTCTGAACACTTTGATCGCCCTGGCGGGCGGCTTGGCCACCGCCCGGGCCGACGACGACGACTATCCCGTCTGGAAACCCGCCAACGACAAGGCCGTCTCCGTTACCGGCCCCATCATGCTTCTGCCCGATCGGCTCAAAGCGGGCCAGGTCGACGTGCCTTGGCGCGCCGAAGGATTGGTGGCGCAGTTCAAGCCGGACCAGGGTCCGATCCCGGCCCGCATCTACGCGGTGGCCAAGACGACGAGCACCGCGTTCTCGAGCGGCGCCACGCTTTGCGGAGACAAGGCGGCAAACTGGATCGTCATGATTCCCGCGCCGCCCGACGGCTTGGAGATCGACGCCTACAGCGCCGCCGACAAGCCCTCGTCCATCGCTTCACCCGGGCTGTGCGGCACGTTCAGCTACAAGCGCTGGTAGTTCGGGCGATCCGGAGCGCCGGAGCCGCGGGAGGACCCGCACGATAGCCATCATGCCGCCGTCCTCGTGATCCAGCATGTGGCAGTGATAGAGCAGGTCTCCGACTACGCCGCCGCGGAAATCGAGACGCAGGGTGACGCTTGGATAGGGCCCGGTCCCCGACCAGGGGGGGATCTGCGTCGTGTCGAGGTATTGTGTCTGGTCCAGCGGCGCGGGCGCGCCATCGCGCCGGGTGAGCTCGAAATGGATCTGGTGGATGTGAAATTCATGCATCTCGCGCGCGCGGTTTTCGATAGTCCATTCCTCGACCGCCCCGGCCCTGGTGACGATCGCCGGCGGGTCGGCCTGATCGAACACACGCGGAATCGCACCGGCCACCGTGATGAAGTATTTTGGCTGGCTGCTCGGGTCATAGGGGTCAGCCAGGACTTCCGAGAGGTACAGGTTGCGGCGCGCCGTGATCCTTGCACTGTCCAGCCCGCCCGACGATGCCTGCGGCGCCAGCGCGCTCGCCCTGGGCATCGCCCGCGACGGCGCGGCGGGGCCTGAGCCATACTCCAGACGGGCCAAGGTTCGCGCCGGGTCATTGTCGCCGTCCCGGCCCATAGCGATCGACCGCGTCACAAGGCTCGCCCGCCCGATGTTTCTTGCGGGCATGTCCACGATGAATTCCGCGCGACCGGCCGCGGGGATGAGAATGTGGTTCGCGCTCAGGGGCTTGCCCGCCGCGGTTCCGTTTGCCGATCCTGTGGGGACCCCGTCCAGCCCGACGACCTCGAGCCATTGGTCGCGCCCATCGTAGGTGAGAGCTATGTCCAGAACCGTTTCGGCGGACGCGTTCAGAACCCGCCAGAACTCCCGGCGCGCGGGCTCGATCGCGATCACCGCCGGAACCGTCTCAGGATAGGCGATCGGCACGTAGTTCAGCGTGACATCGCTCGTCGGGACCTGACCACCGGGTGGGGGGTCGCCCGAGACGGCCTGATCGCGCACGATCAGCGTCCGCTCGCGCAGTCCGCCAACGATCGGCTGGAGGTTTTCGAGGCCGTCGACCACGATGGCGCCGGACGCGCCCCCCTTCACGGCCCGCTCGGATTGTCCGTGTACGTGCGGATGGTACCAATAGAGCCCGGGCGGCTGTGATTTGGGAAATCTGACATGGTAGTCGAACGATTGGCCGGCGTTGACCAGGGTTCGCAGCACATCGTCCGAATGGCAAGTCGGCGGCGCGTCCGCTCCGTGGAAATGCATGTTGACCGACGTAGCGTCCATGGCGGCCGCGCCACACGGCGCCGCAGGCCCGACGGACATCGCCATGGCGCCGTCCTTGTCCGCCCCGGTACGCTGGACCAGATTCCTGAGCCGGATGTTCAGCGTATCGCCTGGGCGCACGTGCAGTGTGGGCGACTCGAGGCCGTCGGGGGTGACGAAGCAGCGCAACGCGCGGCCCGCGGCGTCGACGGACGACACATAGTCCAGTTCGACCGTCAATGCGCCGCGCCGGCTGAAGAGTTCCGGAGGTTCCCCGACCACGCCGCCCGCCGAAGGGCGGAAACAGAAAGACGGCTCGCGCGCCTCGCCATCGGCGGCCGTGGCGCTTGCGCGCGATATCGACAGACAAGCCGCTAGCGCCAGAACAATCGAGACAATCGAATGATACACGAAACTGCTGCAAGTCCTTTTCGACGGTCGGCCCGATAGCAGCAATGAGAGTCGCCGATCCAGCGAACGTTATATGACACTCCGGCGCCGAGGCGGGGCGTTCGCTGTCCCGCGCCGCGCAAGGGTCAGGGCCTCCCGATACGCTTGATCTCCCACTCAAGCCTGACGCCGAACTTCGCCGCCACGTCGGCGCGCACGATTTCGCCGAGGCCCTCCAGGTCGGCCGCGGTGGCCGTTCCGCTATTGATGAGGAAATTGGCGTGCTGGGTCGAGAACATGGCGCCGCCAAACGGCCGGCCTCGCCAGCCGGCGGCGTCGATCAGGCGCCAGGCCGAATCGCCGGACGGATTCCTGAAGGTCGATCCGCCGGTCTTCTCCCGGATAGGCTGGCTCGCCTCGCGGCGGGCGGTGATCTCGGCGATCCGTACTCTGATGATGGCGGGGTCTTCGCGACAGCCCTGGAAAACAGCCTGATCCCAGATGATCGTGGGGGCGATCCGGCTCGACCGGTAGGCGTAGCCGAAGTCCTCCACCACAAGGGCGCGCAACTGGCCAGTGACGGTCTCGCCGCGGGCGGCGAGGAGAATGTCCTTGACTTCATGACCATAGCAGCCGGCGTTCATCGTCAGAGCGCCGCCGATGGTCCCTGGAATGCCGGCAAAAAATTCCAATCCCCCTATGCCCGCGTCCGCCGCCGCGCGCGCGACACTGGCGTCGAGGGCGCCGGACCCCGCGGTCACCGCGCAAGCCTGCGCATCGATATGGACGCCGGCGAAGGCGCGTCCCGCCAAGCGGATCACGAGACCCTCGACGCCGCCGTCGCGGATGATGATGTTCGATCCGACACCGAGCATGGTTCGGGGTATGTGCGCGGGAACGGCCAGCAGAAGGTCGTGCAGGTCCGGCCAGTCCGCCGGCAGGAAAAGAACATCGGCAGGGCCACCGACTCTCAGCCAGGTAAACGGCGCGAGCGGCTCATCGAACAGGAGCCTGCCGCGGACACGCGGCAGACCCTCGCGCCAGCTCATAGGGCGAGCGCGTCCAGAGCCGCCGGCAGCGCATGAGCCCAGACGGTGATGTCGCCGGCGCCGAGGAACACCACGAGATCTCCAGGCGCGGCTTCGGCGGCGATCATGGCGGGCAGATTGGCCGGATCGTCAAGGGTGAGCACGCGCCGGTGACCGTGGCGGCGTAGGCCCAGCGCCAGCGCGTCACGGTCGAATCCCGCGAGCGGCGCTTCGCCGGCCGCGTAAACATTGGCGACGATCACCGTGTCGGCGTCATTGAAGCAGCGGCAGAATTCCTCGAAGAGGTCGCGCAGCCTTGAATACCGATGCGGCTGCACCACCGATATCACCGCGCCCTGGGTCACCGCGCGGGCCGCCGCCAGGACGCTTTCTATCTCGACCGGATGGTGGCCGTAATCGTCGATGATCCGGACGCCGCTGGCCACGCCCACGGTCGAGAAACGCCGGCGCACGCCGCCGAAACCCGCCAGGCCGGCGCGTATCGCGTCTTCGCCGACGCCCAACTCACGCGCCACCGCGATAGCGGCCAAGGCGTTGAGGACATTGTGCCGACCGACCATCGGCAACGTCATCGCGGTCATCCGAGCGGCTGGCGCGCCGGGCGCCTGTATGCGGACGTCGAACACGCTGCCGTCGGGGCCCATGGCGATATCGACAGCCCGCAGATCGGCCTGGGGATTGGTCCCGTAGGTGATCAATCGGCGGTTTTCGATCTTGGCGGCCATGTCCTGCACGTCCGGATCGTCGATGCACACGGCGGCGAAGCCGTAGAAGGGAATGTCCTGCACGAACGCGCGAAAGGTGTCCTTCAGCGTGGCGAAATCCCCATAGTGGTCGAGATGCTCGGGGTCGATATTGGTGACCACAGCGACCGTGCGCGGCAACTTGAGGAAGGTGCCGTCGCTTTCGTCGGCTTCCACGACGATCCACTCGCCCTCCCCCACCTTGGCGTTGGCGCCGTAGGCATTGATGATTCCGCCGTTGACGACCGTCGGGTCGAGACCGCCCGCGTCGAGGAGGGCGGCGACCATCGAGGTGGTGGTGGTCTTGCCATGCGCTCCGGCGACGGCCACCGAAGATCGCAATCGCATCAATTCGGCCAACATCTCGGCCCGACGCACCAGCGGCACGCGCCGTTCGCGAGCGGCGAGCATTTCAGGGTTATCCGGTTTGATGGCGCTCGAGTACACGACCGCGGAAGCGCCCTCGACCTGACTCGCCTGGTGACCGATGAACACCTTTGCACCCAAAGCCTCCAGACGTTGGATGTTGGCCCCGGGCCGGGCGTCGGAACCTTGCACGGTGTAACCGAGCCGCAGCATGATCTCGGCGATACCGCTCATGCCGATGCCGCCGATGCCGACGAAGTGGACGGGGCCAAGGTCGAAGGGCGCGGGTCGACGAGTCATCGGCGCAACCTAGACGAACTGGGCGGTGCGTTAAACAAGCTTGGGATCCGCAATCCCAATCGCACGAAACCCACGGAAATCTGAACGCTCGGCTCGTCCTCATCGACACGTAAAGTATCGAGACGTAAAGTGGCGTGCGCAATAGGCGGGCGCACGCCGTTGACCGCCGCCTCGGCCGGGATCGCAACCCCGTGTCGCTACCGCCGGTGGGGGGGGAAGCGGTATCGACGAAGCCAGTTTGCACAACGCCGATCACAGAGCAAGAGCCAGTTTGTCGCACAAATGTTTCAATCCAGAAGCAATATCCTTCATTCGAGGCCAACAAAAGGCCCGAAAGCCAAGGAGTTTGAAAAAAAATATCCCCAGTTAGGTCGTTCACGGTTCCTGACTACCTATCGGGGGCTATCGCGTGAGTGGGAACGCGCCACCGCCCGAAAAAACGCATTTGTTACACGTTTCTTGCCGATAAGATCTTGCCGTCCTCTTGGACGCTCCGTTCGTATGACCACCGGCTCAGGGGCTCGCTCGCCCGCTACGGCGCCATGGCGACAGGCGCGCTTCGCTGAAGGTCGGCGGCCAGAATGTCGCGGCGTCCGAGATCGAACGGGTCATTGCTGCCGTCGCCGGTGTGGCCGAGGTGGCCGTCGTCGGCATGAGGCAATCGATGCTCGACGAAGTCCCGATCGCTTTCGTCATCCCACAGGACGGATCGCCAAAGGAAGCGATCCGCGCGAACATCGAAGCCGCCTGTTCGGCCACGATCGCCGCTTTCAAACAGCCCCGCGAAGTCCGCATTGTCGACTAATTTCCGCGATCGACTCTGGAAAAAGTCGCAAAAGGGGGAACTTCGGGCGATGTTTCATCCCGCGGAAGGTTGACGTCGCAAACTCTCGCGAACGAGTTCATTTGCGCTGCTTCCGCGTGCGCCGCGCCTTGGACTCTTTGCCTCCGTAGCGGATACGCTTTCCGCGGCGTGAATCGAGAGCCGGCGGCTCGACCGATGACGCGGGCGACAGGATTGTCACAAAACCGCTAACGAACCTAGATAGACGCCATCCCCAAAGCGCATCGGGACGGGCGCTCATTTTTTGGAGACCATCTATGTTGAAGACAATTTTCGGCCTGGCCGCCGGCATGGCGGCGGGTCTCGCCGTAGCCGGCGCCGATGCGGCGGCCATTTCCGGAGCCGGCGCGACCTTCCCAGCCCCGGTGTATGGCAAGTGGGCGGAAGCCTATAAGGCGCAGACCGGCATGCTGCTCAACTACCAGGCGATCGGCTCGGGCGGCGGCATAAAACAAATCGAGGCCAACACGGTCGATTTCGGCGCCTCCGACAAGCCGCTCAAGCCGGACGTTCTCGCCGCCAACGGCCTGATGCAATTTCCCACGGTCGTCGGTGGCGTCGTGCCGGTCGTCAATCTGCCTGGTGTTGCGCCGGGCCAGCTTCGCCTGACTGGAAAAGTCCTCGCCGACATATACCGCGGCGTCGATCAATATTGGGACGCTCCGGTGATCAAGGCGTTCAATCCCGGCGTGAAGCTGCCGCACATGAAAATCACCGTCGTCCACCGCTCGGACGGATCGGGCACGACCTTCCTGTTCACCAGCTATCTGTCGATGCAGGCGCCTCACTGGGCCTCGGACGTGGGCGCCAACGATGCGGTCAGCTGGCCGGTCGGGGTCGGCGGCAAGGGCAACGACGGCGTCTCCGCCAACGTCAAGCAGATCCCTGGCTCGATCGGCTATGTCGAATATGCCTACGCCAAGCAGAACCACATGACCTATGCGCTTATGCAGAATCGCTCGGGAGCCTGGGTTTCGCCCGAGGCCGCCAACTTCGCCGCCGCGGCGGCCGGCGCCAAATGGGCCTCCGCGCCCGGCTTCTACCTGCTCCTGCTCGATCAACCGGGCGCCAAGTCCTGGCCGATCACCGGCGCGACCTTCATCCTCATGCACACCAAGCAGACCAAGGCGCAGACCGCTCACGACGTCCTGTCATTCTTCGAATGGGCCTACAAGAACGGCGACGCGGCCGCCGCTTCGCTCGACTACGTCCCTTTGCCGCAGGGAGTGAAGGCGCTGATCCGCAAGTCCTGGTCGACGATCGTCGGGCCTGACGGCAAACCGGTCTATTGATTACGTCTGCCAGGTGAGCCTTCCCTCATGCGAGGGAAGGTGTTCTCCGGCTCCGCCGTGCATCGCGAGAAACCGTCGGCGAGGCCGGCTCAACGCCTCGATCGTCCTTTGGGATTTTTCCCCAAGAGGCCGAAAGGCATGAACAGGGCGCCATGACGACAGTCGCTGACTTAACCTCCCGTCGCACGACGCCTCGCGGTCACGCGTTCGACCCGGTATTCGAGGGACTTTGCTTCGCCGCGGCGACGACCCTGCTGGTCAGCCTAGGGGGTGTCCTCATCTCGCTGGCGATCGGCGGGTGGCCGGCTTTCGCGCGGTTCGGCCTGGGCTTCTTCACCACCATCACCTGGGATCCGGTCCGGGAGATCTACGGCGCCGCCGGTCCGATCGTAGGGACGTTGATCACCGCCGCCGTGGCCCTGATCCTGGCGCTGCCGGTCGCCGGCGCAGTGGCCTTCTTTCTCGTCGAACTCTGTCCGGCTGTCCTGCGCCGCCCGATCGGCACGGCCGTCGAGTTGCTCGCCGGCATACCGTCCATCGTCTATGGCATGTGGGGCCTGTTCGTCTTCGCGCCGTTCTTTTCGCGGTTCGTCGAACAGCCCTTGATGTCGGCGGCCCCGCCAGGTTCGTTCCTGGAATCCATTTTTCAGGGCGTACCGAACGGATCAGGCATTCTCGCCGCGTCCATCATACTCGCGATCATGATCCTGCCCTTTATGGCCGCGACATTGCGCGAACTGCTGATGACGGTTCCCCCGCAAGTGCGGGAAAGCGCATATGGGCTCGGCGCAACCATGCAAGAAGTGGTCACCAAGGTCACTCTGCCCTACATCCGCCGCGGCGCCATCGGCGCGGTGATGCTCGGGCTCGGGCGCGCGCTGGGCGAAACCATGGCCGTGACCTTCATCATCGGAAATTCACACGATTTTCCGACAAGCCTGTTCGCCTCCGGCTCGACCATCGCCTCGACGATCGCCAACGAGTTCGCCGAGGCCAGTCCCTCGCAAAGCGCGGCGTTGATCGCGCTGGGACTGGTGCTCTTCCTGATCACCTTCGCGGTGCTGGCGCTGGCGCGCCTGTTGCTGCGCAACCAGGCGAGGGTCTGATGGCGATCTCCGCGACCCGCATCGCCGCTCGCCGCGTCAGCAACACGATCTTCACGATCGGGTGCGTCGGCCTGACCGGCGTGGCCCTGTTTTTCCTGGCCGCGATTCTGTGGTCCCTGGTCAGCCAGGGCATCGGCGGGGTCAATCTGGCGGTGTTCATTCAGGATACGCCCACCGCCGGATCGGCGGGAGGCGGATTGCGAAACGCGATCGTCGGCTCGATATTGATGGGCGTGGAAGCGATGATCATCGCCATCTTCATCGGCGTATTCGCGGGAACCTGGCTCTCGGAATATGCCGGACAGAGCCGCTATGGCGGCGCCATCCGATTCCTCAACGACGTCCTGCTCTCGGCGCCGTCCATTCTGATCGGTCTATTCGTCTGGGAGATCTTTGTTCACCACGTGGTGGGGCACTTTTCAGGCTTTGCCGGCGGCGTAGCGCTGGCGCTCCTCGCCGCCCCGGTGATCACGCGGACCACTGAGGACGTGCTTCGCTTGCAGCCGACCTCTCTTCGCGAATCCGGCATGGCGCTTGGAACGCCGGTCTGGACGGTGACGCGCATGATTCTGTGGCGCGCGGCCGCCAGCGGCATGCTTACAGGTATCCTGCTTGCCTTCGCGCGCATCAGCGGCGAGACCGCGCCTTTGCTGTTCACTGCTTTGGGCAACTTGAACTTCAGCACCGACATGATGCAGCCCATGGCGAACTTGCCGAAGATCATTTTCGACTTCGCACTTTCGGCGGACGATAACTGGCGGCGGCTGGCCTGGGTGGGATCGCTTTTGATAGCCTCGGCGGTCCTGGCCATCACCATCATCGCCCGCGCATTCTCTCAGGGAACGACCCGCTCATGACCTTGCTCGCCCCCGAAGTCTCGCGCAGCGCCGCAGACGACGTATCGGTCGCCACGATCGACCCAGGCCGGATCAAGCTGGACATTCAGGATCTGGATTTCTTCTATGGCAAGACGCGCGCCCTCAAGAGCGTCTCGATGTCTGTCGCCCGCAACTCGGTGACAGCCCTCATCGGGCCCTCCGGCTGCGGGAAATCGACTCTTCTGCGTGCGCTCAACCGCATGTACGCGCTCTACCCCGGCCAAAGGGCGTCGGGTCGAATCATGCTCGATGGCGAGGACATCCTGCGCTCGGGAGTCAATCTGGCTATGCTGCGCGCCAAAATCGGCATGGTGTTCCAGAAGCCGACACCCTTTCCCATGTCGATCTACGACAACGTGGCCTTCGGCGTCCGGCTTTATGAAACCCTGTCGCGAAGCGAAATGACCGAGAGGGTCGAGGAGTCCCTGCGCCGCGCCGCCCTTTGGGACGAGGTGAAGGATAAGCTTCAGACGTCCGGTCTTGGACTTTCGGGAGGCCAGCAACAGCGGCTCTGTGTCGCGCGCTGTATTGCCGTCAAGCCGGAAATCCTGCTGCTCGACGAGCCGACCTCCGCTCTTGATCCGATTTCCAGCGCCAAGCTCGAGGAGACGGTGACCCAGCTCAAGACCGACTACACGATCGTGATCGTCACGCACAATCTCGGTCAGGCCGCGCGCCTGTCGAACTATACCGGCTTCATGTACCTGGGTGAACTCGTCGAGTTCGGTGAAACCGCCGCCATGTTCACCAACCCGGTCACCAAACGTGCATCCGACTACATCACAGGTCGGTTTGGTTGACGCGTGATATCACTTAACTTTCAAACCTGCTGTCACAATCCCCACACAGACTCATGCAAGCCTGTTTTTTTAAATCGAGCGGTTGAATTTCATGGAACATACCGTCAGAGCCTACGACAACGAACTCGACGCGATGACGGGCGAATTGGCCCGCATGGGGGGCCTCGCCGAAGTCGAGGTCGCCGACGCCATCCGGGCGATCGTGCGGCGGGACGTGGCCATGGCGGAGGCGGTTATCAATCATGACGCCCGTCTCGACGCGTTGGAACTGGACGTCGAGCGCAAGGCCATCCGCCTGATCGCCCTTCGCCAGCCGGTCGCCGACGATTTGCGCCGCATAGTGGCGGCCATGAAGATCGCCAGCAATCTCGAACGTTGCGGGGATTTGGCGAAGAACATCGCCAAGCGCGCGGTTGTGATCGCCGAAGCAGACCCGATGACTCCGCTGACCAGCTCCATCGAGCGTATGGGGGCCCTCGTGACCCACCGCCTCAAGGACGCACTCGACGCGCTCGCTTCGCGTGAGGTCGACCGCGCCGTGACGGTCTGGCGCCAGGACCACGAGGTCGACGAGCACTATGACGCCATTTTCCGCGAGCTTCTGACCTATATGATGGCGGATCCGCGTACGATCACGGCTTGCGCGCACCTGCTCTTCGTCGCCAAGAACCTGGAGCGGATCGGCGATCACGCCACCAACATCGCCGAAATTCTATACTACGAGATCACAGGGGTCGAGCTTGTCGAGGAACGGCCCAAATCGGATGCCCTAAGAACCTTATGACCAATGAGAGCCCGCCTTCCCTCACGCCCTATGTGCTGGTGATCGAAGACGAGGAGTCGTTGGCCACCCTGCTGCAGTACAATCTTGAAAAAGAGGGCTATCGCGTTCGGCTTTGCGCCGACGGCGAGGAAGCCTTGATGACGATCGAAGAGAAACAGCCGGACATCGTCATCCTCGACTGGATGCTTCCAAAGGTTTCGGGGATCGAGATCTGCCGGCGGATTCGCCAGCGCACACTTACGCGCAACTTGCCGATCATCATGTTGACCGCGCGCGTAGAGGAAAGCGATCGCATTCGCGGACTCGACACGGGCGCCGACGACTATGTCGTCAAGCCTTTCTCGATGACGGAGCTTTGCGCCCGCTTGCGTGCGGTGCTGCGCCGTATCCGCCCCGGCCTTGCCGAAGACCGGGTCCGCGCCGGCGATATCGTCATCGACAGGGTCGCCCACCGCGTCAAGCGCGCCGGCGAAGAGATCCATCTCGGGCCTACCGAGTTTCGCCTGCTCGACTATTTCATGCAGCATCCGGGCCGGGTGTTCTCCCGCGAACAGCTGCTCAACGCCGTGTGGGGCTCGGACGTCTATGTCGAGACGCGCACTGTCGATGTCCATATCGGCCGCCTGCGACGCGCGTTGGGCGGAGACGGCGACCCCATCCGGACGGTGCGTTCGGCCGGCTACGCCCTCGACGTCTGAACCTCCCCTGAATTTGCCTGTTGGCGCCGACGGCGCCGACCTTGCTATATGCCACGCCACGGGACCTTCGGGCCTGATAGCGTGGAGTGGCGGTTTTGGACACTGAGATCCTTGCGCTGGCGGCCGGTTTCAAGCCGGCGGAAAAGGCCGATTGGCTCTCGCTGGTGGAAAAGACCCTCAAGGGAGCCGGAGTCGAATCGTTACGGGGTCTGACGGCCGATGGCGGCGTTGTCGAGCCGCTGTACACGCAAAGTCCGCACGCTCGTTTCAGTCCGGCGCCGCGCACCGGCGATAGGCCCTGGGACGTTCGCGCGGTCGTGGCCCACCCTAACCCGGCGCGCGCCAACGAACAGGCATTGGAGGCTCTCAGCGGAGGGGCGAGTTCGCTCCTGTTGCGTCTAGACCCGACGGGCGAGCGGGGCGTCGCCGTGGGAAGCGCCGAGGGCCTTGGCGGCGTCCTCGACGGCGTTTTCACCGATCTGGCGCCAGTCGCCCTCGACGCTGGCTTCCTGGGACCGACGAGCGCGGATTGGCTGGGTGGCGTGGCCAAGGCGTCCCCGTCCGCGCCCCTCGCCTTCAACATGGATCCGCTATCGGCGTTCGCCAGGGCCGGCCGCAGTCCAGGACCGATCGAAGCCCATGTGATCGCCGCCGCCCAGGTGGCGACAAGGCTCGCCGACACCTACCCCCGGGCAAGTCTGTTTTTGGCCAGTGGCGGTGTCGTTCACGAGGCCGGGGGCTCTCCGGCGTGGGAACTCGCCGTCGCGCTCACGTGCGCGCTGGCCTATGCCCGAGCCATGACACGCGCCGGGATGGCGCAAGACGAAGCCTTTGGTCGCATCGTCCTGGGCGTGAGTGCCGACGCCGACGCGCTTGCGTCCATCGTCAAGCTGCGCGCCGCGAGGGTGCTTTGGGACAAGATCACCGCCGCGTGCTCGGTGCAGGGGCGAGCACGCGTGGAAGCCCGCTCGTCCGATCGCATGCTGACGCGCGCCGACCCATGGACCAATCTCGTCCGGCTGACCAGCGCCGGGTTCGCGGCCGCAGTCGGGGGCGCCGACGCCGTCGTCCTGGCCAACTTCACCGACGCGATCGGACTTCCGAGTCCTCTGGCCCGCCGGCTTGCCCGCAACACGCAACTGGTCCTCATGGAGGAGGCGCATGTGGGGGCCGTGGCCGACCCGGCGGCCGGCGCCTGGGCGATCGAGGCTCAGACCGACGACCTTGCTCGCCGCGCGTGGCTGTACATTACCGTCATCGAAGCGGCGGGCGGTATCGTCGAAGCCCTGCGCTCGGGCATCGTCGCCGAGGCCGTCGCCGCGTCGCGCGCCGCGCTTGAAGACGCGATCGCGGCCAAGGCCTTGCGAATCCTCGGCGTCACCGATTTCCCCGACGCAACGCCCACCGCGCCCGAGATAGACTCGGCGCAGGTCACGCCCACGGTCGCCCCCGACCCCCGGCGTCCCGGGCCGGACAGCCATTGTCGCCCTCTGTCACCCGTCCGATTCGAGGAACTCGCGGCATGAGCGCTTTTCCAGATTTCGCCAGTCTCGAATTCGACTCGATCGCCCCGACGCGGAAACCATCAATCGTGAATGGGGCTCCGTGGGAGACCCCCGAGGGCATCGCCGTCAGGACGGCCTACGGCGCCGAAGACAGTGAAACGCTCGATTTTGTCCACGGCTATCCCGGGCTGGCCCCCTTTGTTCGCGGCCCCTATCCGACGATGTATCGCACCAATCCCTGGACGATCCGGCAATACGCGGGTTTTTCCACGGCCGAGGACTCCAACGCCTTCTACCGCCGCAACCTCGCCGCCGGGCAGAAGGGCCTTTCGGTGGCCTTCGACCTCGCCACCCATCGCGGCTACGACTCCGACCACCCGCGCGTCCGAGGGGATGTCGGAATGGCCGGTGTCGCCATCGATTCCATCCTCGACATGCGCACCCTGTTCTCGGGCATCCCGCTGGACAAGATGAGCGTATCGATGACCATGAACGGCGCGGTCCTGCCGATCCTGGCGCTTTACATCGTCGCCGCCGAAGAACAGGGCGTGGCTCACGCCGCTTTGTCCGGAACCATCCAGAACGATATACTTAAAGAGTTTATGGTCCGTAACACTTATATCTACCCACCCGATCCATCGATGCGGATCATTTCTGATATATTCGCCTACACGTCGCAAGAGATGCCGAAGTTCAACAGCATCTCGATCTCCGGCTATCACATGCAGGAGGCTGGAGCGTCACTGGACCTGGAACTCGGTTACACGCTCGCCGACGGCGTCGAATATGTGCGCGCCGGCGTCAAGGCGGGCATGAATGTGGACTCCTTCGCGCCGCGGCTGTCGTTCTTCTGGTGCGCCGGCATGAACTACTTCATGGAGGTGGCGAAACAGCGCGCCGCGCGGCTGCTATGGGCCAAGCTACTGCGCGAAAATTTCGACCCCAAGGATGCGCGCTCGCTGTCCTTGCGCGCCCACACCCAGACGAGCGGCTGGAGTCTCGCCGCTCAAGACGTGTTCAACAATGTGCCGCGCACTGCGATCGAAGCCATGGCCGCGACGGCCGGCCAGACCCAGAGCCTTCACACCAATTCGCTCGATGAGGCCTTGGCGCTGCCGACCGACTTTTCCGCCCGGATCGCGCGCAACACGCAACTGTTCCTGCAGGTCGAAAGCGGCATTACCCGCGTCGTCGATTTCTGGGGCGGCTCGCACTACGTCGAACGCCTGACCCATGATCTTGCCGCACGCGCCCTGACGCATGTCGCCGAAGTCGAAGCAGCCGGAGGGATGGCCAAAGCCATCAGCGCGGGATTGCCGAAGCGGCGGATCGAGGAAGCCGCCGCCCGCACGCAGGGGCGGATCGACAGCGGCCGCCAGTGTCTGGTCGGCGTGAACCGCTATGTCGTGGACTCCGACGACAACATACCCATCCTTGCCGTGGACAATTCCGCGGTGCTGGTCAGCCAGTTGGAGAAACTGCGCCGGCTCAAGCAGGAGCGCGATCCAGCCAAGGTCGAGACGGCGCTCGCCGCGCTGGAGCTCGGCGCCCGCGGAAAGGGCAATCTGCTCGCGCTATCGGTGGAAGCGGCGCGCGCTCATGCCACGGTGGGCGAGATCAGCATGGCCATGGAGCGGGTGTTCGGCCGCCATCAAGCCAAGCCCGAGGTCATTCGCGGCGTCTATGCGGCGGAAGTCGGGCCGGCGCCCAAGGTCTCCCGCGCCCGGGCAATGATCGCCGCATTCGCGGAAGCGGATGGCCGCGCCCCCGCGATTCTCGTCGCCAAGATGGGACAGGACGGTCACGACCGCGGTCAGAAGGTGATTGCCACCGGCTTTGATGATCTGGGATTTACCGTCGACGTGGGGCCCCTGTTCGCGACCCCGGCCGAAACGGCCCGCGATGCCGTCGAGAAAGGCGTGCATGTGGTCGGCGCCAGTTCCCTCGCCGCCGGTCACCTCACCCTGATTCCGGAACTTCGCGCTGAACTGGTCAAGCTGGGCCGCGGTGATATCATGATCGTTGTGGGCGGCGTGATACCTCCGGGCGACTTCCAAACCTTGAAGGACGCAGGCGCCCGCCTGATCTTCCCGCCCGGCACCGTCATCGCCGACGCGGCGGCGGCCATTCTCAATGAGCTCAACCGCGACCTCGGCTACGCCCAATAGCCAGCCTGGTTTACCGTCGGTCGCCCGCGACCGTGACCACCGGCGCCTCGCCAACCTCCACATCGACATCGAAGGTCTCCAGATAGCGGGAGACCATCATGTAGAACCCGACGGTTATCGTCAGCTCCTGCAGCGCCTTATCTCCCCATCGCGTCCGGATCGGATCGAAAGTCGAGTCCGACGCCCTGACATTGAGGACCACATCGTCGGTAAACGCCATGACTTCCCGTTGAGGGTCATCGAATACCGCGGCGCCGGGGCCTTCATGGATACCGGCGATGATGGCGTCGGAGATGCCGATGCGCCGGCTGATCGCCTCGTGCTGGTAGATTTCGTAGCCCGCCTTCGACAACACCCCCACCCGCACGATCGCGATTTCCCGCAGGATCGGATCGAGACTGGTGAAATTGAGAAGATAGGCTCCCATGCGGCTGAAGCCCTCGATCAGGTCGCCGCCGTGGCCCATCATCCGAAAGATGTTGAGGGCTGGAAGCTTCGCATAGGCCGCTGCGGCCCGCCCGGTCGCACGCTTGGGATCGAAATATGGAATGCGCGCCATTGGCGACCGAGCCTCGCTGAAGGTAACGCTTCACCTTAACCGATCGACTCGCCAGGTCCAGGCCTCGAAAACCTCAGGCCTCGCCGGACGCCAGCCTTCTGGCCTGAGCGACAAAGTCGGCCCGGACGGCCCTGCCCCGCAGATCCAGGGCAGCGTCGAAATCCGCCAGATCCTGTTGCGTCCATGCCGCCAACTGCTGGAAACTGTCCACGCCACGCTCTGAAAGAGCCTGCGCGATCTTCGGTCCGACCCCTGACAGCTTCGTCAGATCGTCGGCAATAACGGTCTCGACTTCGGTCAACCCCTCGACGACGGGTTCGATCATCGTCTCCAAGATCGTCAACCCCGCGGCCGCCTCGACCTGTGGCGCATGACCGCCCAACGCCGGCGGGGCGGCCGCGACAATCGCCGCGGACCCCGGCGCCATAAGGGCTTCCAGGTTCAATGGCTTGGCCAAGCGGCTCACCCACCAGTAGGCCGCGCCCGCGCTCGCCGCCGCGCCAAAGGCGATCCAAAGCGGCGACATCATCCCAAGCGGCGCGTAGAACGCCCGCTGGGCCCGTTCCCGCGCCACCTTCAGATCTGAAAATCCATCCAGCCAAGTCATCTCTGTCGCTCCATGACGGGCGACGTGATGTCCTTCAACGCCGCGCGCAGAATAAATGTTGCGATGCAGCATAGCAGAAAATCCCCCCGCATGCGCAAGGATTTCAAACGCTCGCCCGGATGCGTTCAACGCGCCCAAATCCGCCAGGCTCACCGAGCGTTTGCGCGATCCACACCGTCGCTTGCGCGCAACGCGCATCGAACCCGATAAACGGATTTGCAACGATCATCGCGCAGCCGTTCATCCTCATCGGGTCACTCAAGGGCCGCAGCCGAACTTCTGCGACCATGATTGGCGCGGGAGCAGCCGCATCTGCGAGCGCCATGGTGAGCGCGTCGAAGCTCGTGAGGTCCTTGATCGGGATCCAGATGGCGATCACCGCCCCTGGGTTTCGCTTCAGCGCTATTCGGGTCAAGTCTATCGCCTGGTCGGCGTCATCACCTCGTTCAAACGGCGGGTCTATCAGCAACAATAGCGGCGCCGGCGATTTTGGCGCGCGTTCGGCGGCGAGCGCCCATCCGTCGCCCTTCAGAAGGACGGCGCCGGCGTTTCGCGAAAGCGAAGCGCGAAGCGCGGCATAGTCATCAGCCCGATATTCACAGCCGATATAGCGATCGCGAGGCCGCAGCCGGCTTTCAATGACCAGCGGAGATCCTGGATAGAAGCGGAGCGCTCCAGGCATGTTGCGCCCCGCGACGATCGCCTTGAGGTCGTCAAAAACGGCTGGAGCGTCGGTCATCGCCGTCAGACGGCCGATGCCGGCCATGCCCTCGCCAGTCCGCCGCGCCTCGCCGCCCTCGAGATCGTAGAGGCCGGCGCCCGCGTGCGTATCGATCACGGTCAAAGGCGGTCCCGCATCGGTCAGGGCGCGCAGCAATTGCGTCAACACGGCGTGCTTCAAGAGGTCCGCGAAGTTTCCTGCATGATAGACGTGCCGATAGTTCATGACCTCTCCGGGCGCCGCTGCGTGACCCTGGCGGCGCCTGTTATTCCCAGGCTATGGTCGAAAAAACAAAAACGGAGGAGCGACACGCCGTGCTGCAGCCAAAGCTTCGCTTCGGCGCGTTCATCGCGCCTTTTCACCCGACTGACGAGAACCCGACCTTGGCGATCGAGCGTGATCTCGAACTCGTTCAATGGATGGACACCCTGGGTTACGAAGAAGCCTGGATCGGCGAGCACCATTCCGCCGGCTTCGAGATAATCGCCAGTCCCGAAATATTCATCGCCACGGCGGCCGAGCGGACGCGACACATCCGACTGGGGACGGGCGTTTCCTCCCTGCCCTATCATCACCCTTTCATGCTAGCCGACCGCATCAATCAGCTCGATCATATTACCAGGGGCCGGGTGATGTTCGGGGTCGGGCCCGGCGCCCTGGCCTCGGACGCCTTTTTGATGGGCATTCCGGTCGCGCGCCAGCGTGACATGATGGACGAAGCGCTGGCGGTGATCGTTCGGCTTCTGCGCGGCGAGGAAGTCTCCTATCAGAGCGACTGGTTTACGCTTAGGAACGCCCGTTTGCAGATGTCGCCGTTTTCACGCCCGAGCGTGGAAATCGCTGTCGCCAATCAATCCTCGCCGACCGGCGCGCGCGCGGCGGGCCGGCATGGCCTGAGCCTGCTCTCCATCGGCGCCACCACCACGGGCGGCTTCAACGCCTTGGCGTCCAACTGGGCCATCGCCGAGGAAATCGCGCGCGAGAATGGCCGCGTGATGGACCGAGCGGGGTGGCGTCTCGTGGGGCCGATGCACATCGCCGAGACCAAGGAGCAGGCGATCGCCGATGTGGCTTTCGGTCTTGAAAAATGGCTGACCTATTTCCAAAAGATAGCGAACCTACCGATCGCCCCTGAAGGCGACATCGGCGATCCTGTCGCCGCCATTCTCGCCAGCGGCTTGGCGGTCATCGGAACGCCGGACGAGGCGGTCGCAAAAATTCAGTCACTGGTCGACCAGTCCGGCGGATTTGGCGCTTTTCTACTCCTCGCGCATAACTGGGCCCCGTTCGCCGCGACCAAACGCTCGTATGAGCTCTTTGCACGTTACGTGGCGCCACGGTTTCAGCAGCTGAACGTCAACCGCGAGGCGTCGATGGAATGGGTGCGGCAAAATCATAAAGACTTCACAGCCCAAGGACGCGCGGCCGTGATCGATAGAATCGTCCAGCACGCCCAGGAAAAGGGCCTCGACAACATCATGCCCGAGGTTGCCGCCCTTGCCGGGCTCGCCCCGCCCCCCTCTCCCGCCGCGGAGTAGGCAAATGCGCGCGGCCATACGACGAAATGGGAGGCTGGTCGTAGATGAAATGCCGACCCCGATACCGGGCGCTGGACAGGTTCTGTGCAAGACCCTCGTATGCGGCATTTGCGGATCCGACCTTCATGCCCTGGATCACTTCGACCACATCATCGAAGTAACCGAACGTATGGGGGTGGCAAGCGGGTTCAGGAGGGGGCGTGATACAGTGTTCGGACACGAATTCTGTTGCGAGATTCTCGAATATGGACCTGGCGCGGAAAGGCGGTTCAAGCCCGGCGCGCGCGTGGTTTCCATGCCTGCCCTCGTGACCGCCTCGGGGATGGAAACAGTCGGGCTCTCGAGCCTCACGCCTGGCGGGTTCGCTCAGAACCTTCTCCTGACCGCAGCGCTGCTTCACGAAGTCCCGAACGGCCTGGCTTCTGAACATGCCGCGCTCACCGAGCCCCTGGCTGTCGGCGAACACGCCGTCGCCAAATCAGGCGCCGAAAAAGACCATGCCTTCATGGTGGTCGGGTGCGGCCCTGTCGGCCTGGCGGTCATCGCGGTATTGAAATCAAGGGGTCTGGGCCCGGTCATCGCGACCGACTTTTCTCCGGAGCGACGCGCCGCCGCCGAGTTGATCGGAGCCGACCGCATCGTCGATCCTGCGGCCGTTTCGCCACATGCATCGTGGGCGGACTTCGGCGTGTCTGAAAGCGGCGCCGGGGATCTGTTTGCGGTCCCCGAATGTGTCCGCCGTCCACTGATCTTCGAGTGCGTCGGGCTCCCCGGCGTGTTGCAGTCCATTGCGCTTGCCGCCCCCAGGGGTTCGCGGATCGTGGTGGCGGGGGTCTGCATGGAGCGCGACCATTTCGACGCCTTGGTGATGATCTCAAAGGAGATCGAACTGCGCTACGTCGTCGCATACACGGCAGATGAATTTGCGAATTCGCTCAGAACCCTGGCGGAAGGCTCGACTCGCTACGACAAAGTGGTCACCGGCGTCGTCGGCCTCGATGAAACCCCGTCGGCGTTCGTTCAGCTTCAAACCGACAAGAGCCAGATCAAGATTCTTGTGAAGCCCGACAGCTGACCGGCTCTCACGGCTCGATGATCATCGGCGACGGATAGGACGCCATGAACACCCGAACCGTGCGTTCGAGCATGAGTTCGACGGAAAACGTCTCTTCCGCCCATTTTCGTGCGGAAGCGCCGATCTCCTGGCGACGATCGGGCGGCATTTTCATGATGTCGGAGAGCAGCCGGGTCACCTCTTGCACATCGACCGTTTCCGCGCTCGAGGTGAGCCATCCCGTTCGTCCGTTCAGGACGGTTTCGCAGGCGCCGCCCGCCGGCGTGGACACGACGGGTTTGCCGGCCAACTGCGCTTCGATCAGTACGTTTGGCATGCCTTCGAACCTAGACAGCAGCAGCAGCGTGTCCATCTTCGTCAACCAGTAGCCCACCGATCCCGACACACTCGTGAACAGGACCCTGTCCGCAATCCCGAGCCGCTGCGCGTATTCCTGCGCTTCTTGGCGCAAGGCGCCACCCCCGACGATCACAAAACGAACACACGGATGATGTCGATGCAAGCTCTCGGCGACCGAAAGCCAGTCCAGCGGCCGCTTGTTTTCGTCCAAGCGCATTACGGCCCCGACCGTGAAAACAGCGTCTGCCGTGCGATGTGCGAATGACCGCCATAACATCTCATCCTCCGCACTCGGAGTCTCGTCGAGTCGCGTCACTCCATTGTGGATCACCGGCGCCGATCCGCGCGGCATCCCAAGCCATTCTTCGTAGCGTCGAGCCGCCATCGTCGAATTGGCGATCATCACCACTCCCGGCGCGCTCAGCAGTGCGCGATAGATCGGTTCGAGTTCCAGCCGCCAGCGGTTGACACGGTCCGTCGGAGGCAGGGTGCGGACCGACAGCACAATCCGGGGAACATCGGCGATGAGGGCGGCCAAGCCGGCGGCGAAGATCATGCCGTCCTGCCAGATATGCACAACGTCGGGCGCCTCGTGCCTAAGATAGTCCACCAGGTGAACGATACCCTCCCGGATGCGCGCGGGCAGCATTCCGACCACATCGCTGAAGTCCTTGACGCGCGAATGACGCAGCTGCCCGCCAAACCGCGGCAGGCGACTGTAGTCGGTCACCTGAACGCCTTCTCGCCGTAGGGTATCGAGGAAGAAATCGTTGCCCTTCTTCGCTGTCAGCGAACGACAAGCGACCGCGACGGGCCCGACAATATCGGCGCTGCCGAACATTCGACCTGCCTGTGAGGCTTCGTGAAGCGAAAGCGCCGTGGTTACAAGCTGACGTTCGGCTCCGCCGGAGCCCAGTGATCCGGTGATCATGATCACGCCGCCAAGATGACGACGTGGCGCGAATGACTTTGCCTTCCGCGAACGCACGACGTTCGCGAGGATCGCATTCAAGACTTTTACCGAATAAGGGCCGTCATCCAGTGTGGCGTTCGGATCCAGACTCGTCAGAGCGTTGATCTCTTTAGAAATTCTCGAATATGCCTGAGAAAATTCTTCATCGCGACATTGCGCCATCGCCGTCGCGGCGGAGCGTTGAGCGCTGATCAGGCCGCCACGGGCTTCCTGCAGCCGAATGAGATGGCGCCAGGGGCTTCGCGCGCGAGGATACAGGCGCGTCAGGCGGCACAGAGCGTCCTCCGCCTGGACGAGGTCGCCAACCTCCTCGAGTCCCAATGCCAGGGCAAACAGCGGCGCCTCGCCCGATACCGAGGACACGTCCGGAAACTGCGCGGTGAGGATCGCCTTCGCGGCGTCCTCCCCATTTAGGCGGCTCGTCAATCGGACGACCATCCGGAAAGGTTCTGGCGCGGACGGCAAGCGCTCGAGTATGTTTTTCCACACTGCGAGGGCCGTCTGGGCGTCGCCATCCTCCATCATCAGGCGCGCGGCGGTGAACTGAAGATCCTCGGCTTGTGGATATTCGCGGATCAATTCAATGATCCTAGGCAGCGACGCCTTGTAGGCGCCGTCGCCGCGCGCCTGCCTCAGAAGGTCGCCGGCTTCCGCCAGCGCCGCGCGGCGAGACAGAGATCTTTTGCGCCTGGAGGTGAGGCCTTCCCGGACGGCGGCGGTAACGGGGTCCGGATGGCGCCCGCCGGAACTTTCGGCGGCCATCGGTTCGCGGCCTGAAACGGGCGGCTCCACAATCGACATGAGACGCTTCTAGCAGTGCTTGAAGCCGCTGACACCCGTAGCGTGCGCTTTGGCCGTCAGGCGGCCGCTTTCTCTCTGCGTCGCGAGAAGGTCGCGACGACTGCCGGATGCACCATCGCGGCCCCGCCACGAGAGCGAACGAGATCGCGTCCGGAACGGCCCATGGCTTGCGCCAATTCTTTCGTCCCCAGCATTTCGATGATCGCCTGGGCCAGCGCTTCGCTATCGCCGGCGTCGACCAACAGCCCTGTCGCGCGGTCCACAACCCATTCGCGCGCCCACGCCGTGTCCGCCGCAACGACCGGCGCCCCGATCGCGAGCGCCGCCTGAAGCTCGAATGACGCGGCTACGCCAAGAGGCGACGGACGCCGCTTTGGAAACACGGCGACGTCGAACAGGTTCAGGCAGTCGGAGATCCGGCGGCGTGCGAGATCGGGCGCAATTCTAACCTGGTCGATCAGACCGCGTGTAACCGCGCGCTGGCGCAGCGATTCCGCTCCCTCGCCGACGCCGATATAGACAATTACACACGACGGCTCGGCGGCTTGGATGGCTGGGAAAGCGTCGAGCAGGTCGGACAATCCCTCGTCCATGTCGAGGCTGTCATAGACTCCGATGATCTTTTCGTCGGCCAACCCGAGCTGCGACCTGATCTCGTCGGTCTCGATCTCGGAAACCTTGCTGACCTGCTCTGGGGTGAAATCATCAATCAGTTCGGCGCCAAGCGAGACCCCGAGTTCGGAAATCGCGCGATCCACCGCCTTCGAACGGACGATGCATTGGTCGGCGGCGCGAACCGTATCGGCGAACAGAGCCATGCTGGAGCGAAAACGTTCACGGCCGATCCATCCGTCATCGACATGGCCCCCCATCGTCGGCGATTCGCCGACATCCAAAGTGAACGACGCGCCCGATGCACGGGCCGCCCAACATGCGGCGGCCGCCAGCGAGAGCTCACCCACGGCATGGACGCAGGTTACGCCGCGCGCGATGAACTCACGCGCCAGCAGCCCCGCGACGGCCGGCACATATCGATCGAATACCCCAGGGGGGTCACCTACCGACGGCATACGGATCACGTGGGTGGAATTGAAGAGACGCGCCGCCGGCTCCCCGTTCCCTGAAGCCGGATACTGATAACCAGGCTGGGTCACCAAAAACGTGCTCAGTCCTGCCTCGCGCGCTGCGTCCATGACTGCCTGAGCGCGGAAAGTCTCGGCTTGCATATGATGTGGCAACGATCGGGAGGCGACGACGGCGACGCACGGAGAACCGACCGCGCTCATGAGCTTCGCGGGAAATTTGAGCGGCGCCGCCAGCTGTCGCTCGAACGCGAGTATTGTCTCACGTCGCGCGCGGTCGGCCGGCGTCACCGTTAGGGTCTCGCTCAGCGTCGATAGGATCAGCGCGGGAGCATCTACCTCCCCGTGATCGAAAAGCGAAAGAACGAGCGAGCGCAGGCGCGGGTCGAGTTGGTTCACGACGCCCGCCTCGACCGCCAGGCTTGCGGCTTGGGCAGGATCCTGTCTCCAGACCGCGTGCGCGACTTCAAGCAAGGCGCGCGCCTTGTCCTCCGGGTCTTGGCCCGGCAGGGATCGGACGAAGTCTATCGCCGCGTCCACTCCTTGGTTCGCCAACAGGGCGAGGGCTTCCTCGACATACTTCAGCCGGTCGGAATACCCCATCCTCAGATGCACCGGGGAGGAAAGCAAACCGCGCTTCTCCAGGAAGGCTCGGCGAAGCGCAAACAGCCTGCGCGGCAGTTGCCGCAATCCCTTCAGGGTTCTCGCCGAAACGATCGTTTCGCCGATGCGATAGATGAACGTCTGGCGGATGTTACCCATCTGCCTTTCGGCTTCTGCGAGCATGGCGCGAAGTTGGATGACTTCCCGGTCGAGCGCGCGCACGGCATGACGGCGATCGGCGTTCTCGCGCATCGCTTCGTCCAAGTCGGCATGCAGGGTTCGGACCGCTTCTTCGGCGTTGGCTTCGAGTTCAATGACCCGATTGCGCAAGCGTTCATTTTCCGCCCTGAGCTGCGCCAAGTTTGCGTGCGAATCGCCGCCGGCGCCCAACGACGCCGAGGATTCCGCGTCCCCTTTCGAGCCTTCCGTCACGCTCGTAATCCTACAAATCGTGCGCCTGGGCGGCGAGATCCTGCATCCGCGTGCCCTTGATAGCCCCTGTCGCGCTTCGAGGCAAAATGGCGGCTATTCTTCGGCGCTTCCTTCCGCACGCCCGAATGCGTGTCGCCGACGCCATGTCTCCACATAGTCTGTTCGCTTCTTGAGGCCCTCCCCCAAGAATCCTGTCAGCGGGGCCGCGCTAAGCGAACGCTCTTCCCATAGGGCTACCATGCCTACTTCGTTCATTCGCGCATTCGCCCTTCGCCCGAGCCGCTCGTCCGCCCGAGCGAGCCATTCGGAATCGGCGCCTACCCCGATTTCCTCGAACCGGCCAACCGTGGACCAGGTCTCAGCGCGTGACGTGATGGCAATCGGGCTCAGGCGGACAAACGGGAACACACGTGGGCAGACGGGACGACCCTTTGTGTCAAGCCGGAAGTAGCGACAGATGGCGACAGCCTTGTCGTCGGCCAGCCGCCGCATCTGGCGCTCGAGCCTTTGCGGGTGGGCCCAATCGTCCGCGTCATGAAGCGCTATGAAAGCGCCGCGGGCGGCCTCGATGCCTGTATTTCGCGCGCCGTAGGCCCCCGGCGCCCGAATGTTAGACAGCACCCGGATACGAGGATCTCTCGCGGCCAGCGATACGGCGAGGGCGGCGGTCGCGTCGGTGGAACGATCATCCACGATGATCAATTCGACATTTCGCCATGTCTGCTCGATCAAGGAAATAACGGCGATCTGCAAGGTGGACGCTGCGTTGTGGGCGGGCACGACGATCGAGACCAGGGGACCATCGATCGACTCCAGGGGCTGAATGCGAGAGAACTCATCCAGAGTCGTGGGCAGATCCGCATCGTTCGACAACGGTGGGGCCAGTCCATCGGCGCAAAATGCGTCGTTCAACCTCCGGCGGGCGCCCACCCAGTCTCCGCGCCAGGCCGAAATAGCGCCTTTCAAATAGCCCACATGAGGCTGACCGAAGATGTCTCGCAGCTCGCGCTCGGCCGTATCGAAATCTTTCGTCGCCAGGGCGCAGGCTGCGCGCGACGCGTAGTCGGTTGATGGTAGGAAATCCCTGGCCAGTTCGGCGTCGAACGGCGCGACGCTCGCCGCGAGAAATCTGCGATTCGACACGGACAGACGTTTGCCGCTCAACAGCAGGTCTCTCGCTGCGCCCGGCTCGCCCAGCGCAGCCGCCGCAGCCGCAATCGCCCCCGCCGCCGATCGACCACGGCCTTTCGCTTTCGCGGCCGACGCGTACATCCCCAATCGAGCCAGGACCACAGGGTCGCCGGGCGCCGCCCTGAGCGCCGGCGCCCCGAGCCCGCGGGCCGCGGCGCGTCGGGCCGCCCACACGCGGACGCCCGGTGGCATCCAACGCGCGGCGGCAAGAAGGGTGTCGGTCAGCGGCTCATTGCGAAGCGAACGCCAGCTGCGCCCCATCAGTCGCCGATGAAAAGCGGTCTTGAGTTCGCCATGCCCAGGTTTGACAATAGCGCTTTCAGGCCAAACCGCCGCTTTGGGCGCGGATTCAGAAATAGCAGAAAATGGCCGTCCGACCCGAGATCGAACGCCACGCGTGGCTTATCGAATCCGACCTGGATGAAACGCCGGCACAGGTCATCGGCTTGCGCGGCCGTCACACGGCGCTCGTAGAACCTCTGTGTATCGATGACGACCGCCCCGAATTCAACAAGGCCCCTGATGAATGATTCTTGCTGTTCGGCCGTCGCGCTGCCAAGCAAGTTGGTGACCAGCGCAACGCTGGAGGCCAATTCCGCTTCGCCGCGAAGCGCCTTTGGAAAGCTTCCTTTGATCCATCTGGGCGCTTTCGCGCCACTACTGACCTTTTGCGCTATGCGCTGCGCCGTCGCCAGGCGGGCGCCGTTCCGCTCAACGCCAATGGCCGCCACGCCGCGAAGGGCCAGAAGCGTCGACAACAAGCCAAGGCCACACCCGATCTCGTAAACGGCCTGCGCATTCGGCAGGCGCGTTTGGACGAAATGCGCGCACAATACCTCGGATGGCTGCAGCAGTTCTTGCTGTTGCGCTCGTGGGGCATAGAAGCCTGTGACACCCGACCCCTCGCCCCCCAGCTCGCGCGCGCATTCGATGGCGATGCTCGCGGCCTCCCGATTCAGGCGCACGACATCCGCGGCATCCATGAGGGCTGGTATCTCAGACGTGGCGTCGATCAAGTCTACTTGCCTCTCCGATGCGCGGCCGCCTTCGCCAAGCGACGCTTGGCTCAACGGCACGATATATGCGCTGACCAGCGAGTCGACGCCATTGCTTCGGCTTCTACCATCACCACCATCCCCGGCCTTGACAAGAGACGGCGCCGGAAGGGCCTTCGGCCTGAGACCGAGCATCGGCGGAGAGGCGTTCCGCCCGTCGGGTGTCCTGAAGTCCACGGTCAGACCGATGGCTTCCATCGCAGCACCCTGGTCCAGCTGAAATTCACGCACGAGGTCCCGGGGGGCTGGTGGATTGGCGTCGAGCACCGCATCGTAGACTTCGGAAGCGCTCAAGAACTTGATGCCAATTCCTACCCGGTCGGCCGCCGTGAACAGCGTGCGCAATTCGGTCTGAACCGCCGGATCAAGATGCGGCATGGGCAAGCCGCCGGGCGCGAAATAGACCGGCTGAAGCGAGTGGCTATGGGTTTTCAGATAGAGCACGCCGTCGATCACGACGGACGCCTTGGCATGATCCAAAGCCGTCGCTTCCGGTGTCTTTAATCTTTGCTGCACGAACGCCGAATAAGTGTCGATGGAGCAAGTGCGATGGGTGGACTCCGACGCCCAGATGAAGAATCTGTCGGCGGCGCCCGAGCGCGCTCCGGCCGCCTCCACAGGGTTCGCCGCCGGCGTGTCATAGCCTTTGGGCGCCGCGACAGGTTCCACGAGGTAAGGCGCCGCTATGCGAGAGTCGACGTGAATGCGCCCCGCGGGCTGGGTGAAGTCGCCGAGACAGCCGTTGCGCTTCAAGATCTCGATTTCCCGCACGACGTTGCACTCGTGCGGGTCGGACCCGTTCAAGGCCCAATGGCCGTGAATGAAGAACCATCTGTCGAGTTCCACGCCGCCATCTTCTCGCAGCGTGCCCAGCCCAAGGCGTATCGCCAATTCAAGCCGGGCGTCATCAAATGAGCGGCCATGAGGCGTTTGCAGATAGGCGAACGTGTTCGGGTCTCGGGGAGTATCGTTGAAGGTGTAATATTCGTGGTGAATGTGGACCTGAAGGTCATGGCTCGAGGCGACGATCGGCGCGACGATGCCGCGTCCGATGCGCCTGTCACGCTGCCCACGAGGGACGAACCCCAAATGGTCGTCGGGGTCGGCGCGGATTAGCTCGCGATCGGCCGACGCCAGGTAGTTGACGTTGGCTTTGTAGAACAGCGAAGCCTTCCGGGCGAAATCCAGTTGCTGAGTGGATGCGACATATTTCTCGACGTCGTCGATGCATCGCTCCATGCCGCCCTCGCGGTCGGGAACCATACGCCAGGGTTCGAAATGGTCGGTGTGAAAATAAACCAGGGTATGAACCCCCCGGGATTTCAGCACATCCGCGATAGACGCACCCGACCTGAAGCTTTTGAACGCTGAGATTCTAATTCCCCTTAACGGTTTCGAGCGGTCTTCCAGATGATCGAAAAACGACCAGCCGAACGCATGTTTGAGGCTATCCGGAACGTAATTGGTCTCTCTTGCGAGACCTGGCTTTCGTCCGGACAACAAAAAGGCTATCCACCGCGCAGGATATATTGTTGGCAGGTCGCCCTGCAAGTCGCACACGCACAAGGCTTCGCGGCAGACGGCTTGCCGGGCGCAAAACGAGTGAGTAAGTTTTGGTATCGTCATCGACAATTGGGGATGCGAAGGCGGCGCCGGGGTCACGCTCATCAGCGCCGGGCGTAAAGAGCAAGCCGCTTGCCAATCGCCGGTTTCTGCTCGTCACATTGCCGTCGGGTCCATTCGGAAAAAGGTTTGCCAGACAGCTCGAGCGCGCCGGCGCCGATGTAGTGCGGGTGATCCTGAATGGCGGCGATCTCACCAGCTGGGGGATAAAAGACGCTATATGGCCAAGAGTGCCACGCCCGCTGTGGCAGTCCTGGCTGGAATGGCAATTCTTCGAGCAATCGATCACGGACATCGTGGTCTTCGGAGATTCGATGGCCTACAGCGCCGAGGCTTTGGCGGCGGCCCGCGCCAACGGCCTGCGCACGTGGGTTCTGGAGAATGGCTACAATCGTCCCGACTGGATTACCGTGGAAGCGACCGGGGTCAATGCGAACTCGTGCCTGCCCCGAGACCCTCGGTTTTATCGAGATGTCGAACTGCCCGAGCCGAAGGCGGAGGCAGAGCATATTGGACCGATCACGCCGTTTCACACGCTGAACATCAGCAGTTATTTTGCGGGAGTCGTTCTTGGCTGGCCTCTGTTTCCGACCTATCGGTACCCATATGCCGTGCCGCTTTGGCCGCAAATCTTCGGGCATGTCTCCCGATATTGCCGCGGCCTCGGCCGCCAGCGAAAGCTGAATCAAGACGTTGACGCCGTGATCGATTGCGGAAAGCCGTATTTCCTCGCGTGTCTTCAGCGCGAGGGAGATAGCCAGCTTCTGGATCATTCCGCGCTGAAGACCAACACCACCTTCATGACGCACGTGATTGCGAACTTCGCCGCTCACGCCCCTTCCGGACACCGCCTGATATTCAAGAACCATCCGCTAGATCCGGGAGTCGAAGACCTCAAGAGCCGTTGCTTCGCGATTGCACAAAGGCACCGCATCGGCAGCCGCGTCGCGTTTCTCGACGGTGGCGCGTTCGCGCACCTGGCGCGCTCGTCGAAGGGTGTGGTCGCCGTAAACTCGACGGCGGCCTACGCCGCCCTGGGATTTGGGGTTCCCGTTAAGTTACTTGGCCGCGCCCTGTTCGATATTGATGGCCTGACCAACGCCGCCCCGCTCGAGCAATTCTGGACAGCGCCCGAACCTCCAAACCACGAGCTGTTTATGCGGTTTCGCTCATACCTTTCGGAGCGCACCCAGGTGTATGGGAGTTTTCACAACCCCAAACATCTCGACGGCACCGCGCGGCGGCTCGTCGAGCGGATCATATTGCTGGGCAAACAGGTCGCATCGCCGGCGGCGGAACCGAGCGACCATGCTCATCAAGCGATCGCGCGGAGCGGAAACGTGACGTATTTTGATCGGGGCCGCCGACCCCAGGCTTCCAAACCCTGATCGACCGGAACGGCCCGACGCGCGGCGGCGTGCGCTGCGTCTCATAGGCCGTTGGCGCGCGCCCAGCTTTGAAACATGAGGATTGTCCATACCTTATGGTTCAATGACGAGTCACCGTGCTGGTAACGCGCCCATAGGCGAGACACGGTGTCGGGCTTCAATATTCCCTGCCGACGCAGGATGTCGGGGTCCAGCAGGTCCTCAGCCCATCCTCTCAACGCGCCGGTCAGCCAAGCGTGCTGAGGCACGGAAAACCCCTTCTTGGGGCGCTCGACGAGATCGCGTGGCACATATTT
This sequence comes from Caulobacterales bacterium, assembly GCA_038206535.1. GTDB lineage: Bacteria > Pseudomonadota > Alphaproteobacteria > Caulobacterales > Caulobacteraceae > Acaudatibacter. The sequence continues at coordinate 62,148 of JBBRAV010000018.1, forward strand.
GTAAAGCACCTGACGGAGCATCCACTTAGTGACGCCGTCGCGCAATTTCATGCAGTCCGGCGTCCGCCAGGCAAATTCGACGATCCTTGTGTCGAGCAGAGGCGCCCGCGACTCGAGGCTGTTGGCCATGGTGGCGCGGTCCACTTTGCACAGGATATCGCCCGGCAAATAGTCGATGCTGTCGCGCCACATCATAGCTTCGAGCCTGGACGCAAAGCGCGGCGGGCGCGGTCGCCATGAAGGCGCCGAGGCGGGCGGATCAACGAGAACGCTGTCGGGGTCCGGCCATGCGGTCATCGTGAGTTCATAGAGTTCTTCGAAACTCTCGGCCTCCACCCAGTCGGCGGCCCGTCGGAGGTCAGGGCCCAGCCGGCCCCGAGAGGTATACTGACGGGCCAGGGGACCCAAAAAGCCTAACGCCGTCTCCGCCGCGCCGAGGGGCGCGTGTCTCAAGGCCAAGGCCGCGATGCGCCGAAATGGCCACCGGCGCACCGCGTTCCATAGGCGCGGGGCGCCAGGATAACGGACATAACCGCCAAACACCTCGTCGCCGCCGTCGCCGGTCAGACAGACCGTGACATGCTGTCGCGCCATCTGGCTGACGAGGAATGTCGGGATCTGCGAAGCGTCCGCAAACGGCTCGTCGAACATGGCGCCCAGCAGCGGCACGACGGCCCGAGCATCGGCCTGCGTCACGCGGTGCTCGGTGTGATCGGCGCCGAGGTGGCTGGCTACCGCACGGGCATCGTCAGCCTCGTTGAAGTCCGGGTCGTCAAAGCCGAGTGTGAATGTTCGCACCGGGCGAGCGCTGATCGACTGCATGATCGCCGTCACGAGCGAGGAGTCGATCCCTCCAGACAGAAACGCGCCGAGGGGAACGTCCGCCAACATCTGCTCTCCGATGACGTCGCGCAGCAGGTCGTCCAGCGCTTCGACCGTGTTGCAGGCTGCGTGGCCCACGTGTGATCGGCCGGCGTCGATGACGTCCGCGAGAGACCAGAAGGGGCGAACCGTCAGAGGTTCGCCGGCGCGCCAGGTGAGCACAGATCCGGGCGGCAGCTTGTGCGCGCTCTCGTTGACACTGTGCGGCGCGGGTATGTACCCGAAGCGGAAATAGAGAGAGAGCGCCTCGGCTGACAAGGCGGTGGGCGCATCCGGCGCTCGCCGCAGAGCCGACATGTCGGATGCAAACGTCAGACCGTCGCCGTTCGAGAAATAGCAGAGTGGCTTTTCTCCCATCCTGTCACGCACGAGGTGGGCTGAGCGCTCTTGCCGGTCCCATACGGCGAAAGCGAACATGCCTTGGGCCAGGTCGAGCGCGCCATCAAGGCCAAAACGCGCGATCGCTTCTAGCAGAACCTCCGTGTCGGAACGCCCCCGCCAGGCGATATCGCCAGTGGCGTCGAGGCGGCGACGCAAAGCGGCGTGGTTGTAGATCTCGCCGTTCAGCGTGATCACATACCGCCCGTCACCGGACACCATCGGCTGGCGCCCCGCCGATGACAGATCGACGATCGCCAGACGGCGCTGGCCTAGCCAAACGCCGTGCTCGTGCCACACTCCGTCGCCGTCGGGGCCCCGGTGGCGGATCGCCACGAGCATGTTCCGCAGGGCCGCGATATCCATCGTGCCGGGGCCGTGTCGAAACGCACCCGCTATTCCGCACACGCAGAGGAACCTTCTATTGAGCGGCGCACACTACCGACAGCGCTGAACCCAATGCTGATGGATCATGACCTGCTGGCAGAGCGCCGCGTGGCGCCGGACGACGCTCACAGGCCGCACGACCGGGCGTTGCGAGGTGGATGCCCTATGGACGATGGCCCGATGGCGATGGGAAGTCGCCAGGACGTGGATCGGATGACGATGGTGGGCGGGCAGGACGCGGACAGGGTGATGCAAGGCGCCGTGGCGGCGCACGACGACGGGACGGACGGCGCGCCGCACGATGACGTGATGATGCGCTGCGTGGCCGTGATGGGTGGGCGTCTTCTTGTGCGCGGCGTGGCTCGTCTGCGCGGCGGACGCGGTCGCAATGGCGAGCGCGACCCCAACCGCTCCCACGATCATCCCAAAGCGTGACGCCCACTGAGCGATCATGATCTTCTACCTCCGTCTTTTGTCGACGCGCGTCACGACTCACACCCGCAGTTGTTTCAATACTCTCGGGACGAGGCCGGGCAAATCCTCGCTGATCAGCCCCGGGCCGAACAGGTCGGCGCAGGCGCAGTGAATCCAGGCCCCGGCGCAGGCCGCTTCGAAGCTTTCCATGCCTTGCGCGACAAGGCCGCCGATCAAACCGGCGAGCACGTCCCCGGACCCGGCCGTCGCCAGCCATGGCGTACCATTGATATTCACCGCCGCGCGGCCGTCGGGGGCGGCGACGACCGTGTCGGCGCCCTTCAGGAGAACGACGGCCTGCGCCCTATCCGCCGCCTTCCTGGTCGCAGTTATCCGCTCCGGCGCGCTCTTCAGCAGCCCCGGGAAAATTCGTTCGAACTCACCTGGATGGGGCGTCAGCACGTCGTCCCGATCGAGGACCTGAAAAAGTTCGTCCGGCTCGTCGCGGAAGACGCTGAGAGCGTCCGCGTCCACGATCAGCGCCGCGCCGGTGCGCGCCAGGGCCAACACGTTGGAAAGCGTCGCCTCCGTCACGCCGGCCGCAGGACCGATGACGGCGGCCTCTACGTTAGAGGCGACCTCTTCCAATTCCGTCTCGGTTTCGAAGGGACGCAGCATGATCGCCTCGAGGTGCGCCGCATTGACGGCCAGAGCCTCCGGCGGCGACATCATGGTCACGAGCCCGGCTCCGACCCGAAGGGCCGCGCGCGCCGCCAAGCGCGCGGCGCCCGTGCTCCAGGCGTCTCCGCTGATCACGATCAGCCGCCCTCGCGTGTGTTTGTAAGCCGCCACGCCGGGCCACGGGAAAAGCTTCAGCCACAGGTCGGGTCCGTTTTCGAAAAGGTTCGAGGCGGTCGCGCCCAATCCGATGTCGGCCACCGACACCTCGCCGCAGATATCGCGCCCCGGCTGCAGGACATGCGCGGGCTTTCGGCGGTGGAACGTCACCGTCAGAGCGGCGTGGAAGCAGGTCGGCCCCACGGGGCGCCCCGTATCGCCAGAAAGCCCGCTCGGGACGTCGATGGCGATCACCTTGTCGCGGTCCGTCTCCAACCTGCGGGCAAGCCGCGCCAACTCGGCGCTCAAGGGTCGGTCCAGCCCCGCCCCAAACAAGGCATCGACGATCAGGTCCGTATCCGGCAGTTGCGGGCCGAGCGGAGCCGTCTCACCGGCCCACCGTTTCTGCGCTGCCTGCGCGTCGGGCGTTCGCGGCGCCGCGCTCGCCGCCACGCGGACATCCCATCCACGCTCGCGGAGCCGGCGCGCGACGACGTAACCATCTCCGCCGTTGTTTCCCGGTCCGGCCAACACCACGGTGCGGCATTGGGCAAAGCGCGCGGCAATCGCGTCGGCGACCGCGGCCCCCGCGCGCTCCATCAGCGCCGGCCCCGACACGCCCGCCGAGATCGCGGCCTTGTCGGCGGCCGACATCTGCTCGACGGTGAGGATCTCGCGCCCGTCCATCACAACACGTCCGGCGCCGCTTCGGCGCCGATCGCCGCCAGCCGCAGGCCGTCTGCGTCTGCCGTCAGGGTGGTGACGGACGCGTGGTCGGGGCGAAAGCAGACCACCTTTTCGACCTTTGTGACGACCGACATCACCGCATTGATCGCGACAAAGTGGCTGAAGATGGCCGCCTGCGGATAGCGTTCGACGGTTGCCGCCACGCCTCGGCGCCAGCGTTCGTAGTCGATATCGCCCTCGATGTCGCTCCAGCGGCCCGCCATCGCCCGACCCAGCCAGCCAGGACGCTCCGACGACGCCAGCCCGACCGGCGTCGGAATTTCACCCAGCATGGGATCGATCTCGACCTCTACGCCGAGAGCCTCGGCAAATGGCTTGGCCGTCTGTAGACAACGCGCAAGCGGAGAGCTGACGACGCGGTCGGCCCGGTCGGCGAGCGGCGCCGCGAGCAAGCGCCGCGCCGCCGCATGTGCCTGTGAGATGCCCAGATCATCGAGGCCCGGATTCTCGTCGCCGGCGCCCCACACGGCCGACGGGCGGGCATGGCGGATCAGATAGATTGTACGAAGCGTGTTTTCGACCATCATGCCCAATTTCCTGCTCCGGTTGAGGCGGATTCTAGGCCGCCAGGCCTCTTGCGCAAGCGCCTCGTCCGGCGCACATATTTTGTTCACCCGGCGCCAAAATTTCTGGCGGACGCCCAGCGAGCGCCGATAGAGCCCGGGCCGCCGTCGCCGCCTCTTGCGCACCAGAGATCGACCGTGCATCCCGCCGATCAATCCTAAACTCTCAACCGCTCAATCTCGCTCACCCAGGTCACCGTGCATGAAGAAGATCGAAGCGGTCATCAAGCCGTTTAAACTGGACGAGGTGAAGGAAGCGCTGCAGGCCTTGGGCATACAGGGCATGACGGTGCTGGAGGCAAAGGGCTTTGGCCGCCAAAAAGGGCAGACTGAGCTCTATCGGGGGGCGGAATATGTCGTCGACTTTCTGCCGAAGATAAAAATCGAAGCGGTGGTTGCGGACGACCAGCTCGGCGCGGCGCTCGAAGCGATTCAGGCGGCGGCCCACACCGGTCGTATCGGGGATGGCAAGATATTCGTCTCCGAGATAATCGAGGTCGTCCGCATCCGCACCGGGGAAACCGGGGCCGCCGCAATCTGAACACCGCAGACGACCACTCACCGCGCCGCTGAAAGGGAATGACCGAGACATGACGACGCCCAATGATATCCTTGATCAAATCAAGGAAAAAGACGTGAAGTACGTGGATGTGCGCTTCACCGATATTCGCGGAAAGATGCAGCACGTCACCTTCGACATCGCGCTTGTCGATGATGATTTCCTTACGGATGGAACGATGTTCGACGGCTCTTCGATCGCCGGGTGGAAGGCGATCAACGAGTCCGACATGAAATTGCGGCCCGACCTGAAGACGGCCTACATCGACCCCTTCTACCAGCAGACGACGCTCTGCCTGTTCTGCGACGTGCTCAATCCCGACACCAACGAGCCATACAGCCGCGATCCGCGCTCCATGGCCAAGAAGGCCTTGCTTCACGTTCAGGCGTCGGGCGTGGGCGACACGGTTTTCTTCGGCCCCGAAGCCGAGTTCTTCATCTTCGACGACGTGCGCTGGTCGACGGCGTCGAACGACACCGGCTACAGCTTCGATTCCGTGGAGCTTCCGGCCAACACCAACCGGGTCTATCCCGAAGGCAACATGGGCCATCGCCCAGGACCGAAGGGCGGCTACTTCCCGGTCAATCCGATCGACTCCTGCCAGGATCTGCGCGGCGAAATGCTGGAGGTGATGGCCGACATCGGTCTGGAGGTGGAAAAGCACCACCACGAGGTTGCGCCGGCGCAACATGAACTCGGCCTCAAGTTCTCCGACCTGATCACCATGGCCGACCGCCTGCAGCTCTATAAGTATGTCGTGCACAACGTCGCGGCCGCCTACGGCAAGACCGCGACCTTCATGGCCAAGCCGATGTTCGGCGACAACGGCTCTGGCATGCACGTGCACCAGTCGATCTGGAACAAGGGAAAGCCGCTGTTCGCCGGCGAAAAGTACGCCGGGCTTTCGGACATGTGCCTGTGGTACATAGGCGGCATCATCAAGCACGCCAAGGCGATCAACGCCTTCACCAATTCGACCACCAACTCCTACAAGCGCCTGGTGCCGGGCTACGAAGCGCCGGTCAAGCTGGCCTATTCGGCCCGCAACCGTTCCGCCTCGATCCGGATTCCGCATGTCGACAGCCCCAAGGGCAAGCGCATCGAGGTCCGCTTTCCCGATCCGATGGGCAACCCCTATCTGGGCTTCACGGCCATGCTGATGGCCGGCCTCGACGGAATCGAAAACCGCATCGACCCGGGCGCTCCGGCCGACAAGAACCTCTACGACCTGCCGCCGCGCGAGCAGAAGAAGGTCCCGGAGGTCTGTGGATCCTTGAAGGAAGCGCTCGACAACCTCGACCGCGACCGCGCCTTCCTCAAGAAAGGCGGTGTCATGGACGACGACTTCATCGACAGCTACATCGAGCTGAAGATGGAAGAGGTGATGCGCCTGCAACTGCACCCGCACCCTGTCGAATTCGACATGTACTACAAGTGCTAGGGAAGACGCGGTCCCTTCCTCTATCTCCCTCCCCCTCGTGGGGAGGGACAGGACGCGCAGCGTCCAGAGTGGGGCTCGCCGCAACCTAGAACGTGTGGGATTAGCCCGCCGCACCCCATTCCGCACATCGCGCGTCTTGCCCCTCAGGGAGGGGTACGCGTTTCCGTCCAGCGCCCGGCGTCCTATCCGCGTCGGGCTCTTCGTATTGGTGGAATGGGCATGGATCACCGTTAGTCACCGTTATTTACGGTGGGGAGCGGGTGATGCCGGCGCGCGCCGGGGGCTTGGCGAGTGGCTGGCGGTCGCCCGGCGGTCGAAGGGCGGGTCATGGGCGGCGCGATGGCGGTTGGAGGGCGGTCTGATGGCGGTCCGATGGCGGTGCGCGGGCGGTGCATCCGTGAGGGTTAAGGCGTTTAAGGTGTTGATGTTGTAGATGCTTTTCGCCTGGCTCAGCGCGTTCAGCGGCCCGCAGGCTGAATCCGACGGCGCAAAAACAGTGGCTAGTGTTTCGAAACTAGGCACTTGGATTTCCGCCTTCGGCGCCTGACGATCAGGCCGCTCTTGCCCGTGGAATATGGCAGAATTATTGCATTTTGTCAATCCGCAAGGGGGCCGTCCAACACTGGGCTCGCGACCGGCCGCGGATCCGCGCCGCCTGCGGTGCAATGTCGTACAGGACACGTACAATACTCACGCGGCGCCGAGCGCGTTTTAGCTGCACGCCGGGAGATCGTCGGAACGGTCGTCAGACAGCCCCGGTACAGGCGCCCGGCGCCTGCGAACAATCCGAAGGTGTCCCGCTTGGTTGTGTGGGCTCGCGATGGAGCGAGCGGCTGGATGCCTGGATTCGCTGCAATAGGTATGGGGCCGATGTATGCACCGACGCCGCGTTTCTCGTGAGATTGGAGCAGCGGAGCAGGCGTTCCCTTAACCCCGGCGCGCCGTGGACCGAAACCGAAGAGCGCGATGGAAGATTATTACACTGTCACCTTGAATACTAGCTACGCGCAGCGCGGGGAAAGCGGTGGATGTCGTCCCGCGCGCGAGCAACCATCGTTCTGACCGCGCTTTGTGGTGCGGTTGTGGAGGCCGCCTTGGAAAACGCCATTCTCTTGCTTGTCGCCGCGGTGGCCGTGCTGGGCGTGCTTGCACAGTGGATCGGCTGGCGCTCGCGGATCCCATCGATCCTGATCCTGCTGGTGTTCGGCCTGGTGATCGGACCCGTCACGGGGTGGGTGAAGCCGAGCCGCATCCTGGGCGACAGCCTCTCTCCGGCCATCGGCATGACCGTCGCCATCATCGTGTTCGAGGGCGGCCTCAACCTGAACTTCCGGGAGTTGCGCACCGCCGGCTCGGGCGTCCTGCGCCTGGTGTTCCTCGCGCTCCCGCTGAACTGGGTGCTGGGCGCTTTGGCGGCTCACTTCGCCGGCGGCCTCGGCTGGGCGGTCGCGGTGCTCTGCGGCGCAATTCTGGTGGTGACCGGACCCACGGTCATCATGCCCTTGCTGCGGCAAGCCAAGCTCAATAGCCGAACCGCCTCGATCCTGAAGTGGGAGGCGATCGTCAACGACCCCATCGGCGCGACGGTCACCCTGCTTTTCCTGAGCTTCCTGCTTTTGCTGAGGGCGCAGAGCGATACGGCCCCAGCGCTCTTCAGTCTCGCCCTCCGCGCCCTGTTGGGCTGCAGCGTCGCAGGCGCCGCGGGTGTCGCCTTGCCCTATCTCCTGCGGTTCGCCTTCCACCGGGATCTTGCTCCCGAATACCTGAAGACGCCAATCCTGCTGGGCGGCGCCTTGGCGGTCTATGCCCTGGGTGAGTCGATCCAGAGTGAGACGGGCCTCGTTGGAGCCACTGTCTTTGGCGTGGTGCTGGCCAACATAGATGTCACCGGACTGCAGGAGCTACGGCGCTTCAAGGAGAGCCTCACGGTTTTTCTGGTTTCCGCGCTGTTCATCCTGCTGACCGCCAACATCGATCGCGCCGCCGTCGCCCGCATCTCCTGGCCCATCCTGCTGACGACGGTGATGATTCTCTTTGTGGTGCGGCCTGCCGCGATCTGGCTGGCGACCATCGGCGCCCGAATGAGCCTGCGCGAGCGCTTGCTGGTCGGCTGGATCGGGCCGCGCGGTGTCGTGGCCGCCGCCGTGGCCGGACTCGCCGGTGAACAGCTGACGGCGGCCGGTTACCGAGACGCGGCGCTCGTGCTCCCGATCGTATTCTGCGTCATCGCCTCCACCGTGGTCCTGCACGGCCTCAGCCTCGGCCCGCTTGCCCGCTGGCTGGGTCTGGCGTCCGATGCGCCGCCCGGTCTGCTTGTGGTTGGATCCTCGTCCTGGAGCATCTCTCTCGCCACCCTGCTTCGGCGCCAGGGCGTGCCCACGCTGATAACGGATCCATCCTGGCAAGCTTTGATCCCCGCCAAGAAGGTGGGGCTCGACACGACACGTGTTGAAATTCTATCCGCGGTCGGTGAGCGTCTCTTGGATTTGCGCGATTTCGAATACCTGCTCGCCGCCACGGATGACGATGCCTACAATGCGCTGGTCTGCACCCGCTTCGCGCCGGAGCTCGGTCGCGAACGGGTGCACCAACCGCCGCCGGCGGGACAGCGTGAGCAGGTGCAGACCTTGCGCGAGTGGCGGGGGAAATACGTGCCGCACGCGTCTCTGTCGCACGCGCGGCTCAGCGAACTCGTGCACGATGGATTTGGATTTCGGGTGCGAACCGCCGGCGAGGGCGCGCCATCGACGCAGGATGAGCACTGGCCGGTGGTCGCCCTGTCTTCCAACGGTTCCATGCGGTTCTTCTCACCCGACCATGAGTTCGAACCGGCGGAGGGCGAAACCGTCATCTGGTTCGAGAAGGTCGAGGCGGAGCCCAGGACCGCCCGTCGCAGACCATGGAGGCTCCGCCGCGGATCGAGCGGCGCGCGCGCCGTGGCGCAGCCGACGACATGAGCGAACCGTAACCAGCGAAAAGCCGGCAGGGTGGACGAGCGCTCGGCGCCCGACCCCGCGGTGATCTCGACAGGGACCGCGCCTTCCTCAAGAAGGGCGGCGTCATGGACGACGATTTCATCGACAGCTACATCGAGCTGAAGATGGAAGAGGTCATGCGCCTGACCCTCCACCCGCACCCGGTGGAATTCGACATGTACTACAAGTGCTAGGCTAGAGGGCTTCTGTCCGTCCCGTCCCGTCCCTCCCTTCCGGGACGGGACGGACAGCGCGGCCGTGAGGCGGTGGCAAAGCATCGCGCTCGGCTTGAGCCGCTCTAACCTCGTTGTCGAGGCGCCAAGCAGGCCAAGTTCCGGTTGGGCCGGAGGTGCACCGCCGTCACACTCAGGGGCGCCGTCGCTTGGAGCGATTTGCGGCGCGGTGGGTAGTTGGGTCGGACGGTTGAACGATCGCGCCCGATAGCTATCTCGGTAGATTGCCGATCAGGCGACACACCCACAGTCGGCCGCCACGAAAGGTCAGCATGACAGGCAAGGTCTGGTTCATCACCGGCACGTCCAAGGGTTTCGGACGGATCTGGGCGGAGGCGGCGCTGGCGCGCGGGGATCGCGTGGTCGCGACCGCGCGAGACATCGGGACGCTGGCGACTCTGGCCGAACGCCATGGCGAGAGCGTCCTGACGCTGACGCTCGACGTCACCGACAAGGCCGGCGTCGACGCGGCGATCGCTGAGGCCCACGCGCGGTTCGGGCGCCTCGATGTGGTCGTCAACAATGCCGGTTACGGCCTCTTCGGCGCGATCGAGGAAATCAGCGAAGCTCAGGCCCGCGCCCAGATCGAGACCAACCTGTTCGGGGCGCTGTGGGTGACGCAAGCCGCCCTGCCCTACATGCGCGCCCAGCGGTCGGGTCACATCATCCAGGTATCGTCGATCGGCGGAGTCAACGCCTTCCCCACCATCGGGCTTTACCATGCATCGAAATGGGGGCTGGAGGGCTTCAGCCAGTCCCTGGCCACCGAGGTGGCGGACTTCGGAATCAAGGTGACGCTCGTCGAGCCGGCCGGCTACGCCACCGACTGGGGCGGCGCATCGGCAATCCGCGCCGAACCCCTGCCCGCCTATGACGGCGCCCGCGCCAGGATCGCGGCCTTTCGCAGCGGAAATACCCCCGGCGATCCGTACGCGACCGGCGCCGCGATCCTGAAAGTCGTCGACGCCGCCGATCCGCCGCTGCGGATATTCTTCGGTTCGGCCGGCCTGCCGATGACGCGCGCGGAGTACGGTCGGCGCATCGCTAACTGGGAACTGTGGAACGATGTTTCGGTGGAAGCTCAGGGCGCCGCGCGGCCAAACGATTAACGTCGCCGGCGCGGACGCACACGTCCGGCGGTTTGCCGGTTTCCAAAAAGCCTAACCTGTCCTAGTTTTGAGCCCGTGGTCAGCGCCGCTCGACACAGGAGGAACAGACGTGAACGCACCGGAACGCATTTTTCGAGCCGATCGACATCCAGCGGATTCCTACGAGGACATCCTGGATCGCGATCTCGTCGCGGCGCCGGCCTTCCTGCGTCAGCGAGAAACGCCGGACGTAGGCACGGCTCCCGTGGCTGCCTCCCGCTATTTCGACCCGGCCTTCTTCGAGAAGGAGCGCGCCTATCTTTGGCCGCGCGTCTGGCAAATGGCGTGCCGCGAGGAGGAAATCCCGCAGGTCGGCGACTATTTCATCTACGAGAACGTCGGCAAGTCGTTCATCGTCACGCGCACCGCGCCCGGCGAGGTCAGGGCCTTTTACAACAGCTGCCTGCATCGCGGACGCAAGCTGGTCACGCTCAACGGCTGCAAGTCGGAATTCCGCTGCCCCTATCACGGCATCGCCTGGAACACCGACGGAACCTTCAAGGACAATCCGATCGGCTGGGATTTCCCGCAATGGGAGGGCCGAGACGTCGACCTGCCACAGGCCAAGGTCGACCTTTGGGGCGGATTTGTCTTCGTCAACATGGATCACGGCGCGAAGTCCTTGACCGAGATCATGGCGCCGCTGATCGATGATTTCGCCGGCTACGACTACGCCAACCGCTACAAGGCGGTGCATGTCGCCAAGAAGGTGCGCGCCAACTGGAAGGTGACGGCGGAAGCCTTCATGGAGAGCCACCATTCGGTCACCACCCACCCCCAGATCCTGCCCGGCATCGGTGACTGCAACAGCCAGTACGACATCCTCAACGACTATGTATCGCGACAGTTCTCGGCCAGCGCGGTGCAGAGCCCCCTGCTGGAGGGCCATCTGACCGAGCAGCAGATCGCCGACTACATGATGGGACGCGGCGACTCCCGCCGGCCGCTTGCCGCCGAATCCGGCGACTTGCCCGAGGGGCTCAGCGCCCGCGCCTTCGTCGCCGCCCAGGTGCGCGCGGCGGTCCTTCGCGACACAGGCAACGACTACGCCTCGGTCAGCGATGCGGAGATGATCGACTCCTTGCTCTACAACGTCTTTCCGCACATGAGCTTCTGGGCGGGGTACGCCTCGAACCTGACCTATCGCTGGCGTCCGAATGGCCTCGATCCCGACAGCGCCATCATGGATGTGATTATCATGCGGCCGGTCCCCAAGAACGGACCTCGCCCCAAACCCGCCCCCGTCCATGAACTGGGCCTCGACGATCCCTGGAGCGACGCGCCGGAAATGGGCGAGGGCCTGATCACCATCTTCTCGCAGGACATGGGCAACCTGCCCTATGTGCAGGAGGGGCTGCGCGCGTCCGGAAACGGCCTCGTGCACTTCGGCCGCTACACCGAGACCCGAATTCGCCACCACCACCAGATGATCGACCGCTACATCGCCGAGGGCGAGGCGAAGCTGGCCTAGGGGATCGCGGCGCGTTCGAAGGCGTAGCCGAGGCTCAGGAGACGCTGTTCGGACCAGGCCGGGCCGATTAGGGAGAGGCCGACGGGCAGGCCGCTGACGCGGCCCATCGGCACGGTGAGGTGGGGATAGCCGGCGACCGCGGCCAGCTGGCCCGCGGCGCCGCCGAGGCTGAGGTCCTTGAGGATCGGATCGATCAGCCAGGCGGGACCGGCGGTGGGCGCAATCAGCGCCGCGACCGCGTTGTCCTTCAACATCCTGTCGATGCCGTCCGTTCCGGCGATCCGGCGCCCGTCGGCCCGGGCCTTCAGGTAGGCCGGATCGTCCAGGCCCGTCGTCGCCTCGGCCGCCTCGAACAGCTCCTGGCCGAAGTAGGGCATCTCCCACGCCGCATGCGCCCTATCGAAGGCGATCAAGTCGGCAAGCGTTCGCGTTTGAACGCGCTGGGGCGACGTCGATGCGAGATAGGCGTCGACGCCCGCCTTGAACTCGGTGATCAGGACCCTGTGTTCGGCGTCGTCGAGCGCCTTGCCGCCGGGTCCTTGCTCCATGTCCACCAGCACCGCGCCGGCCGCGCGCAGGCGCGCGAGCGCCGTCTCGAAGACGGCGTCGGTTTCGGGATGAAACCCGGCCGCGAACCTCAGGACGCCCAGTCTCGCGCCTCTCAGCGATCCGGCGTCCAGGAGCGAGGCATAGTCCATACGGTGGGCGTCGGCCTCCTTTGTCGCCGGGTCGGCGGGGTCGGCGCCGGCGATCGCCGTCAGGATCAGCGCGGCGTCCCGCACGTTGCGGGCGATGGGCCCCGGCGTATCCTGGCTGGCGCTGATCGGCACGATATGGGTGCGCGACACCAGGCCCACGGTCGGCTTGAGACCGACCAGACCCGTCACCGAGGCAGGACATGTGATCGAACCGTCGGTCTCGGTTCCGATGGCCGCAGTGGCGAACCCCGCCGCCACGCCGGCGGCGCTGCCCGACGACGAGCCGCACGGATCGCGCAACGGATCGAACGGATTGCGCGTCTGGCCACCGACGGCGCTCCATCCGCTGATTGAATGCGACGAGCGGAAATTGGCCCATTCCGACAGGTTGGACTTGCCGAGGATGACCGCGCCCGCTTTTCGCAGGCGCATGACCAGCGGAGCGTCGCGGCCGGTCACATTGTCCTTCAGCGCCAGAGACCCCGCCGTGGTCGCAAGCCCATCGCCGGTCTCGATGTTGTCCTTCACCAGCAGCACCATGCCCGACAGGGGTCCCCTGGCGCGCGCAGCATCCACCGCCCTGGCATCGGCCAGCGCCCGCGGATTGAGCGCTATGATGGCGTGCAGGGCCGGGCCTTTGCGATCGCGCTGTTCGATCGCGCGTTCGAAGCGGACAACTCGCGCCGCCGCGCTCGGCGTCGTTTCGGACGCTACGGCGCCCGGCGCCAGGAAGACGCCGACGGCCATGAATCGGAGGGGGATCGCGCGCATGCCACACGGTCGAACCTTTCCCCGGCGTTGGCAAGCCGCGGACCCTGTGGGCGCGAATCCCTGCTAAGATCGTTCAATGCCCAAACCTTCCCAAGCCAGCCTTTTTGACGACGCCCTGGCGCCTGTTCACGCGACCACGCCGGCGCAGGTGTCGGGCTATTCGGCCAAGGACATCGAGGTCCTCGAGGGCCTAGAGCCGGTGCGCAAGCGCCCGGGCATGTACATCGGCGGGGTCGACGAGCGGGCCCTGCACCATCTGTTCGCCGAAGTGCTCGACAACGCCATGGACGAGGCGGTGGCCGGCCACGCCAAGATCATCGAGGTGAGCCTGGACGCCGAGGGCGCCTTGACCGTCCGCGACGACGGCCGCGGGATGCCGGTCGACCCGCACCCGAAATTTCCGGGCAAATCCGCCCTCGAAGTGATCATGACCGTGCTCCATTCGGGCGGAAAGTTCTCGGGCAAGGCCTATGAGACCTCCGGCGGGCTGCACGGCGTCGGTGTCTCGGTGGTCAATGCGCTGTCCGACCGCCTGGACATCCAGGTTTGGAAGGACGGCTTCGAATGGCGACAGGGCTATTCCCGCGGCAAGCCACAGTCGACTCTCCAGAAGATCGCGCCTAGCCGCAGACACGGCACGACCCTGACGTTTACGCCCGATCCGACCATTTTCGGCGCCGATGCGGCGTTCAAGCCCGCGCGGCTCTACCGGATGGCGCGATCGAAGGCCTATCTGTTCCGCGGCGTCGAGATCCGCTGGCGGTGCGCGCCAGAACGCATCCTGGACCAGACACCGGCCGAGGCGATCTTCAAGTTTCCCGGCGGTCTCGCCGACTTCCTCGCCGAAACGCTGAACGGCGCCGAGACGGTGACGCCCGAGCCGTTCGCGGGCCGTATCGAGCGCAAGGGCGAGGCCGGAGCGGTGGAATGGGCCGTGGCATGGACACCGGCCGGCTTTGGCGAAGCCGACAGCTTCATGCGCTCCTATTGCAACACAGTGCCGACGCCCGAGGGCGGCACGCACGAGACCGGCCTGCGAACCGTCCTGACTCGCGGCCTGAAGGCCTATGCCGAATTGACGGGCGAGAAGCGCGGCGCGGTGATCACCGCCGACGATGTCGTCGCCCAGGCCGGGGCGATGATCAGCGTCTTCGTGCGCAACCCCGAGTTCCAGGGCCAGACCAAGGAGCGGCTGTCGTCGATCGACGCGCAGCGCCTCGTCGAGGGGGCCCTGCGGGATCCCTTCGACCATTGGCTCGCCGCCCAGCCGAAGGCTGCCAGCGCGCTGCTCAACTTCGTCGTCGAACGGGCCGAGGAGCGGCTGAAACGGCGTAAGGACAAGGAGGTCGCGCGGGCATCGGCGACGCGCAAGCTGCGCCTGCCCGGCAAGCTCGCCGATTGTTCGGGCCAGGCGGCCGATGGCACGGAGCTGTTCATCGTCGAGGGGGACAGCGCCGGCGGTTCGGCCAAGCAGGCGCGCGACCGGCGCACACAGGCCATCCTTCCGCTGCGCGGCAAGATCCTCAACGTCGCCTCGGCCACCGCCGACAAGACCGGCGGCAACAAGGAGCTGTCGGACCTGATGCTGGCGCTGGGCGTCGGCGGCGGCGCACGCTTTCGCGAGGAGGATCTGCGCTATGAGCGGATCATCATCATGACCGACGCCGATGTCGACGGCGCCCACATCGCCAGCCTGCTGATCACCTTTTTCTACAGGACCATGCCGGACATGGTCCGCAACGGCCGCCTGTTCCTGGCTCTGCCGCCGCTCTACCGGATCAGCCACGGCGGCAAGACCGAATACGCCCGCGACGACGCGCACAGGGATGAACTGCTCGCCGGCCTGTTCAAAGGCACGAAGCCGGAGATCGGCCGCTTCAAGGGCCTGGGCGAAATGATGCCGGCCCAGCTCAAGGAAACCACAATGGATCCGGCCAAGCGCACCCTGGCTCGCGTCACCCTGCCCCGCGCCGAGGAGCAGGTCGAGGATCTGGTCGAGACCCTGATGGGCCGTAAACCCGAACTGCGCTTCCGCTTCATCCAGGAAAACGCCGAATTCGCCGTGGCGGATCTGGACGTTTAGCGGGCCGTGCACGGGCCCCCTCCGCGCCTTCGGCGC